>DNJC01000022.1 GCA_003490025.1 Geobacter sp. | reverse complement strand
ACGTAGATGGCGGGACGCATGCCGTGCCCCTGGTCGAACTCGTTGGGGATCTTCTTCTTGGGGCACTTGGTCATGCAGATGCCGCAGCCGGTGCACTTGTCCTCGTCGACCGAGCGCGCCTTCCTGCGGACGGTGACCGAGAAGTTGCCGATGTAGCCGTCGACCTTTTCGATCTCCGCGTAGGTNNTGGTTCGCCACGTCGACCATCTTCGGCGTCATGATGCACTGCGAGCAGTCGAGCGTCGGGAAGGTCTCGGAGAGCTGCGCCATGTGCCCGCCGATGGAGGGCTCGCGCTCCACCAGGAGCACCTGGTGCCCCGAGTCGGCGATGTCGAGGGCCGCCTGGATGCCGGCGATGCCGCCCCCTATCACCAGGGCGCGCTTGGTTACCGGCACGGTGATCGGCGCGAGCGACTTGCCGCGCTTCACCCGCTCCACCATGAGCTTGACGATGTCGGACGCCTTGGCCGTCGCCAGCGGTTTGTCCTCGTGCACCCAGGAGCAGTGCTCGCGGATGTTGGCCATGTCGCACAGGTACGGGTTCAGCCCCGCCGCGGTAGCCGCCTTCCTGAAGGTCTTCTCGTGCATGCGCGGGCTGCAGGCCGCCACCACCACGCCGTCCAGGTCGTGCTCGGCGATCGCCTTCTTCAAAAGGTTCTGCCCCGGGTCCGAGCACATGTACTTGTAATCGCAGGAAAACGCCACCCCCGGGATCTCCCCCGCGGCCTTGGCCACCTGCTCCACATCCACCGTCCGGGAGATATTCTCACCGCAGTGGCAAACAAAAACGCCGATTCTGGACATATATTCCTCTACGTTCAGCCGCGCCCCTTCCGGGGTTAGATCAGCTGTTTTTTATTCAGTAACGGCCGCGGGTCGACTATCACGCTCTCGAAACCTAGCTTGCCTGCCGATACCCCCAGGGCCAAGGCAACCAGTTGGGTGATGTAGAAAATGGGGGTGCCGTAGGCGCTGCTGCTTTTATCCTCGATATCCTCCTGGCGCACGTCCAGGTTGCTGTGACATAGAGGGCAGGCGACCATGATGCACTCCGCACCTGCTAATTGAGCCGACTCCAGGATGGCGCCGGAGAGCTTCAGCACCACGCCCGGGCGCGACAGGGTGAAGTTGGCGCCGCAGCACTCCATCCGGTGCGACCATTTCACAGGCTCCGCCCCCAGGGCGCGCAGGATGTCCTCCATGATGCTCGGGTCCTCGCAGTCGTCGAGATCCGGCACATGGGGGGGGCGGGTCAGGAGACAGCCGTAATAGCAGGCGACCTTGAGTCCCATGAGAGGCTTTTTCACCGAGTCCTCAAGATGGGCGAGACCTAGGTCGCGGGCCAGGATCTCCAGGATGTGCTTCACCGGCTTGCCCATGGGCGCCGGGCCGTCGATGGCCATCTCCACCAGCTTGCGCTTGTTGTCATCCTGTTTCAGGTGGTGCTGCGTGGTCTTGAGACGCGAGAAACACGCGGCGCAGGCGACGGCAAGATCCCCCTCCACCTGCTCGGCCATGGAGAGGTTCTTGGCGCAAAGCGACAGGGACAGCAGTTCGTCCACGTTGTGAGCCGGCGTGGCGCCGCAGCAGAACCAGTCCGGCACATCCTTGAGCCCGACGTTCAGGGCCTTGAAGGCGGCGCGGGTGGAGATGTCGTATTCCCGCCCGGAGGCGTGCAGCGAACACCCGGGGTAAAAGGAATAATTCAGATGTTTCTTGTGTGCGGTCACAGCGCTTCCCCTTTCTTGCGCATCTCCTCGATCCTCCGGAAGATCTTTTCGATTTCGGCAATGTTCTTGTTCTTTGAGTGGAACACCTTCAGCTTCCCCTTGGAGATGAGCTTAGGCCCGAGCATCAGGTCTTTCAGGAACTGGCCGCTCTTCATGTTGAAGGCGGCGCCGAGCCTGAGTTCGTACTGCCTGCCGTAGGTGCGGATGTTCTCGATGAAGAGACGGTTGGCGAGTTGGACGTAGCTCTCCTTGGAGGGGCCGTCCGCGTCCCAGGAGAGTTTCCTGAGAGCGTCCATGATGGCCGCCAGGTCCACCTTGTTGGGGCAGCGGGTGGTGCAGGTTTCGCAGGAGACGCAGTACCAGATGGAACGGCCGGCCAGGACGCGCTGTCCCTGTCCCAGTTGCAGCAGCCGGACCACCCGGTTCGGGGGGTGCTCCATGAAGGACGTCATTGGGCAGCCGGCGGAGCACTTGCCGCACTGGAAGCAGCGCCGCACCGAGCTGCCGGAAAGGATCTCCACCTTTTTCACGAAGTCGACGTTCATCGTCTTGTTGGAGAGTTCCATCTTCGCTTTTTTCGACGATTGCATATTCGGTATCCCACCCTGGTTGGTAAGCAGACTACCGGCGCGCAGGCCGGCTGGATTAGGGATATAGCAATATCTCTGCCACCGTATACTTTTTTGCGGGAGTTCTTCGCGGGACTACGATCCGGGGAGGTCGGCTAAGGTGCCGGAATTGCGGAAGGAGGTTTTTCACCGGAGTTGCCCCAGGGGGGAGTGGGGCTGAACGCGGCAGCAGGGACCCCGGCGCCGATGTGGTGTTATTCCTCATTTGCGACATTTGTCTACAGGGAAGAAGCGCGCGATGCCCGGGTTAACTGGATTTTTGTCCATAATTTCCTCATTGGAGGCAGATGACAGCAGGCCACGACGCAGGCGGTTGGGAAGACCCATAAAAAATCCGGATTGGTGATGATAGTTCATCGTTCCCATGCTCCAGCGTGGGAATGCAAAGCCCTAGACGCTCCAGCGTCAGCTAAAGGCCTGGCGTCTCTAGACCCCGTCAGTAAGGAAAACCCGACGCGGGAGCGTCATGCAATGTGTTCCCACGCTGGAGCGTAGGAACAATAAACTGGTTGCATACCCTGATGAGGGCATAAGAAAAGCCGCCCGGTGAAGTGATACCGGGCGGCTGGCTGTAAGTGCTGATCTCTTCCGCTCTAGCTGATCGACTTGGCGCTTTGACCGGCGCTGTCGATCCCGAGGAGCAGGCGGGCCGACCCCGGGATACCGGTCGGGATGAACGCCACCCGGTCGCCCGGCTGGACGACGTGATCCAGCGCGTAGACCTTGCGGTTCACGAAAACCGCCTCGATCTTGTCAAAGGGGAGTTCGAGTTCCCTGGCGATGGCCGACGCGGCGCATCCCCCCTGCGGGACGGTGACCTCCGCCTCCGTTGCCAGTCCTCGGTCTTTCCTGATGGTGTGCAGGGCGCCAAACATCCTGATGGTCGTGTTCGCTTTTGATGACATGATTTCCTCCTTCAGTAGGTTGTGACATTGCGGGCGGTGCATTACCTTTCAATGTTTCAACTACCCCCTCCCTTTCATTACAGCCTCCTTTCCCTGCCATGATTGGCGTTCTCTATGATTCAAACGTTTGTTTGAATACAAGCCAAAAAAAAGAACTCAGGCGAGGATGCCGCGGGCGAGGAGTTCCATGACGTGGCGTATCAGTTCCTCGTCGCGCTCCGGAGCATGGTCCACCATCTCGGCGGTAGCCGGTTCCAGAAGGAAGTAGAAGTTGATCATCCCGGCCAGTGCCAGCACGGTGTCGGCGGGGTTGAGGTCGGAGCGGAACTGCCTGCTGGACACCCCTTCGTAAAAGTTGTCCAGCAGTACCCGCAGCACCCCGCGGATTGCCGGCTTGACGATGCTTTCGAAGCAGGGGGTGGGGTTGGTGAGTTCGCTGGTGTAGAAGCGGAGCAGGTACGGGGTCTTGCGGTAGCGCGCCACGGTGGCGCGCACGTAGAGTTCGAACTTCGCCAGCGGGTCGCCCTGCGCCGTAGCGAGCTGGGCCACACTTTTCAGCGTGGAGAACTGCTCGCTCAGCACCGCCGCGTACAACCCCTCCTTCCCCTTGAAGTAATAGGAAATCATGGAGATGTTCACGCCGGCGGCTGCGGCGAGTTCCCTGACGCCGACCCCGTGGAACCCCTTCGCGGCGAAAAGGGGGGTGGCGGCCGCGATCAATTGTGACCGGCAGTCATTCTCTGCCATTATCGCTCCTGGTTTGCTGATCCGGTTGATGGGAGCTAGTCAAACGTTCGTTTGACATTCATAATACTCTCCCTGTTTTACGAAGCAAGCGAAAATGTATACGGTATGGCTCTTTGATCTCATAACGGAAAAAAGGCCAGGGGAGCATGTTTCCCCTGGCCCTTTTCGGCTCAGTGCAGAGTGTGAGATCCGAAGCTATGACAACCGCGTCCCGGCTCCGTTTCTGCTCAGGCTTTTTTTCCCGTTCCTTCAATCCATCAGAAAGGGAGCTTCCCGTACCCCATGAGCCCGAAAGCGGGGGTCAGCAGACAGGTGCAGGTAAGGACCAGGAACATCACCGCGGCGACTTTCGGGTTGATCTTGCCGTAGGTCACACCCGTCACGGTGAGGCAGATGACGACGAAGGTGGCGTTCATGAAGGCAAGGTAGGGAGTGACGCCGATGATGGTGCTTCCATCGGCCTTGTGGCCGCCGCCGGTAGCGAAGAAGAAGGCGTAGATCGCGCAGACCACGCCGACCAGGAAGGCGCCGTTGCCCACGGTGCGCAGGTCCTCAACCCCGGTCAGCAGGGCGTGTCCGGTCTGGAGGTACAGGACGCCGAACACGAAGAGCAGGCCCGCCGTGAAGGGGTCGGTAAAAACCGCGGCCTGAAGGGTGGCGCCAATGACGACCAGTACCCCAACCACCGCACTCACAAAACCGGTGCTCTTGGCCTCGCCGTAACCGAGGAAGAACAAGCCTACCGGAACCCACATGATGCTGATCAAAACAAGCAGAGCTAACGTCATACGTTTCTCCTTACGTCGTTGAATCTCCTGACGGCTGGCTCCGTTGCCGGCCGTGGAAAGGAGAGCTATGGCCGCGACATCATTCGGCCGTCGTCGGGTCGATTACGGCACGGACCTGGGCGACGCTGTTGGCGGGAAATCCCCCCTGTCTGGCGTGCTCCAGTACCGTGTCCTTGTCAGGAGCTATGTAGATGCAGTAGATCTTGTCATCCGTAACATAGCTCTGCACCCACTGTATCTGCGGGCCCAGCCCATTCAGGACACCGCATGATTTCTGCGATATCGCCTGCAGCGTCTCGGCCGGCAGGTTTCCCGCCCCCGGAAGCTCGCGCTCTATAACGTACTTTGGCATGGTGGTCTCCTGTTGATGGGTTAGAAGAAGAAGAAGGTGCCGACGGTGAAGGCATCCGATTTCTGCTCGGCAGCGTTGAACCACTTGTTGGTGGTGTGGGTGTACTCGCCCATCACCTGCCAGACCGGGGTGATGTTCTGGTAGATGCCGACCACGGCGGCGGACGCCTCCTTGAGACGGGCCCCGGTCGAGATGCGGGTGGCCTCGTCGTTATCGGTCTCCTGCATCCTGTTCATGCCGTAGTTGACGCCGAGCTTGGTGCCGGTGGAGTCGAACTTGTAGGTGGTCTGGACCAGGAAGCCGGCGCTCTTGCGCTCCTTGCCGACCGCGTCCAGCGAGTCGACGTCGAGGAGCAGGATGGAGCCGAGCCCCTGTCCGGTGAAGCCGGAGGCCATGACCTCCGCCCCTTTGTAGAAGGCCTGCACGCCGCCGGAAACGCCGGCAGCGACGACGCTGCCCATGGTTTCGTCCACGAACTTGGCCTTCTGGTACAGGGTGTTGACCCAGGCCTGTGCCGTCCCGCCCGAGAACGAGGTCCCGTAGCTCAGTTCGGTCTCGACGCCGGGGGTCTCCTTGATGGTGGCAGCCACGCCGCTGCCTGCGATCTGGCTCGGGTCGACGAGACTCACGGCGAATTTGAAGCCGCCTAGGTCGGGCGTCGTGTAGCGGATGTTCGGCCCGAACTGCGCGTAGAGGTAGCCGGTGCCGATGTGCCCGAGCGTCGTGCCGGGGCTGTTGGGGCCGCCGGTGGAGCCGACGCCGAAGAGCGACATGTCGGTCAGGATGCTCTTGCCCTGGAACAGGTTGAGCGCCTTGCCGGCCAGCACCTGCCCGAACTTGCCGTCGGCCGAGAACCAGAGTTCGCGTGTGTCGATCTGGCTGTTGAAGTTGGTCCTGGTCCCCGCGTTCTGGATCTGGGGGTAGAAGGCGACGCGCGCGGTCATGTCTATGCCGTTGGTTTGGGGCGCCTTGACGTTGAAGCCGATCATCCCCGGCAGAAGGCCGGTCCTGATGCTGGTCGATTTCCCGGCCGCAATGGTCCCGCCCAGAACTCCGGCGGGTCTTGCGTCGGCGTCCTCGTAGACCAGGAAGGTGTTCAGGAACCCGTCGGTACTGAAGTACCAGCTCTTGTTGTCGGCCTTGCTGCCGGTCAGGGCGATCTCGGCGCTCGCCGTGTTGACGGTGATCGCGAAGAGCAGGGCCGCAGCCAGTAGCGAAACTGATGTTTTAAACATTTAGTGCCTCCCTTTGATAGAAAACGTGATTGCATGCCTGCAGAGGAACCGAGTCGCGACGAAAGCGCCTTGGCCGCCGGCGGGCATTTCGGCGCTGGGCATGGACGGCTCCCGGCTACCTTTGCCCCACTGCCACGGCGGCCCCTGCGGAACGCCGTGGATGGTTCTGAACTGCAGGTTTACTGTTGCTGAGCGGGAAGGAACTCTCCCGTACTTTGCGGTTGCACGGGACGCCCTGGTTAGCAGTGCTGGGGCGGTTTGCAACCACGGTGCCAAATCATAAAACGCTGATTTATCAAGGCCTGAAACGATGGACAGACCCGCTTCGAGGGGCTGCCTCCTCCTTCCTTGTGGGTAGTTATGGGGCGAATTGGAAAATAATCATTTAAAAACGGTATGTTGGCTGGCGTGGGGATAACCGCTACAGCGTGGAGTATTTGCACAGCTCATTTTCCCCGCCGCAGCCGAAGCCGCTGCCGCAGTGGAGGTAACCGTGCCGGTGCCGGGTCCTCGATCCAGCTTGTCGTGGTTCCATAAAACTCCGTTTGACACTATGGCATGGCATTTGCTAGTGTATACGGGTTGGTTCCGCCGCCAGGCGCGAGGCGAGGCGGGTGCAGCAGAGCTTTTCAACGCCGTTTTTCAGGAAGGAGCCGTCGATGTCCGAAGGGACGAACCTGATGTCTCACTATAAGTTTGAGGTTCCCGAAATCGTTTTCGGACGGGGTATGCTGTCGCAGGTCGGCTGCTGCGCCCGCAGGCTCGGGGGGCGCAAGATCTTCCTGGTCAGCGACCAGGGGCTCTTCGAGGCGGGATGGGTGGACCAGGTCATGAAAAGCCTGCTGCAGGCGGGGCTGGAGTTCGTCTATTTCGACCAGGTCAGCATCAACCCCAAGGACCACGAGGTCGAGGAGGGGGCGCGGGAGTACCTGCGCCACGGGGCGGACGTGATCGTGGGACTTGGCGGCGGCAGCGCCATGGACGCGGCCAAGGGGATCGCCATCCTCTCCGCCAACGGCGGCAGGATCCGGGATTTCGAGGGGACCGACCGGATCGTCAGGCCGCTTCCCCCCATGGTGCTCTGCCCGACCACCTGCGGTACCGGCTCCGACGTCTCCCAGTTCGCCATCATCAGCGATACGGAGAAGCGCTGCAAGCTCACCATCATGAGCCGCTGCGTCGCCCCCAACATCAGCCTCACCGATCCCGATACCTTGAAGACGCTTCCCGAGGAATACATCTGCACCACCGCCACCGACGCGCTCTCCCACGCCCTGGAGGCCTTCTTCTCCATCGCCGCCACCACCCTGACCGATGTCCACGCCGTGAAGGCGATACGCCTTTTGAAGGGGAACCTGGTCGAGGCGGTGCACGAGCAGACCCCGGATGCCATGGAGAACCTCTCCCGGGCCAGCCTGCACGCGGGGATGGCCTTCTCCAACTCGCTCCTCGGCATCGTCCATGCCCTGGCGCATCCCATCGGCGGTTTCTACAACGCCAACCACGGCAGCATCAACGCGGTGCTCCTCCCGGAGGTGATCCGCTACGATCTCCCGGTGGTGACCGAGAAGCTCCCGGAGCTTGCCTGGGGGCTCGGTTGCAAGGGCGCCGACGACGAGAAGGTGGTGGCGGAGGTGGTGCAGGGCGAGGTCGATGCGCTTCTGGAGGCGTGCGGCGCGCCGCGCAGCCTGAGGAGCCTCGGCGTGCAGCGGGAGGACCTCCCGAAACTCGCGCGCAACGCGCTGGAGGACGCCTGCCTGATCACATCGCCGCGCCAGGCGGACTTCAACGACCTGCTCGGCATCCTGGAGAAAGCGTTCTGATGACCAAGATCCTGCGCAGCTCAGTCGACGAGGCGAGCCTCGACCGCCTGCTCGGTCTGGAGAGTTCCAAGATCGGCTACTACTCCGAGGTGAAGCAGAAGATCCAGGAACTGGAGGCGGCGAACCACGGCCTTCGCTCCCGGACCAGGGAACTCCAGGCGGTGTTCGACTCCATCTGCGACGGCGTGGTCATTTACGACGGCAACGGCTGCGTCCAGTACAGAAACCGCGTCTGTCCGAGCCTCTTCCCGGAAGAGACGGTGATCGGCAGCCCCTGCGGCGAGCTGTTCCACCCGGCGCTCCCCTCAGATCCGGGGCACTGCCCGGTGGAGCGGGCCCTGCGGGGGGAAAGCGTCCAGCTCTCCTTCACCTCCACGGGGTCGCACAGGGAAACCAGGTACTTCGACGCCACCGTCACGCCGATCGAGGAGAACCTGGGGGAGCACCGGGCGCTCCTCTTCCTGCGCGACGTGACCGACCGGCGCATCCAGGAACTCCAGCTGGTGCAGGCCGAGAAGATGTCGAGCATAGGCGTCTTGGCCGCAGGCGTCGCCCACGAGATCAACAACCCGCTCGCCTCCGTGGCGGGGTACGCCGAGGCGCTCCTCAGGCGCTTCAGGGACGAGAAGTGGCTCTCGGATGACGACAGGCTCCAGGTGTTCCAGAAGTACCTGGAAGTGATCATGAAGGAGACCTACCGCTGCAAGGGGATCATAGACAGCCTGCTCACCTTTTCGCGAAAGCCCCAGGGGGGGGCGGGGATGGTGGACCTGAACCTGGTGCTGCGGGAGGTGCTCGAGCTGGTCCGCTACAAGTCGCGCTACGAGCAGGTCGAGATCAACTGTTCCCTGCAGCACGACCTGCCGCCGGTCCTGGCGGAGGATTCAGGGCTGAGGCAGGTTTTCATGAACCTGCTCCTGAACGCGCACCAGTCGATCAGCGGCCCGGGGGAGATCGAGATCAGCACCTACGTCGCCGACGGCATGGGGGTGGCGTGCATCAGGGACAGCGGCTGCGGCATCGCCCCGCAGCAGCTGGACCAGATCTGGAACCCGTTTTTCACCACAAAGACGGTAGGGCAGGGGCTGGGGCTCGGGCTCGCCATCACCTACAACATCGTGAAGAAACAGGGGGGGGAGATACAGGTGGAGAGCCAACAAGGTCAGGGATCTACTTTCACCGTGAGGATGCCGTTATGCCGGGATTAACCAAGGGAAAAGGGGCCAAGGTCCTGGTTGTGGAGGACGACAGGGCACTGAGGGAGCTGCTGCAGATGGAGCTTACCCGCAGCGGCTACAAGGTCGAGGTGGCCGTCGACGGCGAGGACGGCCTCAGGAGGTACCGCGAGGAGAACTTCAACGTGGTGCTCCTGGACGTCAAGATGCCCGGTGTGGACGGCATCGAGACGCTGCGCCAGATGCGCGCGGAGACCATCGTTCCCGAGATCATCATGTTCACCGGCCACGGCTCCATCGAGACCGCGGTCGAGTGCATCAAGTACGGCGCCTACGACTACCTGACCAAGCCGGTGAAGCTGGACGAGCTNNGTGGGGCGGAGCCCGGCCCTTCTCAAGGTGCTCGACGTGGTCAGGCGCTGGGGACCCGCGGAGGAGCATGTCCTCATCTACGGCGAGAGCGGCACCGGCAAGGAGCTGATCTCCCGCGCCGTCCACGACGCGAGCCCCCGCGCCGACAAGCCGTTCGTCACGGTCAACTGCGGCAGGCTCAACATAAACACGGCCGAGAGCGAGCTCTTCGGCCATACCCAGGGCGCCTTCACCGGCGCCAACAAGGGGAGGGCGGGGCTCTTCGAGCTGGCCGACACCGGGACCCTGTTCATGGACGAGGTCTCCGAGACCCCGCTGGACGTGCAGGTCAAGCTGCTGCGGGTCCTGGAGACCGGGACCTTCCGCCGCATGGGGGGAAACCACGACATCAGCGTCGACGTCCGCTTCGTCTTCGCCTCCAACAAGAACCTCCAGGAGTGCGTGAACCGCGGCGAGTTCCGCGAGGACCTCTACCACCGGATCAACCTCCTCCCGATCAACCTCCCACCCCTGAGGGAGCGCCCGGAGGACATCCTGCCGCTCGCCTACTTCTTCATGAAGGCCGCCAACGGCCGGGACGACGACAACTGGGAGATCACGGAGGAGGCGATGGCGGCGCTGACCGCCTACAGCTGGCCCGGCAACGTGAGGGAGCTGCGCAACACGATCCGGCGCGCCTGCATCCTCGCCACGGACATGCAGATCACCTCAGAGCTCCTCCCCTTCGCCCCCCCGAGGGTGCTCCCCCCCCGGCAGTCTGCCCCCGCGTCGCCCAGCCACCTCCCCCTCTGGGTCGTGGAGCGGGACCACATCGAGCGGGTGCTGGAGCAGGTCGAGGGGAACAAGAGCCGGGCCGCGAAGATTCTGGAAATAGACCGGAAAACCCTGTACACCAAGCTCGAGCGTTACGGGCTCGACCCGCTCGCCTCCGCCGGCAAGGTGGCCGTATGAACCTCGTCGACCTTCACGGCAGGAAGATCAACTACCTCCGCCTCTCCGTGACCGACCGCTGCAACCTCCGCTGCCGTTACTGCATGCCGGGGGACGGGGTGGGGAAGCTGCAGCACGAGGATGTGCTGAGCTACGAGGAGCTGCACGCGATAGCCCGGGCGGCGGTCTCCATGGGGATCGAGAAGATCAGGGTGACCGGCGGGGAGCCGCTGGTCCGCAGGGACATCGTCCCGTTCCTGGCGGGGCTCTCGAGCATACCCGGCCTGAGGCAGCTGGTGCTGACGACGAACGGGGTGCTCCTGGAGGGGATGGCGGACGAGCTGCGGGAGGCGGGGGTGCAGCGCCTGAACGTGAGCCTCGACTCCCTCGACTCCGCGCGCTTTTGTTCGATTACGAGGTCGGGAGATCTCTCGCGCGTCCTCGCCGGGATAGCTGCGGCGGAGCGCGCCGGCTTCCCGGTGAAGCTGAACATGGTGGTGATGCGCGGGGTGAACGACCAGGAGATCGAAGAGATCGCCTCCCTCGCCATGGATCACCCCTACTCGGTCCGTTTCATCGAGTACATGCCCTCCTCCATGGAGGAGCGCTGGCAGTCGCTGGTGGTCCCTGGAGAGGAGATCCTGGAGCGGCTCTCCAGGAGGTTCCCGCTCCAGCCGGTGGGGAGAAACGAGCTGGCCGGCCCGGCCAAGGAGTACCGCATCCCCGGCGCCGCCGGGTCCCTCGGCATCATCACCCCGGTCACCGGGCACTTCTGCGGGGAGTGCAACCGGATCAGGGTCACCTCGACCGGATTGGCCCGTGGGTGCCTCTTCTCGGGAGACGGAGTCGACCTGAAGCCGTTCCTGGCTGAGGGGGATCAGGCGCTCCTCGAGGGGGCGCTCAGGGGGATCGTCGCGGGTAAGCCGGGACGGCACGAACTCTCCGCCACGAGCGCCAACCACACCCCGTTCGCCATGTCCGCCATAGGCGGCTGAGGGGAGCTGCCGCCCGCGCGTCAACTGTTGCGTTATGCCACAGGCTGGGGGAGCAAAAGCCTCTTTTCCGCCCTGGCGCCGCCTGCTCCCCGGCCCCTTTCCCCCGCCGTTGCTGAATTTCGCGCCACTGCCGCCCCCCGCTTGTCCCCGATTGTGGCGAAACTCCACATGTGTAAAAAATCCACGGTGATTTTATGCCCCTTTCCGCAGTTCACGAGACGCTGATTTCCCACGGCCTGCTCCCCCCGAAGACCCTCACCGTCGCCGTCACCGAGGCGTGCAACCAGCGCTGCGCCCACTGCTGGAAATCGGCCGGGACCGGGGAACCGGCCTGCCGGATCCCGGCCGGGACCCTTTGCGAAATCCTCGGGGAGTTCCGGGCGCTGGGAGGGGAGGGGGTGCGCTTCACCGGCGGGGAACCGCTTTGCCACCCCCAGTGGCTGGAACTGCTCCGATTTGCCGTGGCGGAGGGGTTCGGCGCCGTCTCGCTGCAAACCAACGGGGTGCTCCTCGACGAGGGGCGGGTGGCTGCGCTGGCGGGAATCGACTTTCCCGGCCTCTCCATCCAGGTGAGCCTGGACGGCGCCACCGCCGCGACCCACGACCTGGTCAGGGGGGAGGGGGCCTTCCTGGGGGTCATGCGCGGGATGGAACAGCTCGCTCGCGGCGGCCTCATCTCCCGCGTCTCCATCTTCTGCACCGAGATGCGCCACAACCTGGAGGAGATCCCCGCGCTGCTGGCGCTTGCGGAATCGCTCGGGGTCACCTCCGTCACCACCGGGATGCTGGTCTCCTGCGGCCGGGCGGCGGGAGGCGCGCTGGTGCGCCCTCCGGAGCCCTCCCAGTACCTCGGCCTTTTGCAGCGCTACCGTGACGACGCTAGCTTCCGCGAACTCTACCGCAGGGTGGGGCGGGTGGCGGCGCTCGAATGGGGGAACTGCTCCGAGCCGCGCGGGGGAGCCTGCAACTTCCTGGAAAACCCCTACCTCACCGCCCGCGGGGTCCTTTACCCCTGCGTTCTCTGCCATGCCGATCCCTATTCGGTCGAGGGGGTCCTGGAAAAGGGGCTCGCCGCCGCCATCGTCGAGGGGGCGCCGATCTGGTCCGAGCTCCTGGCGGTAAGCAGGCGCCGGCCCGACGAGATAGCCGACTGCCGGGAGTGCGGCGAGCGTCTCACCTGCGCCGGGGGGTGCCTCGGGCGCGCCTGGGGAAGTTTCGGCGACATCATGGCCCCCGACGACCGCTGCGCCGTCAGGCGGGAGATCGCCCGCCACAAGGCCCGCTGAAATCTTTTTCTCCCCCCTCATCCACGCGACGCCGTTTCCTTTTTCGGCTGCGGGGCGAAACTCCTCACTGTGGAAATTCGCCATAGCCGAAAAGGTCGCAGATTCGGCCCCCGCCCCCGAAGTTGTTACTTAATTCCCCGCATTCCCCATCCCGGCTTCCACCCCTCTCATCCCGACGGAGCGTGTGTTTACGCGACTTTAAACCAATGTTTCGTTGTTGGCACCCCCCTTGCTAAAGAGGTGGTCATGCGGTTGCACGAAGTTCGGTAAAGCTGGGAAAGGTTCAAAGCGGATCCTGTATAACAATTTTTTAGCAAGGTGATACCACAACCCAAAAGGAGGAAGTACCCATGTCCCACAACAAAGACGTCAAACGCACCCTGAAGAACGAGAGACTGGAATACCCGATCAAGATGATGCACGCTTATCCCTCCGTCAACGTCGGCTGGGGCGCACATACCATGGTCGGTAACGACGCCAGGTCGCTCGGCATGACCAACGCGCTCATCGTCACCACCGGCCTCAAGGGTACCGGTATCGTGGAAACCATCCAGGGTGTGTTGAAGGCCGCCGGCGTCGAGTCCTCCGTGTTCGATAAGGTAACCCCCAACCCGAAAGACTTCGAAGTCATGGAAGGGGCCAAGGTCCTGGCCGCCGGCAAGTTCGACGGCATCATCTCCCTGGGCGGCGGCAGCTCCCACGACGCCTGCAAGGCGATCAAACTCGTCTACAGCCACGACGGCCAGGACGTAAGGACCTTCGAGGGCGCCTTCAAGGCGACCAAGGCCAACAAGATCCCGCAGCTCGCCATCAACACCACCTCAGGTACCGGTTCCGAGATCTCCTGCTTCTCGATCATCAACCACACCGACAAGAAGTACAAGATGGCCCTCTTCGATCCGAACTGCACCCCCAGCAAGTCGATCAACGACCCGCTGATCCACCAGTGCATGCCGGGCGACCTGGCCGCCTACACCGGCATGGACGCCCTCGCCCACGGCGTCGAAGCCATCGCCTCCCGTCTCGGCGTCGTCTCCGCCTACGGCCCGGGCCTCAGCGCCATCACCCTCATCTTCCAGAACCTGCGCCAGTCCTCCATGAACCGCAACAACGACAAGGCTGTCGAGGCGATGGTCTGGGCGGAAATGGCGGCAGCATACAGCTTCAACAGCGCCGGCCTCGGCCTGATCCACTCCATGGCACACGCCCTGGGCGGTCTCTACGATGCGCCGCACGGTCTTTGCAACGCAATCGGCCTGGTGCCGGTCTGCAAGTTCAACCTCCCGGCCGCCCCGGAGCGCTTCAAGATGATGGCTCAGGCAGCCGGCGTCGATGTGACCAACCTCTCCGACATGGCAGCCGGCGAGAAGTTCATCGAGGCCATAGGCCAGCTGAAGAAGGACCTCGGCATCACCAAGACCTTCAAGGATCTCGGTCTCTTGGAGAAGGACATCGAGCCGCTTTCCCGCTTCTCCGTGGCCGACATCTGCACCGAGGGGAACCCGACCGACACCGGTCTGCAGGACATGATCAAAATCTTCAAAGAGTGCCTGTAACTAGCATCAGGTTCATTGGAGCCTAGGCAGCAAATGCCGCCGGCCCCGAAGGGAAACCCGAGGGCGCCGGCGGCATAGTTGTAACCATCCTCCTTGTCCTCCCCCTTGACGCGGGAGGGACATATGGCGGAAGATGATCTCAGATCCGCCGTTTCATGAGAACCCCGGATTCCACAATTTATGAGGCCGTTATGATAACAGAACAAGGGGTTAAGGAGTTTCTGCACCAGGGTGGCTACATCGCCGACGACGCCATCGCCACGGCGGTCTTCCTGGCGCTCCGCATGGAGAAGCCGATCCTGATCGAGGGGCCTCCGGGCGTGGGGAAGACCGGGCTCGCCAAGGCGCTCTCCGCCTCGCTCGACTTCCCGCTGGTCAGGCTGCAGTGCTACGAGGGGATCGACGAGGGGAAGGCGCTCTACGACTGGGAGTACGGCAAGCAGCTCCTCTACACCCAGCTTCTGCGCACGCAGCTGGACAGCTACCTCTCCGTTTCGGCCGACCTGAGGGAGGCGGTGGAGCGCCTCTCCTCCGAGGAGAGCCTCTTTTTTTCCAGGAACTTCCTGGTGCAGCGCCCCATCCTGCGGAGCTTCCTCTCCGAGAAACGCTCGCTCCTCTTGATCGACGAGATCGACCGCTCGGACGACGAGTTCGAGGCGCTGCTCCTCGAGTGCCTGAGCGAGTTCCAGATCTCCATCCCGGAACTCGGCGTGATCGAGGCCACCAGGAGGCCCCTCACCATACTCACCAGTAACGGCACCCGGATGATCTCGGACGCGCTCAGGCGCCGCTGCCTCTACCTCTACATCGGCTACCCGGAACTCGACCGGGAGATCGCCATCGTCCGGGCCAAGTTCCCGGATCTCTGCGAGTCCCTGGCGCGCCAGATGGTGGAGTTCCTCAGGAAGGCGCGCGAGCTGAACCTGAGAAAACCGCCCAGCGTCTCCGAGACGCTCGACTGGGCCCAGGTCCTCTCCATCCTGAAGGCCTCCCAGCTCACCCCCGAGATCGTCGCCAACACGGTGGGCGTCATCGCCAAGCACCAGACGGACCTGCAGAAGGTGACCGACCTGGCCGTGCGGGAACTGGGGTAACTCTATGGAACGGATCATCGCACGCTTCGTGGGGGAATTGCGCGACTGCGGGATCCGGGTCTCCCCCGGGGAGAGCCTGGACGCGGTCCAGGCGCTGGCGCTGACGGGAATCAGGGGGCGGCGCTCGACCAGGCAGCTCTTGCGCCTGACGCTGGTGAAGAACGTCCACGACATGCCGGTCTTCGATGCCGCCTTCAACCGGTTTTTCAGCCGCTTCCAGTTCCCCCCCGAGGGGGACATCCCGGGCCTCATGGACGCCGCCATCGTCAGCATGGAGGGGGAGTTCAGCACCATGAACCTGGTCGAGAGCCACCACGACGACGAGGAACCGGGGCCGCTGCTGAAGCTGGACAGCCAGATCGACCCCGAGGACCTGCAGGAGCTGAAAAGCCTCACCGAGATCGATCCGGACGACTCCGACGGTAACGAGATCGTGGTGCAGATCAAGGGGCACCGCGAGCTCGCCAAGGCGCCCAGGCCGAGCCGCCGCTTCGTGCAGAACCCGCTCACCATCGACCTGAGCCAGGGTTTGCCGCAGGAGCGCGGCATCGTCTTCACGGCCGAGGAGCAGGCGTCCATGCAGGACGTGGTGTCGCGCATGATGCTTCGCCTCAGAAAGGACATGAAGCGGATCAAGAACAACCAGAACCGCGGCAAGCTCCACGTCATCAAGACCATCCAGAAAAACTACCGCCACGACATGGTCCCCTTCCAGGTCGCCCTCAGGCGCAAGCGCCGGGAAAAGCCGAGGCTCCTCGTTCTTTGCGACGTGAGCTTCTCGGTGAGCCACGCGGCGCGCTTCATGCTCCTTCTTTTGCACACCCTGCATAACCAGCTCCTGGACGTGAGGAGCTTCATCTTCAACCGTCAGCTCGCCGAGATCACGGACCTCCTGGCCAACCTGCCGGTGAACGAGCTGATGCGGACCATCGACGAGGGGGACATCGTCGACCTGGACGAGAACTCGAGCTACGGGCAGGTGCTGCTCGATTTCAAGAAGAGGTTCCTGGAGAACCTGCGCGGGCGCCCGGCGGTCATCATCCTGGGGGACGCGCGCAACAACTACGACGAGGCCCAGGACTGGGTGCTGGAGGAGATCCGCGAGAAATCCCGCTACATGCTCTGGCTGACGCCGGAGGAGCGCGAGATCTGGCGGCGCGGCGACTGCGTCATCGACACCTACGGCGCCTACTGCGACAAGGTCGAGGTGGTGAAGACGGTCGAGGACCTGAGCCTGGTGGTGGAGGACCTGCTGCTCGACATGTACGCGGACCAGGCCCACCCGCTGGAGAAGAAGAGGCAGCGGGAAAAAGAGGCGGAAAACGAGCAGCTTGACTACCGGGGTTACTACAGCCGCGGGGCGACGGTGGCAAGCGAACCCGCCTTCGACCCTTCGGGGCGCAGCCACTGGTGAGACGACGGCGCAAGGAATGCGCCCCGACAGGGCAGGATGAGGTGACCATCCCTTGAAAGAGACAGCGGCAAAAGAGCGCTACCGGGACGCCCTGGAGGCGAAGATAGAGGAGTTGAGCCGGTTCCAGGCCGAGCTGGAGGCCTCCCGGAACCAGTACGCCCTCCTCTACGACTTCGCCCCCGTGGGGTACTTCACCTTCGACAGGAACGGCGTGATCCGCAAGGTCAACCTGACCGGCGCGCGCCTTCTGGGGCTGGATCGCACCCACCTGGCGGGGGAGCGCTTCGAATCGTTCGTGGTGGGAGAGGACCGCTTCGTCTTCGTGAACTACATCTCCTGCGTCTTCAAGAACCAGGGGAAGATGACCTGCCGCCTGGGGCTGACGCAGCGCGACAGGCTGCCGCTCTACGTCCGGATCGAGGCGATGGTCGCCGAATCGGGCGATGAGTGCCTCGCCGTCCTGGTCGACATCACGGAAAAGAAGCTCGCCGAGAGGGCGCTGTCCGAGAGCGAGTACAACCTCGCCAAGGCGCAGTCGATGACCCACGTCGGCTCCTGGAGCTTCGACCCGGTGACCGGCAGCATCAAGGCCTCGGACGAGCTCCTGCGCATCCTGAGGCTCGCGCGCGAAGCGACCAACCAGGAGAGCTTCGCGGCGGCGGTGCACCCGGAGGACAGGGACAAGGTGTTCGGGCAGCTGCGGCTTTGCATCGAGCAGGCGAAGAGCTACGAGATCGAGCACCGCCTCAAGTTCGCCGACGGAAGCGGCAAGTGGGTCTACTCCATCGTCGAGCCTTTGCTGAACGGCGCGGGGAAGGTGATGCAGGTCTACGGGACCACCCAGGACATCAGTGAGCGCAAGCAGGCGGAGGTCGAGCTGAGCAACAAGACCAACGAGCTGCAGGCGATCTTCGATTCCATCAGCGACGGCATCACCGTCTACGACCACGACGGGCGGGTGCAGCACCACAACCAGATCAGCCCGGCGCTGTTCCCCGGAAAGATCCATCCCGGGAAAAGATGCCAGGACGTCTTCCACACCGATCTGAAGGAACCGGGGGCCTGTCCGGTTGAGCGTGCCCTGGCCGGCGAGCGGGTGGAAACCTCGTTCCTCTCCATGAGGGAGGGGAAGGAGACGCTCTACCTGGACATCACCGCCACCCCGATCAAGGACACCATCGGCGACAACACGCGGGCCCTGGTGTTCATGAGAGACGTCTCGGAGAAGCGGCTGCAGGAGATGCACCTGATCCAGGCCGAGAAGATGTCCAGCATCGGGGTCCTGGCCACCGGCATCGCCCACGAGATCAACAACCCCCTCGCCTCCGTTGCCGGCTGCGCGGAGGGGCTGCTGCGGCGCTTCAACGACACCCCCGGGTTATCCGAGGACCCGAGGCTCGACGCCTTCCAGACCTACCTGCAGGTCATCGTGCGCGAGAGCTACCGCTGCAAGGGGATCATCGACAACCTCTTGAGTTTCGGCAGGAAATCGGACGGGCTCGCCGTGAACGTGGACCTGAACACCATGCTCAGGGAGATCATCGAGCTGATCAGCCACCAGCCGAGCTTTCGCGGGGTGAGGCTCACAACTTCGCTTCAGGAGGGGCTTCCCTGCGTCCACGGGGACCCGTCTGCGCTGCGCCAGGTCTGCATGAACCTCCTGATCAACGCGCACCAGGCCATTCCGGGGGAGGGGGGGGCGGTGGAGGTGGCGACCTGCGGCCCCAGCGCCGGCATGATATCCGTCGTTATCGGCGACAACGGTTGCGGCATTCCGGCGGAGAACCTGGACCGGATCTGGGATCCCTTTTTCACCACCAAGGAGGCGGGTAAGGGGATCGGCCTCGGCCTCGCCCTGAGCTACAGCATCGTCAAGCGCCACCATGGCGAGATCCAGGTGAAGAGCAGGGTGGGGGAGGGGACCCAGTTCACGGTGCTGCTGCCGGTGAGCACCAAGTAGGCGGGAACTCTTAGCTCCGGGATGCCGAGCCGGGGATGCCGAGTTGAAGGCTAGCGCCCGGCGCGCCGGTCCCTCTCCCTGAAATACCTCGCCACCACCTGCGTGTGCATGGCAAATCCGAGTTCCACCGGGCGGTCGATCAGGAGCACCTCCTGCGTCTCGTCCGAGCAGAAGGGACGCAGGGCGGAGGGTTCCTGCGGAGGGGCCAGCCCGAAGATCACCAGCGTGTCGTCCAGCCCGTTCATCACGTCGTACAGTTGCAGCTCCCCGCCGATCTCCATCCCCGTTTCCTCCAGGACCTCCCTCCTTCCCCCTTGCTGCCAGCTTTCCCCGAGGTCCAGGAAGCCGCCAGGCAGGGTGACCGTCCCCTTTTGCGGCTCGATGTTCCTCCTGATCCCGACGACGCCGCCCCCCGCCGGCACCAGCACCACGACCACCGGGAGGGGATTCAGATAGCTTTTGTTGCCGCAGGCCGCGCACTCCCGCGGCCAGCCGGAGCCGGAGGGGAACCCGGTCCCGCAAAAGGAGCAATGGCTGTTCTTATCGTGCATGGCGTAATTCCTCTCTGAGCAATGATCTTTTTCATCGTTCCTACGCTCCAGCGTGGGAACGCAAAGTCCCCTGACGCTCCAGCGTCAGCTAAACGGTGAATCCGTAGAACCACCGGCAGTGCAAACCGGACGCGGGAGCGTCCTGCGATGTGTTCCCACGCTGGAGCGTAGGAACAATTAAAAAAACCGGACGCGGGAGCGTCCTGCGATGTGTTCCCACGCTGGAGCGTAGGAACAATTAAAACGTCCCTCCCCTTGAAAGGGGGAGGGGGAGAGTAGATCCCGAACCGCCCCGCGGAAGATTGACGCCAACCCGGTTTTTTTTGACATTTTTCCCCCGCCGCGCCTGCTCCGGCGCCCATATTTCCGAGACTAGCATAACAATAGTTTATTTGGTTGTAGACAAAATCCCCGTTGTGGAGAAAAGCGCCAATGTGCGGGCGGTGGAGATCGGTCCGCCTCCCTGGGTTTGCCCTATTTCTCCACATTTTTGCGGCACAGCCTCTTGAGCTGGCCGCGCACCGTTCCGCTAAGTAGGCCCTAGATCGGTGTTTTAAAACTTGGCACCAGCGTTGCAGTATACGTATACCAAAGGCCGCAACTTCCTGTGGCGCAACAAACGCACAAAAAAGGAGAAGCAAAATGGAAATCAAGAAAGACGAAGTGGAAGTATGCACCGAAGAGCCCTGCATCCTTGAAGAGATCAACGTC
>DNJC01000040.1:1723-9861 GCA_003490025.1 Geobacter sp. | reverse complement strand
GTGGTCAGCAGCGGCTGGATGAGATACCATAGCGGGCCCAGGATGGTCTGCTTGTAGACGGCGACGAAGTCACGCCAGACGAAAAGGGCTATCAGGTCGCGGTACCTCCAGATTTCCCTCAGGTCGACATCGAACCAGCCGCTGCGCGGCCTGATTACTTTGTCCCATCCCCTGTCTGCGGCCTTCTCCATCAAATTTCCTTGCATGAACCAAGACGTCGGGCGTTGTCAGGATTTGCTGACCTGAATCTGGATGAATGCGGGCAATCATACAGGATAACTGGGATTTTATATACTTCTTTGTTCAGTCGGGACGCAGGGGCAGGCAATCGGCACGATGCGCCAGCCGCAGACCTGGACGCTGACCTGCCCTGTGCGACAAGCCTGCGGGTCTATGCTAAAGGAAAGAGGTGGGGTTGCTAGCCGCGCCTTGCCCTGTCGAGGACGTGGGCGAAGCTCCCTGCCCCAGCCCGGAAAACCCTCCCCGGCTCATGCATAAGTGCTTCCAGGTAGAGAGCACGGTGCCGCGCCACGAGGAGGAGCATCATGGCCATCTTGTGCCGAAAGCGCATGGAGCGATTCATCGAGCTGCTGCGGATCCGGTAAAAATGCAGCGGCTCCGGCAGCTTGACGAACTGTTTTCCGAGTTCGGTCATCGACATCCAGAAGTCCCAATCCTCCCAGCCGTAGACGAACCTGGAGCTGTAGCCACCGACCCTTTCCCAGTCGCTCTTGCGGTACAGGGCGGTGGCAAAGACGAGATTGTCGAAGAGGATGGCGGTCCGGTCGTAGGGCGGGGCATCCCAGAGCCCCTGCCTCTCCCCGAACAGTTCCTGATCGCAGTACACCACCCCCGCCTCGGGGCGTTCATCGAGTATGGCCGCGGCCCTTTCCAGGTAGCTTTCGGCGATCCTGTCGTCGGCGTCGAGCGGCAGTATATAACTCCCCAGAGCGTTGCGTATCCCGGTGTTCCTGGCCGAGGCGAGCCCGGCGTTTTGGGTGTGAACGACGCGGGTCTTGGGCCTGTCGTAGCTTTTGAGCAGGTCGACGGTAAAGGGGTCTGTCGACCCGTCGTTCACCACCACGATCTCTAAGTCGGTGCAGCTCTGGCGCAAAACGGAAGCAACGGCCTCGTCCAGGAAGACGCCATGGTTGTAGCACGGTATGACAACGGACACCTTCGGCGCCCGGCTCACGACTCTCCTCCGACAGGGTCACCCGAGGCGGAGAAAAGCCTCTTCATGTAGAGCCGGTTTAGCCGTTGCCGGATGAAATACTCCACCCGGTACGGGAACTGCCACTTGCCGCGCTCCTTCAAAAACGCGAGCCTCACCTGCAACTCTTCGGCGTAGGTGGCGCCGGATTCGACGGTGGAGCGGCTGCCGTGGTGCACCGTGAAACAGGTGAAAGGGCGATCGACGGTGAGCGGATCGCCCATGGCCCCCAACCGCAGCCAGAGGTGGTAGTCCATGCAGTAGCGCAGCGACTGCTCGAAGCCACCCGCCGCGAGAAAGGCGCTGCGCCTGATGAAGGTCGCCGAGTGCAGGATGACGTTGGAGTGGATCAGGCGGCGGTAAGAGTAACGGCGCACCCTGACTTCCCTCAGCAACCGCCCTTTCCTGTCAACGAAGTGAAAACCGCCGGTGAGCCAGCCACGGTCGGGGTTCTCCTTGAACAGCGCAGCCACTTCGGACAGCACCTCGGGGTGAAGGTAATACTCGTCCGAGTGCAGGTGCGCGACGATATCGCCGCTGGCCATGCGCACACCCTTGTTCATCGCGTCCGAGATCCCCTGATCAGGCTCGGAAACCCACTTCACCCTCGGGTCCTTTGCCGCAAACCGCCTCACGATCTCCACGGTACCGTCGCTGGAGCCGCCGTCGACGATGACGTACTCCAGGTCGGGGTGGGACTGCCCCAACACGCTGGCCATGGTCCTTTCTATCAGCGCGGCGCTGTTGTAGCAGATAGTGATCACCGATATCTTCATGGCGCTGTCGTCACCTTCCCCTGCCGTTGCCGCATTTCACTTCCAGCATGTATTGCTCCTAGCCGCGCAAGCTTTTCCAGGACCTACCGGTCCCTGCCGACAAGAAGACGGACGAGTTGAGGAACGCGATCCCACCTGAACAGCAGCACCCTCGCCAGCAAGGTGCAGCAGAGGGCGAGGTACACGGTAGGGAAGGCCTCCGGGTACCAGCGCCTGGTGAAAAAGAGCCTGTTCCGGGCATTCCAGTAATCGCAGAGCGCGCTTTTTCTGGCGGGATTGCTGCTGGTCCCGACAGTGGCGCCCACCTTGTGGTACACCACGCTCTGCGGCGCGTACAAAAGCGCGAAGCGCCTTTCGGCACGCAACACCCAATCGAGTTCCTCGAAGTAAAGGAAGTAATCCTCGCACATAAGCCCCACCTCGGCAAGGAACCGGCGGGTGATCATGATGGAGGCGCCTACCGGGTAGCTCATCTGCCGCTCCACCTTCTCGCGGTCCACGGCGCGGGGCCAGCGGCTGAACCTCCCGAGGTGCCAGGCGAGGCCGAGCCACTTGCAGTACCACCCTCCCCCCAGCGCCTGAACCGTCGCACGGTCATGGTAGTGAAGGAGCGTCGAGCCGCACAGCCCCCCCTGCGGCGCCTCGGCCAGGCGCTGAACCAGGTGTCCCAGCGCGTCAGGCTCCACTACCGTGTCGTTGTTGAGCAGCCATGCGTACCTGAAATCGTCCATGGCCAGCACGTAGCGCAGGCCCACATTGTTGCCTCCGGCGAAGCCGAGGTTGCCGCCGCAGTCGATCAGAACCAGTGAGGCCTTCTCAGCCGGGTCCCCGCCGGCTTCTGCCTGGTCCCGTCGGTAACGGGCATAGAGCAGGGGTCTTTCCTGCGCCCCTCCCTCGCCTCCCCTCTCAGGGGTGGCTCCAAGTTTGCCCTCGGCCCAGTCGGCGATCTTTTCCAGCGAGCCGTCCGACGAGCCGTTGTCGCAGACCAGCACCCGGAAGTCGGTGTAGGCGCAACGGAAAAGGCTCTCCAGACACTCGACGGTGTCGCGCCAGCCGTTGTAGTTGACCAGGACGATGTAGACGCTCATCGGTAGATGCAGTAGGCGACCAGTATCGCCCAGGAAAGACCGGTGAGAAACAGCGGCAGGTCCTTCAGCAGGGCGTCAGTAGGGTCCCCCCCTCCCCCAGCCTTGACCCTCATGATGTAGCGGAGCAGCCCGAAGGTGCAAAGCGGCACAGTGTAGACGAGCGGAGGCTTCGCCAGGGAGTACATGGTGTAGGTGACCAGCACGGCGGCGCCGGTCAGCGCCATCGCCAGGTCCAGGAACCCCTCCGGATACCCCTCCAGGCTTTTCCTGTGATCACCCGCGCTCTCGCCAAGCGTCCCCTTCTCGCACAGCCTTTTGCCGGTGCTAAGGAAAACGGAAAGGAAGAATACCGAGAGAAAAAGCCAATCCGAAATCACCACGCCGAAGGCCGCCCCACCACCGTAGAGCCTTACCACGAACCCGGAAGCGATGCAGAACAGGTCGACGACAGGAAGCTCCTTGAGCTTTATCGAGTAGCACAGGGAGACGGCCAGGTACGCCGCGACGAAGAGGAAGAACTTGCCGGGAACCAGCAGCGACACGGAAACACCTGCCGCCAGGAGCAACAGCGAGAACACGCCGGCAGCCAACGGGGAAACCGCGCCCGAGGCGACCGGCCTACCCCCCTTTTGGGGATGGTTCCGGTCCCGAGGAGCGTCGAGCGTATCGTTGAAGACGTAGGCCGCGCTGGAGGCCAGACAGAAGGAGACCAGGGGGAGCATACCCTTTTGATACAGTCCCGGCTGCAGCATCGCCCCTGAGAGGAAGGGGGGGAAGTAGAGCATCAGGTTTTTCAGCCACTGGTGCGGACGGGCCAGTTTCAGGTAGGCAATCATAGCCTCTCCCCCCTTAGCTTCTCGGCCAGCCTACGCGCAGATGTCCTGTAGTAGGCGTCTTCGGGGGCCGCATGATAACTCCTTTCAAAGCAGGCTGAAGCACCCTTCGTGTCACCTATTTCGAGCAGGAGCTGTCCGTTGTTGTAGAGGTAGTGCGCGTTGCCGGTCTTGGAGAAGAGAACCTCGCTCACCTTGATCAGTTCGGCTACCACTTCGTCCCTCTCGGGCCCTGGATAAAGGGATTTAAGAAGCTCGTAGTCGGTGCGCCGCAGGGTGATCAGCAGGTCCATGTCTTCCTTGGACAGATCGGCAATGGCGGCGTTGATCATGCGGCGCCGCTCGGCCGGGGTGGCACCCTTGAGGTTAATCAGCATCCTGTTTCTGGCGATCAGCCTCCGCACCAGGTCGCTGTTGTGCAGCGAGGAGGCTTGGTCCAACTGGGCAGCTGCCTCGGCGGCCCTTCCTGAATGAAAGAGGGCTACGGCGAGTTCGTTGCGCAGCATTCCGAAGTCGGGAGTTTTGGCGACGGTGTCCTGGAAGAGGCGTAGGTTGGAGTGCCAGACCATGGTCCTGTCCACGGAGGCTACGGCCGACACGGCGATGCAGAGGGAGGTGCCGGCTATCGCCAGGCGCCCGAAGCTGAACCGCTCCGCAGCGCGGTGCAGGTACCCGACCCCTCCGAGACAGAAAAAGGCAGAGGGAAGGTAGAGGTACCTTTCGGCCACCATGGTCCAGGCAATGTCGAAGAGTCCCACGGCAAGGGGGGGGAGCAGGAAGAGCCCCCCGAGACAGATCAGGACGAAGCAGGGGCTCTTCCTGGGCGCGCAGGCGACGAGCAGCACCCCGGAAAAGCCTGGCACCAGGTACCAGTCGGAAAGGGTTATGGTGGCGAAGTTCAGCGGCCAGGGAAACAGCATCTTCTTCAGGTAGAAGCCGAGTATCTTGACGGAGAGCAGCAGGGAGTGCGCGAGGTCGAGCTTGTTGCCGCCAAGTAATTTCTGCACGCTGTTGTGGTCACTGTCGAGCCGGCCGACGAAGGCCAGGGCCAGAACAAGGGCGAAGCCTCCGTACAGCAGCAATAGCGCCCTCCCCTGCCGCCTGACATTTACGGAATCGGCATCGGGCCGGAAAAGGGGCCAGTAGCGGACCAGCAACAGGGATCCCGGGACGAAGAGAAGCGCGGTCTCCTTGGCAAGGGCGCCGATCAACAGGAGCAGCACCGCGCTGACCGTATGGCGCAGCTTGCCGCTCTCCAACGCGGTGATGAGGGAGAGGGCGGCAAGGAGCACGAACAGAGTGGCCAGTGGGTCGGTGCGGCCGGCAATCCAACTGACGGCCTCGCAATTGACGGGGTGCGCGGCGAAAAGCAGAGCGGCCAACGCCGGGAGTCCCGAACGCGAAGAGGGAAACAGCCGCAAGGCGAGCAGGAACAGCAGCACCGCGTTAGCAGCGTGGATCAGGACATTCTCCAGGTGCAGGAGGTACGGGTTCTGCCCCAGGAGCAGGTTGTCCAGGTAAAAGCTTAAGGCGATGAGGGGGCGATAGTAATACCCGTCCCCGGGGCGGAGCACATCGTAGATGGTGAGCGTGCGGGAACCATAGAACTTCACGATCCCGAGGTCGTCGATGGTGACGATCGTGCCCCACACCGCAGGAAGGTACAGGGCGACGACCGCAAGGAACAGGATGGCAGACTGCTTTTTAACGGCCTGCTGCTGACTGGTTTGCCAGTATGTCAAGGAAGAACGCCTCCATATCCTTGCGTTTGGGCTCTATGCGCTCGATGATCGCGCCGGAAGATAACAGATCGGCCAAGGTCTGTTGCAGCTGGGATTTTTCTACCAGCAACTCCTCGACCACCCCGGCGCGGCTGATCTGCAGGAGGTAACCCTCCACGCCACTTTGCAGGATGTTGGTCACCGTGTCAACGGCCCGTAATTTCCCTGCGGCGACGATCCCGACGCGGTCGCAGACCACTTCGATGTCCGCGGTGATATGGGTGCTGAAGAAAACAGTCTTGCCCCGCTGCTTGAGATCCTTGATGATCTCCTTCACCAGCGCCCTCCCGACCGGATCGAGTCCGCTCATCGGCTCGTCCAGAATATATAAGTCGGGGTCATGCACCATAGCCTGGGCGAGCCCCAGCCTCTGCACCATCCCTTTGCTGTACCCGCGCATGGGGCGATCGGCGGCTTGGGAAAGCTCAAGGAGGTCGAGAAGCCGGTCCGCAGAATTCCTGATCGCCTCATCGGTCATGTTGAAGGTCCTGCCCACGAACTGCAGGTATTCCCGCCCGGTAAGGAAATCGTAAAAGGAAGGGTTCTCCGGGAGAAACCCGACCTTGACCCGGGCCTGCGGGTCCAGAGCAGGTTTACCGAACACCGAAACCGAGCCTGCGCTGGCATTGATGAGCCCCATCACGATCTTGATGGTCGTGCTCTTCCCTGCGCCATTGGGGCCTAGAAAACCGAATATTTCTCCGGAAGCTACCTTAAGGGAGAGGTCCTGCAACGCAGCAACCTTCCCCTGTTTTTTGGTGCGGTAGATCTTGGTGAGCCCCGAAATCTCCAATGCATTCATTACTGTGTCTCCCGCTGGTGCATCTTTTGGCCTGGTTGGCGACCGCCAAAGGCTAACTTGCTGGTACTGCGCACGACACCCTTTTCATCCAGAAAGAAGCTGCCGCCGTACGGGTCATCGGGGACCTGGGCCAGCAAACCGGATGCGACCAGATCGGAAATCTTCGGTGGGGCGGTGCCGAATCGCCGGCGGTACTCACCGACGGTACGCTCGATGGTCAGGACGGCGACGAGGGCCTTTTTTCGGAACTCGTACAACTGGATCATCTTGGTGTCCGTGGTGTGCTTCTGCATGAATTCGATGAAACCGAGCGCCATCTGGGTCTGCCCGGACTCGTACATGTAGCGGGCAGTGAGGTTTGCCATGAGCGGCTGGCCGGAAAGCTCCGCGGCTTTTTTGAAGTAGCTGGCCGCCGAAGTAAAATCCTTCAGGAAGTAGGCCGAGTTGAAGCCGGCGAAAAACGGGAGTTGGTAGTCCCAGGTGCGGTACCTCATCCCGTAGTCCAGCATCTCGTTGACCTCGCGGATCTTGTTCACCTCCCAGGTGAAGGAGGCCTGGGTGAAGTAGTAGACGTCGGCGTTCCAGGGATCGAGTTTCGAGGAGGTCTGCATCATCTTGAACATGTTGGGGTATTCGGGTTCGAGCACCAGCTTGTTGCTGTGATGCTCGACCAGCGACCCGTAGTAAAAGAGCACCTTCGCCACGACGTACTGCGCGACCAGGTAGCGGTGGTCTCCCGCCATCATCTTGAGGGGCTCGGCCTCGGGAAGCGTTCCGAGCTTCACCACGATAGGGCGATTGGTTAGGGAGGCACTGAAGGGGAGGATGACGGCCAGGTACCCGCAAAGCAGGATGCCAAAGAAGATCCGTCCAATCATGACAGCTCTCTTCTCGAGAAGCTCCAGACGGCAAGGGAAAGCATGATGCCGGTATAGCAGACGAAGTACAGCAGGGTGAGAAGCAGGGTACCGGGGACCAGGGGCAGGGCGTAGATTGCCTGGGGCTTCAGGTCGAACGCGGCGAAGTTGGGTAGCACGTAGTAGACCAATTTGACGACGGACCTGGCGAGAGGGGCGAAGTCCTTGCCGGCGCTGCCGGTAACGAACTCGTACACTTCCTGGCTGGCGCTGCCGGCCATGAAGATGGCGATGGCGCCCAGGAAGGGGAGGTAGAACGAGGTACTGACGGCGGAAAATACGAAGGCCAAAGAGAGCAGCAGCACGTACTTGAGGTAATCGAAGCAGACGGCAACCGCGAAGTTAAGCCAGTTAACGGGTATGTCAGCAGGGTAAACAGATACAGCTATCTTGATCGCCACAAAAGAGCCTGCTGCGAGAACGACCGCGACAACGGCAAGCAAAAGCGCAATGGCGAAGAATTTGCCAAGGACGAAATCAGCCCGCGAGACGGGAAGACCGAGAACAGAAAAGGTGTAGCGCCTCTCGACGTCGCGCCAGATGGAGGAGGCGCCGGTTAGCACGGTGAGGACGAGAAGCAGGAAAGAGAGGGCGGACAGCGAAAGCGTCACGGCGAGTTCCTGCACCTGACGCATCGAGAACAAGCTGAAGGCCGGAATCAGAAAGAGGGAGAGCACCGCCAGGACAAAGAGAAGATGCAGGAGTCGGTCGCGCACCAGCGAGGCGAC
>DNJC01000040.1:1023-1586 GCA_003490025.1 Geobacter sp. | reverse complement strand
CGCGCCGCCCTTGTACGCCATGTAGACGTTGGCGGAAGGCTTGATGGTGAGGAGCGGGGTGGCAGGGGTTCCGGAGCCTGCGCCCAGGACGAAGGCGCCGCTGGTCGGAGCGGTCCAGGCCAGATCGTTCAGGCCGTAGACGGCGCTGGCACTCAGAGTCAACAATGCGGCAATCGCTAATAATTTTTTCATAATATTCTCCTTTAATCTAAAAACGATTATTTAGTAGGGGTATACCTGGTTGTCAGCGTAGTAGGACTCAAGAGCGGTCTTCGTGTTCTTCAGGTCGCTCTGAGCAGCGGAGTTGTACGCTTTCATCCTGTAGGAGGAGAACTGCGGGATGGCGATTGCGGCCAGGATGCCGATGATCGCGACGACGATCAAGAGCTCGATGAGGGTGAAGCCCTTTTTGCTTCTGAGTTTGTTTAACATCTGCTTCTCCTTTTGTTGTGGTTTGCCGACCTGATTGGGTCCATCGGGTAACAATTCTCGGAAACGAATATCACCCAGCAATTTGCAGGCCAAGGGAGAAAAGCCGGATAAGTAGCCGAAATAGCGTATAC
>DNJC01000040.1:0-1012 GCA_003490025.1 Geobacter sp. | reverse complement strand
CCGCCGCACTTCTCCAGGGCCCGGATCAGGAGCCGTTGTTCCAGGGCGTCCAGGTAGGCCTGCAGATCCATCCCCTCCTCGGGGATCTCGAACTCGGCCGCTACCGCCGGGGCGGTCCGGTGCTCCCGCACGCCGGTCGGCAGACACTCGAAGTCGATGACACGGCTTCCCAGCACCACGCAGCGCTCGACCAGGTTCTCCAGCTCGCGGACGTTGCCCGGGAACGGGTAGTTGAAAAGCGCCTTCAGCGCCTCGGGGGTGATGATCTCGCCGGAACCGGACCAGATGGAGTATTTCTTGTAGAAATGCTCGACAAGGGCTGGTATGTCCTCCACCCTCTCCTTCAGAGAAGGCATGTGCAGCTGGACCACGTTCAGCCGATAGAAAAGGTCCTCACGGAAGCTCCCTTCCCGAACCTGCTCCTCGAGGTTGCGGTTCGAGGCGGCGACGATGCGGACGTCCGCCTTGATGGAACTGCTGCCGCCGACACGGCGGAACTCCCGCTCCTGGAGCACCCTCAGGAGCTTGGCCTGCAGTTGCAGGGGCACCTCTCCGATCTCGTCGAGAAAGAGCGTCCCCCCTTCCGCCTGCTCGAAGAGGCCGGGACGATCGGAAATGGCGCCGGTGAAGGCCCCCCTGGAGTGGCCGAAGAGTTCGCTTTCGATGAGGGTATCGGGGATGGCGCCGCAGTTCACGGCCTCGAAGGGGGCGTTGCGGCGCGGGCTGTTGTAGTGGATCGCCTTGGCGGCAAGCTCCTTGCCGGTGCCGCTCTCCCCGGTGATGAGGACGTTCGCCATGCTCTCGGCGACCTTGGCGATCAGGTCGTACACCTCGCGCATCTGCTTGCTCTTGCCGATCAGCCCGCTGAAGGAAAACCGCTCCTGCACCTCCGCCTTGAGCCGCTTGTTCTCCTCCTCGAGGCTCCGCTTTTCCAGCGCCTTGCGGACCAGGACCTTGACCTCTTCCACCTTGAACGGTTTGCCGATGTAGTCATAGGCGCCGAGCTTCATCG
>DNJC01000079.1 GCA_003490025.1 Geobacter sp. | reverse complement strand
GTGTCCCCACGCTGGAGCGTAGGAACAATCCTCAAATGGTTGGGTTGTGGATTTGTAGTGGTCCCCCCTCCCGCAAGGGGAGGGGGGATGAGGCAGGTGGGATTGCATCGTCAACGTAACGCGTGGCTCAGTTCTCTCCGGTTTTTCCGCTCTCCCCGCCTTCCCCGGTCTCCTGCCGCTTCTGCCAGCGACCCAGCGCGACAGACTCGAGCGCCGCCGCCACCCCGAAGGTGAAGATGCTCGCCACCAGGGGGAACCCGTGACATCCCAGGAGGTCGTAGAGGAACACCTTCACCCCCCCGATGATCGTCAAAAGGATGGCGACGTTCCTCCACTCCTTGTTGCGACGGTAATAGGCCAGCAGCATGGCCCCGGCCGCCGAGACGTTGATCAGGACCGATTCGCCGCAACGCAGGGCGTTGGCCACCTCCTGCGCCGGCATCGTGAGGGTGAGCCCCTGGAGCAGGATCACCTTCAGCGTGAGGAACCAGTTGGCGAGGGCGGCCAGAAGCAGGAGCGAGCCGCTTCGGTCCGAGCTGTCGAAGCGCGAGAAGAGGGACGGCGAGGGAGGGGGGTAGCGCCGGCACCACCGGTAGTGGTACATGGCGATGATGGCGAGGAGCCCGGCCGGCAGGGAGTTGGTCAGGTCGCCGACCGTAGCGGGGTCCAGGTAAACGGCGGCTGCAAGGGCGAGCGCCGCGTAGAGCTGCACCAGGTAGGACGTGGCGCGGATGCCGCCGTTTTCCCATTGCCGGGAGAGGATCGCCAGGAACAAGGCTGCCACCGCCAGGGCCGGGAGGGAGAGGATGAAGCTGCCGGTCGCCACCGGGAGCGCCAGCGCCGCGAGTGCCGCTCCGGCCATGGCGAACGAGTTGGTGCCGGGAGATCCCTGCTCCTTGCGGCCTGAAAGCCATACCGTCACGCCCAGATGCCCGGCCGAGGCGGCAAGCCCGATGGCGCCGAGGGCGAACTTGCTTCCTCCCGAGGCGTTCACCGCGTAGAAGGCGGCGCTGAAACTCCAGAGCACGTTGAGCGTCGGGAGAGCGAAGTCGAAGCGCGAGATCTTCTGCCCCTTGCTGCGGAGTATCCCGGCGCAGGCGAGCACCAGGTAGAGCAGGGCGAAGAGCACGAGGACCGGGATGTACCAGGAGGGGGCCAGGTCCGGGGTGGGGGTGCCGCGGTGCAAGAGGGTCTGGCCGAGCCTCACCCCCCAGAGCTGCAGCATCGCGATGGTGACGACCAGGACGATCCAGCGCAGCCAGGAGCAGCTCTTCAACTGGGCCGCGAAGTACCCCAGGATGTTGGCGGCGAAAAGCACCATGGCGAGGTACGGGAAGAACGGGTGCGGGTAGTCGATGGCCGCGCCGGCGAGGCACATGCCGAGGGTCCCGAGCGAGATCGGGAGGAAGGCCCGGTGCCGGTAGCTGATGACGGTCATCCAGCCGCCGGTGAGTATCAGGGTGAGGTAGGCGGGGACCAGCGGGAGCGCGGCGAAGCGGGTGTGCGTCTCCACCACGATCACGCTCATGAGGCCGGCGCCGCAGCAGGCGAAGACGGGCGCGAGCGGGCTCTTCCTCTCGTAGATGTAGGCGCCCCAGAGCATCAGCGCGGCGGCGTACCCCATGCCGAGCACGGACCCGGCCAGGGTGCCGATCAGGTTGTTGTCGGTGACGGTGCGAAGCCCGAGCGCCACGACCAGCAGGAAGCAGAGCGTGGAGAGCCGGGTCAAGAGGTGCGCCTTCCCCGCCCAGTCGAGGATCTCCTCCGAGACGTCCTCGTACTCCTCCTGGGCCGGTTGCGGCGCCGGCGCCGGTTCCGTGAGCGCGGGCCGGGGCAAGGGCGGGGCCGCCGGCAGCGTCACATCCGCCGCCAGCAGCGCTTCGAGCTGGGCCACCCGTGCAGCGAGCCCCTGCAGCTCAAGGCCCAGCTGATCGACCCGTCCCTCCAAGGCCGTTTTCTCGATCGTCATGACTCCCCCCTGTCGGCAGGCCGTCCCGAGCGGGATGGCGCACGGGGGAGGAATCCCCTCCCCCGAAATGATGTCGTGCTATCCGGTCAATGGGTCTCCTTGAACACCGGCATCACCTTGTTGAGCAGCCAGAACAGGAAGAACGGGATGAAGGCGACGGTCAACGCTCCGAAGAGCCCCTCCTTGAAGCTGTCCATGTCGTGGGGCCAGATCGGCAGCGTGTAGTGCATGAAGCCGGCGAAGGAGGAGGAGAAGGCCTGCCCGCCGATGACGACGTTCCAGCGCATCATGAACACCCCCAGGAGCACCAGCGACGTCCCCACCACGGCGCGCCGTATGGTGAGCCCGGGGACCAGGAACAGGAGGAAGGGGGCCAGGTTCCCCAGGCCGTACTGCACGATGAAGATGTTCACGAAGTCCCGCTCGTAGATGACGCTCCTCAGGATGTCCCACGACTTCACCGCCGTGTACCCCCGGAAGATGAGGTCGAGCAGCTCCAGCGTGATCGCCGCGACCATGAACATGAGGAGGTAGCGCGAGGTCATGGCCACCACGTGCGCCTCGGCGCTTTTCAGCTCCTCGGCCGAGGGGAGTTCGGGATACGCCCGTCTGCGCCTTTTCGACAGCTGCTTCCTGATCTCCATGGTGATGATGTAGGTCAGGATGCAGAGGGCGATCCCCGAGACGACGGCGGAGCAGATGAAGATGACCGGCATGAGCGGCGTCATCCAGAGCGCGTTCGCCTTGACCGAGCCGAAGATGAAACCGGCGTAGCCGTGCAGGAAGCAGGCGACCGGGATCCCCGCCCCGGCGAGTTTCTTCACGGCCCGCTCGTCCGCCTCCAGCGCCTCGTGGGAGACGTCCCAGGCGCCGAGCGTGAGCGCGGTGAAGAGCAGGTACTGCAGGCTCTGGAGCGCGCTCTTGTCCTTGATCTCCCTGAACGCCAGGGCGGTTTCTACGAAGTGCTTTCGGTACACGAACCAGAGTTCCGAGGCGACGATCATGCCGTAGGTGGTGAAGACGATCCCGAAGGCGGCGATGGCCGAGGTGAAGTGCGGCGTCATCATCACCTCGATGCCGCGCAGCGGCTGCTGCAGGTGCAGGAGGAGCGGGAGCATCGCCACGGGGAGCAGGGCGAACGAGAAGACCAGCGAGAAGCGGGCGATATCCTTCAACTGCTTGACGCCGAAGACGTGGTACAGCGAGGAGAGGACGAAGGCGCCGGCAACGAGGCCGGTCATGAAGGGGTACATCACGATCTGGATGGTCCAGTAGATGTACTCGTTGGGATAGGTGAANNTAGAAGACCTGCGGCTTGGTGCCGTACTCTTCCTTCAGCACGTTGACCCGCTCGGTCATGATGATCTTCGTGACGGGGTCCTCCGGATCCCTCAGGTTCCCGATCCGCCTCGCCCCGAAGGCGCAGGCGTCGATGCAGGCCGTCTGCATCCCCTTGGTGATCCGGTGGTAGCAGAAGTTGCATTTCTCGGCGACGTGGTGCACCGGGTGGAAGAAGCGCACCCCGTAAGGGCACCCCATGATGCAGTAGCCGCAGCCGATGCACCACTGCCGGTCAACCAGCACCACGCCGTCGGCCGTCTGGTAGGTGGCTCCCACCGGGCAGACCTGTACGCAGGGAGGGTTGTCGCACTGGTTGCAGAGCTTGGGGACGAAGAACGCCTTCTCTATGTCGTCATCCCTGATCGGCTCGAACTTTCCTTCGCCAATGTCGATCTCCGTCGTCTTGAAGCCGTCGCGCGCCCCTTTGGGCGAGTCGATGTGCGTCTTGCCGTCCTTGGTGACGACGTAACGCTCGACCCAGGTGCGGGTCACGTTGGCGTCGTACGGGATCTCGTTCTCGATCTTGCACCCCTGGACGCAGAAGCCGCAGCCGACGCACTTCTCCGTGTCCACCAGGAACACCCAGCGCGCCCCCTTTTGATCCTTTTCGGCCAGAAGCCTCTTGGGGTCGAAGAGTTCCAGGGCGGAGAACGGGATGGCGAGCCCCCCGGCTATGAGGAGCGATTTCTTGCAAAAAGATCTTCTCGATATCATTTGTTGTGCCCCTCCTTCCTGGGATCGTGCGGCCAGTGGCAGGTGACGCATTCCAGCCCCGGGTTGTGCCGCGCCGGATCGATGCCGCGGATCTTCTCCCTGCCGCTGCCGTGGTATTTCAGCTTCAGGTGGCACCTGGTGCAGAGTTCGCGGCTCCTGTCGATGTCGAGCGCCTTCGGGTCCTCGGGGTGTCCCAACCCGGGACCGTGGCAGTTCTCGCAGTTGATGTTGCCGTGGGGCGAACTCTTGATCTCGTCGTACTTGTCCTTGTGGCACTCCTTGCAGTGCTGCGCGGTCCGGTACTTCACCTTCACATCCTTCCACTGCTGCTCGTTGCTGGGACGGTGCCAGCCGTACATGTACCCCCGCTCGCCGACGCCGAAATCGGAGGGGACCAGGACCTTGCGCGCCGCAAACACCAGGGCGACGATTGCCAGCACGACGAACAGGGGGCGCCAAACGTGACTCTTCACAGCACTTCCTCCTTTACCGGCGGGAGGCCGGCTCTGCGGTGGCGGTAAACCGGCTTCTCATTAATAGCGAAAACGCTGTTTCAAAATATCATACAAGTGTGATGGTGACAACTGTAACCCGCTTTATTTAAAGCTTCAACTGTCCTATTGATGTTTTATTGTTCTTATGAAGGGAATCAAAAATCTTTTTTTGACAAATCCGCCCTCAGGGAGTATGTTGAGTTTTCCGTCGCCCATGTCATCCGTATCGACACCAACCGACTCAAGATTGAATGGAAAAAGCGGCAGCTGGTTTTGCCGTAGAATTGCTCGCCTTCCGAACCCGTGCAGCGCCGTCGCCTTTTGCGGAGCCCGGGAGGTTGAAACTCGATGAGGAAGTCCTGCTCCGCTCTTCCCGGGGCAGTTTGAAGCCGCCGCTCCCGGCCGGCTTCGGAGAGGGTTGGCTATGCTTTTTGACATGATTCGGGACCCCGGCGCACTGGTCCTTGCCGCAATAATTGTCGCCGCCTTATCGGGGCTGCCGGCTCTTTTGCTGAGAGAGGGCCCGCTGGGTCAGCAGATCTCCGCGGCAGGCGCCTTTGTTTCCTCGCTCCTCGCTCTCCCTTCGCTGTGCTACCTGCTGCTGCAGGGAGGGGCAGCGGCCTCAAGCTATACGCTCAACTGGAACCTCCCCTTCGGCCCCTGCGAAATCGCTCTCGACCCCCTTTCTCTCTTTTTCCTGATTCCCATATTCGTGGTCTTTCCCGCCGGCTCCCTCTACGCCCTCGGCTACTGGCCCGCCGCCACCCGGCGCACGTCCGCGTACTCGGTCACCTTTTTCTACGGACTTCTCTCCGCAGCCATGGCGCTGGTCGTGGTGGCGAGAAACGGCGCCCTCTTCATGGTCGCCTGGGAGATGATGGCCCTCTCCGGCTACTTCCTCCTGGTGGCCGAGCACGGCGAGGAGGAGGTGCGCAGCGCGGGTATAGTCTACCTCGTTGCCAGCCACCTCGGCGCCGCGGCGCTCCTCGCCCTGTTCAGCGGTTTGAGGATCGCGACCGGCGGCTTCGGCTTTCCCGCCCCGGGGGCGCTGCAGCTTACCCAGGGTGGGGCGACGCTTCTTTTCTGCGCGGCCCTCATAGGCTTCGGCTCCAAGGCCGGCATCATGCCGCTGCACATCTGGTTACCCTCCGCCCACGCCAATGCCCCGAGCCACGTCTCGGCCCTTCTCTCCGGGGTGATGCTGAAGCTCGGCATCTACGGCATCCTGCGGGTCCTCACCTTTTTCCCCGAGCATCCGCTCTGGTGGGGGGGGCTTCTCACCGCCCTCGGGCTCACCTCGGCCCTGATGGGGATCTGCATCGCCTCGGCCCAGAAGGACATCAAGCGCCTGCTGGCGTACTCCAGCATCGAGAACCTCGGCATCATCACGGCCGGCATCGGCGTCTTCCTCATCGGCCAGGGGACCGGCAACGCGAGGCTTGCCTACCTGGGGCTCGCGGGGGCGCTCTTCCACATCCTGAACCACGCCCTTTTCAAGCCGCTCATGTTCTTCGGCGCAGGGAGCGTCATGCACGCCACCGGGACCCGCGAGCTGGACCGGATGGGGGGGCTCGCAACCCGCATGCCCTGGACCTCCCTCCTCGCGCTGGCGGGCTCCGTCGCCATCTGCGGTCTCCCCCCCTTCAACGGCTTTGCCAGCGAAATGCTCCTCTACCTCGGTTTCTTCGGTGAGGCGCTCGCACCCGAGCCGTACCTGGCGCTGGGAGCGCCGGTGCTGGCGCTGGTAGGTGGTATCGCTGTCATCTGCTTCGTGAAGCTCTACGGGATAACGTTTCTCGGCGCCCCGCGCAGCGAGGGCGCGGCGCACGGTCACGAGGCCCCCTTCTCCATGCTGGCGCCCATGGCGCTTTTGGCCGCGCTCTGCCTGACCGGGGGGCTCTTCCCGCAGCTCTTCCTGGCGCTGGTGAACCCGGCGCTGCAGGGGATTTTGCCGGTCGGTTTCGTCCCCGCGGCGCTCCCTATCCCCCCGCTCTGGTTCGCGGCGGCAGGGGGGAGCATCATGGTACTCTCGCTCTCCATCTTCCTGGTGCTGAGGGGGAAGGGGAGGACGCTTCCCTCCGGGAGCGGACCGACCTGGGGTTGCGGCTACCTTCGCCCCGCGGCCAGCATGCAGTATACCGCGAGTTCCTTCGGTGCGTTCTTCGGCTCGCTGGCGACTCCCCTGATCCGTTTCCGGATCAAGGCGGACGCCATCTCCGGTGTCGCCCCGGCTGCCGCGCGCCTTGGCTACCTGCCGGAGGAGACCGTGCTGCACCGGCTGGTGCTGCCGGCCGTGAACCTGGCCGGCATCGCCTGCGCCTTCGTCATGAGGATCCAGCACGGCCTGATGCAGGTCTACATCCTGTATATATTCGTAACCCTTTTGCTGCTTATGCTTTGGGTTCACTAGCCTCGGACCACAGGAGACCGAGATGACCGATATGCTCTTACACGTTGTCCTGGTGCTGGCCATGCCGCCCCTCCTTCTGGGGGTGATCGGCAAGACCAAGGCGGCCTTTGCGGGGAGGGTGGGCGCTCCCTTCCTGCAGCCCTACTACGATCTCGGGCGGCTGATGAGGAAGGGCGTGGTCTTCAGCGACACCACGACCTGGCTCTTCCGGGCCGGCCCGGTGATCACCCTGGCGGCGACGCTCCTTGCGGCCTTCCTGGTGCCGCTCGGCCGGCATGCGGCCCCGATCTCCTTCGAGGGGGACATGATCCTCTTCGCCTACCTCTTCGCGCTGGGGCGCTTCTTCACCACCGTCGCCGCTCTCGACACCGGGTCGAGCTTCGAGGGGATGGGGGCGGCCCGCGAGGTCACCTTCTCCTGCCTCGCCGAGCCGACCCTCTTCTTCGCCCTGATCACGCTGACCAGGCTCTCCGGGACCATGAGCCTGACCACGATGCTGCGGCACGTGACGCTCTCCGTCTGGTTCGCCACCGGCGCCTCGCTGCTGCTCCTTCTGGCCGGGCTCTTCGTGGTCCTTCTGGCGGAGAACTGCCGCATACCGTTCGACGACCCGAACACGCACCTGGAACTCACCATGATCCACGAGGTGATGGTGCTCGACCACAGCGGACCGTACTTCGGCTGCATCCTGTACGGCGCGGCGCTGAAGCTCTATCTGCTGGGGGCCGTCTTCGTCAACGTCGCCATCCCCTTCGCGCTCGGCAACAGCTATCTCGACTGGCTCCTCTTCGCGTGCTCCATGCTGGCGCTCGCCGTCGCCATCGGCGTCGTTGAGTCGGTGATGGCGCGCCTGAGGCTGATCCGCGTGCCGCAGCTTTTGGTGGCGGCCCTGATACTGACCGCCTTTTCCCTGGTACTGGTAGTGAGGTGAAACGATGAACTCCCTGGCCGACCAACTTCTCGTCCTCTGCCTCCTTTTGAACTTCGCCGTCCTCGGCACCAGCCGGCTCGCCTTCTCGGTGCGCGCCGTCGCCCTGCAGGGGGTGATCCTCGGCGTCCTCCCGGCGATCGTGCACCCGTTCTCCTGGCACCTCGCCCTTATCGTGGTCAGCATCATCCTGGCCAAGGGGGCGGTGATACCGCTTCTCATCATCCGCGCCATCAAGAAGGCGGAGATCGAGCGGGAGTTCGAGCCCTTCATCGGCTACATCCCGTCGCTGGTCCTGGGGGCGCTCTTCACCTCGCTCGCCTTCATCTTCGCCGCCAAGCTCCCGCTTTCGCCCGAGCACGAGGGGCTCCTGGTGGTCCCCGCCTCCATCGCGACGCTCATGTGCGGCTTCCTGGTGCTGATGGGAAGAAGGAAGGCGATCTCGCAGGTCATAGGCTACCTCCTGATGGAGAACGGGATCTTCATCTTCGGGCTCCTGCTCGCCGACGCCATGCCGGTCATGGTGGAGGCGGGGGCCCTTCTCGACCTCCTGGTCGGCGTCTTCGTCATGGGGATCGTCATCAACCACATCAGCCGCGAGTTCTCGAGCATCGACACCTCGAGGCTGAGCGCCCTGAGAGAGGAATAACCATATGATGTGGGCCATCGTCCTTTTCCCGCTGCTGGGCGCCGTCATCGCCTGGCTGGTCCCCGACAACCGCAGGCGCTCCTTCGTCCTGCCGGTCTTCGCCGTGGCGCACCTCGCCATGACGGCGGCGCTCCTCACCAAGACGCCCGCCGCTTCGCCGGCCGGCTGGATTCTCCTCGACCCGCTCGGGAAGCTCACCCTGATCGGCAACAGCATCCTCTTCACCGTCTGCGCCTTCTACGCGGTGGGGTACCTGAACTACCGCCGCAGGCGTCAGAACCGGGTCCTCTGCGCCGCACTTCTCGTCTGCCTCTCGGCCATGACGCTGGTATCCATCTCGCAGCACCTGGGGCTCCTCTGGATCGCGCTCGAGGCGACCACCCTCACCATGGCGCCGCTCATCTACTTCAACCACAACGCCCGCTCCATCGAGGCGACCTGGAAGTACCTCCTGATCTGCTCGGTCGGGATCGCCATAGCGCTTCTCGGGCTCTTCTTCCTCGCCTACTCGACCATCGTGGCGAAGCAGGACGTGACGCTCCTGCTGCCGACCTTGATCTCCAACGCCGCGCACCTGCATCCCGGCTGGCGCCACGCCGCCTTCATCTTCCTCTTGGTCGGCTTCGGCTCCAAGATGGGGCTCGCGCCGCTGCACACCTGGAAGCCGGACGCCTACGGCGAGGCNNCTCCTGCGGGTCTACCAGATCGCCGTCGCCTCCTCCGAGGGGGCGCTCTTCCAGCAGGTGCTCCTCGTCATGGGGCTCATCTCCATGGCGTTCGCCGCCGTCTTCATGGCCAGGCAGAGCGACTTCAAGAGGATGCTCGCCTACTCCAGCGTCGAGCATATCGGGATCATCACCGTGGCGCTCGGGCTGGGGAAGGGTGCGCTCTTCGCGGGGCTCCTGCACATGATCAACAACTCCCTCACCAAGGGGGTCCTTTTCCTTGCCTGCGGCAACATCCACCGCGCCTACAACTCGAAGAGCACCCAGCACGTGCGCGGGGCGCTGAGGCGCACCCCGTGGTCGGGCGCGCTCTTCCTGGCGGCCTTCCTCGCCATCACCGGGTCGCCCCCCTTCGCCCCCTTCGTCAGCGAGTTCCTCATCGTCAGCTCGGCCTTCGTGCAGCAGAACTACTGGACCGGGGGGCTCTTCCTCACCTTCCTCGCCCTGATCTTCATCGGCATGGCGTCGACGGTCCTCCCGGTGGTCCTCGGGGAGATACCGGCCGACATCGACAGGAGCCCGTACCGCGACACCATCCACACGGTCCTCCCCCCGCTGGTCCTGATGGGGTTGGTGCTGATGCTCGGGCTCTGGATACCGGCCCCCCTGCAGGAGATCCTGCACCAGGCGGCCGGGATGCTGGGAGGTGACGCATGACCCCGACCATGATCTTTACCCAGAACGGGAGCGTCGTGTCGCGGCAGGAGATCCCGCTGCATACGGGGGAGAAGTTCTGCGAGGCCCTTTTTTCGGCGCTGGAGGGAGGATGGCGCGTCGTCTCTTACTTCGGCGCACCCGAGGGGGAAGACGTCCGCATCTACTGTCTTCTTTCCTTCAAGAGCCACGCGACCATAGGGATCATGAGCACGCTGGTGACCGGCGGGAGCTTCCCCTCCCTCACGCCCGAGGCGCCGCAGCTGCACCTCTTCGAGCGCGAGATGGCGGAGCAGTTCGGGATCTCCTTCGAGGGGCACCCCTGGGCCAAGCCGGTCCGCTTCCAGCGCCCTTTTGCCGCGCGACCGGGTGACGCCGCCCCGGGGAAGATCGGAATCATGGATTTCTACCGGGTCGCAGGCGAAGAGGTGCACGAGGTTGCCGTAGGCCCGGTGCACGCCGGGATCATCGAGCCGGGGCATTTCCGCTTCCAGTGCTTCGGCGAGGAGGTGCTGCACCTGGAGATCTCGCTCGGCTACCAGCACCGCGGCCTGGAGCGGATGATCCTTGGTAAGCCCGGGAGCAGGGCGCTGAAGATGATGGAGACCGTCGCCGGCGATACCACCATCGGCCACGGCACCGCCTACGCCATGATCGTCGAGGGGTTGGCGGGCGCCCGGGTCCCGGCGCGCGCCCAAGCCATCAGGGGGATCGCGCTGGAGCTGGAGCGCCTGGCGAACCATACCGGGGATCTCGGGGCCATAGCGGGGGACGTGGGGTACCTCCCCACCGCCTCGTTCTGCGGCAGGATCCGCGGCGACTTCCTCAACATGAGCGCCGAGCTTTGCGGCAGCAGGTTCGGCCGCGGACTGGTGATGCCGGGCGGGGTGANNCTCGGGCTGGTGGGGCCGGCCGCCCGGGCCAGCGGGCTCAACCGCGACATCAGGCGCGACCACCCCTTCGGCATCTACAACATGAGCCAGATCCCGGTGGAGACGGCGAAGAGCGGGGACGTCTACGGCCGCACGCTGGTCCGCTGGCTGGAGATGGAAAAGTCNNAGCGGCAACTTCGAGCGCTACAAGGTCACCGATCCCTCCTTCCACAACTGGAGCGGGCTCGCCATGGCGCTCAGGAAGCAGCAGATCTCCGACTTCCCGCTCTGCAACAAGAGCTTCAACCTCTCCTACTGCGGGTTCGATCTGTAGCCAGCTCCTCCCGCAAGGAGAGGGAGGTATACCCTCGCCCTCCGGGAGAGGGTGGCCGAAGGCCGGGTGAGGGCGTTGCCACGAAGGAAGAGAGTTGCAGAGGGAAGCGCCCTCACCCCGGCCCTCTCCCGGAGGGCGAGGGGGAATGGGCGGGAACTCTCGGCTAGCAAAGGTTTTCATCAACACAGGAGTCGCATCATGTTCAAGGCCATAATCGCCCGCTGCAAGCAGGGGCACCGCACCATGGCATACCCGAAAGAGCCGATCGTCCTGCCGGAGCGCTTCCGCGGCTACCCGGAGTTGAACGGCTCCGTCTGCCCGGCCGATTGCCGCCTTTGTGCCGACGCCTGCCCGGTGGAGGCCATCGGCTGCTCCCCCGAACTCTCCGTCGACCTCGGCAAGTGCCTCTTCTGCGCCGAGTGCGCCGGCGTCTGCCCGCACGGCGGCATAGCCTACAGCAGGGACCACAGGCTGGCGGTGAACAGCCGCGAGGAACTCGTGGTGAAGACGGGAGAGGAACACCGCCTGGCCCAGGCGCTGGAGGCGAAGATGCTCTCCCTGTTCGGGCGCTCCCTCAAGTTCCGTTCCGTGGTCGCCGGCGGATGCAACGCCTGCGAGGCGGACACCAACGTCCTTTCCACCATCGGCTGGGACCTCGGGCGCTTCGGCATCCAGTTCGTGGCGAGCCCAAGGCACGCGGACGCACTCTGGGTGACGGGGCCGGTGACCGAGCACATGCGCGAGGCGCTCCTCATGACCTACGAGGCGATTCCCGCCCCGAAACTGGTGGTCGCCTGCGGCGCCTGCGCCATCAACGGCGGCCCCTACATCGGCTCCCCGGAGGCGCACGACGGGGTGCAGGGGATGCTCCCGGTCGATCTCTACATCCCGGGCTGCCCGCCGCATCCGGCCACCATCCTGGANNCTCAACCTCAACCTCAACCTTGTCTGCGGCATCGCAGCATGAATTATCTTGCACAATGGGCGTGTTTTGAGGTATCCACAACCTGAAACGACCCTTAACCGTTTGAGCAAGGTGCATTCCGATGCTGAAGCCAGGTGAAAAAGAGTCCGATCCGCCCCCCGACAGCATGCTCCGTGTCTGGAGCGCCACGCTTGCCGCTTTCCTCGCCGCCGTGATGGTCATCGGGACCACGATGGTGCTGTTCGAAACGAACCGCATCCAGGCGCGCAGGCAGGAGGTCGCCGACCTCACCATCCAGGCCGCCCACGAAATCCAGGACAACCTCAACCTCTCCCTTTCATCCACCTACGCGCTCGCCGCCGTGATCCGGCAGGGTAACGGCAGCATCGACAACTTCCCGCAGCTGGCAAAAGAGATGCTCGATCTCTACCACGGGATCAGCAGCCTCCAGATCGCACCCAACGGGGTGATATCCCAGATAGTCCCGCTCAAGGGGAACGAGAAGGCGATCGGTCACAACCTCCTCGATGACACCACGAGGAACAAGGAGGCGATCCTTGCCCTGCGGACCAGGCGCCTCACGCTGGCTGGCCCCTTCGAACTCGTCCAGGGGGGAAAGGCGGCCATCGGGCGGCTCCCTGTTTTCCTGCGGAACCGGGACGGCAGCGAGAGGTTCTGGGGGTTCAGCATCGCCCTGATCCGCATGGAGGAGTTCCTCAAGTCGGTCAACGTCCAGGGGATGCTGCAGAAGGATTACAACTACGAGATCTCCCGCATCCATCCGGACACCGAGAAAAAGGAGGTGTTCTGGGCGGTGGGGAAGCCGTTGTCGGATCCGATGAGCCAGAGGATCGCGGTCCCCAACGGGGAGTGGACGCTCTCCGTCGAGCCGGTCGGTGGATGGTACTCCAGGAAGGTGGTCCTGGCCGAGTTCCTCCTCGTCCTGCTGGCCAGTTCGCTCGCTGCCCTGGCTGCCTGGTGGCTTACCCGCCAGCCCATCATCCTGAAGCTGATGGTGGAGGAAAGAACGCGGGAACTCTCGGCATCGAACGCGAGGCTGCAAACGGAGGTGGCCGAGCGAAAGCACGCCGAGGAGGCCCTGGCGGCATCGGAAATAAAGCTCCGCTCCATCTTCGCCTCCCTGACCGACGTGATCATCATCCTTGACGCCGAGGGGCGATGCCTCGAGATCGCCCCCACCAGTACCAACAAGCTGTACCGCCCGCCCGACGAACTCCTTGGAAGGCGGCTCCACGAAATCTTCCCCGAAGAAAATGCGGAATTGTTCCTTGCCACGATCCATAAGGCGCTCTCTGCCGGCAAGACCGTCTCCGTCGATTACTCGCTGACCATCGGCGGCGATGAGTTCTGGTTCACCGGAAATGTCACCCCAGTCTCCTCGACCCAGGTGGTCCTGTCCGCCCGGGACATCACGGAGCGAAAACAGTCGGAAGAGGAACGCCTGAAGCTGGAAAAACAGATGCTCCACACCCAGAAGCTGGAAAGCCTCGGGGTCCTGGCGGGGGGGATCGCCCACGATTTCAACAACATCCTCACCGCCATCGTGGGAAACGCCGATCTCGCCCTGATGCGGCTGAAACCGGAGTCTCCGGCGGTCGAGAACCTGCACCGGATCGAGACGGCGGCGGCCCGCGCCTCGGACCTCGCCCGGCAGATGCTCGCCTACTCGGGGAAGGGGCGCTTCCTCATCGAGGAACTCGACCTGAACCGGCTGGTGGAGGAGATGGGTCACATGCTGGACGTCTCCATCTCCAAGAAGGCGCTCTTGCGCTACAACCTGCAGCGCCCCCTCCCGGCCATGACCGCGGACGCCACGCAGATCCGGCAGATCGTGATGAACCTGGTCATCAACGCCTCGGAGGCCATCGGCGACAAGAGCGGGGTTATCTCCATCACCACCGGCTGCATGGAGTGCAGCGATTCCTACCTGAGAAGCGCCTGGCTCTCCGACCCCATCCCAGCCGGGCTCTACGTCTACATCGAGATCGCCGACACCGGTTGCGGCATGGACAGGGAGACCGTGACCAGAATATTCGATCCCTTCTTCACCACCAAGTTCACGGGGAGGGGGCTCGGTATGGCGGCGGTTCTCGGCATAGTCCGCGGCCACAAGGGGGCGATCAAGGTCTACAGCGAACCGGGCAAGGGGACCAGCTTCAAGATCCTCTTCCCGGCCGGGACCATGCCAGCGGAGCTGTTCAAGGACGAGGAAAGAAACGGCAGACACTGGCAGGGGAGCGGGACCGTCCTACTGGTGGACGACGAGGAAACCATCCGCGCGCTGGGAAGCGAGATGCTGAAGGAACTGGGGTTCGAGGTGGTGACGGCCGAGGACGGCAGGCGCGCGCTGGAAACTTACCAGAGCCGCAGCGACATCACCCTGGTCATTCTCGACCTCACCATGCCGCACATGGACGGGGAGCAGTGCTTCCGTGCCCTGCGCGAGGTGAACCCGGAAGTGAAGGTCATCATGTCGAGCGGTTTCACCGAACAGGAGGTGACCCACAAGTTTGTCGGCAAGGGGCTCGCCGGCTTCATCCAGAAACCGTACAAGCTCTCCACGCTGCGCGAGGTGTTGAGCGAGTTATCCAGCGGCTAGCAAGGATAGCACTCTCAGTCACAACCGACGCGGCGGGGCGATAACCGCAGCGCATACGGACAAGGCCGTTGAACCTGTGGGGGAATCCCGAGGTTCAGCGGCCTTTTTCATTTTCATCTTAAACTGAAGATAGCTCACTTGTGATGAACTAAACCCTCGCCCTCCGGGAGAGGGTGCCCGAAGGGCGGGTGAGGGCAGTGCCACGAAGTGAGACAGTTGAGCAGGGGGCGACGCCCTCACCCCGACCCTCTCCCAGGGGGCGAGGGAGAGTTGTAGGGAGCTGGGAATGTTCAGGTATGACAAGCGCTACTGTAGGAGCGGCATTCCTGCCGCGATCAGCGCCCTCACCCCGACCCTTTCCCGAAGGGGAGGGGGAGCCGATTGCAAAGGCCAAACCGGGGCAAAGCTGGTTTCAGTACAAAAAAGTAGTGATCTGGAAGTAAAGTCGTGATAATTTGCGCAATCGGAAGTTTCCTATCTGTGCGAATTCTAGTATGATATGGCTCCTCTGACACGGATTGTTTGACATGCATTGAATGTGGGAGAACTGTAATGGGAAGGTGGCTGGCACAGATACTGTTGCTGTTGGTGATTGTTCTTTCCGTCTCGGCGGAGGCGTTTGCACTTGAGGTGACGACCCAGGAATTAGCCACTGTGGTAGTGGGGGTTCCTTATTTAGGCGGGTTAACTGCAACCGGCGGGAGGCAACCATACACGTGGAGCATAAACAATAATGTAACACTCCCCATTTCTGGGCTCACTTTTAATTCCGACGGTACCATCACTGGCCAGACCGACACGGCAGCGGGACCCTACGGAATATCTTTCAAAGTCACGGATCTGGACGGCACCTCCGCGTACAGTAACACGTTAATTCTCAGATCGGCTGATCCGCTCACCATCACCAATCAGGCGCTCGCGTATGGTTATGTCGGTTCCACCTACTATCGTGTCGCCCTCCCCACCGGAAACCTCCCCGACAGCATCATGGTGTCCGGTGGAACAGGAGCCCGCGAGATCAGCTATACCGGCACCCTCCCTGCGGAACTTTCCATGAGTTCTTTGGGCACAATTTCAGGCACACCATCCGAGGCAGGTGAGTCCAATCTTACTTTCAGCGTTACGGATCAGTCCGTCCCCCCGATGATAGCAACACGGAAATTATCCATACGGATCTACGAAAAAGTTGCCATTGCCACCACCACGCTTCCGGGCGCCCTGCAGAAAGCCGCCTACAGCGCCGTGCTGAGCGGAGGCGGCGGTGTAGCTCCATACTCATGGAAGGTGAAGTCCGGGAGCCTGCCTGCGGGGCTTGCGCTCAACGGCGCGACGATCTCCGGTACGCCGACGGGCTGCGGTTCCTCCACGTTCTATGCAACGATGACGGAATCTTCGCCTCTTCCGGTAAGTGTGGACAGTCAACCGTTGACCTTGAACGTCACCTGCTCCGACGATTACCGAATTAGCGGTAACGCCGGTGTCGGAGGGGCGACCATATCTTACGGCGGTTCGGTCGTGACGGCCGATGACAGCGGCAACTATAGTACTGGTTCCCTGATAAACGGTACCTACGCCGTAACCCCATCCAAACCAGGCTACCTGTTCACGCCGAAGTCCCAGAGCGTCACAGTCAAAGACGCTGATGTCTTGTTTTCCTTTGTTGCTGCGGTGGATACTCCACCCACGGTGACGTCGTTTGCCTTCCCGGAGACTGCGACCAGCCTGACCGTGGCGGTATCGTCCCTGACCGCCAAGGACGATTCAGGCAGCATCGCCGGGTACCTGATCACCGAATCGGATTCGGTTCCGTCCGCCTCGGCTACCGGATGGCGCAGCACATGGTCGAGTTTCACCTTTGCCGGCGGGATACCCGATGCCACACCTGTGCAGCGAACCGCTTACGTCTGGGCCAAGGATGCGGCGGGGAACGTCTCGCTTGGCTTCCCGGCGACCACCACCATCACCCTGAACGACACGACCAAACCGGTGGTCAGCGAGTTCAGCATCCCCACCACCAGTTCGAGCCTGACCGTGCCGGTGACTACGTTCACCGCAACCGACAACGTCGGGGTGACGGGGTATCTTTTGAACACATCTTATACACCAACGCCTTCTGCCTCTGCCTCATGGAGCAGCACCGCGCCCACTAGCTATACCTTCTCGGGCATCAAACCGGGAGTGGAAACCACGAAGTACCTCTATGCGTGGGCCAAAGATGCTACGGGGAACGTGTCGAACTACAAGCCGGCCAGCATCAAAATCAAGTGGACGGACACAACTAAACCGCAGATTACTGCCTTCGCCATGCCTGCGACCGCTACTTCGCTGTCCGTCTCGGTAACGACCTTCACGGCTACCGATGACGATGCGGTGAGCGGGTACCTAATCACGGAAAGCAGCGCCGTCCCCTCTCTCTCTGCCGCCTGGAGCACCGTTCCTGCCTCATTCACCTTCAGTGCTGGAGGTGCCAGGACCGCCTACGCCTGGACCAGGGATGCCTCCGGGAACATTTCCGATGCGCAGAGTGCAGCGGTCGTCATCGAGGTCGCCGATAACGGCGTCTGCGGCAGCAGCAATGGGAATAGCCTCTCGACCGCCCCGACCACCAACCTCTGCCAGAGTGGGACTGCCAGTTCCGTGACCGGGAGCGGCCCCTGGAACTGGTCCTGCGCCGGTGAATTTAACGGCACAACGGCCTCGTGCAGCGCGGCGAAGAGCGTTCTGAAACCGGGAGACTGCGACGGCATCGGCGGCGTCTCCATCGCCGAGGTGCAGTCCGCCATAAACATGTTCCTCGGCCTCAAGGTGCCTGCCGCGTGCGTGGATACTGACGGCGGTGCATCGGTTTCCATATCAGAGGTGCAGAAGGCCATCAACAGCTTCCTGGGGCTTTAACCCGACCTTCACAAAACACGAAACCGCGCCGTTTGGAGAGGCGCGGTTTTTTTGCGTTCACCCCCGGGGGGCCTTCCCCGCGTTTCCCATTCAACTTGTCAGACCGAGCGCTTTGGGATAGTATCCAGAAATTCCAGCGAAGGTAACGGGGACAGGTGTCATGAAAAGATCTTCCAGTGCAAGCCGCGCAGCGGCATCGCTTCTTCAGGTAACGTGCATCCTTCTGGCGCTTTTCATGGCCGGATGCGGCGACGTGGAGTGGTTCCCGGAATTCGAAAGGCTTCCCACTACTCCGGATCGGTTTTCCTTCCCGTCCAAGACCGGCACCGCCGTCAGCACTGAGGTCACTTCCGATCCCATCGCCGTCTCGGGGCTGACTGCGGATTCCAGCCCCATCAGCGTCACCGGTTCCGTCGGCAGCAACAGCAAGTATTCCATCAATTCCGTGGCCGCGACCGCCTCCGCAGGCACCGTGAAGAACGGCGACAAGGTCACGGTGACCCATACCTCTTCGAGCAGCCTCGGGGCCGCGACGACTTCCACCCTCAGCATAGGAAACGTGAACGGCACCTTCATCAGCACCACGCAACTGGTGAACACGCTTGTCTTCACCACACCGATCCAGATCGGCACCTCCATGCAGGCCCAGGCCACCGTCATCAGCTTTGACGGCACCATCGGCACGCACGTGATAAGCATCAAGGACTCGCTCAACAGCGGCAATGCCCTGTACTCCATCAGCGATGCCAGCCTGAACGCCACCACCTTCACCAACGTGACGCAGACCGTCCCGGTGCTGAACGGCAGGATCATCTTCGTCAGGAACCTTCGCAGCACCGTCCTGAGCCCGGCAACGACGACTTTGACCATAAACGGCGTAGACTTCACCGTCAACCTGACGCCGCCGTAGCGCACTGGTTACCGAACTCCTCCCCCCAGCGGGGGGAGGTTGGGAGGGGGGAAGACTAGCGGCTTCAGCGAAGAACCGGAGTAGGGGCGAATGATTATTCGCCCCTACTGACCCTCCCCCTCCGGGGGCGGGGACCGCTTTGTCAAAGAGAGCTAGGGCTCAAGTTCCTTAACTGAGCGGCAGTGATCCCGACCCTCCCCCTGAAGAGGAAGGTTTGCTCCGGCGCGAGATCGGCACACACCAGGTAATTTAAATTGCTTGCTTTGTGCAAAGCAAGCTGTTAAGGTGTCCGAAGTTCCGGGGTTCCCCCGGAAAAATCAAAAGAAGAAAGCATCAGGAGAAGGTAAAGTAAATGGTAAATGGTACGGTCAAATGGTTTAACGACAGCAAGGGGTTTGGTTTCATCGAGCAGGAAAACGGCGACGACGTATTCTGCCACTTTTCCGCCATCACCGGCGACGGCTTCAAATCCCTTGCAGAAGGCGATAGCGTCAGCTTTGAAGTGGTCAAAGGCCCGAAAGGGCTTCAGGCTGCTAACGTGTCCAGGGTCTAACCAGATCCGGTCATAGGTTTAAAGGAAGTCCCGGAGCGATCCGGGACTTTTTTTGTGCCTTGCTTTCGGCGCCACTGCCTACGCATCCCTCCGTACAACCCAATCCGTTTTCCTTGCTCCGTTCTCCCTGTATCTCAGCCACGCTTCTCCCACAACTCTGCCAAACTTATCCGCATAGCTAAGCCATGCTCTCCCTGCTCCACTATCTCTGATCGCGGCAGGAATGCCGCTCCTACCCTGCGCTGGTTTTCTCTCATTGGTCGGGAGCGGCCAGACCGACCCCTTCGAGAGAGTGGTTCCTGCCTGTAGACGCCGTTCAAAGCCGCTTGTCGCTGGCCTTCTTCGCCGCGCAGAGATTGACAAGAAATGCCTGTGTGGTATCTATAATGAGTCAAATTTAATCATTGATGGAGGTGCAGGCATGAAGATGACGAATATCACGAGGATTTGCTGCATCCTGATTCTGCTCGCCGGCTGGGTTGTGGTCGGCAAAGCCGTTGCCGCCGACGAGGCGGCTGTGGTCGATACCCAGAAGGTGCTGCAGGAGATGCCTGTCTTGACCGGTGAGACCTGGCAGACCATGCAGCCCGACAGCAAGATCGCCTTCATCTGGGGGGTAGGGCACGTGGTGACCATAGAAGAACACGTCATACAGCGTCACCCGGAACTGCTGAGGAAGGATTTCGTGGCCAAGCTGGGCGACGGGCTGCGCGGCGTTCCCATGAGCAGCATAATCGAGCAGGTCGACGGCTACTACCGCCAGAACCCGGACGACCTCGACCTCCCCGTGATGAGGGTGATTTGGTCCGAGGTGGTCAGGCCGAGGCTCAAAGCGGGGATTGCGGACCAGCCTTTCAGGGAACAGTAGCTTACTCACCTTTAGGTCACTCAAGAGGAGGATCGTCGATGAGATCGTCACTATATCTTTTGATCGTGCTGTTGGCAGTTACCTTGTCCGCTTGCACCGGAATGTCCAGGCAGGAGCAGAGCACCTTGAGCGGCGGGGCCATTGGCGCCGCCGGGGGCGCTCTGCTCGGCGGAATATCCGGCGGCAGGCCCGCCGTAGGAGCGGCGCTCGGCGGGGCGGCGGGCGCGCTGACCGGCTACATCCTGGGTGACCAGGACGGGCGCCGCAGGAAAAGAAGGTGATGCAACCCACTCCGGAAATCCGGGAAGCGTCGCCGGGGCCGGACCAATCAAAGGAGGTACACCATGAGAATCGGTAGAGGCATCTCGATCGCGGTGATCGCCGTCATGCTGGTCGGTGTCTGGGCCAGTGCCGTCCTCGCCAAGGATGAGACCAAGAAGGTCCAGGAGTCGGCGGCTGTCCTGAAGAAGATCATGAAGATACCCGAGAAGGGGATCCCTCCGGCACTGCTGAAGGATGCCAAGGCGATCGCCATCATACCGGGGGTGATCAAGGGGGCATTCATCGTCGGCGGCCGGCACGGGACCGGGGTCCTTTCGGTGCACGAGGAGAGCGGGGTCTGGAGCGACCCGATCTTCGTGAGCATCACCGGCGGGAGCGTCGGCTGGCAGGTGGGAGGGAGTTCCACCGACCTGATCCTGGTGTTCAAGGAGCTGAAGGACGTGGAAAAGCTGACGAAAGGGAAGTTCACCCTCGGCGCCGATGCCGCAGTCGCCGCCGGGCCGGTCGGACGCAAGGCGAGCGCGGCGACCGACGTGAAGCTAAAGAGCGAGATTCTCTCCTACTCGCGCAGCCGCGGCCTGTTCGCCGGCGTGTCGCTGGAAGGGGCGGCATTGCTGGTCGACGACGACGCGAACGCGGCCTATTACGGAGGGGCGATCCCCGCGACCGACATCCTGGCCGGCAAGGCGGGCACGAAGTCTGCCACCACGAAGAGTCTGCAGCAAACCCTGTCGCGCTACTCGAAGTGATGATCCATGCGTTTTGACCAGCGCTGTTTATCTCGTGCCCGGGGCCCGCGTCCCGGGCGCCTTTGATTCCAGTTTCACGGTCCAGAGGGTGTCATGGAAGAAACCAGGTTATTGATGGTGGTGAACGAGGCAGAGGCGAGGGACGCTTACCGGCAGGCGCTGGACAGGGTCGGGGTTTCCTACCATACGGCGGCTTCCTTCAGGGAGATGCTGCACATGTCGATCGACGCTGCCTACAGCGGCCTCTTGATCGATCTCCTGACGCTGGTGCGCAGCAGCCAAGAAGAGAAATCCATCGCCTACGATTGCATCAACCTCTACCCCACGTTGCGGGTGAAGTGGGACACCAGGCTGAAGTGCATGAGCCTAAGCCCGCTCGAGCAGTCCTTCTCCAGCAACGTGGAGGCGGGACTTTCCTACTTCATCGAAAGCAGGTGCAAGCCGTTCGCGGCCAGGTCCCTGCGCAGGTTCAACCGCAAGGACTGCTATCTCTCCGTGCTCATCTTCGCAAGCGACGGCCCAGATGCCGAAGCGGTCAAGAGCTTTACCGTCAATATTTCACAAGGCGGCGCTTTCGTGCACACCACCCGGCCGCTCCCCAAGGGGGCCCCGGTGCGGCTCTCCTTCGCGGAACAGGCGGGAGAAGCGCCGATCATGGCCGTCGTCTGCTGGAACATCGAATGGGGGAGCTGCCGCAGCATCCCGGGAACCGGCGTCATGTTCGATGGCCTCACGGAGCGGCAGGCGAACTGGATCAACATCATCGCGCCCTCTACCTGACCCGTCACCCCCAGCGTGCTTCCCACCGCTCCTCTCCCCGGGCGGCGCGACCCTTTCGCGCCGTCGTCTCCCGCCCTCCCGCCGCAAACCGGCGCCCCACCGCCTTCCGCACCTGCCGCAGTGCGCTGAATATCACCTGCGCGATTGCTTTGCCGCTCAAGTTATCTCCGGAAAAGCCGACAAAGCAGGTAGGTATCTCTTTGCATAAAGGGCAATCATGCTAGCTAGTTTCCGCGACCTTTCCATCAGGCGCAAGCTTATCGCCATCCTGGTCCTTACCAACAGCATCGTGCTGGCGGTGGTGTCGGCCGCTTTCGTGGTCAACGAGGCGACGATGTTCCGAAGCGAGGCGCGGACCGAACTCGCCGCGCTTGCCAAGATGGTGGGGCACAACACCTCTGCCGCCGTCGCATTCAACGACGGGAAATCGGCCGTCGAAACCCTCCTCGGGTTGCGGGCGAAGCCGGACATTACCGCAGCACTCGTGACGCTGAAAGACGGTTCCGTCCTGGCGAGCTACCTCGCCGCAGGGGTGGAACTGCGGCAGCTCCCCTTCCTGGAAGGTTCCGGCGAAAAAATCCGCATACACGACGGCAAGCTGGCGGCGGAACTGAAGAGGTCCGGTTCCCACTTCGCCGTCGGCAACGACATCTACGGCGTAGCGCCCGTCGTGCTCGACGGGCAGCAGATCGGCACGGTCGTGATCCGCTCGGACTCTCGCGACCTCGCCGGGCGGCTCACCCGTTTCTTCATCCTGGTGGCGTGTATCATGGTGGGCGCACTGCTGCTGGTCTTTTTCCTCGCCGCCATGCTGCAGCGCCTCATCTCCGGGCCGATCATGAACCTCGCCCAGGTCATCGAGGCGGTAGCGAAGAACAAGAGCTATTCGCTGCGAGCCAGGAAGGAAGGGAACGACGAACTGGGCACCCTGATCGACGGCTTCAACGAGATGCTGGTGCAGATCCAGGAGCGGGATCAGAAGCTGGAGGCCCACCGCGTCGAGCTCGAGGAGGTGGTGCAGAGCCGGACCATGCAGCTGCGCGAGGCAAACGAGGAACTGAGCGAGACGGTGGTCCAACTGCGGGTCTCAAAGGATGCTGCGGAGGCCGCCAGTGTGGCGAAATCGCAGTTTCTGGCCAACATGAGCCACGAGATCCGCACCCCGATGAACGGGGTGCTCGGCATGGTGAGCCTCCTCCTTGAGAGCGGGCTCGCCGGGGACCAGCGCCGCTTCGCCGAGGCGGTGCGCAGCTCGGGCGAGTCGCTTCTTTCCATCATCAACGACATCCTCGACTTCTCCAAGATCGAGGCCGGGCGCATGGAACTCCAGCCGGCCCCGTTCGACCTGCACGGGATGATGCGCGAGGTGCTGGAGATGTTCTCGAACGGGGCGCAGCGGAAGGGGGTCGGGATGTCCCTGCAGATGGCGGACGGGGTGCCGCGCCACGTCGAGGGGGATCCGGTCCGGCTGCGCCAGGTGCTGGTGAACCTCCTGGGGAATGCGGTCAAGTTCACCAGCCACGGGGAGGTGCTGCTGAGGGTCGGCCGGGGCGGGGGGGACCTGGTCCGTTTCGAGGTGGTCGATTCCGGCATCGGCATCAGGCCGGAGGCACGGCAGCATATCTTCGAGAGCTTCTCCCAGGCGGACTACTCCACCACCCGTACCTATGGCGGCACCGGTCTGGGGCTCGCCATAGCGAGGCAGCTGGCCGAGCTGATGGGTGGAGAGCTGGGGCTGGAGAGCGAATACGGCGCCGGCTCGACCTTCTGGTTCACCGCCTCCCTGAAAGGGATAGCGTCGTTGCCGGAGGACCTGGTCCGGCAGGCGAGCGAACCGGTCCCGCAGCCTAAGCTGTATTTCGAAGCGAGCATACTGGTCGCGGAGGATAACCCGGTGAACCAGGACGTGGCGCGGCACATGCTCGACCTTCTCGGCTGCAGGGTGGAAATAGCGGAGAACGGCAAGGAGGCGATGGCGGCGGCCGGTGAGGGGCGGTACGACCTGATCTTCATGGACTGCCAGATGCCGCAGGTGGACGGCTTTGCCGCCACCAGGGCGATACGCGAGATGGAGGCGGCGCAAGGGAAGGAGCGCCTTCCCATAGTGGCGCTGACCGCCAACGCCATTGCCGGGGACCGTGAGCGCTGCCTGGACGCGGGGATGGACGACTACCTCAGCAAGCCATTCGATCTGAGGCAGCTGCGTGACGTGTTGCAGCGCTGGCTCCCGGAGCCGGGCGTTGCCGCAGCAGACGCCGTCGGCAGCGCCGGCGAGGATCAGGAAAGCGGCGTCGTCCCGGCCAGGGGAGAAGGGGAGGCGGCCGGAGACGAGGATGCCCCCCCGCCGGTTTTCGACTATGCGGGGCTTGCCAACCGTCTCGGGGGCGAAGACTTCATCGGCATGTTTGTCGACAAGTACATCGCCAGCACCACGAAGCTGATGCTGCAGCTGAAGGAGGCGATAGGGGAAGGGGACGTCCCCGACATCTATCTCCACTCCCACAGCGTCAAGGGGGCTGCGGCCAGCGTCGGCGCCGAGTCGATGCGCGCCATCGCGCTGCGGATGGAGACGGCGGCCAAGGAGGGGCTGGACCTGTCGGGGGTGCCGGGACTATATGCGGACCTGGAGCAGGCCTTTGCCGCCTTCAGCAACCTTGCCCCCGGGGCGATTCGGAGGTGAAGCCGAGGGAGCTTACCTCCTCCCGGAGCACGACCCCCAGCTCGTCCCGCACCCTTCTCTTGACCAGGGAGGCCAGCCGGACCATCTCCTCGGCGCTGGCGTCGCCGGTGTTGACCAGGTAGTTGGCGTGCCTCGGGTTCACCATGGCGCCTCCCACCCTGGTGCTGCGTAACCCTGCCTGGTCGATGAGCCATCCCGCCGGAATCCTGCACTCCCTGCAACGCACCCCCTGGTCGGTCTCGAATCTCCGGATCAGCTCGGGGTCGGTCACCACCGGGTTCATGAAAAAGGAACCGGCGCTCAGATCGCACTGCAGCTGCCTCGCCTCCCGTCTTGCTACGGTCGCCTCCATCTTCTGGCGGACCTCGCCCGGGTCCCCCGGTGAGAGTGACAGCAGCGCCGAGACCACCACCAGCGACGGGTCCCGCTTGAACCGGCTGTCGCGGTACTGGAAGGCGCATTCCCCGGGTTCCAGGGAAAGGAGTTCCAGGCTCTGCGCGTGCAGTGCGAGCACCCTCTCAGTCACGTCCGCCATGCAGCTTCCGTACGCCCCCGCATTCCCCCGAACCGCTCCGCCGACCGATCCCGGTATCCCGGCCAGCGACTCCATCCCCGACAGTCCGAGTTCCGCAGTGCGCCGTATCAGCTCCATCAGGTCGACGCCCGCCTGCGCCTCGATCCTGTTCCCGGAGACCTGGACCTCCTCCAGTTGCATCCGGATCGCCACTCCATCGAACCCCTGGTCGCTTATCAGCAGGTTGGTCCCCCCACCCAGGATGCAGAAAGGGAGTCCCTCCCTGCGTGCGAACAGCAATGACTGTCGCAGCTGGTCGAGGCTTCCGGCCGTGGTGAAGAAGCGGGCGGCCCCCCCGATCCTGAACGAGGTGAAGGGGGCCAGCGGCACGTCCTGTCGTACCACGATGCTGTCCGATGTTTTGTTGTCGAAGTCAGGCATAGCCAATATCATACACGACCCCGCACGCAAGCGAAAATATTTGCCAATTAACGACCATTTTCCGCTGTGCGTCCCGGTTTCACCCATCCCCACCCCGGCCCTCCCCTTGAAGGGGAGGGGGAGATTGTGTTCATCGTTCCTACGCTCCAGCGTGGGAACGCAAAGCCCCTGGCGCTCCAGCGTGAGCAACAGGCTGCTATCCATAGAACCATGGTTATGAAGACCGGACGCGGGAGCGTCCCGCGATCTGTTCCCACGCTGGAGCGTAGGAACGATAAGAAGAAAAGATGGCCGCCACGGAAAAGGCCGCCCGTTGGGGCGGCCTCGTTGTCAATCGTGTTGTCGGTGCATTGGTTGGTGGAACGAAGTTCGTTGTCAATCGTCAATCGTCAATTGTCCATTGGGTTTTAAAGCCTGAACCTCTGCACCATCCCCCGCATCTCCGCTGAAAGCCTGGTGAGCTGTTCGGAGGCGGCGGAGATATCCTGCGAACTCCGTGCGCTCGCCTGCACCGTATCGGAAATCTGGTGGATGTTGCTGGTGATCTCCTGCGTCGTGGCGGTCTGCTCCTCGGCCGCGGTGGCGATCTGGTTGATCTGGCCGGTGACCTCGTTGATCTGGTTCAGGATCTGCTCCAGCGCGTCGCCGGACTTGGCCGCCTCGCCGGTCCCCCGCTCCACCTCCTCCACGCCCTCCTCCATGGCCCGCACGGCAAGCTTGGTCTCCTGCTGGATGTTCTTTATCATCGCCCCTATCTCGCGGGTGGCGCGGGTCGTCCTTTCCGCGAGCGCCCGGACCTCGTCGGCTACCACCGCGAAGCCCCGCCCCTGCTCGCCGGCACGTGCCGCCTCGATGGCGGCGTTCAGAGCCAGCAGGTTGGTCTGGTCGGCGATGTCCTCGATGGTGGCGACGATCTCCCCTATCTGGTCGCTGCGGGTGCCGAGCCTCTCCACCACCCCCGCCGAGTTCCGCACGTGGGCGGCGATCCTGTTCATCCCCTGAACCGTCGCGCTGACGATGGCCGCGCCGTCATGCGCGGTGCTGCTGGCACGCCCGGAGCTGTCGGCGGCCAAGTGGCAGTTGCGTGCGATGTCGTTGCTGGTGCAGGACATCTCCTCGCTGGCGACCGCAACCGTCCCGGCCTGGTTCACCACCTCGTGCGCCCCGTCCGCCGTCCGGCGCGCGTTTTCGTTCAGCTCCCTTGCCGCCGCGGATACGTCCTCGGCGCTGCGGTTCACCTTTTCCATGACATCCCTCAGCGCCTCCACCATGCGCCGCATCGCCTCGTGAATCCCGGTCTTGCCCGGAACCAGACGCACCGTGAGGTCCCCCGCCGCCACCTGCTCGGCGATCGCCGCAAGCTCGGCCGGCTCCGTCCCTATGTGGGCGATCAACTGGCGCACCACCAGTACGGAGACCAGGCAGATCAGGGCCAGTATCGCCACGGTCAGGCCGACCACGAGGTACACCCCTCCCATGATCTGCCGGCGGTTTCCGTCGGCCGTTTTGGCGACCTGCCGGTCGAGGTCGTCGACGTAGCTGCCGGTGCCGACCACCCAGTCAAACGGCTTGAAGTACAGCGAGTACCCCCGCTTCGCGGCAGGGACGTCGCTTCCCGGGGGGGGGAAGTGATAATCGGTGAAGCCGCCGTCAGGCTGCATCCCCTGCTTGATGATCTCCTGGATCAGCAGCTTCCCCTTCGCGTCCTTGAGGTTGAAGCGGTTTTTCCCCTCGGCGTCCTTGCCGAGCAGCACCACGTTGGTGCCGTCCGGGGTGTCGGCCCAGAAATAGCCGTCCTTGCCGAACTTCATCTTCCTCAGCAGGTCCGCGCCCTGTTTCTTGGCCTCATCAAGCGTCATTTCGCCTTTCTGCTGCCGGTCGCTTACCCCTTGCAGCATGGTCACCGCGCTCTGCACCTGGGTCTTGGCGAGGTTGTCCGAGGCGGAAAAGAGCGCTTCCCTGTAGGTGCCGTTGAACCTGGACAGGATATCGTAGAACTCCTTCATGACGGTCAAGCCTGTCGGCGCCCCGAGGGCGCAGCAACTGGCCAGGACCAACAGAAGTATCTTGGTTCGGAAGGTGAACCTGTAGCCTTGCTTCATATCCTTCTCCTCATCGATAGGTTGGACGTATACGTCCCGGTGCTGGTAGAGATATCGGCAGGTCGCTAACAAAGTTGAGGTTTTTTATTTGAGGAATCTCTTAACTTTCCGATAGTTCCGGTTGAGAGAAGGCGCTGCCATTGCGGGGCGGGTGAGGGGGAGCCGAAGACCGAATGAGTTTATTTCGCCTGGGGAGGTTTTTTCGCTCAAGTAGGTGGGGGGGCGGGCGATAAGTCGACAGAGTTGACATGGAACCGCCGCAGGCACAGAAGGTGCCGCCGGCATGCCTTGAAGGGCGGTCGGGGGCCGGAAAGCTTCCTCTTCCGGGCGGCTGTTCATCTTCCTTTCCATTGGTGTACGCTGTGCGGCCGATACCGACATCAGATGGTTGCACCTGGGGCACTCCCCGCCTGACGGCGGGAGGCGCCCCTTCTTTTTTCCCCGGAGCGGATCCCGCTTATTCGGGGTAGATCAGGTACTTCCTGCGCTGCTCCAGGAAGCGGTCCAGGGCATCGCTCCAGCGCTCCATGATGGCCGAGGCCGTCTCTCCGCCCTGCAGCCCCTGGCGCAAGCCCTCGGAGCCGGCCATGTCGTCGAAGCCGCCCCTGAAGAAGTAGGGGCGTGACAACTCCGGGATCGCGGCGCGGAGCGCGCAGAGGACGGCAACCCCCGTTTCCACCGGGAGCACATCGCGGTAATCGACGATGTCGATCCTGACCCCCCCGATTTCCCGGTCCCGGTACTTGGGATCGCTGGAGATGCCCGGCATCCGGACCGGCGTGAACTGCACCGGTTCGAAATGGAGACCCGGGAGCTTCTCCTCGTTCAGGCGCCTGGCGAGTGCGGCGGCATCGACGCCGGGCCACCCCGCCTGCCGGAAAGGGTGTGCCGTGCCGCGCCCCTCGGAAGCGCTGGTCCCCTCCAGGAGACCGAGCCCCGGATACAGGAGCGCCGATTCCCACTGTGCCAGGTTCGGGCTGGTGCCGACCCAGGGGAGCCCGGTGTCCGGCCAGCGCATGTCCCGCTCCCATCCCTGCATGGCAACGACGGCGAGTTCGAGCTGGGCGAGCCCCGGCAGCATCGCCTCCCCCTTGATCATCTCTGCGAGTTCTCCCACGGTCATGCCGTGGGCTTCCGGGATCGGGTAGAGAGAGGTGAAGGTGGCCGGCAGCTCTTCCCGGACGAAGCCGGAGACGTAATCGCCCCCGAGCGGGTTGGGACGGTCCAGCACCATGAACGGGATCCCCGCCTCGGCCGCGGCCTGCATGGCAAGCCCCATGGTCGAGATGTAGGTGTAGAAACGGACCCCGGCGTCCTGGATGTCGAACAGGACCAGGTCGAGCCCCTTCAGGTCGTCCGGGCGCGGTTTCTTGGTGGCGCCGTAGAGGCTTTTCACCGGGATGCCGCTAGAGCTCTCGTCCGCCAGGTGCACCCCGTCCTCCGCCGCCCCCTTCAGCCCGTGTTCGGGGGTGAAGATCAGCGCCGGGTGCACGCCGTTTCTGTGCATCGCTTCGATCAGGTGCTCCTCGCCGACCATGGCCGAATGGTTGGTCACCAGGGCGAAGCGCTTCCCCCTGAGCGGCTGGAACCCCTGCTCGGCGAGGACCTGGGCGCCGGTCTTGACCACGGCATGTGATGTTGCGGGAGTCGCAAAGAAGACCAGCAGGGATATGAACAGCAAAGAGGGTAAAGCTCTGAACACGTGGTACCGCCTTTTGAAAAGTTGTGCTGCCGGAGCAGATTACCCGCAAAAGTCGTGCAGGGCAAGGGGTTCCTCGCTGCAGCGAAACGCCTCCTTCGCCACCTGGTACCTCACGCCCCTTTTCGGCATTTCCCGGTACAACATTAAATAAGACTTGTCATATGGGAATAATTGAAATAGATTGCTCACATTTGCAGTGAGTAATACAGTCTCCTCGTCCGCAAGGGGGGACCCGGGAGGGGAGGTTCTATGAAAAGAATGGTTCTCGTATGCCTGATCCTGCTTGCCAGTACCGGTCTTATCTGGGGGGCCGGGACCAAGAAGAAAAAGCCCTTGCCGCAAGATTTCGGAACCGTCACCATCAGCAACTACTCACAGCAGGCCGGCATGCCGCCGGTCATGTTCGACCACTGGGTCCATCGCAAGAACTACACCTGCAGACTCTGCCACGTCGACATCGGCTTCGGCATGACGGCGAACTCCACCCAGATCCGCGCCGCGGACAACGCCAAGGGGTATTTCTGCGGCGCCTGCCATAACGGCACCTCCACGTTCAACAAGGTGAAGATCTTCCAGTCCTGCGCCACGAGCTACGACAGGGAGGACTACAAGAGGTGCGTCAAGTGCCACGCCCTGGAAAAGGACCCGGCCAGGGAAGAGGCCTTTTACCGCTTCCTGGAGAAGATGCCCAAGGAGACCTTCGGTAACGGCATCAACTGGGAGAAGGCCGAGGAGGCGGGGCTGCTGAAGCTCACCGACAGCCTCGACGGCGTCTCGTTCAAGAAATCGTCCATGAAGGTGCAGGCGGACTTCGCCCTGAAGTCAAAGGTGGAAGGGATGCCGGAGATCATCTTCTCCCACGCCAAGCACACCGTGTGGAACGGCTGCGAGGTCTGCCACCCGGACATCTTCGTCGGCATCAAGAAGGGGGCCACCAAATATTCAATGATCGAACTCTTTGACGGCAAGTACTGCGGCGTCTGCCACGACAAGGTCGCCTTCCCCCAGACCAACTGCAAGCGCTGCCACGTCAAGCCGGTATCGGGGTAAGGGATGACAAGCCTGGTGAAAAGGGGACTACTGGCGGCCGTTGCGGGACTCTTTCTTCTCGGCCTGATCGCATCCGCGCAGGCGGAGGAAGCCTGGAAGGCGGAATTCGAGCAGACCTGCTCCAAGACCAGCCAGACCATGACGCTCTCTCCGGACGAGCTGAAGAAGCTGGTCGACAAGTGCGACGCGCTGCAGCAGGTGATCGAGACGCAGGAAGCGTCGGTCCGGAAGGTGTACCTGAAGAGGCTGCAGCTCTGCCGCAACCTCTACAGCTACATGCTGGATTACAAGAAGGAAGCGCAGAACGCGAAGTGATGCTGTCGACGGTCGGGAGACTGCCATGAAGGTTACCCGCACAAAAACCATGAAGCGCCTGATGCTGCGCGCCCTGCCCCCGGTGCTGATCGTACTCCTGATCGGCAGCGGTGGCCTGGCCATGGATCGTGGCGAACTGGCGAAGGTGCTGAAGACCATACCCCCCAACGGCCCCTTCTGGAAGTACGGCAACGTCGTCATGCGCGCCAAGTCGAGGAAGGCGGGGATGGCCCCGGTGGTCTTCGCGCACTGGAGCCATCGTTCACGCTACACCTGCCGGGTCTGCCACCAGGAACTCGGCTTCAGCATGCGCCAGGGGGACACCGGGATTACCAGGAGGGAATACCTCGCGGGGAAGTACTGCGGGGCGTGCCACAACGGGACGATCGCCTTCTCCGTGAAAGAGGGGCCGCGGCAAAACTGCAAGAAGTGCCACATGGAGAACACCAAGGATCTGGAGAAGCAGTTCGCCACCTTCTCCGACAACCTCCCGATGTCGACGTTCGGAAACGGCATAGATTGGGCCTACGCGCTGAGGGAGGGGTCCGTAAAACCGGCGAACATGCTCAATAACGCCGGAGACGCCTTCGACTTCCCCGAGAAGCTGCGCAAGCCGCTGAAACTGGGGACCTCGTCGCCGCGCAGCGACGTCAGCTTCTCGCACGAGGAACATTTCGCCGAGCTTGACTGCTCCAGCTGCCATCCCGACATCTTCAACATCAAGCAGAAATCGACCGCTTCATTCACCATGGACGCCAACATCTACGGCAGTTTCTGCGGCGCCTGCCACATGCTGGTCGCCTTCCCCATGAACGACTGCAAGCGCTGCCACAGGTCGATGAGCAACTCCGCCGATTACTGATCCCGCCCCTGTCTTCCCTTCAACCTCACTCCCTGCATCCCACCCAGCAGGCCTGCCGGTCGAACGACGCCCAACTCCCGCAACGCTCCGCGCTCAGGGAGGCGAACTGGTCGCCCCTGAGGCAAAGGGCCGCATAGATCCGCGCCGCCGCCAGCACCTCGTTGAAGTCCACCTGTTCCTCGGGGGTGTGCGATATCTCCAGGGCGCCCGGCCCGAGGATCAGCGGCCGGCACCCGGCGGCGAAGAAGAGGTTGCCGTCGGAGTGCGAACGGAAGGCGTCGAACTTGAGCGGGATGCCAAGCCGCGGGTAGATCTCTTCCAGCACCCGGGCCAGCGGGTTGTTGGTGCCGAGGTTGTAGCCGGCGGAGGCGAAGTCGAAGGCGACGGTCAAATCCAGCCCCGGGACGTGCCGGCCCGCCGCCGACACTATGCGGCGGATGGAGTGCTGCACCGAAGCCGGGTCGAGTGCGGGCGGCAGGTGCAGGTCGATCCACGCCTCGCAGCGGTCGGGGACCACGAACCCTTTCTGCGAGGAGCGCATCTCGCGGATGGAGTAGACGATGTCGGTCTTGTCGCGGTCGAAAAGCGGGTCCTTCCCCAGGTGCAGCAGCACCCTCAGCATCGACTCGACCGCGTTGTGCCCCAGTTCCGGGAGCGAGGAGTGGCTCTTCAGCCCGTGGGTGACGAATCCCGCCTCCAGGTAGCCGTAATGGGCGAAACAGGCGCAAAGGCCGGTCGGCTCGCCGATGACGGCCCAGGGGGCGCGGCATTGCTCCAGGAACGCGCTGCTCCCGTCGCCGTTTTCCTCCTCCCCCACGACCAGGAGCAGGCCGATACTGGGGCGCCTGGCCCCCTTGAGCGCCTCCGAAAGGGCTAGCCACGCCTCGATCATCGCCGCACAACCACCTTTCATGTCGGAGCTGCCGAGCCCGTGGATGATCTCCCCCTCCTCGCGGGCGCCGAACTCCTCCAGGTCCCAGGCCGGGACGGTGTCCACGTGCCCCACCAGGTAAAGCCGGGGCTCGTCTTCCCCCATCGTTACCCGCAGGTTGTAGCGCTCCTCCTCCTCCACCTCCTGCCGCTCCACGGTGAATCCCGCGCGGCTGAGGAGGTCCTCCAGGTAGAGCTGGATGTCCTCTTCCTTGCCGGAGGGAGAGTAGATGTCGACCATTTCGCACAGGATCCCCTTGAGCCGTGCCGGGTCGATCGCCGCCATGACGTCGTCGAGACGGCCGCTCATGGCTTTTTCACCGCTCTCTTCTTGTGCCGCTTGGACAGGTTGAGCGTCATGTACACGTGGTCCTGGATGTTGTCGAACCCCTGTTTGCGGAAGAACCTGAGGGCCGGCTGGTTGTCGGCCGAGGTGTCGATGATGATCATGCGCACCCCCTGCTCCTTGAAACGCCGCTTCAGCTCCTTGAACAGCCGCTCCCCGACATGGAGTTTCTGGAGTTCGCGCCGCACCCCCAGCCAGACCAGGTACCCGTACTTCCAGGGCGAATTGTGCTTCTTCACCGTGGTCGCCAGGGCGAAGCCCAGTATCCTCTCCTCGTGCTCGGCGACGATGCAGAGTTCGTTGTCCGAATTGAAGAGCGTGGTGATCTCGTACTCGTCCCAGGTCCGGTACAGGCTCTGGGAGTATTCCGCCGTGAACAGTTCCTCGCCGATGTGGAACACCTCCGCCAGGTCGTCGATGATCATCTCCCTGACGCGCGGCGCTTCTTCCTCGTTTTCGTTGTGATGCAGCATGCCGTACCTCGCGACTGCGTTGATTTGGGCTGCAGTCATTATAGCAGAGTTCGGGATTGCCGAACTGACACGATTTGCCGCGGTCACAGGAATTATCCGTACCTCTCTTATTTGTGACTCCCCTTCAATCAGTGCCTCCACCTGGACCTGAGATCTGGCGGCAACCGGTCTGTCACAGTGCCAGTCGGCGCAGTCACAATTGTCCGGATGGATTTGATAACTTTAACTATGATCGTATAATTTCACTCCGTTGACGACATCACACCTTCCTTCGTCGGATATTCTCCGCCTTCCGAGGTAACAAGTCGGCATTAGATGGTAAACTTCACGGGTCGCGGCCAATCCCTCCCATTCGCGCCTGCCGCGCCGCGGCGTCTTCAGTCGTGAATCCCCCGTTCAAAGGCTTGCAATGTCCAGATCCTCACCGAGATACGTGGCGATCGCCGCGCTGTTGTTTCTGCTCGGCCTCTCCGCTGCCGTTTTCGCCGCCGACCCGGTGGAGGTCTCGATCTCCGGCGTGGAAGGGGACGCCCGCGAGAACGTGCAGCTCACCCTCACCGTCCCTTACGGCCTGGTGCGGGAGGGGAAGGTGGACCGCCCCTGGCTGGACCGTTTCGCCCAGCAGTCGCCGGAAAAGGTGCGCAAGGCGCTGGAGCCGTATGGCTACTACAACGCCCAAGTCTCGGCCCGGGTGGAGCAGGGGCGCGACGGGAAGTACCGCCTGCAGGTCGTGGTCCTCCCGGGGGAGCCTGTGCGCGTCGCGGAGGTGGAACTGGAGCTGAAGGGGGCAGGGGCGGGGGAAGGGGATCTGCGCCGCCTGGTCAGCGCCTTTCCGGTGGTGAAGGGAGAGGTGCTGCTGCAAACCGATTACGAGCGGGGGAAGGGGGCGCTGCAGTCCCGCGCCGTGAATCTCGGCTACCTTGACGCCGATTTCCCCCGCCACGAGATACGCATAGCCCCCGGCGCCACGACCGCGCGGATCTTCCTCACCCTGGACACCGGCCCGCGCTACTTCTTCGGCGACGCCCGGATCGAGGGGGCTCCCGACTATCCCCCCGGCTATCTGAAGCGCTTTGTCGCCTTCAAGAAGGGGGAGACCTTCTCGTACGGGAAGCTCGGCGAGACGCAGCTCAACTTCGCCAACTCCGAGCGGTTCAAGCAGGTGGTGCTCACCCCGGAGAAGGAGAAGGAAAAGGACGCCCAGGTGCCGGTGCTGGTGCGGCTGACCAGCGCGCCGCGCCGCACCGTGCGCCCCGGCATTGGGTACGGGACCGACACCGGCGGCCGGTTCTCGGTCCGCTACCGCGACCTGAACCTCTTCCACAAGGCCCACGACCTGGACCTCAGCATCTTCGTGGCGGAGCGCCTGCAGGGCTTCGCCGGCCGTTACACGATCCCCAGCAGCACCGACTACAGAAGCGCCACCTCCGTGCAGCTGAACCTCCAGCAGGAGGATGTGACGACCTACCAGAGCCAGCTGGTGGCGCTGGAACTGAGCCGCACCATCGGCCTGGGGCGGGGAGAGATCGCCACCCCCTACGTCAAGTTCCAGCAGGAGAACTTCACCATCGGGAACGAGGATTCCAGTTCACGGCTGGTGCTCCCCGGTTTCCGTTTCACCAAGAACGCCTTCAACGACGCGGTCCGCCCCACCCGCGGCTACAGCACCTCGCTCGACCTGCGCGGCGCGCATCCCTTCCTCGGCTCCGATTCGGCGCTCATCCAGTTCATCGCCCAGGGAAGCACGCTCCTTCCTCTCCCCGGGCGCCTTTCCCTGCATGCCAGGGCGAAGTGGGGGATCAGCGTGTTGCAGGACCCCCTGGCCGATCTCCCCCCCTCGATCCGCTTCTTCGCCGGCGGGGACCAGAGCGTGCGGGGCTATTCCTATCAAAGCCTCGGTCCGCGCGACGCCAGCGGCAGGGTGGTGGGGGGCAAGAATCTCCTCTTCGGCAGCCTCGAACTGGAGCGCGCGCTGTACGAGAGCTGGGGCGTCTCCATCTTCTACGACGCGGGGAACGCCTTCAACGACTACGCCGACGTGCGGCTCGAGCAGGGGGCCGGGGTCGGTGTCCACTACTACACCCGGGTAGGGGGGCTGAACCTCTACGTGGCTAGACCGCTCACCAGCGGCGGCAGCAGCGTCCGCATCCATTTCACCGTGGGGTTCGAGCTGTGAAGCGGATCATGCTCTATATCGGCGCGGCCGTCCTCGCCTTCGCCCTCCTGGTTTCGCTGGGGTTCTTCTGGCTCATCGACACCAGCTCGGGCGCGCGCTTTGCCCTCACCACCCTTTCCAGCCTCGGCGGCGTCCGGCTCTCCGTGCAAAAGGTCGAGGGAAGGCTCAGGGACCGGCTCACCCTCACCGGGGTGCGGCTGTCGCGCCCGAAGCTTGCGGCGCAGCTCGACCGCCTGGAGCTTGTCTGGGAGCCGGAGCGCCTCCTGGGGGGGAAGCTCCTGGTGCACGATCTCGCCATCGCCGGGGTGCGCATCCAGGACGACACGCCGCTCAGCGCCAAGGCTCCGGATCTGACCTGGCCGCAGGTGAGCGGCATGGTGCGGCGCATGGACGCCGAGGTGAGGCGCTTCAGCCTGAAGGGGCTCACCTATCGCCACCTGCAACAGGCGCCTGCCGGCGTCACCGAATTGAAGGCGAGGCTCGCCCTGAAGGACGGGGTGCTCTCCCTGTACGACATCGGCCTCAACGCGCCGCAGGGACGCGCCTCGGGAGAACTCGTCGCCGGGCTCTGGCGCCCCTCTCTCCGGGTCGATGTCGTGTACGTGCCGCTGAAGCCTGCGCGTGAATTCGACCTCTTTTCCCTGCAGGCAAGGCTTTTGCCCGGCAAGGCCCCGGAACAGATGGCAGGCGCCATAGCGGTTGCCGGCCGCAGCGGCGGGGCGCAGCGCCTGGAGGTGACGGGAGAGCTTGGCGTCACCCGCACCGGATTCAACGTGAGGAGCCTGAGGATGGTGAGGCCGGGAGAAAAGGGGACCCTCACCGGCGGCGGGAGCATGACCCTCACCATGGGCGAGCCGATATTCTCCCTGGCGCTGCAGGGAGCCGATCTCGATCTCTCCGGGGAGCTGAAACAACCGACGCGGCTCTCCGGCACACTCACCTTTTCCGGGACCCCGTCCGATTACCTGGGCCGCTTCTCCCTCGCCAACAAGGGGGAGGGGTGGCAGACGGCGGCTTTAGCGGCGGATTACCGCGGCGGCAAGGACGCCATCAGGCTCGCCCCCCTTTCCGGGAGCCTGCTCCAGGGGCGGGTGCGCGGCGCGCTCGACGTCGCCTGGAGCAAGGGGCTTCGCGTCGCCGGGACCCTGTCCGGCAGGGGGATGAACCCCGCCATGGTCGCCCCCGACTGGTCCGGCGTGGTCAACCTAGATCTCTCCGGCTCGCTGCAGGCGCCGGAAAAGGGGGAGCTTAGCGGCGCGCTGAACGGGAAGCTGTTGCAGAGCAGGCTGCAGGGGAGGGACCTGCAGGGCGAACTGCGGGGGAGCTTCGTCGGGGAGAAGCTCCGGGTGGAGCGGCTGTTCGTGGCGGGGAAGGGGTTCACTCTCCGGGGCGCCGGGGAACTGGACCGGCGGCTAGACCTGGCAGCCAGCGTGAGCGATCTCTCCGGCCTGCTGCCCAAGGCCTCGGGCGCCTTGCAGGCGGGCGGCTGGGTCCGCTGGCGCGACGGGAGACTCGCCGGGGCCGCCGCAGCAAAGGGAAGTAACATCGCGACCTCCGGCGCCCGGGTGGCCTCCATCACCCTCGATGCGGAAGTGGGGCCGGAACAGGGGTACCCGATGCGCCTGAAGGCGGCGCTCGGCGGGGTGAGGGTGGGGCGGGTCCGTGTGGAAACGGCGCTCCTTGCGCTGCAGGGGACGGCCGACCGCCATACCATAAGGGCGGAGCTGAGTTCCCCCGGCAGCAGCGTCGGGGCCACCCTGACCGGCGGCTACGCCGATGGTGCCTGGCGCGGTGAGCTGGCGCGGCTCTCCGGGACCGACAACGTAGGCCCCTTCGCCCTCGCGGCCCCCGCGCGCCTGCTGGTGAGCGGCGAGAGGTTCAGCGTCTCCCCTCTGGTGATCAACGGGGTGGGGGGGGAGCGGGTTGAGCTTTCCGGGAACGTCGGGGGGGGCGCCGGCTCCTTCAGCGGGAACTGGAGAGAGGTGAACCTGGCGCGGGCGAACCGTTGGCTGGAGGGGGTAGAGCTTGCCGGGGCGAGTTCGGGGAACGTCTCCATGCAGAGCCGTCCGGGCGGAAGGATCACCCTCGCCGGCCGTGCCGATGCGCACGGGTCGATGGTCACCGACGGCCGGCGGGTGAACCTGGAGCGGCTGGTGGCGACGCTGGAGGGCGGCAGCGCGGGCCTTCGGACCACGGTGGACCTCTCGCTGGAAAAGGGCGCCGGAACGGCACACTTCGATTTCCGCTCCAGGGGACCGGCGAAAGCCGCGCTCCCCGACCGGGGAGAGTTGTCGCTGCAGTGGTCGAACCTCGACCTGGCCCTGCTCCGCCCCTTTGTACCGCCGGAGTTCATCCTCGACGGGCGCATGGCGGGTCTGGTGACCGGGAGGCTGCTGCCGGGAAAAAGACTCGACCTGAAGGGACATACCGCGGTCTCGGAGGGGCACCTGAACTGGCTGTCGCAGGGGGAGGAATTCGACCTCTCGCTTGACAAGGCCGATCTCGATTTCACCTGGCGCGACCGGTCCGGGGGCGCCGCCAAGGGGAGGGGTGACCTCACGCTGGCGGGGCAAGCCGTCGCGACCGGGACCTATACCTCCAGGGGCGAGCGGCTCCTGGTCGCCAACGGCACGCTCCGGATCGACGCCGACCGGCAGGGAAGCCGTGCCAGGTTCGATCTCGCGCTGCAGGAAGGGGGGACGCTGCAGGCGGCCTTCTCTTCCGACTCACCGGCAGGCGCCGCCATCCCCGCAACCGGGGATCTCTCCCTGCAGTGGAGCGGCGTAAACACGGCGCTCCTTGGTCCCTGGCTCCCCGGCGCGCTGAACCTCCAGGGGGAACTCTCCGGGAAGGCGAACGGGAGGCTGTTGCCTGGGCAGCGCCTCGAGATGGCCGGCGAGGCCGGGTTCGCACAGGGTAAGGCGAAGTGGCGGGACGAAAAGGGGGAAATGACGGCCAACGTCCGGCAGGCATCCCTCACCTTCGACTGGCGCGGACAAACCCTCACCGGAAAACTCTCCCTGGCCCTTGCGGAGAGCGGGCAGGCGCAGGGGGATTTCCTGCTTCCCATCCCCGCCCGGCTTCCGGTCACCCCGGACCGGGGCGGCCCGCTGCGGGGGACGCTCACCGGGAGGGTCCAGGAACAAGGTTTTCTCTCGGCCTTTTTCCCGGGACTCGTGCAGGAGAGCCACGGCGACCTCGATCTCGACCTGAAGGCCGCCGGGACCTGGGGTAACCCGAGCCTCACCGGGACGCTGCAGCTCTCCCGGGCCGGCGGCTACCTCCCGAGTGCGGGGATAAAGGTTTCGGAACTGCAGCTGTCGGCGCAATTGGAGCGGGACCGGATCGTGATCGAGAGATACCGGGCCATTTCCGGCGGCGGGTGGATCGCCGGCGAGGCGCTGGTGATGCTTGACGGGTGGCAGGTCGCTGAGTATAGCGGCAGCCTGAGCGGCGAGAGATTCCTGACCGTAGACCTCCCGGAACTGCGCATGTTCACCTCGCCGCAGTTGAGCTTCAAGGGAAGCGCGGAAGGGGTGACGCTGCGTGGTGAATTGCGCGTACCCGAGATGCTGGTGCTGGGCCCGCCGGTGCACCAGGGGGTCACGGCGAGCCCCGACGTCGTCATGGAGGGAAGAACGGAGATGGCGCAGGAGCGCCGGGCGCCCTATCCGATCGACGGGCGGGTCAGGGTCATCCTGGGAGACAAGGTGCGGGTGCAAGCCTCCGGCATCGACGCCACCTTTGGCGGGAACATGTACCTGGTCATGAAGGATATCGACGACATATCGAGCAGCGGTGAGATCAGCGTGGTGAAGGGGCGTTACCGTGCCTACGGCATGGATCTGGATATCGAGCGTGGGCGGCTTTACTACGTGAACGACCCGGTGGATCGGCCGACCCTCGACATCCTGGCGCTGCGAAAGGTTGGCGAGGTGCGAGCCGGGGTCACCGTCGGCGGCTATCTGAACGCGCCGGTGGTGAAGCTTTACTCCGAGCCGCCGCTTCCCGATGTCGACATCCTCTCCTACATGGTCCTGGGGCATCCCATGGGCGCCAGCGGCGAGCAGGCGGGGCTCTTAGCCGCCGCTGCGGGTCTCTTCTCCTTCGGTAATTCCGAATCGCTGCAGGAGCAGATCAAGGACCGGTTAGGCCTGAGCACCCTCGGTCTGGAGAAGGTCGACACCACGAGCACCGGCCTCATGGGGTACAAGGAGATACCCGTCGCCCCGTCCGGAGAGCCCGCCAAGCAGGCGCAGACCGGCGAGTCCGTCTTCACCGTTGGCAAGTACCTGACCCCGAAGATCTATGTGAGCTATGGCCGGTCCCTGGTAACCGGCGAGAACCTGTTCCGGCTCCGTTACGACGTCTTCCGGCACTGGCAGATCGAGACCCAAAGCGGCAGCGAGAGCGGCGCCGACCTCTACTACAAGCTGGAGTTCAACTGACCTTGAACACCCTGTTTGTCTCAATTATAAAATTGGAACTTCTCCACGCTCTCAAGAAGAAATTCATATCAGATCTAACTGTGAACGACGAAGGCGATTACTGGGAGAGTGGCGATGTAGAGCGGTTGTCCGATAAGCGGAATGTGTTGAACCATTATCTGGATCATGCGAAGAACGTGATTTCCGGAATAAGGATCCCAGGCCAGGGATCGGTCACCGCCGACTCCATTGCGTCGAAGATAGAACAGGCGCTTCTACAAGCTGAAGAAGACCAAATCGTTCACTAAGGCGCCAGGGGCAGTTGACGTCGTGGGAATCTGGGGGGACCCCTTCATGTATTTACGATCGTAGATATTGTTCTGCAGGTCTTCCACTGTCTGGGGATCGAACTGGAAGCCCGGCCGCGCAGCTGGGCGGCGCCGGGTGACGGGGCATGAGGCGACAGAAATGGTTATGGTTCCCGTTTGACTAGGATTAGGAGAGGTAATACAGTGCGAACCTATTGAATAAATTTTACGATCATCAGGCACGCTTCAGTGGATGCTCTTTCAAAAAGGTTCTCAACGCTTCATCAATCCGAGATTGCCACCCGGCTCCGGTGGATTTGAAATCCTCCACCACATCAGGGGAAAGCCGGATTGCGATCGCTTTTTTCGTAGGAGCTTTTTGGGGGCCACGGATACCCGGACGATGAATGACCGCTCGCTCCCAGTCTTCATCGGTTTTAAGGAAGTTGTTAGGATCGTCCTTGGCCATGCGTTCTACATCTTCAGCGGAATATTTGCCGACACGGTCCGCGTCGGTCATTATTTCCCCTCTTGCACGCATGGCGTCAATTTCTTTCGAGGTCTTTCTAACTATTTTGCTCATTGTATAGGCTCCTTTCCTTACGACTGGCCTTGCGTAGCGAGATGCAACGAACTGCGACTCCACGGAGTGTGTAAGTCAGTGTAAGAGTAACAAGCTCGCCGCCAACTTCGGCAATATCTAGCCATCGCTGTTCATGAGGCCGGTGGCTACCAACGGTAAGCTTGTTCGGTGATTCATAGACAGCTCACCGTCAGCAAGATCGTAACCATGCTTTTCAAAATTTTTCAGACGTTTGTCTTCATCCCATTCGTAGACCATGCTTATTGTATATACGATTTATAGCCATAGGTCAAGTTCTCCCCATGGAGTGAAGAGCAAAGGTGCGTGCAGAGTAGGTTTAAGCTGGAGTAAGCGAGAGGGAGACGATTAAGACAGGTAGGCGGTCAACTGAGCGGTGTTTAGCCGGATTGAGCAAGGAGGCTGGAGGCCTGGGGGGAACGGCGACGCCCAAGACGAACTCGACTCGTGTAAGACAAAAAAAGGCCGCTTTCGATAAAGAAAAGCAGCCTCTCTATGGCATTTATTATTTCAGGGAAGATCTACTTCTTGACCCGTTCCAGCACATCGGAAAGCTCTTTGTCATCAAGAACGGGAACGATAGTCAATTCCATCAGATCACTCCACATAAGGGCAAATTCAGTCAAGGCTTTGGTGTCTTCACTCTCGATTAAGTCAAACCCGCCGCTGAAATCAGCCCGAGTCCACCGCCCCAAGAGTTTCGCTCCCGGGTTGGGGGGTAACCCTCCCGTTTTTTTAAACCGGGAGATGGCTTCGTCTCTGGTATCCGTATCTGGTTTCCAAGCAAAGGTCATTATGAATTTCACGGTCTTACCTCCTCATGGAAGATTTAGGGCGTCGAACATGAAAACGGTCGAGCTTTTCTGTTAATCCACACCCTATTGTTTGCACTATATCACCTGAGACAAAAAACAGTGAAATATTTTTAATGACACCGTGGGGGAATGCCCTGCTTTTCTCTTGTCATGCTTAGATCACGTACCTCGTAACTGTTGCCGCGCACCTATTTCCTCTGAAGCCAAGCCCGAAAAAATTATGTCAGAAGTTGCTACCAGTCATCCTTCCATTTATAATCAGCAGGTGGAAATAGCGATTGGTGGAAAGGAGCCTTGCGTGCCGATAATAGAGTGGCAAGAAAAATTCAAACTTGGAATCGAACCATCCGATACTCACCATCAACATTTGGTTATGTTGCTCAACACCGCCTATGACAATTTCGTCGCAAAGGTTCCTGTTGCAGAATTTGGCGCCGTACTTGATGAACTTGTTGATTATGCCACCTATCATTTCAATGCTGAGGAACTCTGGATGAGGGAAAACGGGTATCCAAAGCTTGAAGAGCATATAGAGATGCATAATTATTTCACCCGACGTGTAACAGAGATCCAAAAAGACCTTTTACATGAAAGGAATAACGTCCCTCTCGAAGTCCTAACCTTCTTAGCTGGCTGGCTATCAAACCATATACTGGTAGCTGACGCCGACTTTTCTCGAATTGCCGCCAGCAGCCGGAAAGCAGGCGTGAAAATTCAGCTATAGATCAACCATCGAACAACGGGCAACGAGGAAAGGCCGGAGTAATCCGGCCTTTCTCATTTCAACCAGTCAAGCACGAGGGAGTGTGGCGGGAAGGGGTATAACTTCGGTCATTTCGACGCATAAGGTTATACCCGTGCAACCTCCCGTTATCCCGACCTTATCACCCCCCTTCATGCACTCCTCTCCTACAAAGGTTATACCCCTTTGCCGCCGCCCAAAGTGACAAAACGCCGTTTTCTCCCATCCTTACGGTCGGTTACATCCCCCTCTGCAGTGTTGGCATCCGCATTGCTATACCTCGGGTATATTCGACGCCAAATCCGAATCAACGAGGACCATTTCATGCACCAGACGTCAGGGAAGGACCCCATTGCCGCCGGTTCGATCGGCAACAGCCTCCTCGGGAAGATCGGCGCCATCGTCGGCGCCAGCTGCAACCGTGTCGAAGAGAATCTCGACTGGCTGCGCCGGGAGATGCACCCGTACTTTTTCTCGGCCATGCAGGACGAACCTGCGGCCCTGGCCGCCCTGGCCACCGGTCTGCAGGGGCTGGGCGAGAACCGCCGCCTGCAGCTCTGCGACCGGGAAAAGGGGCAGATCCTCGCCTGCCTGAACCATCCCGGCTCCCTGTACGACACGCTGAGGACGCTTCCCGAGCGCGAGGTCTCCTTTGCCTACTTCGCCCATTCCGGGGCCAAGGTTCCGGGGCTCGCACACGAGCTGGAGATCCAGAGGTTTGAGTTCGACCGCAAAAGCAGCGCCGAGATCCTGGCGGCAGGGGAGCCCGGGATGCCGGCCCGTCTGAAGCGCGACGTGATCCGGGCGCTCAAGGCGAAGGACCCCGGGATGAACCTCAAGGAGATGGAACGCCTGCTCGGGATCCTCTGGCTCAACAACGAGAATTACCTGCGCCTCTCGCCGGTGCACCGGGTGGCGCAACTGGTCTGGCTCTTCGCCCGGGGGAGCGCCAGCGGCGGCCTCTATCTCGACGTGGAGGAGGCGGACCAGTACGGGGAGTCGCGGGTCCTTTTCGCCGTCGGCAACCCACCGCAAAAGGATTTCCTGCAGCAGACCATGGAGGTCTTCAACCGGCTGGAGATCGGCGTGCGCCGCGCCTACTGCCTCACCATAACCAACGGCACCCATCCCTATTTCCTCGGGACCTTCTTCGTGAAAAGGCGCGACGGGCTCGCCCTGGAGAAGGAGAACGGGCTCTTCGCCAGGCTGCAGCAGGAGCTCTACGCCACCCAGATGCTGGCTACCCACTCCCCCTTGTACCGGGAACTGGTCACGAGCGGCATCACCAACGGCGAGGACGCGGCGCTTTTGAACGCCATGATCTGCTTCTGCCACACCAACCTGGCCCACAACCAGCCGGACCGCTTCGGCCGCGACGACGTCCAGGGCGCCTTCCTGTCCCACCCGGACATCGCCTTGCAGCTGTTGAAGCTGTTCCGCACCCGCTTCAACCCGGCGCTGGAGCAACGGGAGGAGCTGTACCGGGAGCGCCTGGAGCGGGCCGTGCGCGCCATCGAGCAGTACAACACCGGACACCGCTACCTCGACGAGGTGCGTCGCGCCATCTTCAGGTGCGCGCTGCTGTTCATCCGGCACACCCTGAAGACGAACTTCTTCGTGCTAGCCAAGCAGGCCTTAGCCTTCCGCCTGAGCCCGGAATACCTGGCCGAGCTGGGGCAGGAGTTCACCGCCGATCTCCCCAAGGCCACCCCCTTCCGGGTCACCTTCTTTTTCGGCCGCCACGGGGCGGGCTACCACGTCGGCTTCTCGGACATCGCCCGGGGCGGCTGGCGCACCATCGTCGCCCGCAGCCGCGACGACTACACCACCAGCTCGAACACGCTGTTGCGCGAGGTGTACGTCCTGGCCAACACCCAGCACCTGAAGAACAAGGACATCTACGAAGGGGGCTCCAAGATGGTCGTGGTGCTGGACGCCTCCGACCTGAAGAGCCCGGAGCGCGAGATGGAAACCTGGCGTCTGTACAAGCTCCAGTACGGTTTCATCAACGCCTTCCTCGACATCTTCGTGACCAGCGGCGGCCGCGCCCGGGACCCCCGGGTGCTCGACTACTACGGCGAAGACGAGCCGATCGAGCTTGGTCCCGACGAGAACATGCATGACTCCATGGTGGAGGCGATTGCCCGGCTGTCGGTGAAGCGCGGCTACCTGCTAGGCATAGGGATCATCTCCAGCAAGACGGTCGGCATCAACCACAAGGAGTACGGGGTCACCTCCACAGGCGTCGTGAAATTCGCCGAGATCACCATGGGCGAACTCGGCATCGACATGCGCCGCGACCCGTTCTCGGTCAAGTTCACCGGCGGCCCCAACGGGGACGTGGCGGGCAACGCCATGCGCATCATCCTGGAGCGCTCGCCGAAAGCCGAGATCAGGCTGATCCTGGACGGCACCGCCGCGCTCTTCGACCCGGCCGGGGCCGACCGCAACGAGCTGGGGCGGCTCGTCATGGCCCACGACCTGGACGCCTTCGACCCGACCCGGCTGAACCCTGGCGGCTTCCTGCTCTACCGCAGCCAGCGGCGGGTCGAGGGGCTGAAGGAGCTGTACCGGAAGATGGTAGCGGGGAGCGAGGGGATCGAGGAACAGTGGGTCTCGCTGGATGAGTTTTCGCGGGAGTACAACGACCTGGTCTTCTCGGTCCAGGCGGACCTGTTCATCCCGGCGGGCGGCAGACCCGAGACCATCGACAGGGACAACTGGACCCGGTTTTTCGCAGCCGACGGCACGCCGAGCGCCAGGGTGGTGGTCGAGGGGGCCAACTCCTACATCACCCCGGAGGCGCGCGAGCAGCTGCAGCGCCGCGGCGTGCTCATCATGCGCGACGCCTCAGCCAACAAGTGCGGGGTGATCTCCTCCTCCTACGAGATCATCGCCAACCTCCTTTTGACGGAGAAGGAATTCCTCGAGGTGAAGGAGCGCTACGTGGCGGACGTCATCGACATCCTGGAAAAAAGGGCGGGGGACGAGGCCAAGCTCATCCTGAGGCGGGGGCAGGAGCCGGGCTGCAACCGGCTCTACACCGAGATATCGGACGGCGTCAGCACCGAGATCAACGGGCTCTACGCCAGGCTGTTCAAGTTCTTCCAGGGGCGCCCGCAGCTCTGCCTGCAGCCGGTGTTTCGCAAGGTGATACTGAACCACCTCCCCAAACTGCTCGGCGAGACGCCGCGGTACCAGCGGCGCCTGAAGAATCTGCCGGCCAAGTACCTCTTCGCCATCCTGGCGGCGGAGATAGCCTCGTCGCTCGTCTATCGCGGCGACCAGGACGCCGACTTCGAGGAGATGGTGCGGGGGCACATCCTGCGCAATTTCGTGTGACCTGACCCGCCGGACGCCGAAGGTGAGAGGTCAAGGAAAGAGAAACTGGCTTAGTAGACAGATGCTTTCGGCCGGTTCTAGCACCCCCCTTTCTTCTCATGCCGGCGTCAATTGATGGTCGCGGTCAAGGTCGCAGTCAGCGACGTTATCGGTTGAAGTAAGAGGTCGGCGGGCTTGAAATCTGCTGCAGGGAGAATGAAGTCGTTTGCCGTCGGGAAATTGCCTGAAGCTATGACACAGTTGACGGTGGCAAATTCTCCCACGCCAAAGCCGCCAGCCGTATTGCTTACGACTACAAATTCCAGGGTAGCCGGCGTTGTTGCTGTAGCCGGCGTATATACGGCAGGGGTGATTGTCGAAGCTGCCGCCACACCCGATGCAGTCACCACACCCGCCGCGACCACATTACCGGCATCGGCACTGACCGTGACCCCGGCGGGGAGCTGCACTTTCACGCCGATGCCGGACAGGGAGCTTCCCGAAGTCAGGGCGCCGGCGCTGGAGAGCTTCAGTACGGCACCACTGGGATTGATGGCGAAATTGGCCGTGATGTTTTGACTGGTAGTCACGTTGGTAATGGTCAGCGGGTTCATGGTACTGGTGGCAAAGCCGTTGTCGCCGGTCCAGTTGACAAAGTGGGATCCTGCTGCCGGAACTGCGGTCACCGGGCTGGTGGCTGCGCCAGAGGGTATCGTCTGGCTGAGGGTGCCTACCAGGGAGCCGTTAGCGTTGGCGCTGAAATTGACCGTGTAGTTTGATGTCCCCCCTGACGAGCCGCAGCCGTTCAGGGCAAGTGTCAGCAGCACGATGGCCGCCGCAATGATTTTTTTCATATCTCAAATTCCTCCTCTCAGATCAGTCCGACAATCATGCGCATGATGCCAATAACATCGTAGACATCGATCGCACCGTCGCCTTTTGGTTTGTTGCTTACCGTCAGGGGGGCGATGTCGGCATGGATCAGGTCGTTGACTGTTGGGGTGATCTGCCCCGTTGCTATTTTAAGGACACGCAGAGCGTCGGTGATGTCTGGCATTGTCTTCCCGGTATCGGGAAAAACAATGCCATCTATGATGGCGAAGTTAGCGGTAACCTGAATGCTTGCGGTCACGTTCGCGTCGGTACGGTCGGCATTCGTTATGCCGTCGCTCCATGAAACGAAGAGGCATCCGGGATTGGCAACGGCGGTAACCTGAGTTCCGCTGCCTCCGAAATTCACGGTCTGCGGCGTAGTCCCGCTAATGGCGCCGTTGGCTCCAGCCGTATAGGTCAACGTGTAGCTGTTGATGGCGAAGTTGGCGGTAACCGGCATGTTTGCCGTTACGTTCGTGTCGGTGCGGGCGGCGATCGTTATGCCGTCGCTCCATGAAACGAAGTGGAATCCTGGAGCGGCAACGGCCGTAACCTGAGTTCCGCTTGCGCCGAAATTTACGGTCTGGGGCGTGGATCCGCTAATGGTGCCGTTGGCCCCAGCCGTATAGGTCAACGTATAACTGTTGATGGCGAAGTTCGCCGTAACGCTTTTGGCAGAGGACATGGTGACGATGCAGGCATTGCCGTTCACCGAATCGCAGCCGATCCACGAGGTGAAACTGGAGTTAATGGGTGTCGGATTGATGGTGACCTGGGCGCCGCTGCTGATGGAGACGCTGCCGCTGGCAGTAACGGAAACGCTGCTCGGTGTGCCGGTGGTCGTTATCGCGAGAGTTCCTGAGCCAGAACCGTCGAAGGTTATCGTCAATGGGAGGGGGGGTGGCACGCCGACGCCGTTCATCGTGATATTCGCCACGGGAGTTGCCGGGCCATTGGAAACGATCACCAGGTTGTCTGCAAACGCACCGGTTGAAATCGGGGTAAAGGCAGCTGTTATCGTGCAACTGCCGCCCGGTGCAATGGTCGCCGGGAGGGCCCCGCAGGTACCCGGTCCCAAGCTGAAACTCCCTCCGCTCACCGTCGCCGAGTTTATAACAAGGTCCGCCGAGCCGCTGTTACTGACGGTAAAGGTTTGTGGAGGGGATGATGTCCCCATACTGACGATGCCGAAGTCAAATGTGTCGGGCGTCACGCCGAAAGCCGGAGCGATGAGGATCAGTTGCTCCTGGCTTGGGATTGCGTTGGCGAAAACCGTGGCACGGTACCAGCCATCCGGCATGCCATAGATGGAGGCCGAGCTGAACGAGGTGTCTGACCAGGCAGTCGTGGGGTCGGGGAGGATAAAGGCCGTCTGGTCGCTGTCCACCCGCTGGAGTTGCAACAGTGGGTAGTTGGCGGGAGAGCTGCCGGCGCGGCCTGATGAGCCTTCCGAATCACTGCGGAATCCAGTGCCGGCGACTGTGAGTGATGGACTGCTCCCGCCAGTAACGGTCACACCTGAAAGGAGCGGGCGGCGGCTGTCGGCGAAACCAAGGCCGACGTCGTACAACTCGGCACTGCTCAGGAAACCCGAATTGCCCCCCCCTCCGGCGACGAGGACCTTGCCGTTGGGCAGCAGCGTAGCGCTGTGGGCAAAACGAGTCACTGCCATGCTGCCGGTGGCGGAGAAGGTGCCGGTGGCAGGGTCATAGAGTTCGGAGCTGCTCAGGTAACCCGAAATGCCCTCCCCACCGGCGACGAGGATCTTACCGTTGGGCAGCAGCGTTGCGCTTTGCTGACCTCGTGCCTCTGCCATGCTCCCGGTGGCGGAGAAGGTGAAGGTGGCAGGGTCGTAGATCTCGGCACTGCTCCGGGAACCCGAACCGCCATNNCGCCATATCCCCCGACGACGAGGACCTTGCCGCTGGGCAGCAGCGTCGCGCTGTGCTGATAACGAGGCGCTGCCATGCTGCCGGTGGCCGAGAAGGTGCCGGTGGCTGGGTCATAGAGTTCGGCGCTGTTATTGTTAGGCCCATATCCTCCGGCGACGAGGACCTTGCCGTTTGGCAGCAGCGTAGCGCTGTGGGCAAAACGAGTCGCTGCCATGCTGCCGGTGACGGAGAAGGTGCCGGTGGTAGGGTCGTGGAGTTCGGCGTCGTTCAGGGAACCCGAATCGCCACGCCCCCCCGCGACGAGGACCTTACCGCCGGGCAAAAGTGTCGCGCTGTGCTGATAACGCGCCGCTGCCATGCTGCCGGTTGAGGAGAAGGTGCCGGTGGCAGATTCGTAGAGTTCGACACTCCTTCGTTGAATTCCGCTGTCGCTATTCCCCCCGACGACGAGGACCCTGCCGTTGGGCAGCAGGGTCGCGCTATGATTTTCCCGTGGCCCGCTCAGGCTTCCGGTGGCGGAGAAGGTGCCGGTGGCAGGGTCGAAGAGTTCGGCGCTGCTCAGGAAAGACCCATCATACCCTCCGGCGACCAGGACCTTGCCGTTGGGCAGCAGCGTGGCGCTGTGCGAAGAACGAGGCTGTGCCATGATGCCGGTGGCGGAGAAGGTGCCGGTGGCAGGGTCGAAGAGTTCGGCACCGGTACTCTCGACGATGAGGACCTTGCCGTTGGGCAGCAACGTAGCGCTGTGGCCATTATGAGCCGCTGCCATGCTGCCGGTGGCGGAGAAGACGCCGGTGGCAGGGTCGTAGAGCTGGGCGCTGCTCAGGGAACCAAGACGATACCCCCCGGGGATCGGGTCCTTGCCGTACCCCCCGGCGACGAGGACCTTGCCGTCGGGCATCAGCGTAGCGGTGTGGCCGGAACGAGCCACTGTCAGGCTGCCGGTTGCGGAGAAGGTCCCGGTGGCAGGGTCGTAGAGTTCGGCGCTGCTCAGGTAATCCGCATTATTCCCTCCGACCACGAGGACCTTCCCGTTTTGCAGCAGCGTAGCGGTGTGGCCGGCACGAGCCGCTACCATGCTGCCGGTGGCGGAGAAGGTGCCGGTGGCAGGGTCGTAGAGTTCGGCGCTGCTCATGCCCCCCCAAACTGTTACTTACTCCTGCCACGAGGACCTTCCCGTTTTGCAGCAGCGTAGCGCTGTGCGAGGCAAGAGGCTGTGCCATGCTGCCGGTGGCGGAGACGGTGCCGGTGGCAGGATCGTAGAGCTGGGCGCTGCTCCCCCCGATGGTCAGGACCTTGCCGTTTTGCAGCAGCGTCGCTGTAGTGGGCAGGTCTGCCACTGTAAAAAAGCCTGCCGTAATAAAGCCGGCGGCTTGGGCCTGGCGTTCGAGCATCGGGGCAAAGATGAGCGTCAGCGCCAGGAGCGCACCCGCCAATGGGTTGAGCATGTTGATGAACAGCCATTGGCCGTGATCAGCACACCGTTCAAGGCATTCCCCCCCGACTGTTTCTGTTCTCATTTCATCCTCCATGCACCTTTGTTGGCAAAGAGCCGTGGACTATGGCAAGGATTCGTGCGTTTTATCATGTCCGGCTGGCAATCTATTCATGGATGCCTGTTTCCATCCTGACAACTCGGCGAAGCGCCCAAAGCGGTTGACATTCCGCCCTAAGCTGAAAGCATTCAATGACCGGCTGAAAAAGGTTAGGACAATGATTAATCGCACTGGGAAAAGGAGATGTCACAACTGGAAAGGTTAGGAGGAAAGATCGACTTGTGCAGTCGGGCGTCCGCTCGCCCCTATGAAAGGCATTGCTACCATTCCAGTTTGACTTGGATTAGGAGAGATAATATAGTGCGATCTTATTGAACAAAATGCAGCATACAGTCGAGGCATGATGAAGAGACCGTTTTATACCTGGGATGGCGATGTTCTGGTGCTTAACATTCTTGGCACCCCCAATGCCAAGCGTGATGCTATCGGCAAGGTGAAGGGGCATCAGCTTTGTGTCAGTGTAACCGCAGTACCCCGCGCTGGGCGGGCAACCGACCATATGGTGCGGTTTCTGGCTGGTGAATTCGACGTATCGGTCAGCGACATCGAGGTTGTGTTCGGGCGGATGAATGTCAACAAACAACTCCGGATCAAGGCGCCGAAGCGCCTGCCAGCAGTCATCGGACAGCAGGAATTATACTAGACAGGATCGATCAACTCTTTCCGTGGAATCCGAACGTTAAGTACAGCAGTTGCCAAGCCTCGCCTGCCAGTAGCGCCACGTTCCGTACAAAAGGGAACCCCGCTGCTTTTCACCCATCCCCACCCCGTCCCTCACTGCCGTTAAGTTAAGAGCTTTACCCACTACTAACCACTTACTCCTCCCCCCAGCGGGGGGAGGTTGGGAGGGGGGAAGACTTGCGGCTTCAGCAAAGAAGCGGCAGACTTCCCCCTCCCTGACCCTCCCCCTCCGGGGGCGGGGACCGCTTTGTCAAGATAGATGGGGGTTCAAGTTCCTTAACTTAATGGCAGTGACCCCGTCCCTTGAAGGGGAGGGGGAGATTTTGATAGCGGAAGATCCTTGCTAGTCAGGAAAGAGTAGGGACGGGAAGGAGAGCCCGCCAAAGAGGGAATATGCCACTTCGTCTGCCAGTTTTTCACCGGGATGGCCGAGGCACGAAGTCGCGGGGGCATCGGCCATATAGGTGATGGTCACCTTCTCGCCGACCGTCGCACTGCAATTTTGTCCGCTCCCCGCGTAGTCGTGCCCCCCGATGCTGAAAGAGTACTCGACGAGACAACTTATGCCGGCATCGGCCCTGGTTATGGTCCCCTGGCAGGTGGAGCCTTTCTGCATCAGGTGCACGTAATTGCCCCAGCGCTCATTGTCGGTTACGTGGTTCACAAGGAATAGTGCAGCCACCGCACCGATAACGGCAATAAACACCACACTGAAGGCCCGACCGCTTGCTTTCTCCATCCTCTGATCTGCTCCGCGTTAAAGTTCTATCTCTTCGACCCTTCTGAAGAGCCGACCGCCGCTGTGCTCGATGAAATACATGACCTGCAGATTGAGCGGGATGCCGGGGAGATCCCCGCAATCGCGGAAGTCTGTCCTGAGGCCAAAGCATTTTTTCCCTATGCCTGCTCCGAAGCCTAACTCCGAGACAGTGCCGCTGTCAGGCTCCGTGCCGTCAAGTACTGCAAGTACCACGTCGGAAGCAGTCAGCCCATCCGCGTTGACACCACCTGTGAAAGCAGCTGCCTCCTTTATGGCCCTGGTGCGATCGGCAGGATCAGTGACGGACATCGCCTCATCTATCTTCCGGGTGACCTCCGCCTGTTCCCAGGGATCGAACACCGTGCAACCGAGCTGCCCCAGCCGCATTTTTATCTTTTCCCGATAATGGTCGTTTTCCGGGCTGAAACCCAGCGGCGACGCAAGGTACACCTTTTGTTGCTTACTCATGGAATCTCCAGTTCAAGGATGCGGTGAATATAAGTTAACACAGCTGCGATGTAAATTAAAAAGAGGAGTTACGGATCTTCCAATCACTGCATGTGAATCGGCAATGACTGATAAAATCGGTGTTATCGGGAAAAGCAATAGAGTTTCCCTTTTCGATGCATATTATCAATTTGAGTATTTGGTGCTTTGAAAGTACCTTCTGCGGCAGGATTTGATTCTTGTAACTTGCGATGTGCAGGGGACGGGATCTTTCGGAGGATATACATGGAAAAACTGGATTGTCGCAACATGGTCTGCCCGGCCCCGGTCGTGAGCACCAAGCGTGCGCTGGAGAAGGCTGGTCACGTGCCGTTGCAGGTGCTGGTGGACGATGGCGCCCCACGGGAAAACGTCACCCGCTTTGCCATCACCCGTGGGTACTCGGTTCTCGAGTCCGCGGTGGATGGGGGCTTCGCACTCACCATCTCGCAGGGGGAGTCCGTTCCCGAAAAGGCATCTCTGCCGGAAGTCGCCAAAACCGGACCGAAAGTCATGCTGATCACCTCGGACCGGCTGGGGGATGGGCCGGAGGAACTGGGCCGGCTCCTGATGAAGAACTTCATCATCACCCTGCTGGACCTCGAGGAAGTCCCCGACCGGATGATCTTCCTGAACACCGGGGTGCTCCTTGCCACCGACGGGTCGGAGGTGCTGGAGGCCCTCGACAAGCTCGGCTGCCGGGGGGTGGAAGTACTTTCCTGCGGAGTCTGTCTCGACTTCTTCCACAAGAAGGAACTGCTTCGCGCCGGGACGGTTACCAATATGTTCACCGCCGCTGAGAGCCTGCTAGGGGCCGCGTCGGTGATAAAGCTGTAACTCCGGGAGGCGCGACGCGATGGCGCTCATTTTCCGCACCAACCGCTTCAACCGCTGTCTGGAGGCGTTACGCCTGGGGGGCGGCGACGCGGCGATTGCGGCTAAAAGGGCGGAACGGCTGGTGACCGAGATGTCGATGGAGTGTCCCTCCGGCATCGAAAGACGCTGGCAGACCCATAACGGCGAGGCGAGGATCGACGGTTGCCGGAAGTTCTATATCGGCCGTCGTTTCCGGCTCATCTGCATAAAAGGGGAACGACAGGTAGTTTTCGCTTTCGCCGGTCCTCACGACGAATGTGACCGCTGGATCGAAAAGAACAGGAACAGGGATTTTTCTCCCCTCCTGGCCGCCGGCGCCGCTGCCGATTGGACGGCATCTCTTCCCGAAGCGCCGGCAGCATCGGAAGCCGCCATGCCGGCCCTTGGCGCAAGTGAACCGGGGCCGGAGACCGATTACGAGGCCTACCTTAGGCAACGGATCAGCGAGCGGGACCTGAGCGCGTTCCTTGGCGAGCTGTTCTCTCCGGGAAAGCTGAACCGGCCGGCATAACCGGGAACCCTTACACGCAAAACAGCCCCATCAGGAAATCCTGGTGGGGCTGTTTCATTTCAGCTTCGGGGGGGCTTGGAGGACATTGCTATGTGACGATAGAGATGTGAAGATGCTTCCACTTTTTGAGTCCTTGTGCTACTAAAAGGAGTCGGGTCCCGATCTGATCATAGAAATCCTTATGCGTTGAGAACTGTCATTGGCGTCATATTTATGTCGAACACCCTTTCTCAAACTGCAAAAAGCGAGGCGCACATTGAGAGGTCAAAGTTTACTTGAGGCTGTCGGTTCAACTCCGATTGTTGAAATCTGCTCCTTGAGCCGGAATCCGGCGGTTCGGATCATGGNNGGTGATACTGGAGCCGACTTCCGGCAACACCGGCATCGCCTTGGCGATGATAGCAGCGGCAAGAGGGTACCGCATCAAGCTCGTCATGCCCGCCTGCGTCAGTGTCGAGCGGCGCAGCGTGCTGGAGGCATATGGAGCCGAGATCGTGCTTTCCCCCGGATGCGAGGCCACCGACGGCGCCATCAGGCTGGCCCACAAGATACTCGCTGAAGATCCAGAGAAGTACTACATGCCGAACCAGTACGCGAACCCCAACAACGTCCTGGCTCACTACAAGACCACCGGTCCGGAGATCTGGCGGCAGACGGACGGGAAGGTGACGCACATCGTGGCGGGAATGGGAACCGGCGGCACCCTGATGGGGCTTGCGCGCTACTTCAAGGAGACGAGCCCGGAGGTCCAGGTCATAGGGATCGAGCCGGTTCTGGGGCACAAGATCCAGGGGCTGAAAAACATGCGCGAGGCGATCGTCCCGCCGATTTACGATCCCCTTGCCTATCACGGCAAACTGGTGGTGGAGGACGACGACGCCTTCGAAACGGCCCGGCTTCTTGCCGCGCACGACGGAATTTTCTGCGGCATGTCCGGTGGGGCCGCCGTAGCCGGGGCGCTCAGGTTGTCGGCAGGGCTCGATTCGGGGATGATCGTTGTCATCATCCCGGATCGCGGCGACCGCTACCTCAGCACCAACCTATTCAAGTCGATGTGCGCCCAGTGCCCGCCGTAGCCGCTTACTGAGTTACACGCGGAAATCGGAAAAACAAAAGCCCCGCGGCGCCAGCCGACGGGGCTTTTTTACTGATCTGGCCAAGGTCGATTTCGCTATCTGTTATCCGTCATCTGTCATCATTAAGATCGTGTTCAACCTTCTTTCACTTTCGGCGTGTCTCTGATAGAATGAACGCAAAGCCGGCATGCATGCCGGAGTGTCGGTACCAGTTAGCTATGTCTCGTCCTCCATGGCCAGAGGCATAAGATGAAAGCTCTGCTTCAGACAGCCATTACCCTGATTGTTTTGCTCGGCATTACGTGCCTCCCCTCTGTTGCAGCCGAAAAGATCCGCTCCCTCTGCGAAATCCATTACCCCAGCGATTACCTCTATGAATGGGACTGTGTCAAGGTCACCTCGAAGGACAGTCCCTACAAGCTCTTCGGAAAGCTCTGGCGGGACGGCCTCCGCTTCAACCGCATGGACCGGCGCCATTTCCTGGCCGGGATGTCGGTCAAGGTGCCGCGGCGCATGGAGGAGATCAGGGGGTTCAGCCCCATGGCGCAGTACGTCCCGGAAGGCGAGAGGGAGCCTCGACTGATCCTGGTCGACCAGAACGAGATGTTCCTGGGCGCCTATGAGTTCGGCACCCTGGTTTTCTCGACGCCTGTTGCCGTGGGGGTGGAGGAGTACCGGCTGAGAAACGGCTCCTACAGGGTGGATGCGGTAGATCCTGTTCACGAATCGAGCCTCTACCCGATGGAGGGAACGGACAGAGCGTACCCGATGCACTACGCCCTCCGTTTCCATGTGGACAAGAAGGAGGACGGCTGGACCTCCTACTGGATCCACGGTCGCGATGTTCCGGGTTACCCCGCGTCTCACGGTTGCATCGGGTTGTACGACGAGGAGATGCAGCAGAAGTATTACGGCGAACCGGCCAAGCCGCTGCTCATGGATGCCAGGAAGCTGTACCAGTGGGTCGTCGGCTACCAGGACACCGGTGCTTTCCAGTGGTTCAGGAACGGCCCCGCGGTCATCATAATGGGTGAGCCGCAGCCTCCGGTCTATGGGGCAAGACCGGCAGCAAACCCGGTTTCCCCCGCCGTGACTGAGACGGAGCCCCCTGACTTGCGCCCATAGCATAGGTCCATTGTCCCCCCCGCAACGAACTTTATCGTGGTTCCGCTGTCTATTTCCCGTTTTGGGTGTATAGTTGCCGAGGTTTTGCTGCGCGAAAAACCGCCTCACCTTTTCCAAGATGATCGTTTTACTCGCAGATATCTTCGCTCCACATTCAAAGAGTTCATCGCTTCCAGCCACCGCTTCCGGTGACGGGGCAGGCACTGTCGCGGGCAGAGCGCCGGCATCGGTGCCGAAACGGGGCCGGACGCCTCCTATTTTCGTAGTCCTGCAAGGGGAAAAAAATGATAGTCAAACGTGGCAGCGTGGTGAGTCATTCAGTTGCACAGGAATGGGGCATCGGGAAGGTGGTCGAGGTGGACGACGTCAGGGCGACGATACGGTTTAACGACGGCTGTGTCAGGAAGATCATCTCGTCCCATTTCAGCGACCTGCATCCGGCCGACCCCGCCTCCTACCTCCCGCCGGTCAAGCCGGTAGCGGGCGCGAAGGCAAGGGGGGCAAGAAAGGCCTCCCCCAAGGTCAAGAAGGCGAAGGAAGCGGCTGATGCGGCTGTTTGAACTGCCGGCGCCTCAGATCCGGAACCGCAACGAGAGAGCTGTCGCGGCATGATCTTTCGCACTTGCGGAGCGTGAAAATGCCGTCATAATCTTTTTCATGAGGAAAGCGCCCCGCCGTTTCAGTGAAAGGAGAACAGCCATGAAATGCCCGGTATGCAAGAACCATCAGCAGGTCGACACCAATCTTCACTCGGACGGTTTCAAAGAGGGGATCACCGAATGCAGCATCTGCGGCACAGTCTGGTCGGTGAACCACGGAGTGACGGAGATCGTAAAAGACCCGCAGGCGGAGTCCTTCCTGCAGGCCCAAAGCGAGTGCGTCGAAGGGGATGACTACAACAGTCTCAATCATGAAGAGGAATCCTGACCCGCTCACTCACGACCCGGCCGCTCCCCCCTTGGCAGCATCCTCCGAACCAAGTCCCCCTCCGACCCGAGGGGGACTTTTTTTATCTTCCGTAGCCCCTTTTTCCCCTTGCGCCGGCGCATCGTTGACACCCGGAGGGAATTTGCGTAACCTGACCGGATCAATCATCCAGAGGTCGCAAGCACATGAAGTCTATCAGCATCATAGGGTGCGGCGTCGTCGGCAAGACGCTGGGGCGCCTGTTCCACGAGACCGGGACGTTCGAGTTGCGCGATATCCTGACCCGCTCCCGGGCAAGCGGGGAGGGCGCCGCCCAATTCATCGGTGCGGGGCGGGCCGTGCAGCGGTTCGAGGAACTGCAACCCGCGCAGTTGTACCTCGTCGCCGCTTCCGACGACGCCATTTCGTTTTGCGCCGACAAGCTGGCCCGCTGCGGCAGGATCGGGCCGGGAACCGTTGTTTTCCACGTGAGCGGCGCGCTCCCCAGTACCATTTTGCAACCGGTCTGCGAACTGGGAGCGCTGGCGGCAAGCGTCCACCCGGTGAAAAGCTTTGCCGACCCGGGCGCCTCCGCGACCGGCTTCGCGGGGACCTGGTGCGGCATAGAGGGAGACCCGGACGCCGTCGCACTGCTGAGCGAGGCGTTCAGCGCCATCGGCGGGAAGATCTTCCCCCTGGACCCTGCCTTCAAGACGATCTACCACGCCGGGTCTGTCCTCGTCTGCAACTATCTCACCTCGCTCATGGAGGCCGGGGTGAGGGCGTACCGGAAGGGGGGCGTGCCAGCCGAGACGGCCCTCAAGGTCATGGAGCCGCTGGTACGTGGGACGGTGGACAACGTCTTCCGTCTCGGGACTGTCCAGGCCCTGACCGGACCGATAGCGCGTGGCGATGCCGCGGTCGTTGAGGCGCAGCTGGACGCGCTGGAGGGGTGGGACCCGGAACTGGCGCAAATCTACCTCTCCCTCTCCGGGATAGCCCTCGACCTCTCGCGTCGGCGCGGCCGGGCGGGGGACGATGAGCTTGCCGCCATAGGGAAACTCCTTAAAAAAAAGCAGCCAGGCTGAAATGCCCGGCTGCTCGGATTCCCCATACGGCGCCTCTATGCGTTGACGGCCTTTGCTCCCTCCATCTCCTGCACCAGCTCCAGTTCGCCGTTGGTGAAGACCCTGTCTATGTCGAGGATGATGATGAACTGCTCGTTGTGCTTGCCCATCCCCTTGATGAAGTCGGTGTTGAGCTTGGTGCCGATACGCGGCGGCGGCTCGATCTGGTCCGGCTCCAGATCCATCACTTCCTGGACCGCATCCGCCATCGCGCCCATGACTACCCTCTCCCCTTCCAACTCGACCTCGACGATGATGACGCAGGTGTTCACCGTCTGTTCCGCCATCGCCATGCCGAACTTGAGCCTGAGGTCCACTACCGGGACCACGCTGCCGCGCAGGTTGATGACTCCGCGCATGTAATCCGGTGTCTGCGGCACCTTGGTGATGCTGGTGAAATCAAGCACCTCCCGCACCTTCCCGATGTCGAGTGCGAACAGTTCATCTTCCAGCTTGAAGGTCAGATACTGCGTGGTCTCTGTGATAGTTTCGACTGCCATGGTTGTTCTCCTCTCTCAGGGATGCCTGCCTGGGGCTGCCCGTTGATCAGCCACGCCCCATCCAGTTAAAAGCTTGAGCGGGATCGAAGCGTTCCGCATCGGACCCGTGTAATAGTATCGACATATCTTCCCCAAAGTTGAGAAAAAATTCGCGCCAAAAGCATTATCCGCACCCTCCCTGCATGTAGTCCGGCGTCTGGGGCACCTTCCCATGACATTTTTGGCGCAGATTCAGCTATCTGCAACTTACACTCATTCAGGAGTCAAATTAGTTGCTGACGCGGCGTATCTTGTTGGGTAAGCTGTCACTCTGACTTGAGGCATTTCCCGACGTTGGAGGGGTACATGAGCAAGCGTAAAGCGGAAAGAATGGTGAACACGAGAGGGTAACCATGAACATACTTGCCATAGATCCCGGGTCCACCTCCACCAAGGTCGGGATCCACCGCGAAGGGAAGACGGTGAAGGCGTGCATCGAGCACCCGCGCCGGGAGACGGAGGGTTTCGCCTCGGTGATGGATCAGTTCGACTACCGCCTGGAGCGGATCGACAGCTACCTCGGGGAGAGCGGCGCGGGGCAAATCCGCTGGGACGCGGTGGTGGGGAGGGGGGGGCTGATCAGGCCCGTTGCGGGCGGGGTCTACCTGGTGGACGAGGCCGTGGTGCGGGACCTGCGCGCCGGGGTGAGCGGCGAGCATGCGGCGAACCTGGGGGGCGTCCTGGCGCAGGCCATCGCCTCCCGCCAGGGCTCTCCAGCCTACATCGTTGATCCGCCGGTGATCGACGAGATGTGGCCGGTGGCCCGACTCTCCGGCCTCTCGGGCATAGAGCGCAAAAGCATGTTCCACGCGCTGAACCAGAAGGCGGTCGCTCGCGACGTGGCGCTGGAGATGGGGCGGGATTACCGGAGCCTGAACCTGATCGTGGTGCACCTGGGGGGCGGCATCACCGCCGGCGCACACCGCCAGGGTCGGGTGGTGGACGTCAACAACGGGCTGAACGGTGACGGCCCCTTCTCACCGGAGCGGACCGGCGGGCTCCCGGTGGCGGGCGTCCTGCAGCTCCTCGAACAGGGGGTGATGACCATGGCGGAGCTGAAGGGCGTGATCCCCAGCAGGGGCGGGGTCTACTCCTACCTCGGAACCATAGACATGCGCGAGGTGGAGGTTAGGGTCAAAGAGGGGGACGCGCGGGCCCGGCTGGTCACCGACGCCATGGTCTACCAGGTGGCGAAGGAGATAGGGGGGCTGGCCGCGGCGCTGGACGGGGAGGTGGACGGCATCGTCCTCACCGGCGGGCTCGCCTTCAGCGAGACGATCACCGATGCGCTCAGGCGGAAGGTGGAGTTCATCGCTCCGGTCTTCCTGCGGCCGGGGGAGCACGAGGTCGAGGCCTTGATCGGCGCAGGGCTGCGGGTGGCGGCTGGAGTAGAGAAGGCGCGGCTTTACGCGGGAGGCGCGGATGAAGATCGGTCCTAACCTGAAGCAGGTGATGGAGGTCAAGGGGGTTTCCGCCGAGAGCGTGCGCGAGGCGCTCGGGTGGGACAGCGAGACGCTGGAGCGCGTGCTGTCGGATCGGCTCTCCCCCGGGATCTCCGAACTCTTGAGGCTCGCCACCTTCCTCGGCGTCGGGATAGCGAGGCTGTTGAACGGTAGCGAGCAGTCCGAGAAGAGGGTGATGAAGACGGGGAAGGATGAGCGGGTGGGAGTGGACAGGAAGAACCTCCTCCACTACGAGAGCCTCGCCGCCGCATTCGCCGGGAGGCACCTGGAGCCGTTCGTGGTCGATCTATACCGGCGCGAGGACGAGCCGGACGTAAGCCGCCACACCGGAGAGGAATTCCTCTTCGTGCTCGCGGGCGAGTTGCAGGTGACGGTGGACGGCGAGGCGTATCGACTCGAGGCGGGGGACTCCTTCTACTTCGACTCGCTGCTCCCCCACTCCCTGGTGTCGCTTAGCGAAGAATCGCGCCTGGTCGCGGTGCTCTACAGGGGGGAGTCGATGCTGCAGCTCACCAAGGGGCACGGCATGAAGAGCCTGATCGAGGCGGCGCGGCTCGTCAAAAAGAGAAGCCTCGTGCTGGTCTGCCCGGACCGCAACTCGCTGCGCGCCGTCAACAAGGGGATCGAGGAAGGTATCCTCGACACGGTCTACCTCGTCGGCAGCCCCGGCCGCATCAGGGAGAACTGCGGGTCGGAACTCCTCTTCGAGACGCACTATCAATTCGTGGAGATAGGCCCCGACGCAAAGGACCCGGAGACGGAGGCGGCGCGCAGGGGGGTGGCACTGGTTGCCTCCGGAGAGGGGGGCATGCTCATGAAGGGGGCGATGAACACCGCGGTCCTGGTGAAGGCGGCCCTCTCCAAGGAGGAGGGGATCGGGACCGGCAGGAGGCTCTCCAACGTGAGCATCCTGGAGCTTCCCGGCGTCGAGCGGCTCATCTTCCTGACCGACCCCGCCATCAATCCGGAACTCTTCACGCACGAGAATGCCGACTCCGGGGTGGACATCATCGACAACGCGGTGGAGGTGGCGCGCGCCCTTGGGGTGGAGCGCCCCAAGGTGGCACTCCTGGAGGCGAACGAGGTGCCGTCGGAGAAGATACCGACCACCGTTCTCGAACACGCGCTGGCGAAGCGGCAGTGGCCTCTTGCGGACGTCTCCGGCCCGCTCTCCTACGATCTGGCGCTCTATCCGGACGCGGTCGCCAAGAAGGGGCTGGTGGGGAACCCGGTGGCCGGGCGGGCCGACATCCTCGTGGTTCCGCACATCTCGGGGGGGAACTTCCTGTACAAGAGCTGGGTGTTCACCATGGGGGCGGAGGTCGCCAACGTGGTGCTCGGCGCGCGGGCTCCGATCATCCTCACCTCAAGAAGCGACAGCGATCTCACCAAGTTCCTCACCATCTGCGCCGGCGCCCTTTACAGCCACTACCTGGAAAAAGGAAAACGGCAATCGGAGGATCTTCGTCTCAACCGGTGAAGTGTAAAGGGTCTCCCGTTTAAATTGCTTTGTGGTCCATGGGCGGATATGGTAATGAACAGTCAGGATACCCCAGTGAGAGGAGATGCATGCCCGGCAACACGCTCATCATCGGCCACCGCGGCGCGTCCCGTGATGCCCCCGAAAACACGCTGGCCTCGTTCCGGCTCGCCTTCGAAGAGGGGGCGGACGGCGTCGAGGCCGATTTCCGCCTCACCCGGGACGGCAGGGTCGTCTGCCTGCACGACGACAGCGCCGCCCGCACGGCGGGGGTCGACCTGCGCGTCGAAGAGGCGACGCTCGCCGAGCTACGCCGGCTCGATTTCGGCGCCTGGAAGGGCGCCCGGTGGGCCGGTGAACGGATCCCCACCCTCAGGGAAGCCCTCCTCTGTCTCCCCGCCGGCAAGAGGCTCTTCATCGAAGTGAAGAGCGGGGCCGAAATCATCCCCTTTCTCGCGGCCGATCTCGCCGACGCGGCGGTCCCCGCCGACCGTGTCCGATTCCTTAGCTTCGACGCCGGCCTCATCCTCGCCCTGAAGGAGCGCCTCCCGCAGTATCGTGCCTGCTGGCTCACCGATTATCGCCGGCGCGGCGCCTGGCACCCCTCCGCGGAGGAGGTCCTGGCGCAACTGGCGCGATGCCGCGCCGACGGTCTGGCGAGCCGCGACCGCGCCATCCTCGACCTCCCCCTGGTGCAGGCGCTCAGGGAGAGGGGGATGGAGATCCATGTCTGGACGGTGGATGCCGCCTCGGCCGCCCGCAGGCTCTGCCGGCTCGGCGTCGATTCCATCATGACCAACCGCCCCGGGTGGCTGAGGCGCCAAGTCGCCGGGGAGCTTGCATGAACCGTCAGGCATACCTCGCCACCGGCCGCATGATCGCCGTCCTGGAGGGATTCTCCAGGCTGCGGGTGCACGTGCACGGCAAGGAGAACATCCCGCCGGGCGCCGTGATCTTCGTGGTGAACCACTTCACCAGGATCGAGACGGTGCTGCTCCCCTACCACATCTACCAGTTGACGCACACCCCCGTCTGGTCGCTCGCCGACGCCTCGCTTTTCGACGGTCCTCTCAGCAGCTTCCTCGACATGATGGGTGCCGTTTCCACCCGCAACCCCGACCGGGATCGCGTCATCGTCAAGAGCCTTCTTACCGGGGAGGCGAACTGGATCATCTTTCCGGAGGGGAGGATGGTGAAGGACAAGGGTTATTTCCAGCGCAGGGTGCTCCTTCCCTCCAGCGGCGTGCGTCCCCACTCCGGCGCCGCGACCCTGGCGCTTAGGACGGAGTTTTACCGCCAGAGGCTGACCCGCCTGGAGTCGACCGCCCCGGACGAGGTGGCCAGGCTGAAGGAGATGTTCCAGATCACCGATCTCGCTCCGGTGTTGACCGGCAAGTGCTGGATCGTTCCGGTCAACATCACCTACTACCCGCTGCGCGCCCGTGACAATTCGCTGAGCCGGCTGACGAGACTCTTCATCAAGGACGCCTCGCAGCGTCTCAGGGAGGAGATGCTGACGGAGGGGAGCATGATCCTCTCCGGGGTGGACATAGACGTCCGGTTCGGCAGGCCCCTTGACCCGGCGCAGGGGCTCACCGCGAAGGCGATACAGGCCGACATCGTGGCGCCGTGGAGCATAGGTTTTGACGACAGGCTCAGATCCCTGGACGAAATGAAGCACGAAGCGGCCAGGCTGATGGAACGCTACATGACGTCCATATACGACCTCACCACGGTGAACCACGACCACCTCTTCGCGTCGCTTTTGCGCGCCTACCCGTACAAGACCATCAACGAGGACGATTTCCGGCGCAGGGTCTTCCTGGTGGCGACCCAGTGCCTCAAGAAAAGCGGCTGCAACCGGCACGAGAGCCTGAAGACCGGTCAGGTCGCCCTCCTCACCGACGACCGGTACCACAAGTACCGGGACTTCTCGCTCCTGGCGCTGGAGAAGGGGGTCATGACCGCGCGGGACGGGGAACTGGTCAAAGACCGGAGCAAGTTCTCCGCTCCCTTCGACGTCCAGAGGGCCCGGATCGACAACCCGGTGGGGGTGATCGCCAACGAGGTGGTCCCCCTGACCGTCCTGCAGCGCGAAGTGCACCTGATGGCCTGGCTTCCCGCGTGGCTGGTGCGCAGCAGGGTCGCCGCGGAACTGGAGCAGCAGGCCCGGCACGAGTACCAGCAGGATTACCTGGAGTTCTCCCGCGAAAATCAGAGCAAGAGCCCCGATCTCGGCGCGCCTGTGCTGCTCAGGGGGCGCTCGCGCCGGCTGGGGGTGGTCCTCGTACACGGCTTTCTCTCCGTCCCCGCGCAGATGGCCGAACTTGCCGCCTACCTGCAGGGGAAGGGATTATGGGTCTACCTGGTGCGTTTGAAGGGGCACGGCACCACGCCCGAGGATCTCGCCCTGCGGAGCGGGAAGGAGTGGGTCGAGTCGATCGATACCGGTTACGCCCTCATGCGCGCCATCTGCGACGAGGTGGTGCTGGGAGGATTTTCGTTCGGAAGCGGCGTCGCTCTCGACTGTGCGCACCGGGTGGGGAAGGTGGCCGGGGTCTTTGCGGTCTGCCCGCCGCAAAGGCTTTGGGACATCTCGTCGCGCTTCGCGCCTGCGGTGACGGCGTGGAACCGCGTGATGGAGGTGTTCAGCTATCAGTGGGCCAAGAAGGAATTCGTCGAGACCGTGCCGGAGCGGCCGGACCTGAACTACGCCCGGATTCCGGTCTCAGGCCTGCGGGCGATGGAGCGTTTCATGAGGGAATTGGAGCCTAAGCTCCCCCGGATCGAGGCGCCGGCCCTGGTGCTGCAGGCGGAAGGAGACCCGGTGGTTGATCCGCGGGGCTCGAAGCGGCTCTTCGAGATGCTGGGGAGCCGGAGGAAGGATTACCTCGTGTTCCCCCTGCAGCGACACGGCATCCTGGCGGGACCAGGTTCGCAGGAGGTGCATGCCGCGGTGGGGAGCTTTCTGGACGGGATTCTGGGGGCTCCCGGGCAGGTTCCAGCCCCGGAAAGCCCCCTTGATGGCGCCTAGGCCCTGGGCCATGGCGGTTACTGATGCTTGTGGCGGATCAACCCCACTGCCTGGACGGAGAGAGCGGCTACGGACAAAACAACGAACACTGCGACGATGGTAACCATAAGATCCCCCTTCTCGGGTGTAGCGGGAGCCTGCCTCCGGTACACCGTTTCTTTGGCACCCCCACCCGGTCAAGGGAGCGTGCACGTTGAACGTCGATGGTCGTTGACTTCCGCTTCCGGCACCGGGATGATCTCGAGCGGGTCAATCGACCCTTGCTCCTTCCGTGCCAACTGAAAGGACTTGATTTTTAGCGGATTTGCACGGGATAACGGCCGCCTGAACTGTTCAGGTGCTGCACAGGCGGTCCTTTTTTCTTACAGCATTTTAAAATGTAAATATTGCGATATAGGGACGCGTCTCGGGGGAGGGACCGCTGTTCACATTTCGGGGCGGATCTGATACAAAGGTTGCATGGAAAATTCTCGCGCATCGACCGACATACTGCGTAGCAGGCACTGGATTTTCGACCTGGACGGCACGCTTACCGTCGCCATTCACGACTTCGCCCACATCCGCCGCGTCCTCGGCGTTCCCCAAGGGGGCGACATACTCGGGCACCTGGATGGATTGCCGGAGGCCGAGTCGTTGGCTGCGAGGGAGGTGCTGGGGAAGATAGAGGATGAGCTGGCGGAGAGGACGGAACCGGCGGTGGGGGCAGTGGAACTGGTGCGGCTGCTGCACCTGCGGGGGGCGCGGCTGGGGGTCCTGACCCGTAACACCCGCGAAAACGCCCTGAAGACGCTCGGTCGCATCGGGCTCTCGCCGTACATCCCCGCCGGCGACGTGCTGGGGCGCGAAGACGCGCTTGCTAAACCTGATCCTGACGGGATATTAAAGCTGGCCTCCCGCTGGGGTGTCCCCCCGGCGGAACTGGTGATGGTGGGAGATTTCGCTTTCGATCTGCTGACCGGCCGCGCGGCCGGGGCCGGCACTGTTCATGTCGACCCGGCGCGCGCCTTCCGCTGGCCTGAGCTTACGGACCTTGCCGTAGGTAGCCTGGCCGAACTAGCACTGGCACTGGCGTAGCCCTTTTTCAAGCAAGGCTCTGCAGCTCCTGGTCGGCGATCTGCACGATCTCGTCGTAGATGGCGAGCATGACATGCAGGTCGCACCACTTCCTGGCGACGTTGCGGATCAGATAGCAGCCGTACACAAGCGTTCCCGAGAGAAGCGATATACCCAGGTTCCTCTGCTCCTCCACCGAGATGAGAACGGCCGCGTAGATGGCTATGTTCAGCATGGAGGCGAGCCACGCTATCTCCGGCCCCTTGAACGGGTTCAGCATCACCTTGGTGAGATCGATGTAGTAGCGGGTCAAGCTGCGGACACGTCGCATCGCCTCCAGGATCCCCTCGCTCTGCTCCTTCAGGTAAAGGTTCGCCAGAAAGTGCGAGATCGCCATCTGTTTTCCCTTCGCCATCCGTTCCGTCACGTACATGTTGATCGCTTCATCCACTGTCTCTTTACTCATGGCTGTCACCCTTCGGGAGCCGGACCGGCACGCGCCGCCCGCGACTCTCCGCCCGCGTCTTTGGCAAGGATAGATGCCCTTCCTTTTCGTCTGGAGAGAACTTCTGAAGTACTTTTTGCGCCAGATGCGGAACTCCGTGAGGGGACGCAACATCTGGAGCAATAAGGAAAACTATGGTTGAAAACGCTCCCCGTGTCAACCGTCTCACGCCCCCTGAAGCCACTTTTTTAATGAATTATTCGGACGCCAATGTTGACAACTTTACTCTCCATGCGTACTCTCGGAAGCTACCAGACAAGGAAGGGGAAGGATGGCGGGAAAAGGATCTAGAAAACCGGTAATTGGTTCGGCGCCTGAGGGGGAGCGGGAGAAGGAGCGTCCTTCATCAGGGCTGATTGTTTCCCACTTCGGCGTGGCGGTCGAGGTGCTTTTTCGGGACGGCGGACGGCGCATGGTGCGGGTGAAGAGGAACTCCGGCCACGTGGTGGGCGACGAGGTCCTTGTCTCGGGCGAGCTGCTGGAGCGGCTTCCCAGAAAGAGCGAACTTCGCCGCAGGGATGCCCGCGGCGGGATCCACCTGGTCGCGGCGAACCTGGACGTCCTCGGCATCGCGGTGGCTCCGGGGTCCCCTCCCGGCTTCCTCGATCGTGCCATCGTCGCGGCCCGCGCCGCCGGCCTTTTGCCGTTCGTGGTCTTCAACAAGATCGACCTCCCCGAGGCCCGCGCACAAGGTCTTTCCCTTGCCGCCATCTACGGCGGGATGCTGCAGTTCTTCCCCCTGAGCGCCGTGAGCGGCGAGGGGCTCGACCCTTTGCGCGCCTTCCTGCGGGAGGGGCACCGGGGCGCCTTCGTGGGGACCACCGGCGTCGGCAAGAGTTCGCTTCTCAACGCGCTCTGCCCCGACATCGACCTGAAGGTGGGGGAGTTGAGCGACAACGACTGGCACGGCAAGCACACGACGACCGTCTCCTCGCTGCACGCACTCCCGGAAGGGGGGGAGCTGGTGGACACGCCCGGCTTCCGGGATTTCGGCCTGGTCGACATCTCCTCGTCCGAGGTCGCCGCCCACTTCCCCGGCTTCGAGTCGCTGCAGGTGAACGGCTGCCGGTTCCACAACTGCCGGCATCGGCAGGAACCGGGATGCGCGGTCGTGGAACTGGTGCGGAAGGGGGAGATCGCGCCGGAGCGTCTGGAGACCTACCGGGAACTCCTGGGCGAGGCGGAGGCCGCGGAGGAAGCGGCGCAGCGGCGGCAGTGGAAAAAATGAAGCGGCGAAAGGATTGATAGATGGCACAGCCCTGGAAGGTTTTGGAAAGCGTGACAACCAATGAGGGAATCCTCGAACTGAGGCAGCGCGGAGAGCGCGACTTCCTGATCACGGTGAACGGGTTGGTGCTGATGAACAGCTCGCTGCACCGCTCCGAGGTGGCGCTTGGAGCGCTCGCCTGCGGGCATCTCAAAACGGCGGACGCGCCCCGGGTCCTGGTCGGGGGGCTCGGCATGGCCTTCACGCTCCGGGCGGTCCTGGACCAGCTTCCCCCTTCCGCCGGCGTGGTGGTGGCCGAGCTGAACCCGGTGGTACTGGAATGGTGCCGGGGGCCGCTTGCCTTCCTGACCGGTGCGGCCGCGAGCGACCCCAGGGTGAGGGTCGAGATCGCGGACGTGGCCCAGGTGATCCGGAACGCCGCCATGGGCCGGGACCGGCTCGATGCGGTAGTGCTGGATCTCTATACCGGCCCGCATGCTAAATCGCACAAGGTGGAGGATCCGCTCTACGGCAGCACCGCCATCGAGATGACCAGGGCCGCGCTGAAGCCCGGAGGGGTCTTCGCCGTCTGGGGCGAGAACTACGACCAGGGGTTCGACAGGCGCCTTAGTTCCGCCGGGTTCTCCGTCACCTGCGACCGTCCCGGTTACGGCGGGTTAAGGCACGTGGTCTATCTGGCGCGGCTGCAGCAGCGCGCCGAGGGGCGCCCGAAGGGGCCGCGGACGCGAGGAGGTCGCTGACCCTCGCCATCGGCCGACCCATCTGCTCCTCCCCTCCCCCTTGCCGGGGAGGGGAACGAAAAACCCGCATCCCGCGGGTTTTTTTGTGGTCTACCGTGACGTCGCTGTGAAACCGGCGCCCGCGAACTGCACGGCCGCGGGGTCGTTGGCCCGCGGCGGCGAGACCGCGTGGATGCCGCCGCAGGCGGGGCACCCCTGGACGAAGGTCCTCAGGAGGAACGCCTCTCCGCACCCCTGACAGGCCGTCTGCAAGCCTCCATTTGGCAGAGTCGATAAAGCCACCTCTCCCCCGTGCGCCTTGAGAACGAATTCCACCAGTCCCCTTCCGGTCGCGTAGGGGCCGCTGCCATTGTTCCCCCCCGATCCGCAATCACACATCCTGCCTCCCTTTGCTGCAAATAGTCTTCTTCTGCTGCCGCAACGATAGCGGTCCTGGCCGGTCCGCGCCTTGACCTGGGTCAAGAAACGGCTTTGTGCGGAAAAGGGCGCGGCAGCGGTAAAAAAACGGGAAATCGCCTCGTTGCAAAGGATTCGAATTCCAGTATATTGTTTTAGAATTTTTTAACCTGTCCGAAAACGAGGAGATGGCGCCAGATGCAAGAGAAAATAGAGCCAGTCGAAATCGTAGATATCGGAGTGGTGAACTGTCACGACCACCTCTGCCTCCTTTACCGGGGTGAGACAGAGATACTGAACCCGGTGCTCCCGTTCATTCAGAAGGGGGTCGCCACCGGCGAACGCTGCATCTACCTCAACGCCGCCGACGACAAGCTGGAGCGGGTGCTGAGGAACGCGATACTGACCCAGAAGAAGGATTCGGGAGCGCTCCTGCTGCTCCCGGTGCAGGAAGTCTGGCTCAAGGAGGGGGGCTTCAAGCAGTCCCGCGTGCTGGAACTGCTGCACAACCTCTGCGCCGGTTCCGCCACGGAAGGGTTCAGCGGGACCCGGATCATCTGCGACATGGCGTGGGCGGCCGACGAGGCAAAGCAGATGGAGCTGCTGCACCGCTTCGAGCGGGAGCTGACCATCTTCGCTTCGCAAAACGACGTGACGCTCCTCTGCCTTTACAACCGGGAGCTGTTCACCCCGGAGCGGCTTCTGGAACTGGCCAGGATGCACCCGCAGCTCATCACGGGGGAGAGGGTGTGCGAGAATCCGTTCTTCGTGCCGTTGAGCCTCGACCCGCGCGCGAAGGCGGCCGCCTGCGAACTCGACCTCTTCCTTGCGGCGCTGCAGAGGCTTGCGGCGGCGACGGCGGACGGCGAAAGGCTGAAGCAGGAACTGGAGCAGGCTTACTCGGCGCTGGCGCGCAAGATCTACGAGAACTGGCAGGAGGAGGACACGCTGCGCGCCAGTGAGAGGGAGATCCACGAGAAGGACGAGGCGCTCCTGGATTACAAGAGGAGGCTCCAGACCATCCTGCAGCACATACCTGCCCTGCTGATGGCCTTCGACACCGGCGACCACCTGGCCGCGTGCAACCACGAGTTCGAGCGGGTGACGGGGTTCAAGGTGGAAGAGGTCATGGGGAAGCCGATGCTGGAGCTGCTCCATGTGGATGGAGAGCTGCGCGAGGAGGTCGTCGCGGCTCACCCACCCCAGGGAGGTGACTATCGCGGCAGGGAATGGGGCATCCGGTGCAAGGACGGGTCCCTGAAGACGATCTCCTGGTCCAACATCTCGCGCTATGTCCCGATAAGGGGGTGGGTGAACTGGATCGTGGGGCTGGACCAGACCCCCAGGCTGCATGCCGAGAAAGGTTTGCGTCTGCTGAAAGACGAACTCGAGGTGCGGACGGTCGAACTGGAGGCGTTCGGGCGTGCCGTATCGAACGACCTGGGCGGGAGGCTCGCCAGGATAAGCGAGGAGTGCGTGGCGCTGCAAAAGCTCCACGGCGGGCAGCTCTGCGCTTCCTGCAGCGAGATGGTCCGCGGCATAAAGGAGTCCGTCCTTGAGCTGACCGGTCCCATCGCCGCACTGCAGCGGATGACGACCCTGGCGACAGCCGGTTTGCAGCCCGAGGAGGTGGACCTGAGCGCGATGGCGTCCGAGATAGCGGCGCAGCTCTCCGGCGCCGCGGAGCGCCCGGTCACCTTCCGGATAGAGGACGGCGTGACGGTAACCGGTGACAAGGAGATGCTCCGGCTCGCCATGGAGCAGCTGCTGAAAAACGCCTGGAACTGCACCATGGGCGTCAAGCACCCGGTGATCCGGTTCGGCACCGCCGACGTCCGCGGGGAGAGGAGCATATACGTGAGCGACAACGGACCCAGGGTGGCCGAGCAGATCGGGAAGCTCCCTGTAGGGAAGGCGGATGGTCTGGATCCCGTCTCGTGCGGTATCGGGCTTGCCACGGTGCAAAGGATAATAAACCTGCACCGCGGCAGGATCTGGAGCGACGAGCAGGCAGGTGGAGGGGCTACCCTGTACTTCCAGGTCTAGGAGGATCGGGGCCGGTCACACGCAAGAGGGCATGACTCATGAAAGCAACGCCGCTTCCGGTGGTTCTTGTGGATGACGACGAGGAGATGCTTCTCCCTGAACCGCAAGGGCATGAGGAGGTTTTTTCCGATCTCGTCACCGGGGACCGGGAGATGCTGAGGCTCCTGAAAAGGATCAAGGCCGTGTCGCGTTCCGGGCAGCCGGTCCTGATCACCGGCGAGACCGGGGTGGGGAAGGAACTCTTCGCCGAGGCGGTGCACCGGTTCGGCGGGAGTCAGGGGGAACTCGTCACCGTCAACGTCGCCGGCCTGGACGACGCGGTCTTCTCCGACACCCTCTTCGGGCATAAAAAGGGTGCCTTCACCGGAGCGGAACAGAACAGGGACGGGCTGATCAGGAAGTCGCAGGGGGGAACGCTCTTTCTGGACGAGATCGGCGAGCTGAGCGAGGTTTCCCAGATAAAACTCCTCAGGTTGATCCAGGAGCACGAATACCTGCCGCTCGGCTCGGACGTCCCGGCGGCCAGCGACGCGAACATCGTGGTTGCCACCAACCGCGACCTGAAGAGGCTCCTGCAGCAGGGGAGGCTGCGCGAGGATCTCTACTACCGGCTCTGCTGCCACCAGATCCATGTCCCGCCGCTGAGGGAACGAAAGGTGGACATCCCTCTTCTGCTCGAACATTTCGTCTCCAAAGCGGCGCGGCAGATGGGAAAGCAAAAGCCGTCCTACCCGGCGGAACTGCCGGGGATGCTGCAGTGCTACCACTTCCCGGGAAACGTTCGCGAGTTGCAGGCGATGGTTTACGATGCGGTGGCGCTGCAGGAGAGGGGCTCTCTCTCCCTTTCACTGTTCAGAGGGAAGCTCAGCGCGTCCGGGGGGGAATCTCCCCGCTTCGTAGTCGGGGAGGATAGCGTCACCGTCACCTTCCACGGCTTTCCCAGCATGAAGGAGGCCCAGTCCCTCCTTATCAGCGAGGCGCTCCGGATGGCCAACGGGAATCAGGCCGAAGCCGCGCTGCTTCTCGGGATCTCCAGACAGGCCCTTAACAACCGCTTGAGAAGAAAGGCGGCCACTGCAGCCTGAGCTGCAACGTCCGTTGCACCTGCCACAAAAGTTGCCCGGAGCCAAACCCGCCACCAGCAACGAACCGCGAACGAGCCCCCTGACCAGATACATCTTTGTTGCCGACCCGCCCGGACCTCATCGGACCCTTGACCTGGACAAGTGGCTGTAATGACGATGAAAATGCTTCTGGCTAGGTTTGGGCACGATTGGTGCTCTACAGAAAAGAGTGACAGCCAGGCCCGGCAGTTTTCTCCACGTGGGCAACCCGATGCGAGAAGGCATGGCAGGAGGAAGTCCAGGGTCATGACAGGGGGTGCCCAATGGCCGGAATGTACAAGGAAAAGCGAGCGAACTGGGAGGGGAGGTATTTGAATATAGACAAGGAAATAGCATCCAGCATGCTGAACGCCTCCTATGCGGTCGATCTCAAATCCGCCGTCCATACCTCCTTGGAAACGATCAGGAACATGCTGCTGGAGAGGCCGAACAACGAAGAGATAAGCATCCTCACCCAGCAGGTGGAGCGTCTGCTTACCGAGCAGACCGAGAGGCTGGAGTCGATAAACCGGGATCTGGAGGCGTTCAACTACTCCGTCGCCCACGACCTCTGTGCGCCCCTGAGGCGTATCTGCGGCTTTACCCGCGCCCTCCAGGAGCAGTACGCCGGGAGGCTCGACCTGGAGGGGATGGATTACCTGGAACGGATCTTCAAGTCGTCGCAGCACATGAACGAGCTGATCGAGGCCTTGCTGCAGCTCTCCCAGCTCTCCTACCTGAACCTCAAGCGCGAGGTGGTGGACCTCTCCGAGATCGCCGGCGACACGGCCAGCGACCTGAAGCAGAGCGCCCCGCAGCGGAAGGCGGAGTTCGTGATCCAGCCGCGCATCCGGACCTTCGGCGACGCGAACCTCCTCGAGATAGCCATGAAGAACCTCCTGCGAAACGCGTGGAAGTTCACCCAGATGAGGGAGTCCAGCTACATCGAGTTCGGCGCGCGGGAACTGTCGGCCGACAAGACCTGCTTCGTGCGCGACAACGGCATAGGGTTCGACATGTGCAACTCGGAGAAGATGTTCCACGCCTTCCAGCGCCTGCACAGCTCCAGCGAGTTCCCCGGCAACGGCATCGGGCTCACCACGGTGCAGAGGATCATCAACCGCCACGGCGGGCGGATCTGGGCCGAAGGGGAGGTGGGGAAGGGGGCGACCTTCTACTTCACGCTGCAGTCGTGCATCACCTAGGCCGAAAAAAGATCCCTTTTGCCGGTCGCGCCGATCTGCTATCATCCCCGCACTTCTAATATTGCGGAGGCGGCGATGCACGAGATGTCGATTACCCAGAGCGTGGTGGAGATCTGCGAGGCGCATGCGTCGGGGCGGAAGGTGACCGACGTGGTGCTGGAAATAGGGGAGCTTTCCGGCGTGGTGCCGGACAGCGTCGAGTTCTGTTTCGAGGCGTGCACGAAAGGGACGCTCCTGGACGGGGCGAGGCTCAAGATCGAGGTTGTCCCGGGCAAAGGGAGCTGCCCCTCCTGCGGCGAAGAGTCCCCCATCGCCACCTTGTTCGATCCCTGTCCCCGTTGCGGGGCTTTCGGGCTGAGCGTGGTCTCCGGGGAGGAGCTGAGGGTGAAGGAACTGGAACTGGAATGATCGCTCGCCGCGCCCGGCGCGGGACAAAATGATACAATCGGGGACAGAAGTACCCACGAGAAAGCGGCGCCTGCGGGAAACCCCTGCGGCGCCGCTTTTTTTTGTCAATGATATCGGGGTTTTATTATTGTGTAAACTTTGGCACGAGAGTTGCCGTATACGAGCGTTTTGATTCTTTCGAGGAGGGTGTTATGAAATCTGAAGAGATGTTTTGCGATGGGGTAACCCGCAGGAGTTTCATGAAGGCCTGTGTCACCGCTACGGCCATGATGGGACTTCCTTTCGCCATGCATACCGAGGTAGCGGAGGCGGTGGAGAAAAACGGGAACCCGTCGGTGATCTGGCTCCACTTCCAGGAGTGCACCGGTTGCTCGGAATCCCTTTTGCGCTCCACGCATCCCACCATCTCCTCGCTGATCCTGGACATGGTGTCGCTTGACTACCACGAGACGCTCATGGCCGGTGCCGGGCACCAGGCCGAGAAGTCGCTGCACGACTCCATGGCGGCCAACCAGGGGAAGTACATCCTGGTGGTGGAGGGGGCGATCCCGACCAAGCAAAACGGCATCTTCTGCAAGATCTCCGGCAAGACGGCGCTCGAGTCGCTGCAGCACGCGGCTTCCGGGGCTGCGGCGATCATCTGCATCGGCACCTGCGCCTCGTACGGCGGCATCCAGTCCGTCTCCCCGAACCCGACCGGCGCGGTCGGCGTCAGGGACATCGTGAAGGACAAACCGATCATCAACATCCCCGGCTGCCCGCCGAGCCCCTACAACTTCCTTTCCACCGTCCTTTACTACCTCACCTTCAAGAAGGTCCCCGAGCTGGACGAGCTGGGGCGCCCGAAGTTCGCCTACGGCAGGAAGATCCACGAGCACTGCGAGAGGCGCCCGCACTTCGACGCCGGCCGCTTCGCCAAGGCGTACGGCGATCCGACCCACGCACAGGGGTACTGCCTCTACAAGCTCGGCTGCAAGGGACCTGCCACCAGCGCCAACTGCTCCGTGCAGCGCTTCAACGACGTCGGCGCCTGGCCGGTCTCCATCGGCCACCCGTGCATCGGCTGCACCGAACCCGACATCCTATTCAAGAAGGCGATCGCCGAGAAGGTGCAGATCCACGAGCCGACCCCGTTCGACAGCTACGCGCCGGTCGACCTGAAGGAGAAAGGGAAGGGGCCGGACCCGCTCACCACCGGTTTCGTAGGTCTCGCCGCGGGTGCGGCGCTCGGCGCCGGCGCCATGATGGCGAAGAAGCTCCCCGGAGACGGTGCGCAGGAGGGCGGCGATGAAAAAAACAAGTAGGCGTGATTTCCTGAAGCTGGCGGGCGCGACCGGTGCGGGTCTTCTGGCCTGCGGCGCCGGCGGGGCGCTCGCCAACGAGGGGACACAGGTCAACAACGAGGAACTCGGCATGCTCTACGACGCCACCAAGTGCGTCGGCTGCAAGGCGTGCATGTCGGCCTGCAAGAGGGTGAACTCCGACTACGGCTCCCTCTCCTACGAGAAGGCGAAGTTCGACACGGACGGCCTCTGGGACGCGCCGAGCGATCTCTCCGGCTCGACCCGGACGCTCATCAAGCTCTTCAAGGAGAGCGAGCAGCGCTGGAGCTACGTCAAGTACTCCTGCATGCACTGCCAGAAGCCTTCCTGCGTCTCGGTCTGCCCGGTCTCCGCCATGACCAAGGAAAAGGTCACCGGCATCGTCGACTACAACAAGAACACCTGCATCGGCTGCCGCTACTGCCAGATCGCCTGCCCGTACAACATCCCGAAGTTCCAGTGGGAGAAGGCGCTGCCGCAGATCGTCAAGTGCGACCTCTGCAAGAACACCAACCTACGGGAGAAGGGGATCTCCGCCTGCGCCGAGACCTGCCCGGCCGGCGCCATCAAGTTCGGCAAGAGAAAGGACCTCCTGGAGGAGGCGCACAGGAGGCTCGCGGAGAACCCGGACAAGTACGTGGCCCACGTCTACGGGGAGCACGAGGGGGGCGGCACCAACCACCTCTACCTCGCCTCCATGCCGTTCAACAAGCTGGGTCTCCCGGTCATAAAGCCCGAGGCGCCGGCCGAGTTCTCCGAGAAGATCCAGCACACCATCTACAAGGGGTTCATCGCCCCGGTGGCGCTCTACAGCACCCTTTGCTTCATCGCGGTGAAGAACATGAAGGGGCACAAGGGGCACGGCTCAGATGACCACAAGAAGGAGGAGAAGTAATGGGTAACAGCGAAGAATACCAGAAGCTGGAAGGCAAGATCTTTACCAAGTCCTTCTTCATCCTCCTGTCCGTGGTGCTGCTCGGCTTCTACTTCGTCGGCGTCCGCTACGTCAAGGGGATCGGCGCCGTCTCCAACATGAGCGACGGCTACCCCTGGGGGATCTGGATCACCTACGACGTCGCCACCGGCACGGCCATCGCCTGCGGCGGCTACGCGGTCGCCATTCTGGTCTACATCAGGAACCGGATGCAGTACCACCCGATGATCCGCTCGGCGATCCTCACCTCCATGTTCGGCTACGGCCTCGCCGGTTTCTCCGTCATGGTCGACCTGGGACGCCCCTGGAACGCCTACAACTTCTTTATCCCGAGCAAGTGGCAGGCCAACTCCGCGATGTTCGAGGTCGCCCTCTGCGTCATGGCGTACTCCACGGTCCTCATCCTCGAGTTCCTCCCGGCGATCCTGACCTCCATCGAGCAGAGCAAGTGGGAGAGGATGAACGCGGTCAGGAACTGGCTCCACCCGCGGATCGCGCCGGACCGGCAGACCATGCTCGACAAGCTGGAGCTGGTGCGCCTCGGGGCGGTCTGGCTCAAGCCGCGCCTGAACAAGGTGCTGATCTTCTTCATCGTCTTGGGCATCACGCTCCCGACCATGCACCAGTCGTCGCTGGGGAGCCTGCTCCTGATCGCCTCGACCAAGCTGCACCCGCTCTGGCACACCGGCTTCCTGCCGCTGTTGTTCCTCTTGAACTGCGTCTTCATCGGCTACGCCATCGCCATCCTCGAGTCGATCATCTCCAGCTACTCCTTCAAGAGGCCGTTCGAGACCGAGGAACTGTCGGGTCTTGCCGGCCTGATCCCGTTCGTCACCGTGATCTGGCTCTGCGTCGTCATCGGCGACCTCTCCTACCGTGGCCAGATCGGCGCCGCCCTGAAAGGGGACTTCTACTCGGGGTGGTTCATGACCGAGTTCCTGTTGATCGCGGGGGGCTCGCTCCTTCTCTTCTTCAAGAAGCTGAGAAGATCGCCGCGCTGGCTCTTCATCAGCGCCTCCATGATCGTCCTGGGCGGCGCCCTGTACCGCTTCAACGTCTACCTGATCGGCTTCAACCCCGGGCAGGGGTGGAGGTACTTCCCCTCCTTCGCCGAGGTGATGATCACCGTCGGCATCGTCGCCCTCGAGATACTGGGCTACAAGGTCTTCGTCGCCCTCTTCCCGGTCCTCCCGAACACCTCGGCGCACGGCGGCCAGAGGCACCAGAAGAAACCGAAGGGGAAAAAGGCGGCTGAACCGGACCAGGGGCTCTCCCAGGGGCCGCTGCAACCTGCAATGAAAAATATCAACTAGCTATCGGAGGAGTAAATAAATGTCTACTAGAATTACCCTGGATCCCATTACCCGCATCGAAGGGCACTTGAGGATTGACGTGGAAGCAAACGGCGGCAAGGTCACCAACGCCTGGTCCTCCGCCCAGATGTGGCGCGGCATCGAGGTCATCCTCAAGGGGCGCGCCCCGGAGGACGCCTGGAGCTTCGTGCAGCGCTTCTGCGGCGTCTGCACCACGGTGCACGCCATCTCCTCCATCCGCGCCGTAGAGCACGCCCTCGACGTCGAGGTGCCGCTGAACGCCCAGTACATCCGCAACATCATGATCGCCCAGCACTCGGTGCAGGACCACATCGTCCACTTCTACCACCTCTCGGCGCTGGACTGGGTCGACATTGTCTCGGCGCTCAAGGCCGACCCCAAAAAGACCGCGCAGATCGCCCAGAGCATCTCCGACTGGCCGGGCAACTCGGAGAAGGAGTTCAAGGCGACCCAGGAGAAGCTGAAGGCGTTCGTGGCCGGCGGCAAGCTCGGCATCTTCGCCTCCGGCTACTGGGGGCATCCCGCGATGAAGCTCTCCCCCGAGGTTAACCTGATGGCGGTCACGCACTACCTGAAGGCGCTCGACTACCAGAGGAAGGCGTCCCAGGCGACCGCCATCCTGGGGGGAAAGAACCCGCACATCCAGAACCTCGTGGTCGGCGGCGTCGCCACCGCCATCAACATGGAGAACATCGCGACCCTGAACATGGAGCGCCTCATCTACCTCCGCACCCTGATGGAGGAGACCCGCGATTTCGTGCAGAAGGTGTACTACCCGGACCTCCTCGCCATCGCCGGCTCCTACAAGGAGTGGTTCAAGTACGGCGCAGGCGTCACCAACTACATGGCGGTGCCGGAATTCCCGGAGGACACCAAGAACAGCAAGTTCACCCTCCCGGGCGGCGTCATCATGGCCGGCAACATCGCGGGGATCAGGCCGGTGAAGGACCACCGCGACGATTACCTGATCAAGAACATCAAGGAGAACGTCACCCACGCCTGGTACGAGGGGAACGGCACGCTCCACCCGTGGGACGGCGAGACCAAGCCGGACTACACCGACTTCAAGGAAAACGGCAAGTACTCCTGGTGCAAGGCCCCGACCCTCGACGGCAGGCCGGTCCAGGTCGGCCCGCCCGCACAGATCATGGCCGCCTACGCCGCCGGCAACCCGAAGGTCAAGAAGCTGGTGGACGGCGCCGTCTCCACGCTGGGGATCTCCATGAAGGACATCCACTCCACCATGGGGCGCCTCTTCTGCCGCGGCGCCAGGGCGCACGTGATGGCCGACATCTCCCTGGACAACCTCGATAAGCTGATCGCCAACATCGCCTCCGGCGACAAGGCCTACGCCAACCCGACCGAGATCCCCAAGGGGGAGTACCGCGGCGTCGGCTTCCACGAGGCTCCGCGCGGCACCCTCTCCCACTGGATCGTCATCAAGAACAAGAAGATCGAGAACTACCAGGCCGTCGTTCCCTCCACCTGGAACGCGGCGCCCAGAAACGAAAAGGGCGAACTCGGCCCCTACGAGGCGTCGCTGGTCGGCAACCCGATCGCCGACACCGCAAAGCCGCTCGAGGTGCTGAGGACCATCCACTCCTTCGACCCCTGCATCGCCTGCGCGGTGCACACCATCGATCCCGAAGGGAAGGAAATAACCAAGGTGAAAGTGCTGTAAGAGGCAGGGGCTAGGGGGTAGGAGCCCCTAGCCCCTAGCCCCCAGTCCCTAGCCCCGCTTTACAAGGAGTTTTGAATGCAGATCCTTATCTACGGCGCCGGTAACCTGATCCTGTCGGATGAGGGTTTCGGCGTCCATTTCGTCAGGCACATGGAAAAGCAATACCAGATTCCCGAGAACGTCGAGCTGTACGACGGCGGGACCCTGGGGATCATGGTGCACTTCAAATTCGAGGAGGCCGACAAGGTCATCCTGGTCGACGTGGTGCAGGCTGAGGGTAAGCCGGGAGATATCTTCCGCTACGAGCGTGAGGACATCATGCTGAAGAAGATCCCGGTGAAGATGTCCCCGCACCAGATCGGCCTCCAGGAGATGCTCCTCATCTCGGAGATGCGGGACGCTCCCAAACCGGACCTGACCTTCTACGGCATCGTCGCCGGCTCGCTCGATCCCGGGGACCAACTCACGCCGCCGCTTGAGGCGGGGCTGGAGAAGGTCGCCGCGCTGGTAATCGAGCAACTGAAGTCCTTCGGCGTCGAGATCAAAAGGAAGGAGTCGTGATCCCTTCCGGGGAGACCGCTTCAATTAAAGGAGAAAGAAATGTTCGGTTTTGGATTGCCTGAGATCTGCATCGTCCTCGCCATCGTGCTTGTCGTGGCGGGCCCCAGCAAGCTTCCCCAGCTCGGCCAGGCCCTCGGCAGCAGCATACGGGGCTTCAAGAAGGCGGTGGACGGCGACGATGTCATCAAGATTAACGATAAGCAGTAGGCGTCGATGCGGGAAGGGTGCGGAATCTCCCTGAAACCATCCCTGGCCCTGCACGGTGAGGTCAGTGCCACAGCGATACTTCAGAATCCCTGCCGCTGTTCTTGACATCGCTTTCGGTTATACTATAGGCTCTTTGCCGGCTGACCCCGTTAATGAGCAGAAGCAGGAGGTTGTTAACATGTGTGTAGATTGCGGCTGCGGCCCCACCAACCATAACCACGATCATGAGCACGATCATGAGCACG
>DNJC01000077.1 GCA_003490025.1 Geobacter sp. | reverse complement strand
TTGCTGTCTGATCCGCGCATAACATTCCTTAGCAATAGCAGTGAGTTACGCGCAATAATGTATCATAAAATAGTTGTTTTATCTATTTGAATTTCAACAACCTGCTAGTACATACTTTTAGAACTAGGGAAGTGTGAGGGTTGGAGTGTGGGGAAAAGAAGGGGAAGGCAGTCTGGTTAGCTTCGTGGTCTCGCTGAACCTGAACCGGCGACACCTGGCAGCATCTCAGAAAGCAGCGGTTGCTTTGGAGATCCTGCCTATGCAGGAACCGCCCCCTATTGATTTAGTGGGGTATCCTATGGAATAGCAGAATTATACTTGATTAGTTTATTGGTGTACGTTTGGGAGGAATCAAAGGAGTGGGGAAGAGTTGCCCCTGTATAACTTAAATAATGCAAGGTCAGTACCACAAACATGTTGAATTTCAGTGGCTTGTGTCAAGATTAAAAAGTTCGGCAAATCAGGTTTTTTAATATAGCATCTCCTTGAGTTTAAGTGGCACAAACGCTTGCAGTGAACTGGCGCACGTGATCCGCCGGATCGAAGTTGAAGGAATGGCGTCTGTGCAAATATGCACCGCCTAATGTGACGGCAATATATAGGCAACTTGAACCATTGTCAAAAAGAAAATTTCCATGTGTCCTGGCCCATCTGGGTTGTTTACATAAATCATTGACACATCGCGGGTTCAAGGTGTATTAAAAGACACTTTTGTGTCAATAAAACGTAGTAGAAGGACTGAGAGAAGCCATGATAAAGATCGATTTTGAGAAGATGGGTGGATTGATTCCCGCCGTTATCCAGGACAACGAGACCGGAGACGTGCTGATGGTCGCGTTCATGGACGAAAAGACGCTGAACCTGACCCTTGAAACCGGGAAGACCTGGTTCTTCAGCCGCACCAGGAACAAGTACTGGATGAAGGGCGAGGAGTCCGGCAACACCCAGGAAGTGATCGAGGTCCTCACCGACTGCGATGCCGACACCGTCGTCATCAAGGTGAAGCAGAACGGCCCCGCCGCCTGCCACACCGGCAACCGCAGCTGCTTCTACGTCAAATACGAGAACGGCGAGTGGGTGGAGCACTCCAACCCGCTCTTCGATCCGGCTACCGTCTACAAGAAATAAAACCCAAAACCATTGGCACGGAGAACATCTGAGTAAATCTGAGAAAGGCTTGGGTTCGAACCTGTAGCCACAGAGGAAATCTGAGGAATTCTAGAAGGGATTGAGATTTTCCTCCAAAGCTTTCCTGGTTTCTCAGAAGTTCTCAGACTTTCTCCGTGGCCAATGGTTTTTGTCTTTGCTTTGTCTTTTTCTTTTTCTTTATCTTTTTCTTTATCTTTATCTTTATCTTTATCTGTTGTAGGGGGGGCACCATGGAAAACTTGTTGAAACTCGGCATCCCGAAGGGAAGCCTGGAAAGCGCCACGGTCGAGCTGTTCAAGAAGGCCGGCTGGCAGATATCAATTTCTTCGCGCAGCTATTTCCCGGGGGTCGATGACAAGGAGATCAAGTGCTCCCTCATCCGCCCGCAGGAGATGGGCAAATACGTGGAGCGCGGCACCATCGACGTCGGCATCGCCGGCCGCGACTGGGTGCGCGAGAACGAGTCGGACGTCGTCGAAGTCTGCGAGATGGTCTATTCGAAGGTCTCCCGTCGCCCGGCCCGCTGGGTGCTGGTCGTGAACGGCGACTCCAAGATCCAGGGACCCGAGGACCTGCGCGGCGGCACCATCTCCACCGAGCTGGTCGGTTTCACCAAGCGCTACTTTGCCGAGCGCAACATCCCGGTCACCGTGGAGTTCTCCTGGGGAGCCACCGAGGCGAAGGTGGTCGAGGGGCTTTGCGACGCCATCGTCGAGGTGACCGAGACCGGTTCCACCATCAAGGCGAACGGGCTGCGCATCGTCACCGAACTGATGGAATCCGTCCCCGTCATGATCGCCAACAAGGCCACCTGGGCCGATCCCTGGAAGCGGGCCAAGATCCAGCAGATCGCGACCCTCCTGCAGTCGGCGCTTCGCGCCGAGGGGATGGTCGGACTCAAGATGAACGCGCCGGGCGAGAAGGTCGCCGCCATCACCAGCATCATCCCGAGCCTCAACAACCCGACCGTGTCCAACCTCTACAACTCCGACTGGGTCTCCATCGAGAGCATCATGCCCGAGCAGGAAGTGCGCCGCATCGTCCCCGAGCTGATCAAGCTCGGCGCCGAGGGGATCGTGGAGTACTCGCTGAACAAAATAATTTAACCGGCGGAAATCACCCCGGAAATACGAAAAACCGGCCCCCTTTGCAGGGGCCGGTTTTTTTGTCTCCGGCGCGTTCCGCTTCGATGGCTAGGCCGCGTCCCGCCATTCATCGGTCCACCGGCGTTTGGCCTCGTCTATCTTTACGAACAGGGAAACGACCTTGTTCCCTTCCTTTCGTGCCGCGTCCGTCCTGCGATAATCGGTAATCTTCTTGCCGCCGACGATGATCTCGCGAAACAACAACTCGTTCTGCTTGCTCATCGGGACTCGTCCGTTCTCCCACTTTGACACCTGCGACTTGTCGCACTGCAGGTTTTCGGCAAAATCAGTGCCCGACCAGCCCAGCGACTTCCTCAGGAAAACGATTTCCGCAGGGGTAAGACGTTCTTCCTTCTTCACGAGCGCATGGGCAATGCAATCGTGCAAAGCCTCCATTTTGGGTATTTGGGGGACCAGCGATCCGCACTCGGGGCAGGCCCTCACCGTGATCCCTGCCAGGATCACGTTATCCAGGCCGCATTCACGATAAGGGTAGTTCTGAACCTTTTCCACCAATTCGGCTCTCTCACAAACCGGGCATCTCATTTTGACATTCTCCATGCCGTAACGATCATCAATTCCGTGTCGTCCTCAAATCTAACGACTACCATCATTTTGCCGGTATGAACCCTGTATCTCCACTCGCCGTTCTCGTACTCCGCCTCTTCGACCCTACCACCCCGCAGCACGTTGAGACAATCCACGGTAGACATGCCATGTTTCTCAAGACGTTCAATTGCGTGCGGCCTCGCATAGGAGACAGAGCCATCTTTCACTATGGAGCGGATCAGCTTCTTTGCTTCGGTCGGTTCCAGCCGTTCGTTTAGCATACTATACACCTATAAGGGTGGCTTTCAACACAAAAGTTGTGTCGAGCACAACGGTCAGCCGCCGCTCCAGTTGCGGCTTAAATCTCACCTTGCCTACGGACCGAAAAGGCCGCCCAGACAAAGTGGGCGGCCTTTTTTTTACACATGTAGCCACAGAGAACTTCTGAGGACCTCCGAGAGTCTCAGATTTCCTCAGATTTTCTCTGTGGCAAATGGTTCTGATGTTTCCAGGTTTTAAACCATCTCGCAATCGTCCTCGGGCCAGCTGTCCAGGCTCCCGTCGGGGAGCTCGACCTGGACCGTGTCCCCCTCTATGGTGCAGCCGAAGCTCAGTCCGACCTCGCCGGATATCTTGTTCCTGACCTGTACCCGCTGCTCTCTTCTTTCCGTCGTGTCGCAAATTTCCGAGTGGGGACTTTTCATAAATGCCTCCTGGTCGTTTTCTTAATGATAGCAGGACGCCCTCCGCTGTGCAACTTCCGGAGGTCGAAACCCTGGCAAGACTAAAGTACCGCCGCGACCTCCGCGGTGGTGTCGGGAGCGAACTGCTCGAAATTCTTGCGGAACATCTCCACCAGCTTCTTCGCCGTCTTGTCGTACGCCTCCTTGTCGCCCCAGGCGTTCCTCGGGTTCAGCACCTCGGTTGCTACCTCCGGGCAGGCGGTCGGGACGCTGAGGCCGAAGACGGAGTCCTTCGCGAACTCCCCCGCGCCAAGCGTCCCGTCGAGGGCCGAGTTGACCAGGGCGCGCGAGTAGGCGATCTTCATCCTCCCCCCGACCCCCGGGCCGCCGCCGCTCCAGCCGGTGTTGACGAGCCAGCAGGTGACGTCGTGCGAGGCGATCTTTCTCCCCAGCAGCTCGGCGTAGCGCGAGGGGCGCAGCGCCATGAAAGGTGCGCCGAAACAGGTGGAGAAGGTCGCCTGCGGCTCGGTGACGCCCGCCTCGGTCCCCGCCACCTTGGCCGTGTAGCCGGACAGGAAGTGGTACATCGCCTGCTCCGGGGTGAGCCGGGCGATGGGGGGGAGTACGCCGAAGGCGTCGCAGGTGAGCATGATGATGTGGGTCGGGTGACCGCCGGCGCCGGAGGGGATGATGTTGGGGATGTGCGTGATGGGGTAGGAGGCCCTGGTGTTCTCCGTCAGGGAGTCGTCGTCCAGGTCGATCCTGCGCGATATGGTGTCGATCGCCACGTTCTCCAGGATGGTGCCGAACTTCCTGGTGCAGTCGTAGATCTCCGGCTCGCTTTCCTTGGAGAGGTTGATCACCTTGGCGTAGCACCCCCCCTCGAAGTTGAAGACCCCCTTGTCGTCCCAGCCGTGCTCGTCGTCGCCGATCAGGAACCGGTTCGGGGCGGCGGAGAGGGTGGTCTTCCCGGTGCCGGAGAGCCCGAAGAATATGGCGACGTCGCCGCTTGGTGCGGCGTTCGCCGAGCAGTGCATCGACATCACGTCGTTTTGCGGCAGGAGGTAGTTGAGCACCGTGAAGATCGACTTCTTGATCTCCCCGGCGTAGCTCGTCCCCCCGATGATCACCAGCCTCCTTGCGAAGTTGATGATGATGAAGGTCTCGGAGTTGGTTCCGTCCATGGAGGGGAGCGCGTGGAAGTTGGGGAGGTCGATGACGGTGAACTGCGTCCTGTGCGTCTTCAGCTGCTCCGGCGTCGCCCTGATGAACATGTTGCGGGCGAACAGCGAGTGCCAGGCGCGCTCCGTGATGATCCTGACCGGGAGGGCGTGCTCGGCGCTCGCCCCGGCGAAGCAGTCCTGCACGAACAGGTCGCGCCCCTGCATGTAGGCCGTCATCCTCTTGTAGAGGGAGTCGAACTTGTCGCTGTCGAAGGGGCGGTTCACCTTCCCCCAGTTGACGTGCTCCCGGCTTCCCGGCTCGTCGACGATGAACTTCTCGTTGGCCGCCCTTCCGGTGTAGTGCCCGGTCTTGACGGTGAGAGCGCCCAGGTGCGAGATGAGACCCTCCCCCCTCCTCACGATCTGTTCGTACAAGACGGCGGTCGGGGAAGTCCAGTAGATCAGGTTGGCGTTCGTTATGCCGTGCTCTTCGAGTCCGGTCCCTCTCGTTATGTCATTCAATTTCACGTCGCTTCCCCTTTCTCTCAGAATTTCGGACAGGTAAAAAGATAGCAGGCAGAGGAGGGAATGCAACTGTGACACAGAACGCAGGAAGGCCCCGATCTTCCGACCGGGGCCTTCCTGTTTCACTTCGGTTTGTGCGGCTGTGAGTCTAGTCGTTGTACCCCTCGTCGTCGGGAGACGGGGTGAACTGCTCCCAGTGCTCCGGAGAACGCCACAGACCGGAAAGGATCATCTCGCGGATGTGGAGGAACTCCTTGGGGAGACGGTCGTACATCTTGACGAACAGTTCCTCGTGAGAGAGGATCTCTTCCTTCCAGACATCCCTGTCGATGGACATCAGCTCGTGATACTGATCGCGGGTCACGCTCTCCAGCCCCTGCCAGTCGATCGCCTCGTAGCGCGGCATCCACCCCAGCGGGCTCTCCACCGCGGCGCCGGCGCTCTTGCCCTGCGAGCGCTCCACGATCCACTTCAGGATGCGCATGTTCTCGCCGAAGCCCGGCCAGAGGAACTTGCCGTCGGCGTCCTTCCTGAACCAGTTGACGCTGAAGATGCGCGGCGGGTTCGGGGTGGTGCGGCCGATCTGCAGCCAGTGGTTGAAGTAGTCGGCCATGTGGTAGCCGGTGAAGGGGAGCATGGCGAACGGGTCGCGGCGGACGTTGCCGATGGCACCGACTGCGGCGGCGGTGGTCTCGCTCCCCATGGTGGCCGCGAGGTAGACGCCGTAGCTCCAGTTGAAGGCCTGGTACACCAGCGGGATCACGTTGTTGCGGCGGCCGCCGAAGACGAACGCGCGCATCGGCACCCCTTTGGGGTTCTCCCACTCGGGATCGATGGAGGGGCACTGGTTGGCCGGCGAGGTGAAGCGGGAGTTGGGGTGCGCGGCGTTTCTGCCGCACCCCGCGGTCCACTCGTTCCCCTGCCAGTCTGTCAGTTTCTCCGGCGTGGTTTCCATCCCCTCCCACCAGACGTCGCCGTCCGGGGTGAGCGCCACGTTGGTGAAGATGGAGTTCTTGGCGCAGGAGTGCATGGCGTTCGGGTTCGACTTGAACGAGGTGCCGGGGGCGACGCCGAAGAAACCGGCCTCCGGGTTGATGGCGTAGAGCTGGCCGTCGGCGCCGGGCTTGATCCAGGCGATGTCGTCGCCGACGGTGGACACCTTCCAGCCGCTCTGCTGGAAGTGCTCGGGCGGCACCAGCATGGAGAGGTTGGTCTTGCCGCAGGCGCTCGGGAAGGCTGCGCCGAGGTAGGTCTTCTCGCCTTCGGGGGACTCGATGCCGAGGATCAGCATGTGCTCGGCCAGCCACCCCTCGTCCTTGGCGATCTTGGAGGCGATGCGCAGCGCGAGGCACTTCTTGCCCAACAGCGCGTTGCCGCCGTAGCCGGAGCCGAAGGACCAGATGGAGCGCTCCTCCGGGAAGTGGACGATGTACTTCTCCTTGTTGCAGGGCCAGGAGACGTCCTTCTGCCCCGGGGCGAGCGGTGCGCCGACCGAGTGCAGGCAGGGGACGAACTCGCCGTTCTCGCCCAGGACGTCGACGACCTTCTTGCCCATGCGGGTCATGATCTTCATGTTGACCGCGACGTACGCGGAGTCGGAGATCTCGACGCCTATCTTGGCGATGTTGGAGCCCAGGGGGCCCATGCTGAAGGGGATGACGTACATGGTGCGCCCCTTCATGCAGCCGGTGAAGAGGCCGGTGAGGGTCTTCTTCATCTCCTTGGGGGGCATCCAGTTGTTGGTGGGGCCTGCGTCCTGCTTCGCCAGGCTGCAGATGAAGGTGCGGTCTTCCACGCGGGCGACGTCGCCCGGGTCGGACCAGGCCAGGTAGCTGTTCGGGCGTTTTTCCGGGTTCAGTTTACGGAAGGTGCCGCCCTTGACCAAAAGTTCGCAAAGGCCGTCGTACTCCTCCTCGCTCCCGTCGCACCAGTGGATCTGGTCCGGCTGGCACATGTCGGCGACTTCTTTCACCCAGCCCAGCAGTTGCTTGTTCTTTACTTCGTAACTCATGGATATTCCCTCCTTTGGGTATTGGGACTTGATCACATCTTCAACAGAGACTAAGCCCTCCGCAGTGCTGCCAATCTCATAAGTTTCCATAGTGTCCTCTCTGCCGTCGTGGCGGGAAGACCGAAAGGGGGCGGACGGAAGCCCTCACGGGGCCGCGACTGGCATTCCGGTCTAAGGTTTATGTCTTACTTGTTTCGATTACGGGGGAGTTGTGACAGTGAAATCGGGATGTGTGTAACGTCGCGCGCGGGGTGCTGGGAAGTGGGGACCTCGCCCTGTATGACGATTCGCTCTGTGAGATCGCTGTGCTTGTCTGGTGAGAGATGCGCACGATTTGATGTCATGGAACGACAATCCAATTCCCTCCCTGAGCCCAAATTTTAATTATGACAAAGTAACACAACGTGTTTTAAAATCAAGTCGAAAAGTATACGGAGCCGGAATTGACACGCACTCTCCGTCTGTTAGACTTTTGCCGGAGTTTCCGCCAGGGCGCAGACAGTGCCGGTCCGGGCTCCCTGCAACGATCAGCGATATGTACGGAATTTCGGGACCTTTTTGTGAACCAGCAACGATGCCCGCCCGACACCCGACAGATCCCAGACAGAGAAAAGAGGGGGTATGCAATGGAGCCTTACATCTGCACCGTCTGCCAGTACGTCTACGACCCTTACGTAGGGGACCCGGACAACGGGATACCGCCGGGGACCCCGTTCGCCGACCTGCCCGACGACTGGGTCTGCCCGGTCTGCGGCGTCGGCAAGGAGGCCTTCGAGCCTGAGTAGAACGTCAAAAAGGGGGGGAGCCATCGGGCTCCCCCCCTTTCATATTCAGAGATCCTGCAGGATCCTCTCCATCTCGGTTGTGATCTGTTCCAGATCGGCAATCTTCATGTCGCCCATGTGCGCGATACGGAAGGTCCTCCCCTTCAGCTTGCCGTAGCCGTCGTCGAAGGCGATGCCCCGCTCGCCGAGCCGCTTTTTGACCAGACCCAGGTCGACGCCGCGGTCGTTGGTGGCGCAGGTGAGGGTGATCGAGCGGTACCCTTCTGCCGGAAGGATGCCGAAACCCTGCTCCTGGACCCAATTCCTCATGAAGTTGGCCATGTCGGCGTGCCGCTGCCATCTCTGCTCCAACCCCTCCGCGAATATCCTTTCCAGCTGGCGGTCCATCGCGTAGATGAGCGAGATGCACGGCGTCGACGGGGTGTTGTCCTTCTCGTCGGCCGCCAGGAACTCGAGGAAGTCGAAGTAGTAGCCGCGCCCGGGGACGGTCTTGGCCCGCTCCAGCGCCCGCTCGCTGGCGGTGAAGACGGCGAGTCCCGGCGGGAGGGCGAATGCCTTCTGCACCCCGAAGACGCAGCAGTCGATCGCCAGCTCGGAAACGGGGATGTTCAGGGCGCTCATCGAGGAGACCGTATCGACGATGGAGACCACGTCCGGGTACTTCCTGAGCACCTCGGCTATCTCGGGGAGAGGCGACATGACGCCGGTCGAGGTCTCGTTATGGATCAGGGTGATGGCGTCGTACTTGCCGGTGGACAGGGCCGAGTCGACCAGCTCCGGGGTGATCGGCTCTCCCCACTCGACATTGAAGGGGTCCGCCTCCTTGCCGCAGGAGAGGGTCACCTTGTGCCACTTGTCCGAGAAGGCGCCGTTGCAGAAGTTGGCGCAGCGTTTCCCCACCAGGTTGCGCACCGCCCCCTCCATGGCGCCGAAGGCGCTCGAGGTGGAGAGGAAGACGCGGTCGTCGGTGGACATGAGCTGCTTCAGCTTGTCGGTGACCCCTTTGTGCAGATGGGCGTATTCCGGCATGCGGTGGCCGATCATGGGGGTCGCCATTGCCTCCAGTATTTCCGGGCTGACCTCTATCGGTCCCGGGATATACAGCTTCTTGTGCATGTTGGCTCCGTGTGATTCGTTGTCTTTGCCGGCAGCTTGAGCGGCGGGAAGGGTAGGTGGGGGGCGGCGCCGGAGATCCGGGGCCGTGAGCCTGCTGCAGGCGGATCGCCAAATTAGCAGATGCCGCCCGCGATGTCAATCGTCGTCCTGCCGGGGGGAGTCGTCCCGGTGCCCTGCGGGGAGGAGGTGGAGGGGGCTCAGGTCATGCGGCGCGGGAAAAGGGGCGTACCTCCGTGTCCAGGCGACCCTGCAGGGCATCGAGCGCCACCTCCATGTCGTAGTGCGTCTGGAGGTTGAGCCAGAACTGTGGCTCCATGTTGAAGAAACGCCCGAGGCGCAACGCCGTGTCAGCGGTTATCGCCCGACGTCCATGCACGATCTCGTTTATCCGCCGCGCAGTCACCCCGATATCCTTTGCCAATCGGTATTGTGTTATTTTCATCGGTGCCAGGAATTCAGTCAGCAGTATTTCGCCTGGATGGATCGGCGGGAAATCTCTCTTGGTCATGAAGTTCACCTCTTAGTGGTAGTCCACTATCTCAACATCACAAGCATGGTCGCCTTGCCATACGAAGCAGATGCGCCACTGCTTGTTGATCCGTATGCTATGCTGTCCTTCCCTGTCGCCATGCAGCGCCTCCAGACGGTTCGATGGCGGAACCCGCAATGTGTCCAGCGTCACTACGGCATGCAGCATCTGCAGTTTTATCGCTGCTGTTCTCTGGATGCCCTGCGGCAACTTGGTGGAAAACCGCCCGCCGAAGAGCTTTTGGGCTTCCCTGTCTTTGAAGGAAAGGATCATGCTGAATGATATCTTTGTTGGATATTACCGTCAAGGGATATCGTCGAAAGTCCCCCTGCGGATAGACACGCCCGCATGGCGGCAGTGGCAGATTAGGCGCAGCCCTGATCCCCTCTAATGGTACTCCTTGCTTATTGTGCTGCAAAATGATAAACATACCGGTTAGCTGTCAAATACCCTATGATCCGAAAATGCCGCGTTTTTAGCACCTTAGGCCCGGCATTTTCAAACCGGAAGAAAATGAAACCTATTATAGCCATCGTCGGACGCCCCAACGTCGGGAAGTCAACCCTCTTCAACAGGCTGGTCGGGCGCCGCAAGGCGATGGTCGACGACATGCCGGGAGTGACCCGGGACCGCAACTACGCGGAAGTATCGCGCTTCGACATCCCCTTCATCCTGGTCGACACCGGCGGCTTCGAGCCGGAGACCTCGGACAAGCTCCTGCAGCAGATGCGCGAGCAGTCCCGCTTCGCCATGGACGAGGCGGACCTGATCCTCTTCGTCATGGACGCGCGCGACGGCCTCACCCCCGCGGACAGCGAGGTGGTGGAGATGCTGCGCCGCATCAACAAGCCGGTCTTCTACATCATCAACAAGGTCGACGGCGAGAAGCAGGAGGCGAACGCCGGGGACTTCTACTCCCTCGGGGTGGACCATATCTTCACCGTCTCCGCCGAGCACAACCGCGGCGTCGGCGACATGATGGACGAGGTGCTGGCCGCGCTTCCCTATGACCGCACCAGGGAGGTGGAGGAGGATATCACCAAGATCGCCGTGGTGGGGAGGCCCAACGTGGGCAAGTCCTCCCTGGTGAACCGCCTCCTGGGCGTCGAGCGCGTCGTGGCCAACCCGACCGCCGGGACCACCAGGGACGCGGTCGACACCCGCTTCACGGTGAACAAGAAGCCGTACCTCCTGATCGACACCGCCGGCATCCGGAGGAAGGGGAAGACGGTCGAGAAGGTGGAGAAGTACTCCGTCATGGACGCCCTCCGTTCCATCGAGCGCGCCGACGTCGTGCTCATCGTCCTGAGCGCCGAGGACGGCGTCACCGAGCAGGACTCGAAGATCGCCGGCTACGCCTACGAGGCGGGACGCGGCTGCATCTTCGTGGTGAACAAGTGGGACACGCTGGAGAAGGACAACAGCTCGATCGCGAAGTTCACGGAGGAAATCCGCCGCAATTTCAAATACCTCCCCTTCGCCCCGATCCTGTTCGTCTCCGCCGCGACCGGCCAGCGGACCGGCAAGATCATCGCCGAGGTGGACCAGGTCATGGAACAGTTCTGCAAGCGGGTTTCGACGGCCGACCTGAACCGGATCTTCGCGCAGGCGGTGGACGAGAACCACGCCCCGCTCTCCCAGGGGAGAAGGGTCAAGTTCTTCTACGCCACGCAGGTGGCCGTGAAGCCGCCCACCTTCGTCATTTTCACCAATCAGCCCGAGGGGATACATTTCTCCTATGAGCGATACATCATGAATCGATTTAGAGAGGGGTTCGGTTTTGAAGGAACGCCTCTGAAGCTTCTTTTCCGCGGCAGGGACAAGAAAGATACCTAAATCATTCTTTACTTGGCCGATACGATGGTTTAGTATGAGCCGAATTTTTCAACCCATCCCCCACATGAGAGAGCGGCGTCCATGAGTCTAGTTGGCAACTTGGAAGATCTCGGACTTGGTGAGATCCTGCAGATCGTCAGCCTCAGCAGGAGATCCGGCGTGCTCTCCCTCGAAAGCCGGGGGAGAGAGGCCCGCATCATCTTCCGCAACGGCCAGGTGATCCGCGCCAGCTCGTCTACCTTTCAGCAGAGCCTGGGGGAGGTGCTGATCCAGCACGGTGTCATCGACCTGGTGATACTGAAGCGCGCCCTGAGCATCCAGGCCGACGAAGGGTACAGCCAGCTCCTCGGTCACATCATGGTGGAGCGCTTCGGGGTCGCCGCCGACGCCATCGAGGCGGTGGTCAGGGAGCAGATCGAGAACGTCATCTACGCCCTTTTCGCCTGGGCCGAGGGGACCTTCGAGTTCGAGCTGCAGGATGTGGACGAGGGGGGGAACGCGAAGTTCGACGCGGTGCAGTTCATGCTGCACCAGGGGTTGAACCCGCAGTACCTCGCCATGGAAGGGTCGCGCATCATCGACGAGCAGCGCCACCGTGCCGAGCAGGCAGGCGAGGAGGGGGTGTCGGCGTCCGCGCCGGAGGAAAGCCTGGACTTCAGCTTCAACCTGCTTCAGGATCCCCCTTCGGCCGCCGCACCGGAAAAAGCCCCGTCCGCACCACCTTCCTCCACGCCGGATCTCCCCGCGCCAGATTCCCATTCCCGAAAGGCGACCGAAACAGCCGGCTCGACCGCCGCCGTGGCTGCCGCCGATGCCTCGTCCCCGGGGGAGCCGCTGGTCCTGGTGGACGACGACCCCGGCACGCTGGCCGTGCTCTCCCCGCTCCTGGAGCGGCAGGGATACCGGGTGGACGCCATGGAGAGGAGCGAGGACGCCCTGATCAGGGTCGACACCCTCTACCGCGCCGGCGCCCGCCCCACGGTGATCGTCGATCTCATCATGCCCAGGATGGACGGCACCGGCATCCTCGGCGGGCTGGAGCTGATGGAGCTTGTGCGCAACAACTTCCCGGAACTCCCGCTTCTTGGCCTGAGCGACTTCGCCAACGAGGAGGCGCAGCGAAAGATGCGGGGCATGGGGATTCCGATCCTCATCAAGCCGGCCAAAACGGAGCTGGAAGACTCTCTCGACGTTTTCACCCCGAGGTTTCTCACGGCGCTCACCAACCTGACCGCGGGGAACGACCTGAGCCTCTCCAGCGTCAACATCGGCGACGAACTGAGGCTTGAGATGGGCGAGGAGCCGGCGCTCCCGGCGCCCCACCACATGACCCCGAGCACGGGGATCTCGCAGCTGCGCGGGATGCTGGAGGAACTCAACAACCCGCAACTGGGGGGAGGGATCATCCTCCTCGTGCTCCGCTTCGCCGCGGAGTTCATGAACCGGGCGGTGGTGCTGCTGGTGAAGAAGGACGCCATCCAGGGGCTCGGCCAGTTCGGGCTCAAGGACGGGGACGGCAGCGCCGATTACCGTGTCAGAAACCTGGCCGTCCCGCGAGAAGAACCCTCGCTCTTCTCGCAGGTGATAGAGAGCCGCTTTCCGATGAGGGGGGAGATAGACGCCAGCAACTGGAGCGGCTACTTCCTGGAGCAACTCGGGGGGGGACGTCCCGTGGAAGTATTCGTAGGACCCATTGTCAGCGAAGGGAAGGTGGTTGCGGTGCTGTACGGCGACAATCTCCCGGAGGAAAAGCCGATAGGCGACACCGACTCGCTCGAGATCTTTCTGAGCCAGGCCGGGATAGCAATGGAGAAGGCCCTGCTGCAGCGCAGGCTGCAGGACCAGGGACGGGGAGAAATGTAACGTGAAGAGAATACTCATAGCGGAAGATTCCAACACCATGCGTTCCATGCTGGTCTCGACCATAGACGAACTGGAGAAGTACACCATAGTCGAGGCAGCCAGCGGCTTCGAGGCGCTGCGTCTTTTGCCGCGCGAGCAGGTGGACCTGATCATCACCGACATCAACATGCCGGACATCAACGGATTGGAACTGATCAGCTACGTCCGGAACAACCCGAACTACCAGTTGATCCCGCTCTTCATCGTCTCCACCGAGAGCGGCGAGAAGGACCTGGAGAAGGGGCTGGCCCTGGGGGCCAACGAGTACCTGGTGAAGCCGTTCGACCCCCAGAGGCTGCAGGAACTGATCTGCAAGTACCTGGGCTAGAACCCGAAAGAGTTCAAGGTTCAACGTTCAGAGTTCAACGTTAAAACCTTTACCCTGAGTTCGTTGCATGAAACCTTGAACGTTGAACGTTGAACGTTGAACGTTGAACGTTGAACGTTGAACGTTGAACCGATTTTGAGAGACCCCATGAACGTCGATGAAAGCATAGGGAAGGCGGTCAAGGACTTCCTGGCGGAGGCCGAGGAGATCCTGGACCAGCTGAGCCTGGACCTGGTCTCCCTCTCCGACTGCGCGGACGGCGGCGAGTGCAGCCCCGACCTCGTCAACTCCGTCTTCCGGGCGGCCCACTCGCTGAAGGGGCTGGCCGGGATGTTCGGCTTCTCGGAGATCGCGGAACTGGGCCACCACCTGGAGAACCTGCTCGACGCCCTGAGGCTCGGGCGGGTCGAACTGGACCAGACGGTGGTGAGCGCCCTCTTCGAATCGACCGAACTCCTGGGGATCATGGTCAGGAGCGCCGGGGAAGCCGGCGTGGAGGGGATGGACCTCTCCGGCGTCATGCAGCGCATCAACGACTGCCTGACCCGCACCCCCAAGGCGACGCAGGAATCGCCGCTCGCCAGGCTGAACCTCCCGGAACGGGTGCTCTCCTCGATGACCGAGTACGAGGAGCATCGCCTCCTGGAGAACGTGAAGAAGGGACGCCGCATCTGCTCCATCCGGGTCTCGCTCCTTCTGGCCAGCTTCGATTCGGAGCTTATGGAGCTGACCGAACTCCTGAAGCAGGTGGGAGAGGTGATCAGCACGCTCCCCTCCGCCTCCAGCGCCCTCGATTCCGGCATCGACTTCGAGATCCTGTTCGGCTCGGAGATGACCGGCGACGAACTCACTCCGCTCATCGACCGCGAGCATCTGACCGTAGTCCAGTTCGGCGTGGAGAGCGCGCCGGCGAGGAAAACGGCCCGGGCCGAGGGCGAGGAACCGCAGCCGCAGACCGCGCCGGCGGAGGAGGAGCCGCAGGTGCCGGCCGCCGTCGAGGGGACCATCAGCGCCAAGAGCATGAGCCGCACCGTCCGTGTCGACATCGGCAAGCTCGACCTCCTGATGAACATCGTGGGTGAACTGGTGCTCTCGCACTCCACCATCGCCGAGGTGGCCGCGAAGATGCGCCGCGACGGGATGATAGCTCCCTCGCAGGAACTCGGCAAGGCGGCGAAGGGGCTGGAGAAGAAGCTCTCCGAACTGCAGAAGGGGGTCATGGAGATCAGGATGATCCCGGTGGGGCAGCTTTTCGAGAAGATGTCCCGCATCGTCAGGAAGATCTCCCGCGAGCAGGGGAAGAAGGTGGAGCTGAAGCTCTACGGAGCCGACACCGAACTCGACAAGCTGATCATCGAGGACATCTCCGATCCGGTGATGCACATCGTCAGGAACTCGATCGACCACGGCATCGAGACCCCCGAGCGGCGCATCGCCGCCGGGAAGGACGAAAAAGGGAACATCACCCTCTCCTCCTACCAGAAGGGGAACCACGTGGTGATCCAGATCGACGACGACGGCGGCGGCATCGACGTGGGGCGCGTGAAGAAAAAGGCGATGCAGCTGGGGATGATCGATTCCCCCGACGAGGTGACTGACCGGGAAGCGCTCGACTTCATCTTCCGCCCCGGTTTCTCCACCACCGAGACGGTGAGCGAGATCTCCGGCCGCGGGGTCGGCATGGACGTGGTCCGGACCAACATCGCCGCGCTCTCCGGCATGATCGACCTGGAGAATTTCCCCGGGCAGGGGACGCGTTTCGTCATCACGCTCCCGATAACGCTCGCCATCATCAAGGCGCTCATCATCACCACGGCGGGGCGCACCTACGCGCTTCCCATCACCTCGGTGCTGGAGAGCATCATCATGGAGCAAAAGGACATCAAGACCGTCGAGCGCAAGGAAGTGATCCAGTTGCGCGAGACGACGCTCCCCCTTTTGCGCCTTTCGGAGTTCTTCGAATTGAACGGCGGCGCGCCCGCGCCGGATACCTGCTACGTGGTGGTGGTCGGGGTCGCCGAAAAGCGGCTCGGCCTCGTGGTCGACGATCTTCTGGGGCAGCAGGACATCGTCATCAAGTCGATCGGCGATACCTTCGCCGGCTTCAGGGGGATTTCGGGGGCGGCCGATCTGGGCGACCAGCGCACCATCCTCGTCCTTGACGTCGGCAGCGTGATCAGCGAGGCGACCCGGGGGAGTGCCTGATGTACAAGGCGTTTTACGGCCTGATGGAAAAGCCGTTCAGCAAGACCCCGGACCCGCGCTTCCTCTACATGAGTCACGGGCACCGGGAGGCGCTGGCGCGGCTCGAGTACGCGGTGGAGGAGAGCGAAATAGCCCTTCTGACCGGCGACATCGGCTGCGGCAAGACCACCATCTCCAGGGCGCTCATGGACCGGATGGGGGACCGTTACCACTTCCTGTTCGTGTTCAACCCGCGCCTGACCGCCGACGAGCTCCTGCGCGTGATCGCGGCCGGGCTGCTGGTGGACAGCCCGTCGCTGCAAAAGGACCAGCTCCTGAAGGAGATCACCACGGCGCTGTACCGGATGCACGGCGAGGGGCGGGTGCCGGTCGTGGTGATCGACGAGGCGCAGATGATACCGGACCGGGAACTCTTCGACGAGTTGCGGCTTCTGACCAATTTCCAGCTCGACGACAAGAACCTGGTGAGCGTCATCATCATGGGGCAGCCGGAGCTGCGCACCATGCTCGCCTCGCCGGTGTACGAGCCGTTCAGGCAGCGGATATCGCTCAACTACCACCTGGCCCCCCTGGGGCTGGAGGAGACCCTCGAGTACCTCGATTTCAGGATCGAGGCGGCGGGAGGGGAGCCGGGGCTATTCTCCCCGGACGCGGTGCAGCGGATCTACGAGCTATCCGGCGGTGTGCCGCGCAGGATCAACGCGGTGGCCACCAACGCGCTGTTGATCGGTTTCGGCCGCGACGCCGCCCTGATCGACGCCACCGTGGTCGAGGAGACCGCGGCGGAGCTCCTGGCGTAGGGGAACGTAGAACGTAGAACATAGAACGTAGAACGGATTTTCAGAGGCAGTCATGAATCTCGCTGAGATCAGGAAAAAAGCGCAGAAGGGCGAGACCCAGGGTGAAGCCCGGGCAGGGAAGGGACCGGCGGCACCCGCGCCGTCGCCTTACCCCGAATGGCAGGCGCCTTCCCTCGATGACGAGCCGCCGGCGTCGGAAAACCCCGAACCGGCCGCGCCGGCGGAGCCCCCCCCGGCCTTCTGGCTCGCCGAACAGCCGGAAGAGGCGGAGGAGTTCGGCTTCGACCAGTCCCCCGACGAGTTCGACCCGGCCGCCGTGATCCTGAAGGGAAGGGAATCGGCACTCTTCGACGAGGACGGCTCGCTGCAGGACACCGTGGCGGCCACGGTGGAACTCCTCTGCTTCAGGGTGGCGAGCGAGGAATACGCCCTCAACATCATGGACATCAAGGAGATCATCAAGCCCCGCGACGTGACCGAGGTGCCCAGGGTTCCGGCCTTCGTGCGCGGCATCCTCTCCCTGCGCGGCAACATCATCCCGGTCTTCGACATGAGGCTGAGGCTTGGCCTTGCCGGCAACACCGCCTCCGAGCGGGAACGGGTCGTCGTGGTCAAGCGCCAGAGCGGCTTTTGCGGCGTGCTGGTCGACGAGGTGGTGCAGGTGGTGCGGATAGCCGAGGCGGGAATCGAGCCGCCGCCGGTGGTGCTCGAGGGAATCGACCGCGAGTTCGTGCTCGGCATCGGGCGGGTCAACGGCAGGATGCTCATTCTCCTCGACATGGAGAAGGTCCTGGACGTGGGGCTCTTGTAGCAACTGGCGGCACTGGAGGAATCGATGGAGAAGAACAGGATCCTCGTGGTCGAGGATGAAGAGAGCCTGCTGAAGCTTGAGAGCATCCTCTTCACCTCGAAAGGGTACCAGGTGACCGGCGCCAGGGACGGCAACGAGGCGCTCAGGTCGATCGCGCAGCAGCGGCCGGACCTGGTGGTGCTCGACGTCATGCTCCCGGGATTGGACGGCTTCGACGTCTGCCGCGCCATCAAGGACGACCCCGATACCAACTACATTCCGGTGGTGATGCTGACCGCCAAAAAGAGCAGCCGCGACCTGGAACGCGGCAAGGAGGCCGGCGCCGACGCCTACATAACCAAGCCGTTCAAGTCGGTGAAGGTGCTCGAGATCATCGAGGGGCTGATAGGCAAGGACGCGCCTAAGGGGGGCGAGCCCCGATGAAACAGGAGTTGCAGGAAATACAGGTCGCCTGTCTGAAGATGGGAGACGGGCTCTACGCCGTCGACATCATGAGGATCCGGGAAATCATCAGGGTCCCTAAGCTCGCCCCGCTTCCCAGGGCGCTCCCCTTTGTCGAAGGGGTCATCAACCTGCGCGGCTCGGTCATCCCGGTGGTCGACCTGAGGAAGAGGTTCGGCGTACCCCCTTCCGAAAAGACGGAGAGCGCGCGGCTTTTGATCCTCTCCATTTCCGGCCAGCCCCTGGCGCTCATGGTGGACGAGGTGACCGAGATGATCACCATTCCCCTGCGGGAGCTCAAGGCGCCGCCGCGCGGGGTGCGGATCGTCGGAGCGGAATACATGGTCGGTCTCTGCCTGGTGCGCGAGGTCCCGGTCATGCTGCTCAACATCGACGCGCTTTTGACCTTCCAGGAGAAGGCCGAGTTAGGCTTCCTCTCCCCGCAACAGGGGAGTACTTCCACCAATAAAAAGAGCACCGCATGCTGATTGTCTGCCCGAACTGCAAGAAGAGATTCAATGTCGATCCCGGCCAATCCGAGGAGCCCAGGAAGCTGCGCTGCTCGAACTGCAGGGCGGTCTTCCGCCTGGTCCGAAAGACGGAGCGGCGCGAGGCGCCCCAGTCGAAACTGAAGGTGGTGGTGGCGAACGAGAGCGCCGCCTTCTGCCAGGCGGTGCAGAAGGTCCTTTCCCCCGAACCGTTCGAACTCTTCCTTTGCACGGACGGGAGGGAGGCGCTGGAGACGGTGGAGAGGGTGGTCCCCGACGTCCTCCTTCTCGACGTGGCGCTCCCGACCATGTTCGGCTTCGAGGTCTGCGAGCGCGTGCGCCAGGCCCCGGCGCTCTCCGGCGTGAAGATAGTGCTGATCGCGTCCATCTACGACAAGACCCGCTACAAGAGATCGCCCAACTCGCTGTACGGCGCCGACGACTACATAGAGAAGCACCACATCCCGGATTCGCTGGTCCCGATGATCTACCGCCTCGCCTCCGGGGAGGTCCCGGCGCTGAGCCGTCCGACCGAGAGCGAGCTCGCGGAGCAGGAGGCGGCCCGCAGCGAGATCAGGGATTGCGAGGTGAGCGAGACCTCGGTGCAGCCGGCCTCCGAGGCGGCGGCAGCCCCCGTGGTCGCTCCCATAGCTCCGGCAGCTCCGGCGGCTCCGGCAGCTCCGGCAGCTCCGGCAGCTTTGGCGCCTCCGGCAGCTTTGGCGCCTCCGGCAGCGGAGGTACCTTCTTTCGACGACCTCGCCTCCTTCGCCGACGTGGCGGCCTCGGTAGACGTCCCCCCGGTCGCCGCTCCCGCTGAGCCGGCCGTAAAGCCGCAGGCGGCGCCGGCCCAGCTTCCCGAGGAGCAGGTCAAGGCGCGCCGCCTGGCCCGGATCATCGTCTCGGACATCGTCCTCTACAACCAGGGGAAGGTCGAGCAGGGGGTGCGCGAGGGGACTTTCCACACCCTTTTGGCCGACGACATACGGGAAGGGGAGCATCTTTACAAGCAGAGGGTATCCGAGCAGGTGCGGGCGAGCACCGATTTCCTGCAGCAAGCCTATGACGAACTGATTGCCAAAAAACGCGCCGAACTGCGCGTCTAGGAGATTGACCTGTCGATCGATCTTGAACAGATATCAGCCCGGCTGGGGTCGCCGGACGAGGAGGCGCGGCGGCTTGCCGTGGTCGCCCTCGCGGGGCACCCGTTTCCCAGCGCCATGCCGCTTCTCTTCACCGCCATGGGGGACGACAGCTGGCGCGTCAGGAAAGAGGCGGTAACGGTCGTTACCCGGGCGCAGCCGCTTCCGGGGGGCGCCATCGAGTCGCTCATCGAGCTCCTGCGCGCCTCGGAGAACGCGGGTCTCAGGAACTCGGCCGTCGAATCCCTGGAGAGGATCGGCGCGGCAGCCGTTCAGCCGCTCTGCGCCCACCTGAACGACCCGGACCAGGACCTGCGCAAGTTCGTCATCGACATCCTGGGGAACATAGGGAGTTCCTCCTGCCTTCCTCTGCTGGTCGAGGCGCTTGACGACATCGACACCAACGTCCGGGTCGCGGCGGCCGAGAACCTCGGAAAGCTGAAGGACCCCCGGGCGCTGCCGCACCTGATGGCGGTCCTGGACGGCGGCGACGTCTGGCTCAAGTTCACCGTGCTGGACGCCCTGGCGCTGATCGGGGCGCCTGTCCCGCTCACCTCGCTCGCCCCGCTTTTGCGGGAGAGCCTCCTGAAGCGTGCGACCTACGACTGTCTCGCCGTCCTGGGCAACGCGGACTGCATCCCGCTCCTCCTGGAAGGGATGCAGGAAAAGGCGAAGAACGCCCGGGAAGCGGCGGCCATCGCGCTCATGCGGATCAGGGGGCGCCTGCCGGCCGAGGACCAGGCCTCTCTCGTGGACCAGCCGCTCAAGGCGTGGAACGGGACCCAGGTCGCCAAGAAGCTGATCGACTCGCTGCACAGCGAGGACCCTATGATGGTGGAGGGGCTTACCCAGCTGATCGGCATCATGGGCGACGAGCGCGCCGCACTCCCGCTTCTGCGCGTCTCCCGCTCGGAGCGTCTGAGAGGCGGCTGTCTGGACGCCTTGCGCCGTATCGGTCCGGCGGTCATGCCGGCGCTCACGGAGCACTTCCCCGTCGCCTTCGGCCCGGAGCGCGCCGTGATCGCGCAGATGATCGGGGAGATGGGGGACCGGAAGAACGCCGGCATCCTCTTCTCCGGCCTGGTCGATGAGAGCCCGGAACTCAGGCGCTGCTCCGCTCTCGCCCTGGGCAGGCTGGCGCCCCCGGGATCGGTGCCGGTTCTTGCTACCGCGCTGGAGGATGAAGACGCCCAGGTGCGGCAGGCGGCCCTGGAGGCGCTGCAGAGGCTGGGAGGGCGCGACCCCTCGCCGCTGGAAGCCGTCTGCGCGAAACTCTGCACCGCCCCGGCGCCCAAGAAAAGGCGCAGCGCCGCGTTGATACTCGGGATCTTGCGGGACGGCGACCGGCTCTGCCTGCTGGTGAAGGATGTCGATCCCCTCGTGCGCCGCGCCGCCGTCGGCTCGCTGGCGCGGGTTGCAACGCCGCAGGCTGCCGGCCAGCTGGCGATGGCGCTCTCCGACGAGGAGCCCGAGGTGCGCATCTCCGCCGCACAGGCCCTCTCGGAACTCGGGGGAGCCCAGGCGCTGGCTCCGCTCATGCTGGCCCTGAACGATGCGGACCCGTGGGTCCGGACCGCGGCGCTCAAGGGGCTTGCCTCGCTGGCCGACCCGGCGGCGCTTCCCGCCGTGACCGCGCTCGTTGCCCAGGCCGACGGCCCGGTGCTGGTAGCCGCCCTGAAAACCTTGGCGGCGGTCGGCGGCAGGGAGGCCCTCGCCCCGGTGCGAAGGGCTCTTTCCCACACGGACGAGGAGGTCGCGGAGGCCGCCATAGAGATCCTTTCCGGCTTCGGCGACGACTGGATTGCCGGTCACGGCGATCAACTCCTGGGGCACCCGCACTGGATGGTGCGGCGTTCCTTCGTGCGCGCCCTGGCGCAGCTGCAGGGGGGCGAGGCGCTCGGGCTCCTCGACCAGGCGCTTGCCCGCGAGTCGGATCCGCTGGTAAAGGGCGAGATCGCGGAACTCGTTGCAAGGCTGCGCTAATGCCATTCAATGAGCCCGAAGTGCAACTGACGGAAGAGGAATTCCGCCTGATCAGGGACCTGATCTACAACCACAGCGGCCTCTTTTTCGATGCGGACAGCAAGTACCTCCTGGACCGCCGCCTGCTGCAGAGGGTGTCCCTGCATAACCTGTCGGGGTTCAGGGAGTACTACCAGTTCCTGAAGTACGACCGGAGGAAGGAGGAGGAGGTCGCGGACCTCATGGATCTCCTCACCACCAACGAGACCTACTTCTTCCGCGAGTCCTTCCAGCTCAGGGCCTTCACCGAGGAGATCGTCCCGGAGCTGATGCAGCTCAAACAGCGGGAGAGGACGCTCAGGATCTGGAGCGCCGGCTGCTCCACCGGCGAGGAGCCGTACACCATCGCCATGCTCATGCTGGAGATGGGGTGCTTCCACGGCTGGCGCATAGAGGTGGTCGGCTCCGACATCAGCCACCGGGTCGTCCAGCACGCCAGGAAGGGGATCTACGGCAAGTCGTCCTTCCGCGCCACCGAGGAGCGCTACCTGAAACGCTTCTTCACGCAGGACGAGGGGGGGTACCGGATCCGCGACGAGGTGCGGGAGCTGGTGACCCTGACCCAGATGAACCTGTTCGACGCCAACCGCCTGGCTCTCTTGGGGAAGATGGACACGATCTTTTGCCGCAACGTGATCATCTACTTCGACCAGGCCTCCAAGAAGCGGGTGATCGAAACGTTCCACAACACGCTGAGAAGCGGCGGGTACCTCCTCCTGGGGCACTCGGAATCGCTGATGAACATAAGTACGGCGTTTGCGCTGAGGCATCTGAAAAACGACATGGTCTACCAGAAGACGGATGCCAACAGCGGCGGAGTTGCCAAGTGAAAAAGATACGTGTAGTAGTTGTCGACGATTCCGCCTACAACAGGCGCGCCATCACCAGGATGCTGGAGGAACTCCCCGGCGTCGAGGTGGTCGGCTACGCGACCAACGGCGAGGAGGGTATCCGGAGGGTGATCGACCTCACCCCGGACCTGGTGACGCTCGACCTGGAGATGCCGCGCATGGACGGCTTCACCATGCTCCGCATCCTGATGGCGAGCAGTCCCGTCCCGGTCATCGTGATCAGCTCCACGAGCGGCGACGAGAAGGTGTTCAAGGCGCTGGAACTGGGTGCGGTCGACTTCATCGCCAAGCCGACCACCATCATTTCGGACGAGCTTTTGAAGATCCAGCAGGACCTGCACGAGAAGGTGCAGGCGGTCTTCAAGCTGAACATGGCGCGGGTGCAGAAAGGGAGCGAGCCTGCTCCGTCCGCCCCCGACATCGCGCTCCCCCCGCCCGCCGCCGGGAGCGCCGCCAACATAGACGTGGTCGCCATAGGATCCTCCACCGGAGGCCCTCCGGCGCTGCAACGGATCTTCACCGCGTTCAAGGAGCCCCCGCCCTTCGCCCTGGTGATCTCCCAGCACATGCCGAGCGGTTTCACCAATGCCTTCGCCGAGAGGCTGAACCGCAGCTCCGGTTTCGAGGTGAGGGAGGCCAGGGACGGGGACGAGGTGATCGCCGGCCGGGCCCTGATCGCCCCCGGCGGGAAGAACATGCTCTTCGCCAGGATGGGGGAGAAGATCGTGGCGCGCATCGTCCCCCCGGGGCAAAAGGACCGCTACGTCCCGTCGGTCGACGTCATGTTCCGCTCCTGCGCGGAGCAGTACGGGAACCGGATGCTGGCGGTGGTGCTGACCGGCATGGGGAACGACGGGGCGCTCGGAGTGCGCGACGCGAAACGGATGGGGGCGCAGGTCGTGGCCGAATCCGAGGAGTCCGCGGTCGTTTTCGGCATGCCGCGCGAGGCGATTGCGACCGGGTTGGTCGACCGGGTGGTGCCGATGGACGCCATGGTGCGTGAAATCGTATTTCGCTGCGGCCTTATGCCGCGATTTGGTTGATAACAAGACGTAAACCGGGGTGCGCATGCAAAAAGAAGATGAACGTTTGGTCAGCAGCAGGGGCGAGGAGTTCCTGCAGGTCTTCAAGAAGGGTGCGGAATTCACCCAGGACCTGCTCAAGGAGAACGAGCGGCTGAGGTACCGGCTGCTGGAGCTGGAGAACTCGCAGCTTGGGGGGGGGGACGCTCCCCCCGCCGTAGAGGTGAAGAAGCTTACCGAGCGGATCGCGGATCTGGAGCAGGAGAAGCAGGAGATCCTGAACCGGATCAGGCAGGTCGAGGAGGAGAACCAGGATTTCGCGGCCCGGTACCTGGAGATCGAGGACGAGAACAACAACCTCGCCAACCTCTACATCGCCAGCTACCAGCTCCACTCGACGCTCGATTTCAGGGAGGTGCTCCAGATCATCACGGAGATCATCATCAACCTGATAGGCGCCGAGGAGTTCGCCATTCTCCTTCTGGACGAGAAGAGCGACGAGCTGCAGGCTGTGGCCGCCGAGGGGATCGAGCGTTCCGAGATTCCGTCGGTGCGGCTGGGCAAGGGTGTGATCGGCGCGGTGGCGAGTTCGGGCGAGAGCCATTTCGAGGGTGATTTCGAGAACTACCAGCGGGATTTCACGGCGCCGATGGTCTGCATCCCCCTGAAGATCAAGGATCACGTGATCGGGGTGCTGGCGATCTACAAGCTCCTGATGCAGAAGAAGGAATTCGCCGCCGTCGATTACGAGCTCTTCACGCTTCTGGCCGGGCACGCCGCGACGGCCATCTTCAGCTCGAGGCTCTACAGCGACTCCGAGCGGAAGCTGTCGACCATCCAGGGGTTCATCGACCTTTTGACGAAATAACGCAGCTGTTGGAATGGGGGATACAGGTAAGATGTCAGATTACAACGTATTGATAGTCGAGGACTCGCCTACCATGAGGCAGCTCATAGCCTTCGCCCTGAAGCGGATCAGAGGGGTGAGGATCGTGGAGGCGAACGACGGTGTCGACGGGCTGAAGAAGCTCTCTTCCGAGCGGTTCGACCTGATACTGACAGACATTAACATGCCGATCATGGACGGTCTGAAGCTGGTCAGTCTGGTCAGGAACGACGCCAACTACAAGACCATACCGATCGTCGTCATCACCACGGAAGGGGCGCAGGAGGACCGTGAGCGTGCGCTGGCGCTGGGCGCCAACGACTACATCACCAAGCCGATCCAGCCGACGAAGATCCTGGACGTGGCGAGGACCCTGCTGAAGATAGTCTAGGCAGACAGAGCCAGCGAGGGTTTCAGGGAGTCATGGAAGCTTAAGGAAATTCAGGGGCAGCATAGCCGTTCCCATAATTCCCATAGCTCCCATAATTCCCATGACTCCCATAGCCTCCATAGCCTCCACAGCCTCCAGGAGCCTCCAGGAGGCTACCGGAGCCACGGCTCCGTGATGCACACTCACCGGCAACCGAACGGTTGCCGGCATTAAAATATTGCGCGCCCCGCTAGGGGCGCATGGAAGGCGGCTTTACATGGAAGAGAAATACGTTCCCTCCGCAGTAGAGGAGAAGTGGCAGAGTTACTGGGCAAAGCAGAACAGCTTCGAGGCAGTCGAAGATCCCGCGAGGAAGAAGTACTACCTCCTCGAGATGTTCCCCTATCCCTCCGGCAAGATCCACATGGGTCACGTCAGGAACTACTCGATCGGCGACGTCATCGCGCGCTTCAAGAGGATGCAGGGGTACAACGTGCTGCACCCGATGGGGTGGGACGCCTTCGGCATGCCGGCGGAAAACGCCGCGATCCAGCACAAGAGCCATCCGGCCAAGTGGACCTACGAGAACATCGCCTACATGCGCGGCCAGCTGAAGACGCTCGGCCTCTCCTACGACTGGGACCGCGAACTCGCCACCTGCGACGTCGACTACTACAAGTGGGAGCAGAGGATCTTCCTGGAGATGTACCGGCAGGGGCTCGCCTACAAAAAGGTCTCCGCCGTCAACTGGTGCCCCAAGTGCGAGACCGTTCTCGCCAACGAGCAGGTGGAGGACGGCTGCTGCTGGCGCTGCGACTCCATCGTCCAGCAGAAGGAGCTTGAGCAGTGGTCCTTCAGGATCACCAAGTACGCCCAGGAACTCCTGGACGACACCTACAAGCTGACCGGCTGGCCGGAACGCGTTCTCACCATGCAGAGGAACTGGATCGGGCGCTCCGTCGGCTGCGAGATCGACTTCCCGCTTCAGGGTGGGCTTTCCAGCATCAAGGTCTTCACCACCAGGCAGGACACCCTGTTCGGCGCGACCTTCATGTCCCTTGCCGCCGAGCACCCGCTGGCGCTCGAACTGACCACCGCTGAGCAGCGCTCCGAGGTCGAGGCCTTCATCGAGAAGGTCAGGAAGACCGACCGGATCAAGCGCTCCGCCGACGACCTGGAGAAGGAAGGGGTCTTCACCGGCTCCTACTGCGTCAACCCGGTCACCAACGTGAAGATGCCGATCTTCCTCGCCAACTTCGTGCTGATGGACTACGGCACCGGCGCCGTCATGGCCGTTCCGACCCACGACCAGCGCGACTTCGAGTTCGCCCGGAAATACGACCTCCCGCTGCAGGTGGTGATCCAGCCCGAAGGGGAGACGCTCGACCCGGCCGCCATGACCGAGGCCTTCACCGGCGAGGGGCTCATGGTCAACTCCGGCCGCTTCGACGGCATGGGGAACAGCGACGCGAAGGAGACCATCGCCGACTTCCTGGAGAAGGAAGGGATCGGCAAGAAGACCGTCAACTTCCGCCTGCGCGACTGGGGCATCTCCCGCCAGCGCTACTGGGGGAATCCGATCCCGGTGATCAACTGCGATCTCTGCGGCGTCGTCGCCGTGCCGACGGACGACCTCCCGGTGGTGCTCCCGATGGACGCAGCCTTCACCGGCGAGGGTGGCAACCCGCTGGCCCGCGTGGAGAGCTTCGTGAACTGCACCTGCCCCCAGTGCGGCGAGGCGGCCCGTCGCGAGACGGACACCATGGACACCTTCGTGCAGTCCTCCTGGTACTTCCTCCGTTACTGTTCCCCCAAGTTCAACTCCGGACCGCTGGACCGCGAGAAGGTCGAGGCTTGGATGCCGGTGGACCAGTACATCGGCGGCATCGAGCACGCCGTGCTGCACCTCCTATACGCACGCTTCTTCACCAAGGTGCTGCGCGATCTCGGTTACTGCAACGTGGACGAGCCGTTCTCCAACCTGCTGACCCAGGGGATGGTCATCAAGGACGGCGCCAAGATGAGCAAGTCCAAGGGTAACGTGGTCGACCCCAACGCCCTCATCGAGCGCTACGGCGCCGACACCGCGCGCCTCTTCTCGCTCTTCGCGGCGCCGCCGGAGAAGGACCTCGACTGGAGCGACCAGGGCGTCGACGGGAGCTACCGCTTCCTGAACCGCGTCTGGCGCCTGGTGTACGACGTCCTTCCCGCCATCAAGGAGGCAGGGGCTCCGGTCCCCGGCGCACTGAGCGCCGAAGGGAAGAACCTGCGTCGGGCCGTGCACAAGACCATCAAGAAGGTCACCGAGGACGTCGAGGAGCGTTTCCACTTCAACACGGCCATCGCCGCCGTCATGGAGCTGGTCAATGCGATCCAGGCCTTCGGCGCGAGGAACGCGCCGGAGAACGTCGCCGTGGTCCGGGAGGCGGTCGAGTCCGTCGTCCGTCTTCTCGCCCCGTTCGTGCCGCACTTCGCCGAGGAACTCTGGGCCGAACTCGGGCACGAAGGCGTCCTGGAGCAGTCCGGGTGGCCGCAGTACGATGTCGAGGCCACCGTCGACGAGGAGATCACCGTCGTCATCCAGGTGAACGGCAAGCTGAGAAGCAAGCTGACCGTCGCACCCGACATCCAGGAGGCAGCGGCGCGCGAGGCGGCCCTGGCCGACCCCAAGGTCCAGCCGTTCCTGGAAGGGGTCAGCGTCAGGAAGGTGGTCTACGTCCCGGGCAAGCTGGTGAACATCGTCGTTGGCTAGCGCGGGAACTGGAAATAAGACGGGATGCTGCCGGCTGCTCGGCGCCGCGCTGCTGGCGTCGGCTCTGCTGGTGGGGTGCGGTTACCGGCCGGTGACGAAGCAGGGCTTTCTCTCCGAGAAAAACGGGGTGAACGTGGTTCTCTTCGCCAACAAGACCTATCGCCCCGGCGTGGAGGGGGTATTGGCGCGGAATCTGGTGGACGAGTTGTCGCTGAGGACCGGCGGCCGGGTGCTGTCGGGGGACCGTGCCGACCTGGAGCTTTCCGGCGTCGTCCTCTCCTACGCCACGACGCCCGTCTCCTTCACGGCCCTGGACACCATCAAGGAGTACCAGACGTCGATCGGCGTCCAGGCGACCCTGCGTGAGCGGCGTACCCGTGAGATCCTCTGGAAGGGGGATTTGGTCGAGCAGCAGGTATATCCGGTCAACGCCAACATAGCGTTGCAGCAAAACGCCGAGGAAGCCGCCGCCGCCAAGATCTGTCGTCGCCTCTCCGAGCGGATCTGGCAGAAGATATCGGAGCGGTTCTGAAAGACATATAAACTCTTTCAGCTCTCACCAACACTCCCTCGCCCTCCGGGAGAGGGCAGGGGTGAGGGTGCCGATCGCGGCAGGAATGCCGCTCCTACAGCCAGGGCTTGTCGGTCATAGACACTCTCAGCTCTCACCAACTCTCCCTCGCCCTCCGGGAGAGGGCAGGGGTGAGGGTGCCGATCGCGGCAGGAATGCCGCTCCTGTTGCGAGGATCAGCTTCATGAAAAAGGAACCGCCCATTTCAGCTCACGCTGGGGGCGGTTTTTTGCAGTGTAAGATGCCCGTGCGCTGCCGGTTTGCTGTGGCGCGAGCGCGGTTTTGGTGGACAGTAGAGCCGATACACTCTATATTTCGTGGGGCTGTATATGCAGAAGCGATAACAGGAGTAAGCCATGGACGACCAGGATATCCGCTGGCAGCAGCGCTTTGCACAGTTCAGGAAAGCGTTTTCCCTGCTGCAGGACGCGATCGCCATAGAGATCCCCTCCGTGGTTGAGCGGGCCGGGCTGATTCAATTCTTCGAGATGGCATTCGAGCTAGCCTGGAAGCTGATCAAGGATTACGAACAGGCCGAAGGGTTCATGGTGAAAAGTCCCAGGGACGCTATCAAGCAGGCATTTGAGGCCGGCATCATTGATCGCGGACATGATTGGATAGACGCGCTCGAAGACCGGAATCTGACCACGCATACCTACAATGAAGAAACCGCAATTGATGTTGAACAGAAGATACGAAACAAGTACTTCCCGCTTTTGGATCAACTGCACCGTGACTTCAGTGTCAAAGAGAACGGTTAACCATGCCCTATGGGTTGCTTGACAGAGACATGATGCATATCCTCGATGCGGTGAAATCCCTTCCGGAGATATCGCAAGTGGTGTTGTTCGGCTCCAGGGCCAAAGGAAACTTCAAGCCGGCTTCCGACGTGGACCTTGCTATCAAAGGTTCGGCCGTCACCTATGAAACCGCACTGAAATTGGCCGACATCCTCAACGAGGAGAAGCCGCTCCCTTATTTCTTCGACGTCATCCACTATGAGGCGATCACGGAGACGCGTTTGCTAGAACACATAGACCGGGTAGGTGTGATCCTGTACAGCAAGGAAACCGAACAGCTATAGCAGGGAAAGGCGATGGAAACGATGCAAGAGGTAAAGGCATGAAACCTGAAGAGTTCAACAGGGCCGTGGAAAATGGGGAGCTGGCGCCCCTGTACCTTCTTTTTGGCGACGAGCCGTACCTGGTCGAGCGTGCGGTAAAGAGGCTCATGGAGCGCGCAGTCGACCCGGGGTTCAAGGACTTCAACCTCAACGTCTTCTACGGCAACGAGTGCAAGGGGGAGGAAGTCTTCGGCGCCGCGCAGACCCTGCCGATGTTCGCCGAGCGCCGGGTCGTGCTGGTGAAGAAGGGGGGGGACCTCTCGGCCGCCGCGATGGAGGTGCTCCTTCCCTACCTGCAGGATGCTTCCCCCTCGACCTGCCTCATCTTTCAGGCCGAGAAGGTGGACGGCAGGAAGAAGTTCTACGCCGAGTTGAAGAAGCGCGGCGAGACGGTGGAGTTCAAGCGTCCCTACGAGAACCAGCTAGGTCCCTACGTGCGGGACGAGGTGCGCGCCGCCGGCAAAAAGATCGATTCCGCCGCGGCCGACCTTCTGGCCTACCTGGTGGGCAACAACCTGCAGGAGCTGGTCTCTCAGATCGAGAAACTCTGCATCTACTGCGGCAAGAAGGAATCCATAGGCGTAGCCGACGTGAAAGCGATCGTGTCCGACACCAAGGTCGAGAGCGTTTTCGAGTTCACCGACGCCCTGGGTGCCAAGGACCTCCCCAAGGCGCTGAGGATGCTTACCTCGCTTTTGCAGGACGGCGAGGCCCCCTTGAAGATGCTCGGCGCGGTGGCGCGTCACTACCGGCAACTGTGGCAGGTGCGCGAACTCCTTGACCGCAAGCTCCCGTCCGCCGAACTCGCCAAGGCGTCAGGCATAAACCCCTATTTCCTGAAGAAGGTGACCGAGCAGGCGCGGAACTACCGTGTGGGCGAGTTGAAGCGGATATTCGAGCGGATGCTGGAGTTGGACCAGGCCTTCAAGTCCGGAGGGCTGGAGGAGCCGCTGTTCGAGCGTTTCGTGATGGACGCCTGCAAGCGCTGACGTCCGTATTAGCCCTCGCCCTCCGGGAGAGGGCGGCCGCAGGCCGGGTGAGGGCGTTGCCACGAAGAAACTCACTCCCCACGCCACTGCCCTCACCCCGACCCTCTCCCGGAGGGCGAGGGAGAGTTGGCGCAGGGCGATGGAGAGAGTGAGCCCTAGCTGTAGGAGCGGCATTCCTG
>DNJC01000101.1 GCA_003490025.1 Geobacter sp. | reverse complement strand
CATTCCTGCCGCGATCAGCGTATGGCAATCGCGGCAGGAATGCCGCTCCTACCAGGTCGGTTTTCGCCAAAACTCCGCAATTATACCCGATGCGACGCTCGTCGCAGTTGTTCATCCCCTAACGGACGGCTGCTCGAGTTCAACACCTTCCCTGTCCTTTCGCAGCCGCGGAAACGATTCCAAGAAAACACCATTCTCCGTTATGCTTCGAGGGCCGGCAAATCACCGTAAACAAAGCCCCGATAATCGCGCAAGTCCTCTTAAATACTCAATCTTCACGGCCATCTGATTCCTATAAAGCTGTTGACAGCTTGACCAATACTCTAGTATATTTCGCCGACCCACTAATTAACCCCATGAGGTAACCATACGACATGAAGGAAATTCTTTCCGGCAACGAAGCCATTGCCAGGGGCGCCTACGAGGCAGGGGTCAAAGTCGCCTGTGCCTATCCCGGCACCCCTTCCACCGAGATACTGGAAAACACCATCCGCTACCAGGAGATCGACTCTTCCTGGGCCACTAATGAGAAGGTAGCCCTTGAGGTCGGCATAGGCGCGTCGTTCGTCGGCGCGAGGTCCCTGGTGACCATGAAGCACGTCGGCGTCAACGTCGCTGCCGACCCGCTCTTCACGCTCTCCTACACCGGCGTCAACGGGGGCCTGGTTCTCGTCTGTGCAGACGACCCCGAACTGCATTCCTCGCAAAACGAACAGGACAGCCGCAACTACGCCAAATCCGCCAAGATCCCGATGCTGGAGCCGAGCGACTCGCAGGAGTGCCTGGAGTTCACCAAGCTCGCCTTCGAACTTTCCGAGAAATACGACACACCGGTCATGCTCCGCACCACGACCCGCATCTCGCACAGCAAGTCCGTCGTTGAACTGGGTGAGAGGGTCGCCGACCTTCCCGCGCCCAAAGTGGCGAAGAATCCGGCGAAGTTCGTCATGCTCCCCGGCAACGCCCGCGCGCGTCATTACATCGTCGAGGACCGCACCGATCAGCTCTCCAAGGACGGCTGCAGCATGCCGATCAACAGGGTCGAGATGCGCGACACCAAGATGGGGGTCATCACTGCGGGCATCAGCTACCAGCACGTGCGCGAGGCGCTCCCCGAGGCTTGCGTCCTGAAGCTCGGCATGGTGCATCCGCTTCCCTTCGAACTGATCCGCGACTTCGCCTCCAAGGTGGAGAAGCTCTACGTGGTCGAGGAGCTCGACCCGGTCATCGAGGAGCAGGTCAAGGCTGCCGGGATCCAGGTTATCGGCAAGGAGATCATCTCCATCTGCGGCGAACTCACCCCCGGCAGGGTGAGGAAGGCGTTCGGCCTTCCCGGGAACGAGCAGAGCGCCGTCGAGAAGCTCCCGGGGCGTCCGCCCAACATGTGCCCCGGCTGCCCGCACCGCGGCATCTTCTACACGCTGAACAGACTCAAGGCCTACGTCTCCGGCGACATCGGCTGCTATACCCTGGGCTTCATGCCGCCGCTCTCCGCCATGGACACCTGCATCTGCATGGGCGCCTCCATCGGCATGGCGACCGGCGCGGTGAAGGTGCTCCCCGAGGAGGAGAGGAAAAAGGTGGTGGCGGTCATCGGTGATTCGACCTTCCTGCACACCGGCATCAACGGCCTCATGGACATGGTGTACAACAAGGGCGCCGCCACGGTCATCATCCTCGACAACAGGATCACCGCGATGACCGGCCGCCAGGAAAACCCCGGTTCCGGTCACACCCTCATGAACGACCCGGCCAACGCAGTCGACTTCGTCATGCTGTGCAAGGCGATCGGCGTCAAGCATGTCCGCACCATCAATCCTCTCGACCTGAAGGAGTGTAAGCAGGTGATCTCCGAGGAGATGGAGCGTCCCGAGACCTCGGTCATCATCACCGACAAGCCGTGCGTCCTGATCAAGCGCGAAGGGGTCTTCAAGCCGGGCAAGACCCTCGCTGTCGACTGCGAGAAGTGCATCGGCTGCAAGGTCTGCCTGAAGATCGGTTGCCCCGCCATCGAGTGGGTTCCGGCCAGCGGCGGCAAGGGTAAGGCGCACATCGACCCGCTGCTTTGCAACGGCTGCGACGTCTGCCGTCAGCTTTGCAACTTCTCTGCTATCCAGGAGGCGAAATGAGCGACAAGATCACCAACATCCTCCTGGTAGGGGTAGGTGGGCAGGGAATCCTGCTCGCCGCCGAGATCCTTTCCGAGACCTTCATGCTGGCCGGCTTCGACGTGAAGAAGAGCGAGATCCACGGCATGTCGCAGCGCGGCGGCTCCGTCGTTTCCCATGTCCGTTACGGCAAGCAGGTCTTCTCCCCCATGGTTCCCGAAGGGGAGGGGGACATCCTTTTCGGCTTCGAGCTGATGGAGAGTTACCGATACCTCTCTCTTTTGAGGCCCGGCGGCACCGTCGTCGTCAACGACCTCTGCATCGCTCCGCCGGCCGTGCTGAACGGCCAGGAGAAATACCCGGAAGGGTTGGCGGCGAAGATCACGCAGCGGTTCCCCGACTCGCTTCTCGTCGATGGGCAGAAACTGGCAGTTGAGGCAGGCAATGCCCGAGCGGCCAACACCGTGCTCCTGGGTGCGGTGTCGAAGCGTCTCGACATCGAGGAGAAGTACTGGCTCCAGGCGATCGAGAAGATGGTGCCGAAAAAGGCGCTGGACGTGAACTTCAAGGCCTTTGCGCTGGGGAGATCGCTGGCGTAGCAGATGCACAAAAGTCCCCTCCCCCGGAGGGGGAGGGCTAGGGAGGGNNGGCGCTGCAGCTCAAGAGGCTCAAATCGATGGTGGCCCGGGTCGAGAAAAACGTTCCGTTCTACCAGGAGTCGCTCGCCAAGGCGGGCATCACCTCCGATTCCATCAAGTCGCTCGCCGATCTCGCCCGTCTCCCCTTCACCTACAAGCAGGAC
>DNJC01000120.1 GCA_003490025.1 Geobacter sp. | reverse complement strand
TGGATCGCCACCGCTCCGGCAGACGCCCTATCCTTTGCGGCGCAGCGGTAATAGCTTTCCAGTTCCGCCCACTCGAGCCCGAGCAGGTCCATCCACATCCGGTACCTGTTCTTCGCCTGGCAGATGCCGTGGCGGAAAGGAAGATCGAAGAAGGGAATCTTTCTCGCTACAAAGGGGATCCAGCCGGTCATGCGCACCCTTGACCTGTCGAATATCTTTCTGGCCAGGTAATAATCCCTGACGTCGCCTCTGATGCTGTAAACGGGAGCGCCGTTCAACTCTTTAAATCTTGGATCTATGGAACAAGTGACTCCCGATTTACCGGATTTCGCTTCGTAAGAAGTCTCTATTCCTATCAGGCTGGCCGCTTCAAGGTCCGGAATCGCGTCAAGTACTATCTGGTGCCACCTGCTTTGGCAGACGAGTACGAGTTCATCCGGTCTCAAAGCAAGAGCGGATGCAGCTATCAATGCATCACCCATGGCCCACGGTTCAAAGAGAATAGCTTTCCGGTTCATGCTGAGTTTCTGTCGCTGCGATCTCGGTTACTGTCTCTCATTTTAATTAGCCTCGGTTTTCGCTAATTCCGCATCCTACCTCAATCCGCGCGAAAAAGCTACCAGCAACACCGGTTAAAGCAGTTCGCGATGCAACTGACACCTCCCCAAAAGTCTAACGCTGCTTTAATCCTTGATTGATGTTTCGTTTGATACTACAATCGTCCAACTCTGACATACGTGCGGTGGCAATAAATATATACCTATTCAGATTCTAAACTCGAACTTGTTCAAGGCCGCCAAAAAACATGTTGCTACCAATTCAGATAAACAGAGTCCACAAGAAAAGATCGTTCTCCAGCTTTGGCGGCTGCCCAGCTAGTGCTCTCGCTTTCTATACAGCAGCTGAACGCAAATCGGTAACAAGGGCTAGTCGCCAGTATATATGAACCGGGCCTGGACGCAGTACCTACCGCATTCCATAAAAGGGCGACTGGAAGGACGTCATAGGCTTCAGAGAGTAATCGGCAATACCGGTTGGTTGCTCTCTGACAGCATATTACGCATGGCAGTCGGCCTAATCGTAAACGTATGGGTCACCCGCTACCTTGGACCGGAGCAGTTCGGGACCTTGAACTACGCCAGGGCCTTCCTGATACTTTTCACGCCTATGGCGACTCTGGGACTGGAAGGTATCGTGGTGCGCAACGTCACGCGCGCCCCTTCTTGCCGTAACGAGATAATGGGTACCGCTTTCCTGTTGAAACTGGCAGGTGGAGTTCTCACCCTGGTTTCGGCAGCCTTGGCGATCTGGATGCTCAAACCTGCGGACCGGTTGCTGCATCTGCTGGTTGGCATAAGCGCTTTGGGGACGGTATTCCAGTGTTTTGGCGTCATCGACTTCTGGTTCATCTCACAACTCAGATCCAAGTACTCCGTTTACGCCAGAAGCGCGGCCTTCATCGTCGCCAACATTATCAAGATATTCCTGGTCCTTTTTGACGCCCCGCTGGTCGCTTTCGCTTGGGCTGGTTGTGCCGACCTGGCCCTCGGAGCAATAGGTTTTATCCTTGCATACAAGGCCGGCAACTTCCGGATCGGCGAGTGGAAATTCTCGGCCTCGATGGCAGTAGGGTTGCTGCGGGACAGTTGGCCGTTGCTGCTGGCAGATGTGGTCATGCTGATCTACATGCGTGTCGACAAGGTCATGATCGGCGAGATGGCTGGCAACACCGAGTTGGGAATATATTCCGTGGCTACCATGCTGGCAGAGGCGATGTACTTCATCCCGATGGCGGTCACGTCATCTATGTACCCGAGTATCGTGGAAGCAGCCAGAGAAGGGGGAGAGAAGCTCGACGTCCTCATGCAAAAGAACTACAGCTTGATGGCCTTCCTGGGTTACGCCGTCGCGCTACCTGTTACCTTCCTTGCTTCGTGGTTGATACCAGCGCTGTTTGGAGCGGCTTACGGAAGAGCGGGCCTAATGCTAATCGGGCTGGCCTGGGCGGGGCTGTTTTTCAACCTGTCACTGGCGCGCGGTTCCTTCCTTGCTGCCAATAACTGGACACGCATCCAGCTCTTTGCCGACTTTACAGGTTGCGTTATAAATGTAGGTTTAAATCTCATACTGATTCCTCTTTATGGCGGCATGGGTGCGGTGATAGCTTCATGTGTTGCCTACTGGTTTGTCGCACACGGCGTCTGTTTTACAATCAGGCCGCTGCGAAGGACCGGAGTGTTGATGACGAAAGCTATGCTTTTTCCCAAATTCTGGTAATTCGAATGCGTCCTGCTCCCTGACGGAACAGTTCTTTTGTGTCGCATGACAACATCAATTCAGAAACCATTAGTATGAGATTTCAATGTTTATTTCGGTGATTGTACCCACTTTAAATCGAGCAAGTTTATTAAACAGGACCCTTTCATCTCTGGCCAACCAGATAACTGATGACGTGGAGTTTGAAGTAATAGTCGTCGACAACGGTTCTAGGGACAACACCCGCGAAACCTGCCAGCGCCATCAGGCCGGCTTAACGAACCTGACCTACATATACGACGACCGCCCCGGTCTTCTGGTGGGCAGACACGTAGGTGCGCAAACAGCACAGGGTGAAATCCTCACCTTCATCGACGATGACGTCATAATACCTCCCTACTGGCTGCAGGGCATCAGAGCTGTGTTCAGGGAACACCGTGAGGTGCTCCTGGCAACAGGAAACAACTATCCGTTCTTTGAGGCCCCTCCTCCGAAATGGTTAGACCAGATGTGGTGCAAGTATGGACGAAACGGCAAACACCTGTACCAGCTCAGTTTCCTGTGCTTAGGCAGTACCTGTATGCAAATCGACCCGGGTCTGGTGTGGGGACTGAATTTTCACATCCGTAAAACCGCCTTCTATGAGATTGGCGGCTTCAATCCTGACATACTCCCCAGTCGGTTCAAGTACTTCATCGGCGACGGTGAACTGGGCATAACGAGAAGGATGCGGGACCGGAACATGAAAGCCTGGTTTGATCCCAGACTGAGCCTTTACCACACCGCCACAGAGGAACGACTTACTCCGGAGTACTTTCTCCGAAGGTCTTATACTGAGGGACTGATGGATGCCTACACCAACATCAGAAAAGCCCTCAAACCAGGCGAAAGCCCGCTCCGGTTCCTGAAGGACGAGCGGACCAGGAAGTTCAAGTCCAGGCTAAAGAACTTCTCGCTGTACCTGTCAGACCGGCAACTATTCGCCTTGAAAAACAGTTTGGTCATCGCATTCATGCGAGGGTACAACGAATACATATCGCATCTGGCCGAGGACCCGTTGCTCATGGAGTACGTCGCCGAGGACGATTATCTCGACCTGGAAAGAATCAATTCTAAGTACTACGAAAGAGCTGCACGCCAGGGAGCTGAAAGTTAACGACTGTCACAGCACCACGACAACTTCCCAACTTGCAGCAAGGAAGCCGCCATGATCGAAACAATAACGGATGGAGAACAACTTCTGGCACTGATCATCTCCCACCGGTTCAGCGAACCCGGCATCCATTTTTTGACACCCGACTGTCTCACTCAGCAGCTCGCCTACATGCAGCACCCTGCGGGGAAAGAGATCCTACCGCATGTCCACAACCCGGTTCCGCGACAGGTGCTTTTCACCCAGGAGACGCTCTTCATCAGACGGGGGAAGCTGCGGGTGGACTTTTACGATGATGGCCGAAACTACCTGCAAAGCCGCATTCTGGAGACCGGCGATGCCATCCTGCTGGCCGGGGGCGGCCACGGCTTCGAGGTGCTGGAAGAGTTGGAGATGATCGAGGTCAAGCAGGGACCGTATGCCGGCGAGCAGGACAAGACGCGCTTTGCATCGGTGCACAAGGACGAACTGAAATTGAAATGAGCAGTGAAGGATGAACCACATGATCCCGGTAAACGAGCCGCTCCTGGACGGCAACGAAAAGAAATATCTCAACGAATGCATCGACACCGGATGGATCTCCTCCGAAGGTCCCTTCGTCAAACGCTTTGAGCAGGCGATGGCGGAGTCGGTGGGAAGGCGCCACGGCATCGCCGTCTGCAACGGAACGGCGGCGCTGGAGCTGGCCGTCGCCTCGCTCGGCCTCGCCCCCGGCGACGAGATCCTCATGCCGACCTTCACCATCATCTCCTGCGCCGCGGCCATAGTGCGCTGCGGCTGCGTCCCGGTGGTCATCGACAGCGATCCCCTCACCTGGAACATGGACGTGGAGAGGCTGAGGGAAAAGGTCGAGGAGGAGATCGACAGAAAAGGGAACCGGAAGCTCAAGGCGATCATGGTGGCGCACATCTACGGTCTCCCGGTGGACATGGACCCGGTGCTGGAGCTCGCGGAAAAGTACGGCCTGAAGGTGATCGAAGACGCGGCGCAGATGCACGGCCAGACCTACCGCGGCAGACGCTGCGGCGGCATCGGCGACCTCTCCACCTTCAGCTTCTATCCCAACAAGCACATCACCACCGGCGAGGGCGGCATGACGCTGACCGACGACGACCACCTGGCGGAGCGCTGCCGCTCGCTGCGGGACCTCTGCTTCCAGCCCCAAAAACGTTTCGTGCACGACGAACTCGGTTACAACTTCCGCATGACCAACATGCAGGCGGCGCTCGGCGTCGCCCAACTGGAACGGCTGGACGAGATTGCCCTGCGCAAGAGACGCATGGGAAACAGATACACCGATCTCCTGGAAGAAGTCGAAGGGCTGGAGCTGATGCCGAGAAGGACCGACTACGCGGAGAACATCTACTGGGTCTTCGGGGTGGTGCTGAAGGACGAGGTCCCCTTCGACGCCAAGGAGGCGATACGCCGCCTGGCCGCGGCCGGCATCGGCACCCGTCCCTTCTTCTGGCCCATGCACGAGCAGCCGGTCTTCCATGCCATGGGGCTTTTCCAGGGAGAGCGGCACCCGGTGGCCGAGCGGATCGCCCGGCGCGGCTTCTACGTCCCGAGCGGGATGGCGCTCACCGAAGAGCAGCTCGTCACCGTGGTCGGGGCATTAAAAGAGTTGCTACGGCAAACCTGATGCATTAAGATGGCAACCGGCCGAAATTCCTCCCTTTATACAGGATTGACATGAAAAACATCACCCGTACCACCTGCCGGCTTTGCGGTTCCGACAAGCTCAAGGACATCATCTCCATAGGCGAACAATATATAAACGACTTCCCCTCCTCTCCCGCGGAGAAAGGGCGCAACGGCAAGTGCCCCCTTGACGTCGTGATGTGCGAGACCTGCTCGCTCTTCCAGTTGCGCCACACCGCCCCGCAGGAACTTCTTTACGCGCGCCACTACTGGTACAAATCGGGGATCAACAGCACCATCAGGAACGACCTGGAGGGGATCGCGGAGGCCGCCTGCTCGCTGGCATCTCTCGGGCCGGACGACGTCTTCCTCGATATCGGCGCAAACGACGGGACGCTCCTGTCCAACCTCGCCGGCAAGGCGATCCGGGTCGGCTGCGAGCCTGCCGACAACCTGGTGGAGGAACTCGCCCAGCGCGCCGACCACGTGATCCACGACTTCTGGAACAAGGAGGCGTACCAAGCCATCGGGGTGAAGAAGGCGAAGGCGATCACGGCCATCGGGATGTTCTACGACATGGAGGATCCGAACCAGTTCATCCGCGACGCGGCAGAGGTGCTGGACGAGGACGGCATCTTCATCGCCCAGCTCATGACGCTCAAGCCGATGTTGAAGCAAAACGACGTCGGCAACATCTGCCACGAGCACCTGGAATTCTACACCTACGCCTCCCTCAAATTCCTCTTCGAGCAAAACGGCCTGGAGATCTTCAGGATCGAGGAAAACACCATCAACGGCGGGAGCTACCGCATCTTCGCCCGCCACCTGGCAGAGGGGAGCATCGACTACCCCGAGGAGTCTTTCGAGGAGGAGCTCTACGCCTTCCGCGACCGGCTGGAAAAGCACCGAGCCCTCTGCGTCGACTACATCGAGAAGTGCGTCGCCGCAGGGAAGAAGGTCTACGCCTACGGCGCCTCCACCAAGGGGAACGTCATCCTGCAGTACTACGGGCTGGACAACACCCTCATCGCCGGCGCCGCGGACCTGAACCCGGTCAAGTGGGGAAAATACACGCTGACCGATATCCCGATCGTCTCCGAGGAGGAGGGGCGCGAGAAGGCGGACGTCTTCCTGGTCCTCCCCTACGCCTTCGTCGACTCCTTCATCGAGCGAGAGCAGGAGTGGTTAGAGAAGGGTGGCGAGTTCGTGGTCCCGCTCCCCGAGTTCAGGGTGGTGAGGAAGGCCCCATGATCCTTTCTCACGAGGAGTACGTCAGGGTGATGGAGACCATGCCGGTCGCCTGCATCGACTGCGTGGTACGCAACGACCACGGGGAATACCTCCTGGTGAAGCGGGACAACGAGCCGCTCAAGGGGGAGTACTGGGTCCCCGGGGGGCGCCTGCACAAGGGGGAGCGGCTCGAAGAGGCGGTGCGGCGCAAGATGCGCCAGGAGATCGGCGTCGACGTCGAGATCATCGAGAACCTCGGCTTCTTCGAGGAGTTCTTCGACAAGACCGCGCAGGACTCGAAGGGGGGCTTCCACGCCGTCAGCTTCCTGTTCCTGGTGCGGCCGCTGCAAGCGGAGATCAGGCTCGACAACCAGAGTTCCGACTGGGGCTGGTTCGCGGAACTCCCGGCAAGGCTCAGAGAGCAAAAATACCTGAAGCTGGAGAATCTATGAAAAAGGCGCTCATTCTCGGCATCAACGGGCAGGACGGCTCGTACCTCGCCGAAATACTCCTGGAGAAGGGGTACGAAGTGCACGGGGTGATCCGCCGCACGGCCACCTGCAACACCAGGAACATCGAGCCGATCCTGGACCGGATCCAGCTGCACTACGGCGACCTCGCTGACCCGGTCTCCCTGTACCGGATCATCGCCGAGACGAAGCCCCGGGAGATCTACAACGAGGCGGACCAGGACCACGCCGGCATCAGCTTCCAGATCCCCGCCTACAACTACGACATCACCGGGGCTGCCGTGGGGAGGCTCCTGGAGATCATCCGCCAGATCGACAGCTCGATCAGGTTCTTCCAGCCGGTCACCTCCAACATGTTCGGACAGGCGCCCGAATGCCCGCAAAACGAGAACACCCGCTTCAACCCGATGAACCCCTACGCCTGCGCCAAGGCTTTCGCCTACAACCTGAGCCACATGTACCGGGAAGCGTACGGGATGTTCGTCTCCGTGGGGATCTTCTACAACCACGAGTCGCCGCGCCGCACCGAGGACTACGTCACCCGCAAGATCACGCGCAGCGTCGCCAAGATCAAGGGGGGGCTGCAGGACCAGCTGGTACTGGGCGACATGAGCGCGCTGATCGACTGGGGCTACTCGAAGGAGTACATGGAGGCGGCCTGGAGCATCATGCAGCTTGAGAAGCCCGACACCTTCATCATCGGCACCGGTGAGGTGCACTCGGTCAAGGAGTTCGTGGACGAGGCATTCGCCTGCGTCGGCCTCGATCCGGAGAAGTATGTTCAATCGAGCCAGAAGTTCTTCCGCCCGGCGCAAAACAGCGTGCTTCAGGCCGACATCTCCAAGGCAGGCCAGGCGTTCGGATTCGAGCCGCAGGTTACCTTCAGGAAGCTGGTCCGCATCATGATCGAGCACGACCTGCAGGACCTCGGGGTAGAGTGCGCGGTCAAACCATGAAAAAAGGGCTCACCTTCATACTCCCCACCATGAACCGCCGCGACTACATCTGTCGCGCGGTCGACTGCTGCCTCGCCTGCGAGTCCGAACTCTTGGCCCCGCACGTCCTGGTCATCGACGGCATGAGCGACGACGGCTCGTTCGAGATCCTTCAGGAGCGTTTCGGCTCCGATCCGCGAGTGGAGCTGATCCAGCATCCGCGCATCGGCTTCCAGAGGACCGCATACTTCGGTGCCATGCAGGCGAGGACCGAGTACGCCACCTTCATGTACGACGACGATGTGATCACCCCCTACTTCAGCGACATGTTCCACCGGATGCTGAAGGAGGAGAGGGGCTTCGTCATGGGGTACGGGGAGAGCTGCAACGTCGAGAAGGTGTACCCTTTCCAGCCGATAGAGAGCTACCAGGCGTACCAAAAGCACGACGCCGCCCTCGCCTACTTCGGCTGCATCGACAAGGTTAAGTACTTCAATCTCCCGGTGAGCCCCATCTGCCTGATCGTGAAGACGGAGCACCTGAAGAGGTGGGCCAGCTTCTCGCACGACTTCGCCAAGGACGTCCCGATCCGCCAGTACTTCATGATCGACCGCAACATCGGGCCGGACATCATCCTCTACCTCTCCGGGATCCTGAACGAGCCGGAGACCGCCCTGTTCGCGCAGGCGGTGGTCGGGCAGTTCTCCGAGCACACCGACTCGATGAGCGTCGGATACGGCAAGCTCCACCTGCAGATCGGCTACTGGCTCGGGAGGCTGTGGGCCTACGAGGAGATTTGCCGGCAGGGGAACAAGAAGGCCGCCGCCCGCTGCGCCGCCTTTCTCCTCCTTTTTGGCGGCAAGATCCTGCTCAGGATGCCGCTATCGCCGGACCGGAAGTGGTTCTGGAAGTTCTGCGGCGAGATCGCCAAGGTGAAGCTCACGGCGCTCAGGGAAGGATTCTACCTTTCCATGCTCGGCTCCATTCCGACTGCCATCGCCGACAGGATGGCAACCAAGCGGATGGCACCGCTTCCCAAGTAACGCTCCCTATGCCCCCCCTCGCCTTTTCCATAGTCACCCCCTCCTTCAACCAGGGAGAGTTCCTGGCGCAGACCATCGAGAGCGTGCTGAGCCAGGCAGGCGATTTCAGCATCGACTACCAGATTATGGACGGCGGCTCGCGGGACGATTCCGTGGAGATCATCCGGAAGTATGACAACCTGCTGCAAAGCGGGGAGTGGCCGGTCGCCTGCAAGGGGATTACCTACCGGTGGGTGAGCGAGAAGGACGCCGGGCAGACCGGCGCCATCATGAAGGGGTTCGACAGGGGAAGCGGAGAGATCCTCGCCTGGCTCAACTCGGACGACACCTACCTCCCCGGNNCTACTACAACATCATCTGCCAGCCGTCGGCCTTTTTCCGCAAGGACGCCTTCGAGGCGGTCGGCGGGCTGGACAAAAGCCTCAACTTCGCCATGGACTTCGACCTCTGGATCAGGCTTGGACAGCGCTTCCCCTGCCGGCACCTGCCGCAGTTCCTCTCCGTCTACCGGCTCCACGAGAGTTCCAAGACCATCCGGGAGGAGACCCTGTTCGAGAACAGCGAGGAGGCGCTCCGCCTGGCGATGAAGTACTTCGACTGGGCCCCGCTCACCCGCGTCTACAACTCCTGCAACTTCTACTGCAGGTCGCGCCTGCCGGATGGGATAGTAAGGATCAGAGCACTGTTGGCGATTGCGACAGTGGGCTGCACGGTACTGCGTTCGTTGTGGTTGAACCGCGGCTTGAGGAAGGGGGATTGGGCACTTCTGAACAAGGAGAATTTCGGAAAGCTGAGGAAAAGCAGAATCGACATCATGACAGGAACTAAGACTTGAAAATCTTCAGCTCAAGGTCCTTCACAACCTTAAAGTGTTTAGCGTTGCCCGTGACCAGTTGCATCCCGCACTCGGTAGCCGTCGCGGCAATTATGGCGTCCCCGGCCCGCATACCAGAGGAAAGCCCGTACTCCTCAACATAAATGAGCGCACGGTGCCCTATGTTTTCCGTTAGGGGCAGGACTGTGAAGCGAAACTCCGAGATGAAGTTTTTGATCATGCGATGCTGTCGTTTATCCTGCGCGCACTGAAGCAACTCCATATACGTTTGCACTGAAAGGAAGCGCTCCTTGGCTTTATCCATCAAATCAGCTGCCTTATGGTTGCCGCGCTGCACCCATATGAAGATGTCCGTGTCAAAAATCATATCGACTTCCCCTTAGGCGCTCCATGACCCGATCGACCGGCTCCGACTCTTCCTGATGCATGCCGAAGAAAGCATGATCGCGCACCCGTCCCGGCGTATTTTCTTCCTCAATCGGTACGATGGTTCCTCTCGGCTTGCCATGGTAGAGGATGGTGACGCGTTCCCTTTTCTCCAATGCCGCCAGAATTTCCCCAGTCTTATACCTGAGATCGACTATTGAGGCGTTCATATCTTCCTCCAAAAATGTCTTTTTTGCAGAAGTCATTTTAACCGCAGTTCGAGTACTGGTCAAGAAATGAAATGACCGCCGGCAATCGCAGTCAAAGCAAAATCCCCCCCACCCCCCTTTTACAAAGGGGGGAGCTTTTATAGCTGCAGATTAACACTAGTCGGGAAATCGGTTCACTCATCGCTCATCAGTCCCTTTGAAGGCCTAGCCTCGCGGCTTATTGTTGCAATACCGGCGACTTCCGTGCTAGGCTCCTCCCTGGCGGGCTCGATAGGAAGCTGGAGCATGCACGCACGCCACCTTACAAATATTTTTCTTAAGGACGCTATGAAGATCTGCCTCATCGCACCCGTCCCCCCCTTCAGGGGCGGCATAGCGAAATACTGCTATTCGCTGGCAAAGGAGCTGGAAACGCGGCACGACCTGCTGCTTTTGAGCTACCGGAGGCAGTACCCCGCGCTCCTTTATGGGAAGAAGAACCAGACGGACCCGGAGATAGGGAGGGGCATTGTCGGAGAATTCAGCAACCTGAGCTTCGACATCGACTCGGCCAATCCCCTCTCCTGGGGAGCGACCGCCCGCAGGATCGCCTCCTTCGGGACGGAGCTGGTCATCCTCCCCTGGTGGGTGGTCTACTGGGCCCCGATGTACCTGTACCTGCTCCGCTTCTTCAGGAAAAAAGGGATCAGGGTCCTCCTCCTCTGCATCAACGTCTTCGAGCACGAGGACAGCGCCCTCAAGAAATTCCTCACCAAGCTGGTCCTGCGCAGGACGAAGTCGATCATCGTCCACTCCGAGCAGGAGAAGAGCGAGATCCTGGAGTTCCACCCGGAGGCGACGGTGAGAAAACACCTCCTGCCGCTGTTCCACTACCAGCCGTGCGACTCCCGCCCCCGGGACGACAGCATGCACCTGCTCTTCTTCGGGTTCGTCCGTCCCTACAAGGGGCTCGACACGCTGCTGCGGGCGCTCGCCCTTCTCAAGGAGAGGAACATCACCCTGCAGATCGCCGGGGAGTTCTGGAACGACAGGGAAAGCTATGAGCAGATGGTCGAGGAGCTGGGGATCCGGGACAAGGTGCGGATCATCGACCAGTACCTACCCGACAGCGAGATGAGCCGGTACTTCGCCTGGGCGGACCTTGTGGTCCTCCCCTACCGCAGGACGAGGACATCGGGCATCATCGCCACCGCGTACGGCTACGGCAAGCCGGTCCTTGCCACCGACATCGGCGGCTTCCACGAGGTGATCGAGGACGGCAGGACCGGAAAGCTGGCCCCCCCCGACGACCCGGAGGCCTTCGCCGCCGGGATCGAGTGGTTCATCGAAAACAGGGAAGTCGACTTCAGCGGCAACATCCGGAGCTTTGCCGCCGAAAAGATGTCGTGGCGATCCCTGGCGTCCATGGCAACCGAATGAAACAGAGAATCCTCCAACAACTCTATTCCCTCCCCTTGCGGGCCCACCTGCTGATGATGGCCTTGCTCCTGTCTCTGCCTGCCATGGTCCTCATAATAAAATCAGGTATGGCTGAACAGAAGGGGGCTTATCGCAAGGGTTTTTCCGAGGCGAGGAGACTTGCCAACGATATCGCCAAGGAACAGTACAACCTGGCGGGGAACGTCGAGCAGCTGCTGATGGCGCTGGAGCAGATCCCCGATGTGGAAAGACGGGACCAGAAGACGACCCACGCGATCCTCGCGGCCATCTTGGAAAGGAACAAGCAATACGGGAACATAATAATCGCCGACGAGAAGGGCGATGTCTGGGCTTCGGCCCTCCCCATGACGGGATCTTTTTCGATAAGGGACCGACGGTCCTTCCAACAGGCGGTCAAGACCAAGAGGTTCTCTTCCGGGGACTTCGCCGTCGGACGCGTATCGCGCAGGTCGACCATCGGCTTCAGCTACCCCATCATCGAAGACTCCGGCAAGGTGAGAGGGGTCATTTCGGCCAACATGAACTACGAGCAGTTCAAGGAGCGGTTCCACCTCGCCAGTCTCCCTCAGGGGTCGGCTTTCAGCATCATCGACCGCAACGGCGTCATCGTGGCGAGGAGTCTCGACCCGGAACGGTACGTCGGCACAAGGTTGCGGCAAGAGACCTTCCAGCGCATGATGACCGGTCCGAAGCGGGCCACCTTCATCGACCGCGATCTAACCGAGGATAAGAGGATCGTTTCCTACCACAAATTGCAGCTGCAGGGGGAGGGCACCCCTTACCTCTACGTCCGTACCGCTTTCCCGCTCAAGGCGGTGATGGAAAAGGCACGCCTGGCACTTTTGCTGAACATAGCGGCTCTCTCCTCCATGCTCGTCCTGGCGGTGCTGTCCGTGCTCCACCTGGGCAACGTCTTCTTCGTGAGACGGATGAAAACGCTGCACGGCGCCGCGCACCGGATGGCGCAGGGAGATCTTGATGCCAGGGTCCGGCAGGTGTCCGATGAGGGGGAGATCGGTCGACTGGGAGAGGTCTTCAACGACTTGGCGCGAAACCTCTCGGCGAGACAGGCCACGCTCTTGAAGAGCGAGCAGGAACTCCAGGAACTGAACCGGACCCTCGTCAAGCGGGTGGAAGAAGAAACCGAACGGCGCTTGACCCACGAGCGCCTGCTGGCCCGGCACGCCCGACTGGTCGCCATGGGCGAGATGATTGCCGCCATAGCGCACCAGTGGCGCCAGCCGCTGGCGACCCTCGGGGCAACCATCCAGAGCATCAGGATGGCCTGGGAGCGCGACTGCCTGAACGAATCGTTCATGAAACAGGCGGAGCATGATGCGCAAAAGCAGCTTTTCTACATGTCCGACACCATAGAGGACTTCAGGAACTTCTTCACTCCGGAGAAGGTTTCGGAAAGGTTCGAGGTAAAGGAGAGGGTGGAGGAGGTGCTGCTGCTGGTTTCCCCGCAGTTCGCACATTCCTGCGTAACCCTGGAGGCGGAGTACCTGGTCGGGGATGCCCCGCTCTATATCGTGGCATACCAGAACGAGTTCAAGCAGTCCCTGCTCAACCTGGTGAGTAATGCCTTCGATGCCGTTGTCGACCAGGAAGAAAGGGAGCCTCGGGGAGCCGGGAAGGTGGCCGTGACGCTCACCACGGTAAACGACAAGGTCGTGGTCGAAGTCAGTGACAACGGCTGCGGCATCCCCGCGGAGCATGCCGACAAGATTTTCGACCCCTATTTCACCACCAAGCCCGGCAACAAGGGGACCGGGATCGGGCTGTACATGACGAGACTCATCATCGAGGAGAGCATGGCGGGAACGTTGAGCTTCACCAGCGGCCCGGACGGGACCGTTTTCAGGATCGAACTGACGCGGGACTTCTCGGACGAGGTTGCCCGTGGCTGACAAGGCGAACCTGAAGATCCTTTACGTGGAGGACGAGCCGGACCTGCGCGAGCGCATCCGCATCGTGCTGGGAATGGAGTTCCAGACGGTGCTTACCGCCGAAAACGGCAGGGATGGGCTCGACATCTTCCATCGGGAAGCCCCCGACGTCGTGGTCTGTGACATACGCATGCCGGTCATGGACGGGCTGGAGATGACGGCGAGGGTGAGGAAGAGCGCTCCGGGAACGCCGGTGATCCTCTGCACCGCATTCACCGAAACAGCCTACCTGCTGAAGGCGATCGAACTCGGGGTCTCCGCCTACGTGGCCAAGCCTCTCGATTGCAGGAATCTGGTGCAGACCATCACCCGGGTCGCCCTCCCGATACTGCAGCAAAAGGAGTTGGCGCTGGCGCGCGAGAACGAGCGGGCGTCAATGGAACTGCTGCTGGGGAGAAGCCCGGCGATGCAGGAGGCAATCCGCCAGGCGCAGCGGATCGCGCAATCGGAGTTCTCGGTGATCATCCAGGGGGAGACCGGGGTGGGGAAATCCCACCTCGCCTCGATCATCCACGGGTTGAGCCGGCGCAGGGGGGGCCCCTTCATAACGGTCACCGTCAGCGCCCTGCCGGAATCGCTGGTGGAAAGCCAGCTGTTCGGGCACTTGAAGGGTGCCTTCACCGGCGCGGTCGCCACAACCAGGGGGCTTTTCGAGGAGGCGGACGGCGGGACCCTCTTCCTCGACGATGTCGACTGCGCTCCCCCCGCCATACAGGCGAAGCTCTTGCACGCGGTGGAAAGGAAGCAGTTCTACCCGGTCGGAGGGGTACAGCCGGTGCATGTCAACACCCGCATCATCGCGGCGAGCAACCGGGAGCTTTTCCATGAGGTGCAGAGCGGCGCCTTCCGCGAGGACCTCTACTACCGCCTAGGTGAGACGGTGATCACCCTGCCGCCGCTGCGCCAGCGGGGGGAGGACATCATGCTGCTCGCGCGGGAGTTCCTTTTGGATATCTGCCGGGAGTTGGAGAGGACACCGCCGGTCATCACCGCCGATGCGGCCCTCATGTTGAGCCGCCACCCGTGGCACGGCAACGTGCGCGAGTTGAAGAGCGTGATGAAGCGCGCTGCCCTGTTCGCCGGGGAGGCCATCGCCGCCACGGACCTCGCCGACGTGATGACGGCGGTGAAGAGCGGTGCGTCCCCCGAGGCGATCCCGCAGGTCCAGTCGCTTGAAGAGTTGAAGCGCGACGCGGTCAGGCAGGCGCTGGCGGCGACCGGTGGCAAGAAGATGGAGGCCGCCCGCCTGCTCGACCTAGACTACAGCAGTTTCAAGCGGATGCTGGACCGCTACGGGCTGTAATCTCCAGATTTCTCTTGAGTAGGGGCGAATAATCATTCGCCCCTACAACCATCAATCTGTCTTGACAAAGCGGTCCCCTCCCCCCTCCGGGGGGAGGAGCCTTACCCATTGACACGGAGCTGCCCACGGAGGCGTGTGAGGCTCTGTGGCAAACGTTTCTGAGATTCCGTCGCTGTGCGGTTTCCATCGTCAATTGTCAATTGTCAATCGTCAATTGCCCATCGCCTTCCTCCCCATTTTGCCCACCCCGACCACCCGGCCACTCTTCATTTTGCCCACCCCTGCCGCTACTTCCAGCCGAGAACCTCCTGCCATTCCAGCACGTTAACTTCATGGCACTCACCTTGCTCTACAATGCCGGCGCCGGCGTCCGACGCCCCGGCAGCGAGCCGGTTCAAATGTGGATTGAGGCGGAATGGCAGCATGACTGGAATGTTATTGAAGGTATTACCTCGCAAGCTGCGCCTGCGCTTGCGCGAGAAGCAGTTGGTCCGCGATGCCGCCGCCCGCAACGAGGGCTTCAGTTGCAGGGCGCTCGCAGGCGAGTCCGACTACAACATCTGCATCAACTCCGACCTCACCGTTTCCTGCAACTGCCAGGATTTCGATGGCAGCGGCCAAATTGGGAGCCTTAAGTCCCAGTCGCTCGCCGAGATCTTCGCCGGTCCCATCGCCAACGGTTTCAGAAAGACCCTCGCCGCCAGAAGCTTCCCCACCCCCACCTGCGCAAGCTGCGCCGATCTGAGGATCGTGCCGGTCGAGGAGGCGACCCGGGGGCTCACCAGTTACCGGGTCCCGTACAAGGGGATCATGGTGGAGAACACGGTCCTCTGCAACCTCCGCTGCCGCATGTGCAACCGCAAAGAACTCCTGCAGCTCAGATCTCAGCAAGTCACCATGCCGCTGGCAGACGTGGAGAAGGTGGCGCTCCTGCTGAAGGAACACCAGGTGCAGAGCCTGCTGTTCTTCAACCTGGGCGAGCCGTTCCTGCCGCCGGACGTGGACAAGCAACTGCAGGTCATCAGGAAACACAACCCCGACATCAGGATCGTGACCTCCAGCAACGGCCAGCTTCTCGATGAGAGCCGCAAGATCGAGGCGGCGCTGATGACGGACTACATCTACGTCTCGCTGGACGGGGCCACCCAGGACGCGGTGAGCAGGTACCAGGTCGGGGCCGATTTCGACAGAGGGTACCGGAACATCAGGAACCTGGTTTCGGAGCGGGACAGTCTCGGCAGCAAGACCCCCATCGTCGAGTGGAAGTACGTCGTGTTCCGCTGGAACGACCGACCGGACCAGATCCGGAAGGCGATCGAACTCGCCCGAGAGGCGAAGGTCGACGTGATCGGCTTCTACCGCGGCGACGGCCCCCTTGGTGACAGGTCGCTCCGCTGGTACTACCACTCCATCTTCAAGACCCTGGGCGACCGGGTGCCGGGAGGGATCGTGGTCAACCTCAACAATATCCCCCAACACCTCCTTGCCCCTTGAGGCAGGACTCCAAAAAACAGGATCAGATGAAAACATTCGACAGAATTTCACGAACAGCGAAATACGGGTTCCCGAAGCGCAGGCCTTCCCACCCCCTGCTGGTCATCTTCCACATCACCACCCGCTGCAACATGGCCTGCCTTCACTGCGCGGACGACGTCTGGGGGGACCCGGCAAACGACCTGTCCCTGGAGGAGATTGCGGGATTTTCCTTGGGTCTCGGCGTGGTGGAGTCGTTGGCGCTGGGTGGAGGTGAGCCGTTTTTGCGCGATGACCTGGCCGAAATCTGCTGGCTCTTTGCCAAAAACAACAAGGTAGGGAGCATCAGCATACCGAGCAACGGTTTCGCACCGGAGCGGATCCACCGGTCAGTGCAGTCCATACTCGAATGCTGTCCGGGACTGGCGCTCAACATCATGCTCTCGCTGGACGGTTTCGAGGAGACCCATGACGCGATCCGCAGGCCGGGATCCTTTGTCAAGGTGATGGAAACGGCTACGAAGCTGAAGGAACTCTCCAAGCAGAACCCGAACCTCTCGGTCAGCTTCAACAGCACCATCAACAACCGGAACTGCGCGGAGTTGCCGTCTCTGGCGAGATTCGTGGCGTGCGAGTTCCAGGCGAGGCTGGAGTTCAACATCATCGCCGGCAACCCGCGCGACGCCGCCCTGACCGTCCCTCCCGTAAACGAATTGCAGCAGACGGTCCATGAGCTGTTGAACGTGTCGCGCAGGTCGCCATTGCGGCGCCTGTACAACAAGGTCTACCAGGACGTACTGCTCAAAGCGAACCTCGAGTCGCGCCAGGTGGTCCCTTGTCGTGCCGGCAGCCTGGTCTGCCTGGTGGACGCCAACGGCGACGTCCGCTCCTGCCCCGTCCTCCCCCCGGTGGGGAACCTTCGCAGCAAAAAATTCCATGAGATTTGGCACGGAACGGAGGCACGCAAGCAGTTCGATACCATTTCCAACGGCAACTGTTCCTGCAACAACGACTGCTTCATCAGGCTCAGCCTCATGAACTACTGGAGGCTGCCGTTTATGATGCTTCACAAGATTCCAGAGCGGAGCTAGAGGCAGCCAACTACTCATCATCGAGGAGAGCATGGCGGGAACGTTGAGTTTCACCAGCGGCCCGGACGGGCTGCTGCACGCGGTGGAAAGCAAGCAATTCTACCCCGTGGGGACCATCCACCCTACCGGCTGAGGAGAAAAGTAGCGCCTATGTCCATCTTCGCTGTAATGCTTCCGTTTCTTTGTCTCGCCGCCTTGCTGCGCGTCGAAAACCTCAGGGAAAGTTTCATCACTTCCGCTACAGTCACCGCCGTCTATGTTGTCCTGTCTACCGAGTTGCTGAGCAGGTTCAACGCCGTCGCCAAGACACCGGTGCTGGTTTGCTGGTCGGCATACCTGCTGTTGCTGGTCGCCTGGAGGTATTGCAGCAAAGGTGCCCCGGATACAAACAGGTGTGCCGCAACAACGACGCTCTACCAGAAGACTTTGCTGGCGCTATTGATCTGCGTCGTCGGTACGGCCGGAATTGTTGCTATCGTTGCGGCGCCCAACAACTTCGATTCGTTGACGTACCACCTTCCCAGGGTCATGCACTGGATCCAGAACCGGTCGGTGCAGCATTACCCCACCCACATCGATCGACAACTGGTACTGGCTCCGTTCTCGGAGTTCGTGATCCTGCATCTGCATCTGCTGTCGGGCGGCGACCGCTTCGACAACTGCGTGCAGTGGTTCTCCATGATCGGCAGCGCCATAGGGGTGTCGCTGATAGTAAGCGTGCTGCGGGGGAGCCTCAACAGCCAGATTGTCGCGGCCGCCATCGCGGTCTCGCTTCCCATGGGGCTTCTTCAGTCCACAAGCACCCAGAACGATTACGTCGTGACCTTCTGGCTGGTAACTCTCTGCTACTACGTGATAAAGGGAAAGCAGAGCCCTGCCGCAAGGGATGCGCTGCCGGTCGGGGCGTCGCTCGCCTTGGCAATCTTCACCAAGGGGACTGCGTACCTGGTTGCCTTGCCGTTCATGCTCGTGTATGCCGGTTACTCTTTTCGCAACAGAGTGCAAACGGGGGCTGCCAATCTGCTCGTCCTGACCGCCGCTATCGCATTGATCAACGGAAGCCATTACGCGAGAAATCTGGAGATCTACGGCAACCCGCTCTCCCCCGGCACGGGCAATGACATCGTATGTTCCAATTTCGGTATCACCTCCGCCGTTTCGTCCGTCGCAAAAAACGTCGCCACGCAACTGGGATCCGGAATACAGGGCGCCAACCTCCGGTTGCAGGCGCTGACCCGAGACATTCACACGATCCTCGCCACCGACGTAAACGACCCAGCTCTCACCACCGGGAACGGTTTTTTCCTACTTCCCGCGAGAAACCATGAAGACTTCGCCCCCAATCCACTGCACATGACGCTCATGCTGTTCGGGGCGGCTGCGCTGTTTCGGGGAAGGAAAAATTACAGCCGCGAGACCGTCGTCTTCGCGATAACGGCCATGCTCTCCTTTGTGGTGCTCAGCATGGCCATCAAGTGGAATCCCTTCATAAGCAGATATTTTCTGCCCGTCTTTGTCGTTTCCGCTCCCTTCCTAGCGCTGATTTACGAGAAAAATCGACTGCGCCCTTTCATCGACACCTGCGCCCTGCTTCTTCTGATATGGTCGTTCTCCATCCTCGCCAATAACGAGATGCGCCCGCTGGTCGGGCGGCATTCCGTTTTGGCGACCGAAAGGGAGGACCAGTATTTCATGAGCCGCCCCCAGGCCAAGCAGTATTTTACAGCGACGACAAACATGATTAAGATGCAGCCCCTCGCCAATGTCGGGATCCTCGATCGCGACAGCAACATGTGGGAGTACATCTTGTGGGTTCAGTTGAACGACGCCCGCGGCAAATTCCGAATCGAGCATGTCGAGGTTCAGAACGCCTCCGGCCGGCTTAAACTGCAGCGGTTCAGCAATTATCTCCCGGTAATGATATAAATTTTCTGGCGGGCGAAACGGATAGGTTGTGGAGCGAACAGGAAAA
>DNJC01000055.1 GCA_003490025.1 Geobacter sp. | reverse complement strand
CGGCGACGAGCACTACGCCATCGCGCGCCAGGTTCAGTACGTGCTGCAGAAGTACAAGGATCTCCAGGACATCATCGCGATCCTTGGTATGGACGAGCTCTCCGAGGAGGACAAACTGGTTGTCGCACGCGCCAGGAAGATCCAGAAGTTCCTCTCCCAGCCGTTCTTCGTTGCAGAGGCGTTCACCGGTTCCCCCGGCAAGTACGTCGAGCTGAAGGACACCATCAAAGGGTTCACCGAGATCATCGCCGGCAAGCACGACGACCTCCCGGAGCAGGCCTTCTACATGGTCGGCACCATCGAGGAAGCTATCGAGAAAGCCCAGAAGCTCGCGGTGTAATTAATCTGGTTACGGTGCAAGGGTATGGGCCGGAGGAATCGTCTTCCGGTCCGTCCCTACGCCTCAAGAGGTTTATATGGCTGAAAAACTAAAGGTTGAACTGGTAACACCGTACAAGAAGGTCCTCTCCGAAGAGGTCGACGAGATCACCGCGACCGGCGCCCTCGGCGAATTCGGCGTTCTTCCGGGCCACGCCCCCTTCCTCACCTCGCTGAAGATCGGCGAGCTGGCCTACAAGAAGGACGGCGTGCTGCACCACATGGCGCTGAACTGGGGCTACTTCGAGGTCGAGAACGACCAGGTGACGGTGCTGGTCGAAACCGCCGAGCGTGCCGACGAGATCGATCTGGAGCGTGCCAAGGCCGCTCTGGGCCGCGCCGAGACCGAACTCAAGTCCCTCACCCCGGAAGACAAGAACTTCCGTATCCAGGAGGCGGCCCTTGAGCGCGCCCTCATCAGGGTGCAGGTCGCCGGCAAGTCGACCCGTCGCTAGGCGTTACACATAAGCAGCATTCCGAAAGAGCGGCCAGTCCGCTCTTTTTTTTTACTCTACTTCTTTCAGGCTCAGTCCCCGACGCTGCGATCCCTTTTCGCCTTGCCTTGCGCTTCAGTCCCCTCCCCCGGAGGGGGAGGGGCAGGGAGGGGGAAGCGGGGAGTGGCAGGAGGGGGGATGTTTTCCGCGTACACGCATGAGGGAGCGCCATGAACCACGGGCACGACCTGCTGAAACAGCCGATACCGCTACTGATCCGTAAGCTGGCCGTGCCGACCAGCGTCGGCTACTTCTTCAACACCATGTTCAACGTGGTGGACACCTTCTATGGCGGCAGGGTCTCCACCGATGCGCTCGCGGCACTCTCCCTCTCTTTCCCGGTATTCTTCCTCATCATCGCTATAGGCGCAGGGATCTCCACCGGCGCCACCGCGCTCATCGGCCACGCCCTCGGTGAAGGGGACGGCGAGGGCGCCCGCCGCCTCGCCTGCCAGACCGTCTCCTTCGGCCTCTTGCACGGGGTGCTCGTCGGCCTCCTCGGGCTCTACCTCGCCCCTTTGCTGTTCACCATCCTCGGGGCGAAGGGAGAGGTGCTCGACCTCGCACTCCAATACATGACGACGATCTTCAGCGGGAGCATCTTCTTCCTGGTGAACTACGTCCTGAACTCGATCCTGACCTCCACCGGGGACAGCCGCAGCTTCAGGAACTTCCTGGTGTCGGGCTTCTTCCTGAACCTCGTCTTCGACCCGTGGTTTCTCTACGGCGGGCTCGGCATCCCGCCCCTCGGCCTCCCGGGGATCGCCTGGGCGACCGTTTTGGTGCAGGCCCTGGGTAACTGCTACATGGCCGTGAGGGTGAGACAGTCGGGAATGCTGTCCCGCTTCCGCTGGCGGGAACTCCTCCCGGACCGGCGCGCCTACTGGCAGCTGGCAAAGCAGGGCTTCCCGTCCAGCCTGAACATGATGACCGTCGCCATCGGCATCTTCGTCATCACCTGGTTCGTCGCTCGCTTCGGCTCGGACGCAGTGGCCGCCTACGGCATAGCGACCCGCATCGAGCAGATAGCGCTCTTGCCGGTCATGGGGATGAACGTGGCGACGCTCGCCCTGGTGGCCCAGAACAGCGGGGCGAGGCAATGGGAGCGGGTGGTGGAGGTGATCTATTCCGCGCTCAGGGCCGGGATCATCCTGATGGCTTGCGGAACTGCGGCCGCGTTCTTCGGGGCGGGACTGCTGGTGAGGCTCTTCAGCAGCGACCCCGAGGTGGTCCGCATCGGTATCAGCTACCTGCGCATAGAGGCGTTCGTATTCATCGCTTACGTCATCCTCTACACCTCCGTTGCCGTGCTCCAGGGGTTGAAGCGGCCGGTGTTCCCGTTGATGATCGGCCTCATGCGGCAGATCGTCCTTCCGATACCGGTCTTTTACCTCTTGGCCGTGGTGCTGGGATGGGGGCTTTACGGCATCTGGTGGGGGATTTTCATCGTCACCTGGACCGGCGCCCTCACCGCCCTGTACTACGTCATCAGATTGGCGGCGCAGCTGAACCGGAGAGAAGCTGTTTCCCCTCGCCCTCCGGGAGAGGGGCAGGGGTGAGGGCGTTGCAGCGAAGGGATACCGTCCGCCCGGGGGCACTCTCTCTTGTTCATAAGTTGCCGCTTCAGGACGGGGCGTAAGGAGTCGTGGAAGTGACCTGAGCTGTTTCCAAAGCGCAGAGCGCCACGACGGCGAGGTGATTCTGCGCTAGAATATCCATTTCGCAGCATAAAGTGCTGAATCAGGTCCCGTACCTGGAGGTTGCTTTATGGACACGGATCGCCTTTGCGCACAGGTTAAGGAAAGGGTTGCCCAGGAGCTGCAGGAGGCCGCCGACCCGATGGCCAGGGTGGAGGTCCTGATCCAGGCGCTGTATGAGACCAGCCGCTCGGTGCTCCCCGCCCTCGGCACGCCCAGGAAGAGCACGGAGTACCAGAAGGCACAGGCGGCGGTGGCGGACCTGGTGAGCTGCATCGCTATCCCCCTGATCCGTGCCGGGGTGGGTGGGGGGCGCGGCATTGCAGTCCTCTCGGAGCTGGCGGAGGAGTGCCGCGACCCGTTCCTGAAGAAGAAGCTCAAGGTCTATGCCCAGGAGCTGTTGAGCATTTCGCAGCGGGTGAGCGTGTTTTCGAAGATCCCGATGCTTCCCCTCATTATAGCTTCGTGCGTTGTGGCTGCGTTTATGGTATACATCGTCTGGCCCGGCTCGACGCCGGCGCCGAAAATGGCGTCGTCGGCGGCGACAGCGGCGACAGCGGTCCCGGGCGTCCAGGGTGCCCCCCCTGCATCGACCCAGGCGCAGCTCTCGTGCGTCGCCGCCTCCTCTCTCCAGCGCCATGAGACGCGAGTCGCGGCCGCCGTGACCGCCGCGCTCCAGGGAGAGCAGGTCACGCGGGTGCGGATCGTGAACAGCCAGGTGCTGGTACCGGTGACATTGAGCCACGGCGGGGCGTCGGTGCGGCTGGAACTCCTGCTGGACACCGGCGCCACCCGCACGGCGGTGCACGAAAGCGTGGCAGGGCGGCTCCAGATAGACCCGCGCCAGGCGAGGAGCGCGATGGCCGAACTCGCCGACGGCAGGATGGTCGGTTCCCGCATCGCCAGGATCGATCTCCTGACTGTCGGCCCCTTTGCCCACCCCTCCCTTGAGGTGGAGCTGATCTGCTACGGCGGGAGCGACGCAATGCACGACGGTCTCCTGGGGATGGACGTTCTCGGGAAGCACCGCTACCAGATTGACATGGAACACGAACTGATCCGCTGGTTCTGACAGTACAGCGAGAAGGAGGCATGTTTGCGAATAGAAGAAATTTGCGGAAAACTCGACGGGCTCCTGTCCGCGCGCCAGAGCGCGGCGGAAAAGGTCGAGGTCGCGGTGGACGCCCTCTGCCGCGTATTCGGGGTGCAGCAGAAGGAAGTGGCCATCTTCACCTTCGACCGGGAGGCCGATAGCTTCAGTTTCCTGTGGCCGCTGGACATGCGCAACTCCGGCTCCATCCCCTTTTCGGCGAACCGCTCGCTTCTGGCCGTCACCGCCGGCGAGCGGAGGGGGAAGATCAACAACAACTTCGCCTCCACGCCGCACCTGTTCGTCTTCGAGGCGTTCGGCAGGGAAAAATCGGCGCCGATCCAGAGGATCATGAGCGCTCCGATGCTGAGTGGGGATGACCTGGTAGGCGTGATCCAGGTCTGCCGCAAGGGGGCCGAGGCTGATGCAAGCCTCCGGAACTTCACCGAACCGGAGCTGAAGGCCCTCTGCGGGATGGCCAACGTCGTGGCGAAGCACCTCTAGCATGGGCGGCGGCATCGGCACCGTCTACCTGAAGCTCGTCCTTACCATGTTTTTCTGGGGCGGCACCTTCGTGGCGGCGCGACTGGCGGTGCAAGAGGCTCCCCCCTTCTTCGCGGCGAGCTGCCGCTTCGCCATCGCCGCGGCCTGTCTGGTCGCGCTCACCGTCTGGCATTCCCGTCGCCAGGGCGGGCGTCTCCCGGCGCCGAGGACTCTCAGGGAAGCAGCCATCCTCTTCAGCCTCGGGCTCACGGGGATCTTCTGCTACAACGCCCTCTTCTTTACCGGCCTCAAGCTCACCACTGCGACCAACGGCGCGCTCATCGTCGCCATAAATCCCCTTTTGACCGCGGTTCTTTCGGCGCTCTGGCTCAGGGAGCGGATCTCCCCCGGCCAGGCTGCGGGGCTCCTCCTCTCTCTTTTCGGCGTCTCCATCGTCGTCGCCAAGGGGTCCTGGGCCGTCCTCGCCAGCCTCTCCTTCAACAACGGCGACCTCATCATGCTGGGCGCTCCGCTTTGCTGGGCGCTCTACTCCATCCTCGGCAAGAAGGCCCTGGCCAGCTTCACACCCCTTGCGGCAACTACCTATGCGGCGCTCTTCGGCGCGGCGATGCTGATCCCCGCGGCTTTTCTCGAGCACGGCGCAGTCGGCGGGGAGATCCCATCCTTCACCCCGGTCGGCTGGCTGGCCGTGCTGCAGCTCGCCCTCCTCGGGACGGTGGTGGGCTTCGTCTGGTGGTATGAGGGGGTGCAGAGGATAGGGGCCGCGCGGGCGGCGGTCTTCGTCAACCTGGTCCCGTTCTTCGGTGCTCTGCAGGCGGCGCTCTTCCTCGGGGAAAAGGTCGTGGCTGCGCAGCTTCTGGGAGGTTCGCTGGTGATGGCGGGGGTCTACTGGGGGAGCCGCGGCAGGGATGAAAGGTGTGAGAAAGGCGTGGGCTCCGTCGCGGCGGGGGAGGGGGAGGCATGATCCCCGTTGCCAGGAGGGTGTTGCGGACCGTACAGCTCGTCTGCTACGCGCTGCTCCCTCCGACGGGGGGGAGCGCAGACCCCGCAGGGGCCGGCGAGCCGCGCAATTGCGAGCCTCGGGAAATAAGGGGCGGCATGGGGCGGTTTCTTGACAGCCGCGGCGAGCTGCGGCTTTTTTTTGACGGCTGCTACGCGACGGCCGCCCCTTTCATCCTGTTCCGGCTCAAAAGGGAGGGTTTCTCGCGCTGCAGCGTCCGGGCCTCCGAGCGGGGGCTCCTGGTGCAGGGGGTGAGGTAACACCCGCTAACCAGCTATCTTTCCTATCTCGAAACCGATCTGGTCCAGCGGCAGGATCACGTCCGCCACATTCCCCTCGACGCAGGCCCGCGGCATCCCGTAGATGGTCGAGGTCGCCTCGTTCTGCACCAGCGTCACGCCCCCCTTCCCCTTCAGGTGCTTCATCCCCTTGAAACCGTCGTTGCCCATCCCGGTCAGGATGACCCCGAGCATCGAACCGGCGCTTGCGTCGCAAAGCGAAGTGATCATCTGGTCTACGGAAGGGATGTAGATGTACTGCGGGAAATCGGTGGTCGGGGCCGTCCTCACCACGATGTTGTTCCCCTGCTTTACCAGGGTGGTGTGCCTTCCGCCGGGGGCGACCAGGACCTCGCCTCCCCTCAGGATATCGCCGTCGGCGGCCTCCCTGATGGAGAGGGAGCACTTCGCGTTCAGGCGGTCGGCGTAGGGGCCGGTGAAGGCCTTAGGCATGTGGATGGCGACCACTATGCCGTGCGGGAAGTTGACCGGTATGCGGGAGAGGACCTCCTGGAGCGCGACCGGCCCTCCGGTCGAGGCGCCGATACCGACGTAGCTGACCCTTCGGTGGGCGAACTGGGAAGGGCGGACCGCGGCAGGCTGGATGATCCTGGGAACCGCGGAGATCACCCTCCTCGGCATCGCGGAGAGCGAGGCCTCCTGGACCTTGGCGAGGAGCGCCTGCTGGAAGACCGTCTGCGCGTCCTTGCAGTCGCTCACGTTCTTCGGGACGTAGTCGAGGGCTCCGGCTTCCAGGGCCTCGAAGGTGGCGCGCGCACCCTCGCAGGTGAGGGTCGAGACCATCAGCACCCGGGTCGGCTGCTGCGCCATGATCTGCTTCAACGCCGCTATCCCGTCCATCCTCGGCATCTCGACGTCCATGGTGATCAGGTCGGGCTTCAGCGCAAGGGCCTTTTCGACACCTTCCATCCCGTCCGCTGCGATACCCACCACCTCGACCCCGGGGGCCTTGGTAAGGATGCTGCGGATCGCCATCCGCATGAACGAGGAGTCGTCGACGATGAGCACACGGAGTTTGTTCGGGGTCGGGGGTAACATGGCTGTCACTAGGCTCCTATTCCCTGGAAGATCGACTTGACCATCTCCTGGATCTCGGGGACCCGGTCGTCAAGCTCGTAGCAGAAGCGCTCCACGTCGAGGTCGGCCAGGGCGGGGGAGTACCCCTTGAGGATGCCCCAGGCCTTCTCCTCTGCGAGGTTGAAGGTAACCCAGGAACTCCCGCCGTAGTCGAGCTGCCGCACGGAGCAGAACAGGTCGGCCAGGTTGGCGATGGCGCAGAGGGTGGGATCGAGCACCGCCTCCTCGGGGGCGTGGTGCAGCGCGATGACCTCGCAGTAGTCCGGAGGGAAGTTCCACTTGCGGGCGATGCAGAGGCCGACCTCGCTGTGGGAGGTCCCGAGGAACTCGGCCTCCTTGTCGACCAGCCGGTAGGGGCGCCCCTGGACCGAGTCGAGCAGCGAGCGGAAGGCATCCTGGCGGTAGTAGGAGAGGAACACCTCGCCGATGTCGTGCACGATCCCCACCAGGTACGCCTTCTCGGAGTCCGGGTAGCGCACCCTCTGGGCGATGATCTTCGCCACCACGCCGACGCCGAAGGAGTGCTCCCAGAAGCTCTTGATGTCGAAGATGCCGTCCCTCCCCTCGAAGACGTCCACGAAGGAGCAGGTGAAGGCGAGTTCGCGGATGTGGCGGAAGCCGAGGTAGATCAGGGCCCTTTTCACCGATTTTATCTCGTGCGCCGGCTTGTAGAGTGGCGAATTGACCATCTTGATGACCCGCGCCGCCAGGACTTGGTCGGCAAGGATCATGTCGGCCACCTCGTCCAGCTCGACACCCGGCCGGTCCAGTAGTTCTATGACCCGGGTGGCTACCTGCGGGATGGTGGGGAGATCGACGAAGCTCTCCACCATGTCCTGAGCTGCCTGCATCATGGCTGCTTTTTCCATACCTCAACCTCACTTGTTGTACGTGAACCCGCCGGGGAAATGGACGGTCTTGAACTTGTCGTTCACCCCGTGCAGCGACTCGGACTGCCCCACGAAGAAGTAGCCGTACGGCTGCAAGTTGTTGTAGAAATGCTGGACCACCTTGCTCTTCGAGGTGGTGTCGAAGTATATCAGCACGTTGGCGCAGAATATGAAGTCGAAGCTCTTCATGAAGAGCATCTTGTTGTCGTCGTAAAGATTCAGCTGGCTGAAGGAGGCGAGCTTCTTCACCTCGGGGGAGAGCACGAACCTTCCGGCCGCCTCTTCCTTGAAGTACTTTTTCAGGTAGAAGTCGGGGGTGTTGCGCACCGAGTAGCTGTTGTAGATCCCTTCCTTGGCCTGGGCCAGAACGGTCTCGTTGATGTCGGTCCCGATGATCTCGATGATCCAGTCCTTGAGGATGGTGGCCCGTTTCTCCAGGAGGATCATGGCCATAGTGTACGCCTCTTCGCCGGAGGAGGATCCCGCGCTCCAGATCCTGAGCTTCTTGAAGCCGATCTTCCCCTTGGTGGCGACGATCTCCGGGAGGAACTTGTTCTCCAGCGCGGTTAGCTGCGGCATGTTTCTGAAGAAGCAGGTCTCGTTGGTGGTGATCTCGTCCAGGAGCTTGGACAGCTCCGTTCTGCCGGTGGCGGCGCTCCGGACGTACTGGTAGTAATCGCCGTGGGTCTTGCACCCCGTCATCTCCATCCTGCGGGCAAGGCGGCTTTCCAGGAAATATTTCTTGCTGCTGTGGAAGTAGATCCCGCAGACGTTGTATATGTAATCCCGAAGCTGCTCGAAGTCCTTGTCGGAAATCTTCGGGGCACTTTTGGCGTCAAATGGTTTCAGGTCTAAGGCCATTTCTTTCCCCTAAGCTTATTTCCTTGCGCCGGCAGCTTCGCTGCCGCCGATCAGCCCCATAGGATCGACGATCAGGGCCACCCTGCCGTCTCCCATGATGGTCGAACCGCCGATACCGGGGAGGTTCGACAGGAACTTGCCGAGCGACTTGATGGCGACTTCCTGTTGCCCGAGGAGGCGGGTAACGATGAGGCCGATCCTCTTCTCGGCGACGCCGACGATGACCACGTAGCAGGTGTCGCGCTCCCTGTAGACCTCCTGGCAGCCGAAGGTCTGCTGGAGCCGCAGCAAAGGCAGCACCGAGTCCCTCAGCTTCAGGACCTCCTGGCCGCCGATCATGTGGAACTCGCTCTTGCTGACGCGCATCGTCTCGATGACCGAGGCCAGGGGGATCGAGTAGACCTCGCGCTCCACCTCCACCAGCAGGGACTGGATGATGGCCAGGGTGAGCGGGAGTTTCAGGATGAACTCGGAACCGCGACCCACATCGTTCTTGATCTCGATGATGCCGTTCAGCTTCCTGATGTTGGTGCGCACCACGTCCATGCCGACGCCCCGGCCGGAGAGGTCGGTGGCCTGCTCCTTGGTGGAGAAGCCGGGGAGGAAGAGGAGGTCGAGGATCTCACGGGTCCCCATGGAGGCAAGCTGCTCCTCGGTGATGAGCCCCTTTTCGATCGCCTTCCGGGAGACCTTTTCCGGGTCGATGCCCCGGCCGTCGTCCTTGATGCTGATTACGATCTGGTTCCCCTCGTGGGCCGCGGAGAGGACCACCGTGCCGGTGCGGTTCTTCCCGGCGCAGAGGCGCTGGTCGGGGGTCTCCAGACCGTGGTCGAGCGCGTTCCTGATCAGGTGGATCAACGGGTCGCCTATCTCGTCCACGACGGAGCGGTCCAGTTCGGTCTCTTCCCCGATGATCACCAGGTCGACCTCCTTGCCGAGGTCGCGGGCGAGGTTTCTCACGATGCGGGGGAATTTCTTGAAGACCTTCTCCACCGGTAGCATGCGCATCTTCAGGACCTGCATCTGCAGCTCGGAGGTGACGAAGTTGAGCCTCTTGGAGAGCTTGCCGAAGTCGTCGCTGAAACCGGCCGGGTCGAGGCCGGTCTGGTAATCGCTGTGCAACTGGATCATCCGGTTACGCTCGAGCACCAGTTCGCCGACCTGGTTCATCAGGTCGTCCAGGCGCTTCACGTCGACGCGGACGGTGGAGTTGTCCGCCAGCTCCTCGCCACCCTTTGCGGGACTCTTGGCAGGTTCCTTGATCGGCTGCGCCTTGGGCTGGACCGCGGGTGCGGCGGCCTTTGCGAGGGCCCTATCCGCCGCAGCCGCCTCCTTCGAGGGAGGGGCCTCCGCGGCGCCGGCAAAGGCCTGGGCGGGCTCGGCGGGGGGCGGGGGGCTCGGCTCCTTGGCCGTGGTGAAGACGGGGGCGAGCACGGTCGCCTCGACGGCGTTCTCCGAGAGGAACGGGATCAGTTTGCTGATGGTCCCCTCGAGGTCGCGCTCGACGATGTCCCCCCCCTTGATGTCGGCCACCAGTGTCTTCACCAGGTCGACCGCCTCCAGGACGACGTCCATGATCTCGGGGTTGAGCTTGAGTTCCCCCTTCCTGAGCCGGTTCAACACATCCTCGGTCTTGTGGGTCACCTTCACCAGCATGTCGAAACCGAGGAAGCTGGAGGCACCCTTGACCGTGTGGATGGAGCGGAAGATCCGGTTCATCAGCTCCGCGTCTTCCGGGCTCTTCTCCAGGGAGATCAGGTCGTCGTCGAGTTTTTCAAGGAGTTCGGTGGTTTCGGCGAGAAAACCATCCAATAGCTCCTGATCTTCGCAGTCTATAGCCATAAATGCGCTCCGGGAACGGGGGAGGCCCCCCGGTTGATGCCTTAACCTACGTTGCCGAACAACCTTCTCTCGTCGGCGGAGAACATCCGCTCCAAGTCGAGAAGAACGAGGAGCCGGTCGGCCTGGTTGATCACGCCGGACATGCACTCCTGCTCGATGCCGCTCGATACCACCGGCGGCGGGGGCTGGATCTCCTTCTCTGAAATGCGGATCACCTCGGACACCTCGTCCACGATGAACCCCATCAGCTCGCCCACCACCTCCATCACCATGATGCGGGTCCGCTTGTCGTACTCCGCCTCCATCAGGTCGAACTTGCGTCGCAGCGATATGATCGGTATCACCTTGCCGCGCAGGTTGATCACCCCTTCCACGTAGCGCGGGGTGTTCGGCACGCGGGTGATGTTGAGCATCCGGATGATCTCCCGCACCATGAGCACGTTGATGCCGTACTCCTCCTTCTCGAGGTTGAAGCTCACCAGCTGAATCAGCTCACCCCCGAACTCCTCGTTTTTTACTGTCAGTGCGGTCTCCATGGACCCTCCGTAAGTGTTGAAATCGGGCGGACGCCGGGCACACGCCCCCTTCGTTTCCTATTCGGTTTCAGGAGGGAAAGGTTGAATATTTTTTTCCTTTAACGCAAATCGGGAGGCCGTCCCTGCTAAGCTACGGTTCCCCGCGGATTTTAGCCGCCGCACTGCGCCCCTGGACCCCCTGCGGTGCAAAAAATTGACATCCTGCCTTTCGACGGCAAGTCATTTAATTGACATTGCCGAAATATCCCGCTATAGTTTCGACCGACCACAAATTTTGTATCGGCTTGATTCAAAGCAACTTTAATCGAAATCGGGGATACGATGGAAACGCCCAAAATTCTGATTGCAGACGATGATAAGAAGACCCGCGACTTTGTCGCGGCCTTCCTGAGCTACAAAGGATACCAAGTCTATCAGGCTTTTGACGGCCAGGACGCCCTGCAGAAAATCGAGTTGCACGACGTGCAAATGGTGATCACCGACATCATGATGCCGAGGGTTAACGGCCTCGAATTCATAAAGCAGCTGAAGTCGATACGTCCCGAAATCGTGACCATTGCCTACAGTGCCTTCGCCAACTTCGAGATGACGGCCAACCTTTTGAAGGCCGGCGCCTTCTTCTACCTCGAAAAACCGTTCAACCTGGAGGAGCTGGAAACCCACGTGAAGCGCGGCCTGGAGCACCAGGCGCTGCAGAGCAAGAGTTTCCGGTCCAAACCGTGCATAAAGAACAGGGCCCTTCTCAACAACATCATCGGGGAGAGCGAGAAGATGCTCTCGCTCTACGAGATGATCGAGAAGGTCGCCACCTCGGATTCCACCGTGCTGATCCAGGGGGAGTCGGGGACCGGCAAGGAACTGGTGGCGCGCGCCATACACGACCTCTCCAACCGCTCCGACAAGAACTTCGTGGCGCTGAACTGTGCCGCGATCCCCGACGAGCTTCTCGAGAGCGAGCTTTTCGGCCACGTGAAGGGCTCCTTCACCGGCGCCGTCGCCTCCCGCATCGGTCGGTTCGAGATGGCGGACAAGGGAACGCTGTTCCTGGACGAGATCGGGGACATGAAGGCGAACCTGCAGGTGAAACTCCTGAGGGTGCTGCAGAGCAGGGAGCTGGAGCCGGTCGGTTCCACCCGCTCCAAGAAGGTCGACGTCAGGATCATCGCCGCGACCAACCAGAACCTGGACCAGATGGTTGCCTCCAAGGAGTTCCGCGAGGACCTGTACTACCGGCTCTCCGTGATACCGATCATGCTCCCGCCGCTTCGCGAGAGGGGAGCGGACGTCCCCCTTCTGTTGAACAGCTTCCTGGAGAAGTTCAACAGGAGCAAGCAGCGCAAGGTACAGGGGTTCGACAAGCAGGTCATGGAGATCCTCAGCAATTACGAGTGGCCCGGGAACGTCCGTGAGCTTGAGAACCTTGTCGAGCGCCTGGTGATCATCAAGGGGACCGGAACGATCAACACCCACGACCTCCCGGAGAAGTACCGTGGCGGCCGCAGCACCGGGGTGATCCACGGCGAGCAGATGACCCTTCCCGACGACGGCTTCTGCCTGAACAGCGCCGTGGAGGAGTTCGAGAACAGGCTGATCCTGCAGGCGCTGCAGAAGAGCGGCGGCAACAAGAAGGAGGCTGCCGAGCTCCTTAACCTGAAGCGGACCACGCTGATAGAGAAGCTGAAAAAGAAAAAACTCGTTTATGGGGAGGGGATAACCTCCCCGTAACAGAGGGGGACGTTACCATGTCGATCAATCCGACCGTGAACCGGGTCGCTGCGGAGCAGGCGTTGGAACCCACGAAAAAAGGGGTGGCGCCCGGCGCGGCTCCGGCGATTCCTTTCGACGAGGTTCTCGCCAGGAGCGGCGTTTCGCAAGGGCGGGTTTCGCCGGAGATGGCGGCCGAGATATTGCGGCTCAAGATGCTGAGTTCGGCGATGGACATCGGAGCGACCCAAGCGCAAGCCAGCAACCGTTCCATCGGGGTCCAGGGGCTTCTGGACCGCTTTCTTCAGCAGCTTCCCGCCAGTGCGGGAGCCGCAGGAGGAACAGGTGAAGCAGCCGGGGGGGACGAAGCAGGGGGGGCGGCAGCAGTGCAGGGGGGTGCTCCCGAAGAAAGCCTCGGCCCCAATCCTTCCACCGAAGCCATCATTGAGAAAGCGTCTAGGCGCTACGGTGTTGACAGCGGGCTGATCAGGGCCGTCATCAAGGCCGAGAGCGATTTCAACCCCAATGCCGTCTCCTCCGCCGGTGCCCAAGGGCTCATGCAGTTGATGCCCTCAACGGCGAGAGGGCTCGGAGTGACCAACTCCTTCGATCCCGAGCAGAACGTGATGGCGGGGACCAGGTTCTTGAAGGACATGCTGCGTCGGTACGGCAATGTGGACGAGGCGCTGGCCGCCTACAACTGGGGGCCCGGCAACGTCGACAGGCATGGCAGCGAGCGATTGCCCCGGGAGACCAGGGCCTACCTGGCCAAGGTGAAAAGCTACTACGGCTAGAGGCAGGCTAGGCTCAAGGTTGAGGTTGAGCGAAAGACAAAAAGCCTCCGCACCATTCAGGTGCGGAGGCTTCTTAGTAACTACTTCTGTTCCCGTTGTCCAGCAGGTCCACCGAGTCCACTCCGTCCACCAGGTCCATAAAAAGCCGGACCCTCGGCAGAGCCGGCACCCTCACCCGGTCGCTCCGATTACTCCCTCACGTAGATGTTCTGATCCGAACTGTGCACCATGGTCATGACCCGCATGTACTCGTCCTCGATCATGTCGTAGTGCCCCTGGGTCTCCCTGATCACCGTCTCGAAGACGCGGCGCACCAGCGGGTCGACGATGTCCTTGGCCAGGATGGTGTAAAAGTCGATGCAGGATTTCTCCTCCTGCAGGGCGATCTCGAGCGCCTTCTGCTCGTGCGTTTCCTCCACTACCGCCTTCTCCAGCGCCAGGTGGGTCGCCGTCTGCTTGTCCGGGGGGGACGCCAGGAAGCTGTCCAGATCCCCCAGGTCCCCACCCTGGTAGTGGTTGAAGAAGGCCTTGAGGTGGTTCGCCTCCTCGCCCGCCAGCAGATCGAACACCTTTTTCGATCTTTCGTCAGATGTTATCGAACCAGCCTTCCGGTAGAAGTCCATGCTCTCCTTTTCCGTCTTGATGGCCAGTTTCAACGCCTCCTGCAGTGTGTACTCCTTGAACATGGTCGCACCTCCGTAAGGCTTCAGTGGGATTACTGGCAAAGAGTATATCTTAGGGCTCGGCAAGGTCAATGACGGGCCGGGTTGGGAAAAGAGCTGTTCTGACGATAATTTAGACGTCCCTAATCGAGCTTGAAAAGACGCCTGGCATTGTCCGTGGTCCGCTGTCCCAGCTCATCCAGGGATATCCCGCGGATCTCCGCGACGCGGCGGGCGGTGGCCAGAAGGTAGGCGGGAAGGTTGGCGCCGCCCCGGTAAGGTTCCGGCGGCATGTCGGGCGCGTCGGTCTCCAGCAGTAGGCGCTCCAGAGGGATGCCGGCGGCGACGGCGATGGGGCGGCGGGCGTTGTCGTAGGTGACGCTTCCCGCAACGGAGATGTGCAGGCCGAGGGCGATGCAGGCGTTTGCGGTCTCGACGCTCCCGGAAAAGGCATGCATCACGCCGCCGAAAGTCGCCGCTCCCGCCTCTTGCAGGATTTCCAGCAGGTCCCCAAACGCCTTGCGACAGTGGATCAGCACGGGGAGACCTGCCTCGGCTGCGATTGCGAGCTGGGCGCGCAAGGCCTCACGCTGGACCTCCCTCGACGGGACCTCCAGGACGTAATCGAGGCCGATTTCCCCGATCGCCGTGGCGAATGGAGCCATGCGACGCAATTCTGACAGTACCGATGGTGTCAAGAGGTTGGCATGCATCGGGTGCACGCCGAAGGAGGGAAAGACGTGAGGAAAGGTGTCGGCCAGCTCCTTGATCCCCTGCCATCCCTCGTGGGCGACGCCCGGGACCAGGAAGCCGGCGATTCCGGCGGCCTCTGCCTCGGGGATCAGGCGACCCAGGTGCGGGAGGAGCCTGGGATCGTCAAGATGGCAGTGGCTGTCGAAGAGCATATATATTACGGGGTGACGCCGGGGTGTTCCTTCAGCTCCTTGATGATCTCGACCTGGCGCTGAAAGACGAACTGAGAGATGCTGAGTTCGGCGGGCCGCGATGGCTCGATCTCGAAGGCGAGGCGGCAACCGTCGCCGTCTGGTATCACCTTGAGCAGGGATGCCGGGACGGTGGTCAGGCCGGCGGGGAGTTCAAGGGAGAGTTCTCCCTTCGTGCTGAGCGGGATGCCGGGGTCGCGCGGCACCTTTATCGACAGGCCGGTCAGGGACATGTCGTGCAGCGTCCCCTCGGTCTCGTGTTGCGGTGCCGCGAAACACGCCTTGATGGCAATCCCCATCTCGACTCGGACCGACATGCGCCGGTCGGCGCGCACGATGCAATAACCGAGGTTGGACAGGATCACCGTGGATTTTTCGACATTGACGTAGGTAACGCCGGCTATGACATCCCTGGGGAAATGGCTGCTTTTCAGGATGGTCAGCTTATGGTGCGCGATGACCACAGCCTGGACCTGGTGCACCAGCAGCTCGGCAAAGTTCTTCTCGACCGTCTGCACCCAGGCGCCGTAGTTGACCGGGATCTCTCGGTAGAAGTTCAGCAGACGCAGGTCGTTTCTCAGCGTTCCCTTATGCATCGCCGAAAGTACGGCGAGTATCTGTTCCTGGTCTTGCTCTTCCCCAGCGAGCTGCAACCTGTGGTAAATATCGCTCATCTGTCCGCCTGAAAAAAGTTATTGCCCTTTGCCGGCTTGCTGTGCAATTATGGCGAAGTTGGACAACGACGGCGAAGATACCCTCTTCGCCTTTCGTTTGTCCAGAGAATTGTAACGGGGAGTTTTTGATGATGCGGCACAACGAGCACGAGATAGGAAAAAGGCGTACCTTCGCCATCATCAGCCACCCGGACGCCGGCAAGACTACCATAACGGAGAAGCTTCTGCTCTTCGGGGGAGCCATTCAGCAGGCCGGCGAGGTGCGTGCCAGGAAGTCGGCGCGCCATGCCACCAGCGACTGGATGGAGATGGAGAAGCAGCGTGGCATCTCGGTCACCTCGTCGGTGATGAAGTTCAGCTACCGCGACTTCGAGATCAACCTGCTCGACACCCCCGGTCACAACGACTTTTCCGAGGACACCTACCGGACCCTCACTGCCGTCGACTCCGTCCTCATGGTGATCGACTCGGTCAAGGGGGTGGAGAGCCAGACCAAGAAGCTCCTGGAGGTCTGCCGGCTGCGCCACACCCCGATCATGACCTTCATCAACAAGCTCGACCGCGAGGGGCGCGAGCCGCTCGACCTCCTCGACGACATCGAGAGCACGCTCAAGATCCAGTGCGCCCCCATGACCTGGCCCATCGGCATGGGCAAGCGCTTCCGCGGCACCTATCACCTCTACAGCAAGGAGATCACCTTCTTCGATCCCGATGCGGACCACGGTGTCGGCGAGGTCGTGACCGTGAAGGGGCTCGACGACCCGAGGCTCGACGAACTGCTCGGGAGCCAGGTCGAGGAACTGCGTGCGGACGTGGAACTCCTGGAAGGAGCTGCCCATCCCTTCGACCAGGAAGCCTACCTCGCCGGGTTGCAGACCCCCGTCTTCTTCGGCTCCGCCATCAACACCTTCGGGGTGCAGCAACTCCTCGACTCGTTCGTTGAAAACGCGCCGTCCCCGCTGCCGCGCGAGGCGACCACCCGCACCGTTTCCCCCTACGAGGAGCCGTTCACCGGTTTTACCTTCAAGATCCAGGCGAACATGGACCCGGCGCACCGCGACAGGATCGCCTTCTTCAGGATCTGCTCCGGCAAGTTCGTGCGCGGGATGAAGGTGAAGCACCTGCGGCTCGGACGCGAGGTACAGATAGCCAACGCCACCATCTTCATGGCGCAGGACCGCACCAATATAGATGAGGCGTACGCCGGCGACATCATCGGCATCCACAACCACGGCACCATAAAGATAGGCGACACCTTCACCCAGGGCGAGGATCTCAAGTACACCGGGATACCCAACTTCGCTCCGGAGCACTTCCGGAAGGTCCGCATCCTGAACCCCCTCAAGTCGAAATCGCTGGAGAAGGGGCTGGTGCAGCTGGCCGAGGAAGGGACCACCCAGGTCTTCAGGCCGCTCATGGGCGCGGACTGGATCGTCGGGGCGGTCGGGATGCTGCAGTTCGACGTGGTCATGCACCGCCTGGAGCACGAGTACGGCGTCAAGGCCGCCTACGAGCCGGTCTCCTATGTGACGGCGCGCTGGGTGACCGGGGACAGGAAGCGTCTCGACGAGTTCCAGAAAAAGGAGGCGATGAGCCTCTACCTGGACGGCGAAGGGAATCTTGCCTACCTCGCCGGGAGCCAGTGGCGCCTGGACAACACCATGGAGAACTGGAAGGATCTCTCCTTCCATGCCACCCGCGAGCACAGCTGAGCCGCAAAGCCTCCCCCTACCCATCGCGGCAGGAATGCCGCTCCTACAGGTTGTATTGAAATGGAATCCGAATGAGTTCAGTTGTCGATGCCGCAACCGAAGCCGCAACCGCCAAAGGAGTTCGCGCGGGGGCTCTGCTGGTCCTCGCCGCTGGCGTCCTCTGGGGGACCTCCGGGACATCCCAGGCGCTGGCACCTGTCGGCGTGAACCCCGGAAGCCTCGGGGCCTTGCGGCTACTCGTCGGGGGGGCGGCCCTGATGGTGCTCGCCTTTTGCAGGGGAGGCTTGGGAGTCGGGCGCTGGCCGGTTAAAGGCACGGTTCTCGCCGGCTTCTTCGTCGCGTCCTACCAGCTCAGCTTTTTTACCGCATTGAGCCGGACCGGCGTCGCGGTAGGCACACTGGTCGCCATCGGGAGTTCGCCCGTGATCGCGGGGATTCTCGGTTTCGTCTTCAGAGGTGAGCGGCCCGGGAGGGCGTGGGGCGTGGCGACTCTCCTCGCCATCGCCGGCTGCGGGCTTCTGGCGGGAGGCGGGGGAGCGGGGATCGCTGTCGATCCCGTGGGTATACTGCTCGCCTTGGGAGCGGGAACTTCCTATGCCTGTTACACCATGGCGATCAAGGGGCTCTTGCCCGGGCGGAGTTCAGAGTCCGTCATGGCCGTGGTTTTCAGCCTCGGCGCGCTGCTCCTCTCGCCGATCCTGTTTTTCACCGACCTCCACTGGCTGTTTCAGGGGAGGGGGGCGGCGGTCGTTCTTTACCTGGGCGTGGTGGTCACGGCGCTTTCCTACTGGCTCTTCGCCCGGGGGTTGCGCAGCGTCCCGGTCGCCTCTGCGGTGACCCTTTCGCTGGCAGAACCGCTGGTGGCGGCCCTCCTCGGCATCCTCTTCCTAGGCGAGCGTCTCACCGTGACCGCCCTTTCCGGGATACCCCTTCTCTTCGCCGGTCTCGCGGTCCTGGCGACCTCCATGTCCGGCAACCCTAAAATCCATTCACGGGGATGAAGGGGATAAAAGGGATAAAGGCTTTAAGGGTTTAAAAAAGCCAAAGGCCCTTTGGTCTTAAAACCAAAAAGCCTATGGCTGTTGAAGTTATCCCCTACATCCCCTTCATCCCCGTTAAACGCCTTGGCCTTACTCTTCCTCGATTCCCAGAAAATCCAGGAGCCTCTGCCACGAGGCGTTTATCACCTGCCCCTCGGGCATTCCCGCCTCGGCTAGAAGTTTGAGTGCATCCTCGAACACCCCCACTCCCTGGCAGATATGCGCGTCGCTTCCTATCATCACCGGTGCGCCTATCCTGGCGCAAAGGGCTGCGATCTCTGCGCAATTGGCGTTACTCCCCTTGCGGCTTACCGACATCAGCGAGGAGTTGTTGATCTCCAGCGCCGTCTGCGTCGCCAGTGCCCCCATCACTATCTCCTCGTAGCGTGCGGGGAAGACGACGTTGCCCGGATGGGAGATGCATTTGACCCGCGGGTTCTCCATGGCCGCGAGGATGGCCCGGGTGTTCCGCTCGATGTCCTGCCCGCAGAATCCGCAGTCCTCGTGCAACCCGGCCATGACGAAATCCAGCTGCTCCAGGACGTCCGGCTCAAGGTCGAGCCTCCCCTGGTCGTCGAGGATGTTCGCCTCGACGCCGCGGAAGATCCTGACACCGGCGATGGTCCTGGGGACGAAGCGCATGGCGCAGAAATGGAAACGGTGCGGTCCCCCCGGCAGGCCGGGGCCGTGGTCCGTGATGGCGAGGCCCCGGAGTCCGACTTCGGCTGCGGCGCGCGCAAGTTCGTTGATGGTCGAGTACGCGTGCCCCGAGGCGAGCGTGTGAGTGTGCATATCGGCTATGATTTTCATGCCTTGGAATATTTCACAGCGACCCGGAAAAGTCAAGACGCAGCAAAACCGCTGCTGCGTCGGAGGAAGAAGCCAGATCATACTTTGGGAGGGGAAGGGCCGCCTTAACCCTCGCCCTCCGGGAGAGGGTGCCCGAAGGGCGGGTGAGGGCGTTGCCACGAAGGGGAGGCGTTCCCCATATCTCTGATGGTTGTGGGAGGTTGAGGGTCAGGGGCGGCAACAGTAGGCGCAAAAAAAGGGCGCGCCGTGAGGCACGCCCTTTTTTCCGTTTCCGGAAGGAACCGATTACTTCGCTACAGCCTTGACGAGGCTCAGAGCGACGTCCTTGTAGGGGTTGGCGAAGAGGATGATGAGGCAGACAACCAGGGCGTAGATAGCGAGGGACTCGATCATGGCCAGACCGATCATCATGGTGGTCAGGATCTTGCCGGAAGCGCCCGGGTTACGGGAAACGCCTTCAACTGCGCTTTTGACTGCGAGGCCCTGACCGATGCCGGTGCCGAGGGTGCCGAGAGCCATGCCGATGCCTGCTGCGAGTACACACATAGTAAAGAATTCCATTTGTTTCTCCTTTGCTGCGTATTTTTCCTAAATAGTATAGGAATTAAAGTCAGTTCTAAGTTCTATGTTCTACGTTCTAAGTTGTTCAAATTCCAGTCTCTAAACGTAGAACCTAGAACATAGAACGTAGAACGGCTTTTTGGTTTTAGTGCGCGTGCTCCAGCGAACCCTGGATGTAGATCATGGCCAGGAGCATGAACACGAAGGCCTGGATGAAGGAAACCAGCACGCCCATCAGCATCATCGGCAGCGGTACCAGGAAGGGCGCCAGGCCGAAGAAGATGATGAGGACCAGCTCGTGGCCGTTCATGTTACCGAAGAGACGCAGGGTCAGGGAGATCACGCGGCTCAAGTGGCCGATGACCTCGATGAAGAACATCATCGGGGCGAGCCAGGCGATCGGACCCAGGAAGTGCTTGATGTAGCCGGCGCCGTGCTCCTTCACCCCCACGATGTGGGTGGCGACGAAGACGACGACCGCGCAGGCCGCGGTGGTGTTGATGTTCGCGGTCGGCGGGAAGAAGCCCGGGACCAGCCCGATCAGGTTGGAGACCAGGATGAAAAGGGCCAGGGTCGCGATCAGCGGGAAGAACGGCTTGCCGTGCTCACCCATGGTCTCGAGGAGCATGTTCTCGATGCCGCCCACGATGACTTCCATGAAGTTCTGCGCGCCGGAAGGAACCGCCTGCAGCTTCTTGGTGGCCACGATGGAAAAAAGCACCAGGCCGATCATGATGAGCCAGGTATAGACGACGGCGTCCGCGCTGGCCTCGGAGAAACCGAGGGGGTGAAGCAACTCGCGGAAGAACTGAAGAAATAAGAACGGATGAACCATTGCAGCTAGCCTCCTTTACGGGTGGACAGGTATATTGAAAAAACGGTTATGTTCACGACCAGCACTGAAAGTCCGATGAGCAGGCCGAAGATGTCGACCCCCACGCGAACGAGCAGCAGATACAGCACGGCCGCCATGATGGCGAGCCTTGTAAGATAGCGCAGCGTGGCGAAGCGCGATGCGTTCGTCGGGAGGAGCCGCAGGGCGGCTTCGAGCGCGTTCCTCATCCAGAGGAAGTTCGCCGTGGCGAGTATGCCGCCGACGAAGAGCGACCCGCCGAACCTCGGGGAGACCATCAGCGCGGTGGCCGCCCCGGCGAGGGCGGAAAGCGCCAGGCTTGCCCCAACCAGCCACACGAAGATGTTATCCTCGTTTATCCTTGTCCTGCCTGTCATCACGCAGCTCTTTTCCGGCTATTATGAAGATGTTGCGAAAACCGGCAACGATGCCGAAAAAGAGAAATATGAAGAAGAACCACGGTTTGGTCCCGAGCCACTCGTCCAGCTTGAGGCCGAAGAAAACGCCGAGAGCGATGGCGACCGCGAAGGCGATCCCCATCGTGGAAATCATGCCGAGGGTCTTCAGAAGACTCTTCTTCTCCTCATCCATCTCTGCTCTCCTCCCGTCCCGTATACAAATCAACGGGAGAAAACCTAGGCTAAATAGCATGGTAGCGGTACTAATGTCAATTAATTTCCGATACTCCAGCTGAACAAACCCGCCCCTGTATGCCACCGAACATTTTATCAGTTTCCTGAAATCGCTGCCACAGTGGCTTCAGACGCCACAGACAGTGACCGCCACGCCGTATACTTCTTCCTCATCCGCTTTCGACTCGTTGCTGAGGCGGCGGTTCCTCCCTCCCGCCGAGACGCGGCAGCACTTTTAACGCCCTCCTCGCAATCTGCCGTTGCGGCACGGATGGTCACGGGTAGAATGTTAGCGTCATCTAATGTAGCCTGCTTGGTTGCTTACCTATGAATAATCGCGTGCTGCGAGGGAGGTGTCTCATGTCCGCACGGCTAGGCGAGATGTTGCTCAAGGCGGGTGCCCTGACCGAGGCACAGTTGGAGCAGGTGCTCAACGCGCAGTCCATATACGGAGGAAGGCTCGGGACGAACCTGGTCGAGATGGGGTTCATCGAGGAAGATGAACTGGCCCGGGTGCTGAGCGAGCAGTTGGGGGTGCCGTGCGTGGAATCGACCGCTCTCGACTCCATCCCTGAGGCGCTTCTGGGTGTAATCCCGCGCAAGACTGTCGAGCGCTACCGGGCGATCCCCCTGGCGCTGGAAGGGAAACGGCTGACCATCGCCATGGCCGACCCCGCCTCCTTCGAGGCCATAGAGGAAATCGGTTTCAGCACCGGCCTGGTTATCATTCCCAGGGTCTGTTCCGAACTGAGGCTCAGTCTCGCCTTGGAGCGGCTGTACGGCATCAGGCGCCCCGTCAGGTATATTCCGGTGCAGGGAGGAGTCCGCTCCACCTTTGCTGCGGCTGCCGTAGAACTCGCGGAAACCGATCACGTAGCCGGAAATGCCGCCCGGGCCGGGGTGGGAAACGCGGCTCCCGGCCCCGAGCGGGTGCCCGTCACGGACGTTGCGGAGATGCTGGCGCTGGCGGCGGGTGAGGCGGACGTTGTTCAGGCGGTACTCTCCTATCTGGCCGGGGAGTTCGACCGTGGCGGCTTCCTGCGCCTGAAGAGTGGTGCGGCCAAGGGGGTGCAGGCGGTAGCAGACGGGATGCCGGTGCGGGAATTCGGCAGTTATGCGGCCTCGATAGACGACGCTCCCCGGTTGAAGCGCGTGGTCGAGGAAAAGCGGTTGTACCTGGGAGAGATGGAGTCGGAGGGTCCCGAAGGCAATCTGATCAGGGCCATGGGTGGAAAGGCGCCGGGGCCGGCGCTCCTCGTGCCGGTATCGCTGGGAGGGGAGGTGACTGCCGTGATCTGCGCCCACGACAGACGCGGCAGGCTGGGAGGGGGCGTGTTCGAGTTGCAACGTGTTGCGGTAATGGCTGAACTCAGCTTCGAGATACTCTCGCTGAGAAAGAGGATCATGACCGCCTGAAGCGCCAGGGGAGGAACAGTCAATCAGGAGATTTTTTTCGGCAGATGCGCCGAAAGGCAAAAAGGGCGTCCCGCAGACTTGGGACGCCCTTTTTTTAATTAACGTTGCTGCCGGCATAATAGCGGCACATGAAAAACCGGCTAAGCAGGTAGCCGGATGAACAAGGTGAGGAGCCGCTGAATCGAAGCGGTCCCCTCCACGTATTAAGGACAGCTACAGCGCCTTGAACGATTTCGCCGCGGCGGCGATGGTTTTCTCGAGATCTTCGGTGCTGTGGGCGGCGCCGACAAAGGCGGTCTCGAACTGGGAGCAGGCGAGGTAGATCCCCTGCTCGAGCATGCCGCGGAAGTAGGTCGCGAAGGTCTTGGTGTCGCACTTGGCGGCGCTGTCCCAGTCGTACACCGGCTCTTTGGAGAAGAAGCCGCAGAACATCGAGCCGACCCGGGTTGAGTAGAACGGGACGCCTGCGTCCTTGGCGGCCTTGGCGATTCCTTCGGCCACGAAAGCGCTCTTCTCCTCCAGCCTCTGGTAGAAACCAGGCTCCTGCAAAAGCTTCAGGGTTTCGATCCCCGCGGTCATCGCCAGGGGATTTCCGGAAAGGGTCCCCGCCTGGTAGACGCCCCCCGCCGGAGACAGCAGGCTCATGATCTCCTTTTTGCCGCCGAACGCCCCGACCGGGAGGCCGCCGCCGATGATCTTGCCGAGCGTGGTGAGGTCGGGGGTGACGCCGTACAGCGCCTGCGCCCCGCCGTAGGCGACGCGGAAGCCGCACATGACCTCGTCGAAGATCAGCACGATCCCTTCCTGGGTGCAGATCTCCCTGAGCCCTTCGAGGAAACCCTCATTGGGGGGAACGGTCCCCATGTTCCCGGCGATCGGCTCAACGATGACGCAGGCGATGGAACCGGGGTTCGCCGCGACCAGTGCCCGGACGGAATCGAGGTCGTTGTAGGTGGCGGTAAGCGTGTGCTTGGCGAAGTCGGCCGGAACGCCCGGGGAGTCGGGCACGCCGAAGGTGGCGAGGCCGGAGCCGGCCTTGACCAGCAGCGCGTCGGAGTGGCCGTGGTAGCAGCCGGAGAACTTGATGATGTCGTCGCGCCCGGTATAGCCGCGCGCCAGGCGGATGGCGCTCATGGTCGCCTCGGTGCCGGAACTGACCATGCGGACCATCTCGATGGAGGGGACCGCGTCGATCACCATCTCGGCCAGCGTGATCTCGAGTTCGGTCGGCGCGCCGAAGCTTGCGCCGCTGTCGACGGCGACCTTTATGGCGGCGTTGACCTTCGGGTGGCAGTGCCCGACGATCATCGGCCCCCAGGAGCCGACGTAGTCGATGAAGCCGTTGCCGTCCTCGTCGTAGATCATCGAACCTGCCGCCCTCTTGATGAAGAGCGGGTCGGAGCCCACGGACCTGAACGCGCGCACCGGGCTGTTGACCCCGCCCGGTATGGACTGAAGGGCCTGCTGAAAGAGTTTCGTCGAGCGGCTGTTTTGCATGTGGGGGTTCTCCTAACTCGCTGTTAATTATCGACTAATGAGCTTTTTGGTAGCATAGGGGGGGTTGATCTGTCAAGGATTAAAAGATTTTGGCCATAGTCGGCGGCGCGGAGGTCGCCTGGGGAGCTGCCGGCGTGCCAGGCGCGAAAAAAAAGTATACGGCTTTCGGGCAACATCCCGTGTGCATTAGAAGATTTTCTACTTGACAAAGTGGGTGAAATGAAATAATTTCCAGTCCCAATGTTGTATACAGTATACTTTTCTGGTTCCGAACCTGCTTCGCCTTCTATGGTTGAAAGCGGGACGGGTTGGTGGAGGAGCGTGCAGTATACGGCTTTTCGTCGCGCTTGCAACAGAATAAACATACTCAGAAGTACGGGAGGATAGGGATGCTTGGTGCTTATCTGCCAATCTTGGTGCTGGTTGTCATAGCGGTCTGCTTCGGGCTCGGCTCGGTGGTCTTCTCCACGCTGATCGGCCAGAAGAAACCGTCGCAGGTGAAGCTTGCGCCTTACGAGTGCGGTTGCGAGCCCGTCGGTTCGGCAAGGGAGCGCTTCTCCGTGAAGTTCTACCTGATCGCGATGCTCTTCATCCTGTTCGATATCGAGGCGGTCTTCCTGTACCCCTGGGCAGTCCTCTTCAAAAGGCTCGGCATGTTCGGCCTGATCGAGATGGGGGTCTTCATTGTCATTCTTTTCGTCGGATACGTATACGTTTGGAAAAAAGGAGCACTGGAATGGGAGTAGATCAGCCGCTGGGCGAAAACATCATCACGACTTCCCTGGACAGCCTGGTTAACTGGGCCCGGAAGTCCTCCATCTGGCCGATGACTTTTGGTCTTGCCTGCTGCGCGATCGAGATGATGGCGACCGGTGCGGCGAAGCACGACCTGGACCGCTTCGGCATCATCTTCCGCGCCTCACCCCGCCAGGCGGACTGCATCATCATCGCCGGCACCGTCACCAAGAAGATGCTCCCGGTCATCAAGACCGTGTACGAGCAGATGCCGGAACCGAAGTGGGTGGTCGCCATGGGCGCCTGCGCCTGCTCCGGCGGCGTGTTCGACACCTACTCCGTCGTGCAGGGCATCGACGAGGCGCTTCCGGTCGACGTCTACATCCCGGGCTGCCCGCCGCGCCCCGAGGCGCTTCTTTACGGCCTGCTGAAGCTCCAGGAAAAGATCGCCAACGAGCGCAACTCTTTCGGCTCTTCCATCGGCTTGGGCGAAAGGCTCGAACCGGCTGCGTAATCTACAACGACCAAAGGGAAAGGTAAGGCTGACATGGCAGAAAATAATCGCGCTGTAGTGAAGCTGAAGGAGCGTTTCGCAGATTCCGTCCTCGACTGCAAGGAATTCCGCGGCGAGGTGACGGTGACCGTCAAGAAGGAGAGCATCCTGGATGTTCTCAAGTGCCTGAGGGACGATCTGCGCTACAACTTCTTGACCGACGTCACCGCGGTCGACTACCTGGGTCAGGACCCCCGTTTCATGGTGGTCTACCAACTCTACTCCATCCCCAACAAGGACTCGATCAGGATCAAGGCGCCGGTCACCGAGGCCGACTGCACCATCGACTCCGCCACCAGCCTCTGGAACTCGGCGAACTGGGTGGAGCGCGAGACTTTCGACCTGTTCGGGATCAACTTCAGGAACCACCCGAACCTGGTGCGCATCCTGATGACGGACGACTGGGTCGGGCACCCGCTCAGGAAGGACTACCCGCTGCAGGGACCGGACCGCGAACCGTACAAGGGGCGGCTGTCTTAGTCAAAAACCAGGACGATTTCCATCTCCAAAAAATAGAGGCGATCAATGGCTAGCGAAATAATGACACTGAACATGGGGCCCCAGCACCCCAGTACCCACGGCGTTCTCAGGCTCGTAGTAGAGCTGGACGGCGAGGTGATACAGAAGATCACCCCCCACATCGGCTACCTGCACCGGGGAATCGAGAAGCTCTCCGAGCACCGGACCTACCACCAGACCATCCCGCTGACGGACCGCATGGACTACCTGGCCCCGATGCACAACAACCTGGGATACGTGCTGGCCGTCGAGAAGCTGCTCGGCCTCGAGGTTCCGGAGCGGGCTCAGACCATCCGGGTCATCCTCGCGGAACTGACCCGTCTCAAGAGCCACCTGGTCTGGATCGCCTGCCACGCGCTCGACATCGGCGCCATGACCGTGTTCATTTACGCCTTCCGCGAGCGCGAGAAGATCATGGAGCTGTACGAGATGATCTCCGGCGCCAGGATGACCTCCAACTACTTCAGGGTCGGCGGGCTCTCCCGCGAACTCCCGGCGGGCTTCGAGGCCGCGGTCAAGGAGATCGTCGACACCTTCCCGGGTCATTTGGACACCTACGAGGGGCTCCTCACCAAGAACACCATCTGGCTGCAGAGGACCATCGGCAACGGGGTCATCTCCGCAGAGGACGCCATAGACTACGGCATCTCCGGCCCGGCCCTCAGGGGCTCCGGCGTGGACTGGGATCTGAGGCGCGACAACCCCTACTCCGGCTACGAGAACTACGACTTCAAGGTCCCGACCGGCGAGAACTGCGACACCTTCGACCGCTACAAGTGCCGCCTGGTCGAGATGCGCGAAGCGCTGAAGATCATCGACCAGGCGATGAAGAGACTGAAGCCCGGCCCGATCCTGGCCGATGCGCCGCAGGTCTGCTACCCGCCCAAGGAGAGCGTCTACAACTCCATCGAGGGGCTGATCCATCACTTCAAGATCGCTTCCGAAGGCTTTCCCGTCCCCGAGGGCGAGGTGTACATGGGCGTTGAGAACCCCAAGGGCGAACTCGGCTACTACCTCGTCTCGGACGGCGGCACCAAACCGTACCGCATGAGGGTGCGTCCCCCTTCATTCGTGAACCTGGGCGCCATCGAGAAGATGGCCAAGGGCTCCATGCTCGCCGACCTGGTCGCGATCATCGGAACGCTCGACATCGTTCTTGGCGAAATAGACCGGTAAATCAAACGTTAAATTAAAGGAGATGGGGTAAATGTCTAACGCTCCAGCCGAAGAAATCCCGGCCGAAGAACTCGATCTTACCGAGGCCAACCACATAATCGACAAGTACCTGACGCTGCCGGGCAACCTGATGCCGGTACTGCAGGGTATCCAGGACGCCTACGGGTTCGTGCCCAAGCCGACCATCGAACTGGTCGCCGACAGGCTGAACGTCTACCCGAGCCAGATCTACGGCGTTTTGACCTTTTACTCACAGTTCCACTTGAAGCCGCGCGGCCGCTACATCATCAGGGTCTGCGTCGGCACCGCCTGCCACGTGCAGGGGGCCGAGCGCATCGTCGACACCTTCTTCGGAAGACTCGGCATCGGGCACGCCGAGACGAGCCCCGATCTGCGCTACACCTTTGAGAAGGTCGCCTGCCTGGGCGCCTGCGGCATGGCACCTCTGGCGATGGTCAACGACGACACCTTCGGCAAGATGACGGTCCAGAAGGTGGACGAGATCGTGGAAACCTACAACCAGAGGCCGATGAAGTAATCGATCCTAATTTTGCAGCAGGGGACCATTTGTCATGAGCGAAAATGCAGCAGTAAAGATACTTATCTGTCAGGGTACCGGCGGCATCTCGGCCGGCGCCAAGCAGGTTGAGGCCGAGTTCACCAGGCTGATAGCGGAAAAAGGGATCGTGGCCCAGATCGGCAAGCGTTGCGACGTAGTCAAGACCGGCTGCCGCGGTCTGTGCGCCAACGACGTCCTGGTCGACGTGATCACCCCCGAACTCGGGCGGGTCACCTACGACTTCGTCGTGCCCGAGGACGTCGCGGCGATCCTGGACCAGCACATAGTGGCCAACGAGGCGATCGAGAAGAAGAAGGCGAAGGCGTACTACAACACCTTCGTCGACCAGCAGATGCGCGTCGTCATGACCGGCTGCGGCCAGATCGACCCGGAGAAGCTGGACGCCTACCTGGAAGAGGACGGCTTCAAGGCGATCGAGACCTGCGTCAAGAAGATGAAACCGGCCGAGGTCATCGACGAGGTGAAGAAGTCCGGTCTTCGTGGCCGAGGGGGCGGCGGTTTCCCCACCGGCATGAAGTGGTCTTTCTGCGCGGCCTCTCCCGGCCATCACAAGTACCTGATCTGCAACGCCGACGAGGGCGACCCGGGCGCGTTCATGGACCGCTCCATCCTCGAAGGGGACCCCTACTGCATCATCGAGGGGATGATGATCGCCGCCTACGCCATCGGCGCCACCGGCGGTTACGTCTACGTCCGCGCCGAGTACCCGCTCGCCATCGAACGCCTCCAGAAGGCGCTCGACGTCTGCTACGAGAAAGGGTACCTGGGCAAGAACATCCAGGGCTGGGGCTTCGACTTCGACCTGAGGATCAAGAAGGGCGCCGGCGCCTTCGTCTGCGGCGAGGAAACGGCACTCATGGCCTCCATCGAGGGCGAGCGCGGCATGCCGCGTCCCCGTCCGCCGTTCCCGGCGGTCAAGGGCCTCTGGGGCTTCCCGACCAACATCAACAACGTCGAGACCTTCGCCAACGTCCGCCACATCATCAACAAGGGGTCCGAGTGGTACGCGAGCCTCGGCACCGACACCACCAAGGGTACCAAGATCTTCGCCGTCACCGGCAAGGTGAAGCACACCGGCCTGGTAGAGGTTCCGGCCGGCATGTCGGTCCGCGACGTTATCTACAAGGTCTGCGGCGGCATCGCCAACAACCGCAAGTTCAAGGCGGTCCAGGCGGGCGGCCCCTCCGGCGGCTGCATCCCGGCCGAGGTGCTCGACACCCCGGTCGACTACGACTCGCTGATCAAGGCGGGCGCCATGATGGGTTCCGGCGGTCTGGTCGTCATGGACGAGACCACCTGCATGGTCGACGTGGCCCGCTTCTTCCTGACCTTCACCAAGATGGAGTCTTGCGGCAAGTGCGTTCCCTGCCGCATCGGCCTGAAGGCGATGCTCGACATCCTGGAGAAGATCACCGAGGGTCGCGGCGAGATGGCCGACATCGACACCCTGCTGGAGATGGGGGCGACCATCAAGAAGGCGTCGCTTTGCGGTCTGGGGCAGACGGCTCCGAACCCGATCCTCTCCACCGTGAAGTACTTCAGGCACGAGTACGAGGCGCACATCATCGACAAGCGCTGCCCCTCCAACTCCTGCAAGGAACTCCTGCTCTGGCAGGTGGTGCCCGAGAAGTGCGTGAAGTGCGGCGCCTGCCTCCGGGCCTGCCCGTCCAACGCCATCAAGTGGGAGAAGGGCGAGGTGGCCGAGCTGATCAAGGAAAACTGCACCAAGTGCAAGTCCTGCTACGATGCCTGCCGCTTCATGGCCATTGAGTAAAACCGTTCGACGTTTCAGGTTCAACGTTCAACGTTGAGTCCTGGAACGAGCCGAACGCCTAACGTTGAACGTTGAACACTGAACGCTGAACGGACTCCAGGAGACAGAGGTCGAGATGGTAAATCTTACGATAGACGGAAAACAGGTAACGGTACCGAGAAGCGCCACCATTTACGACGCCGCCAAGGCGTGTGGCATCAAGATACCGATCCTTTGCCATGACAAGAAGCTGCACCCGTTCGGCGGCTGCCGCATGTGCCTGGTCGAGGTGGAGCAGATGAAGGGGCGTCTCATCCCCGCCTGCACCACCCCGGTCACCGAGGGGATGCTGGTCCAGACGACGACCGACGAGATCGTCAAGGCGAGAAAGCTGGTGCTGGAGCTCCTGCTCCTCAAGCACCCGATCGACTGCCCGGTCTGCGACGCCGCCGGCGACTGCGACCTGCAGAACCTCACCTTCGAATACAAGGTGAACACCAACAGGTTCTCCGACGAGAAGTTCAACCACGCCATCGACTACGAGAACCCGCTCATCGAGCGCGACATGAACCGCTGCATCCACTGCGGCAAGTGCGCGAGGATCTGCGACGAGATCGTCAGCTACGGAGCCTACACCTTCATCAACCGCGGCATCGAGGCGAAGATGGGTACCGAGTTCGACGGACCGCTCAACTGCGAGTTCTGCGGCTCCTGCGTCTCGGTCTGCCCGGTCGGCGCGCTCAACTCCCGCCCCTTCAAGTTCAAGGCGCGCTGGTGGGCCCTCAACAAGACCAAGAGCGTCTGCTCCTACTGCGGCACCGGCTGCCAGCTGACGCTGGGGACCAAGGACGGCAAGGTCCTCACCACCATCTACGACGAGAACCAGGGCTTCCACAACGGCCAGCTCTGCACCCGCGGCCGCTTCGGCTACCAGTTCATCAACTCCGACAAGCGTCTCGTGAAGCCGCTGGTCAGGAAGAACGGGAAGCTCCAGGAAGCGACCTGGGAAGAGGCGCTGGAACTGGTCACCTCCAGGCTTGCCGCAGGCAAAAGCGACCCGACCTCCGTCGCGGCGCTCGCCACCGCGAGGCTCACCAACGAGGAACTCTTCCTGTTCGAGAAGCTCTTCCGCGGCACCGTCGGCACGGACAACATCGACCACTCGGCAGGTTTCGCCCACGAGGCGCTGACCAAGGGCGCCGTCGCCTCCTTCGGCGCGGCAGCCTCCCCCTCCGAGATCGCCGACGTCCAGAAGGCCAACCTCCTCCTGGTGGTCAAGAGCGACGCCTACGAGACCCACCCGGTCGTCGGCTTCGAGATCAACCTCGGCGTGAAGAGGGAGGGTGTCGACCTCAGGATCGTCTCGGACAAGAAAGGGAAGCTGACCCGCCTCCCGGGCGCCAAGACCACCGTCCACGCACCCGGCTCCGAGCTCGCCCTCTTCAACGCGCTCTGCAGGTCTGTCATCGACCAGGGCCTGGCGGTCGAAGGCGTCGCAGGTCTCGCCGAGCTGAAGGCGGCGCTGGCCGACGCCTCCGCAGAGAAGACCGGCGTCACCGCGGAGGAGATCGCCACCCTCGCCAAGGACTTCGCCGGCGCAGAGAAGGCGCTCATCATCCTCCCGATCGGCCTGGGCTACCCGGGGCACGACGCGGGCCTCGCCAGCGCGGCCGCGAACCTCGCCATCCTGACCGGCAAGATCGGCAAGGAAGGGTCCGGCCTCCTGATCATGGGCGAGAAGAACAACAGCCAGGGCGCCGCCGACCTCGGCATCTACCCGAAATCGACCGGGCTTTCCGCCGGCGCCATCATCGACGGCTGCGCCAACGGGAACATCAAGACCCTGTTCGTCGCCGGCGAGAACCCGGTGGTCTCCTACCCGAACCGCCAGAAGGTCGAGAAGGCGCTGGACAACGTGGAGTTCATGGTCGTCTCCGACCTCTTCCTGACCGAGACCGCGGCGCTCGCCGACGTGGTGCTCCCGGCCTGCTCCTTCGCGGAGAAGTCCGGCACCTTCACCTCGCTGGGCCGCCGGGTGCAGAACGTCAGGAAGGCGATCCCCGCCGTCGGGCTCGCCAAGAGCGACTTCGAGATACTGAACACGATCAACATCGCCCTGGGCGGTGCACGCTACGGCAACCAGGGAGAGCTCTTCTCCGAGATCGCCTCCACGGTCCCGGCCTACAAGGGTCTCACCCAGGCGGGTCTCCTGGACACCGGCGTCGTCCTGCCGGTCTCGGTGACCCCGAAACTGGTACCGGTCGCCGAGAAGGCGCAGCCGGCGGCAGCGGCTGGGAAGCTGGCTCTCGTCACCGGGAGCGCCCTCTACCACAGCGGCACCATGTCCCGCTTCGGCGAGGGGCCGATGTACGTCTGCCCGGCCGCCTACGCGGAGATCTCCGCAGCCGACGCGGCCGCGCTGAAGATCGAGGAAGGCGACCTGGTCACCGTGACCTCCGGCACCGGCAGCGTCCAGGTGGCCGCCAAGGTCGGCAAGCGCTTGCCGCAGGGACTGGTCTTCGCCCCGTACCACTTCGGTGAGGGTAGCGTCAACACCATCACCGACGGAGCCGAGATCACCTGGGTCACCATCGCCAAGAAATAGCTAACAGCTCAAAATTCATAAAAGAGGGGAAGACTATCAGATGGATACGCTAATCTTAGGACTGCCGGTCGCGTACTACATAGCCATGGTTGCCAAGGTGCTCGTAGCCTTTGTCTTTGTGCTCCTGACCGTGGCCTACGCCACCTACGCGGAGAGGAAGATAATCGGGCACATGCAGGTGCGTCTTGGTCCCATGAGGACCGGCTGGCACGGGCTCCTGCAGCCGATCGCGGACGGCGTCAAGCTGTTCTTCAAGGAGGAGATCATCCCGAGCCAGGCGAGCAAGTTCGCCTTCCTGGTAGCTCCTCTCGTCGCGCTGATCCCGGCGTTCATCTCCTTCGCAGTCATCCCCTTCGGCGACAACGTGACCGTCGCCGGCTACACGGTGCCGCTGCAGATCGCCGCCTACTACGACCAGGCCGGGAAGCAGGTCTTCGACGTCAACGTCGGCGTCCTCTACATCCTGGCCATGGCATCCCTGGGCGTCTACGGTGTGGTGCTCGCGGGTTGGGCCTCCAACTCGAAGTACTCGCTCCTGGGCGGGCTCCGTTCCGCGGCGCAGATGATCTCCTACGAACTCGCCGCCGGCCTCGCCCTCATCGCGGTCTTCATGCTCTCCGAGAGCCTCTCGCTGCACAAGATCGTGGCCGACCAGGCGAACGGCGCCTGGTACGTCTTCAAGCAGCCGCTCGCCTTCGTGATCTTCTTCATCTGCTCGCTGGCCGAGATCAACAGGACCCCGTTCGACCTTCCCGAGGCGGAGACGGAACTGGTGTCCGGTTTCATCACCGAGTACTCCTCCATGAAATACGCCATGTTCTTCATGGCCGAATACGCCAACATGATCACCGTCTGCGCGGTCACCGTCACCCTGTTCCTGGGCGGCTGGCACGGCCCCGCGTTTCTCCCCGGCTGGTTCTGGTTCGTCGCCAAGGTGTACTTCCTGATCTTCTGCTGCATGTGGATCAGGGCCACCTACCCGCGTTACCGCTACGACCAGCTCATGCGTCTGGGCTGGAAGGTGTTCCTGCCGCTGACCCTGGTGAACGTGGTTGCCACCGGCATCTGGGTCATGGTCTTCAACAAGTAGTTCCGCAAGAATCACACTACAAGGCGAGGTGCTGCAAATGATAATGCCGCTCATTAAAGGTCTTCAGATTACTTTATCACATATGTTCAAGAAGCCGGTCACCCTGCAGTACCCGACCGAGCGGCCGCAGATCGCCAACACCTTCCGCGGGCTGCATGCGCTGAACGTCTCCCACGACAAGGCGAAATGCGTCGCCTGCTACCTCTGCCCCACCGTCTGCCCGGCCAAGTGCATCACCGTCGAGGCGGGCGAGGACCAGAACCATGACAAGTTTGCGGCCAAATACGAGATCGACATGCTGCGCTGCATCTTCTGCGGCTACTGTGTGGAGGCGTGCCCCGTGGACGCGATCCGGATGACGGAAGCCTTCGAGCTCGCCAGCTACTCGCGCGCCGACTTCACCTTTACCAAAGAGAGACTCTTAGAAAAGAAATAAAGGAGCAGCAATGGAATCGATCTTCTTTCTCGTCGTGGCTGCGGTGGCCGTTATTTCCAGCATCCTTGTGGTCACCTGCAAAAACCCGATCAACAGCGCCCTTTCGCTGGTGATGACCTTCTTCTGCCTGGCGACCTTCTACGTCATGCTGGACGCCCCCTTCCTGGCGGCAACGCAAGTGATCGTCTATGCCGGGGCCATCATGGTCCTGATCATCTTCGTGATCATGCTGCTGAACGTGAAGGCCGAGAGCGGCAAGCGCGGCGCCCACGCCAAGACGGCCGGAAGCGTGATCGGGCTCTTCGTGCTCTTCCAGACCGTCTGGTTCCTGATGAGGGGCTCCATGACCGGCGCCAGGGGGACCATCGACAAGGCGCAGATCGTCAGCTACGGACACGTCGAGCTGATCGGCAGGGAACTCTTCACGACCTTCCTGCTGCCGTTCGAGATCACCTCGCTGCTGCTTCTGGCCGCGATCGTCGGCGCAGTCATACTGGCCAAAAAGAAAATTTAACGCTACGAAGGGGTACTGACATGCTAGCGATCGACAACTACCTGATACTCTCAGCCATTATGTTCGCCATCGGGACCGTAGGGGTCCTGACGAAGAGAAACGCCATCGTCATCTTCATGTGCATCGAGCTGATGCTGAACGCGGTCAACCTGACCTTCATCGCCTTCTCCAGGTACCTCGGTAACCTGGACGGCCAGGTCTTCGTCTTCTTCGTCATGACCGTGGCAGCCGCAGAGGCGGCCGTGGGTCTCGCGCTGATGATCGCGCTCTACAAGAACCGCGAGTCCATCGACGTCGAAGACGTCAACCTGATGAAGCTCTAGCGGCCGGCTGACCTACTTAAGACTTTAAAGAACTAAAGAAATAAAGGAGTCTGGAATGTTTGAATACGTATGGTTGATCCCACTGTTCCCACTCATCGGGGTGGTCATCAACGGCCTATTCGGCAAGAAGATAAAAAACGAAACGGTCATAGGTGGGATCGCAGCCGGAGCTGTCTTCGGTTCCTTCCTGGTCGCCTGCGGAATCCTGTTCCAGCTCCTGAGTCTGCCGGGGGAAGAGCGGCACTTCGAGAAGACCATCTTCACCTGGATCAGCTCCGGCAACTTCAAGGCTGACATCGGGTTCCTGATCGACCCGCTCTCCTGCCTGATGCTGATGGTGGTAACCGGGATCGGCTTCCTGATCCACCTCTACTCCATCGGGTACATGCACGGCGAGGAAGGGTTCTACAGGTACTTCACCTACCTGAACCTCTTCACCTTCTCCATGCTGCTCCTGGTCTCCGGCAACAACATGCTCCTCATGTTCGTCGGCTGGGAAGGGGTGGGTCTCTGCTCCTACCTGTTGATCGGCTACTACTTCCACAAGAAGTCGGCCGGCGACGCGGGCAAGAAGGCGTTCGTCATGAACAGGATCGGCGACTTCGGTTTCCTCCTCGGCCTCTTCACCCTCTACTGGTACCTGGGCGGCACCCACAACGTCTGGACCATCAACTTCCGCGAGCTGGCGAGCCACGCCGACCTGATCGTCCCGGGCGCCATCACCACCACCGTGGCACTCTGCTTCTTCCTGGGCGCAACCGGCAAGTCGGCCCAGATCCCGCTTTACACCTGGCTCCCCGACGCGATGGAAGGCCCGACCCCGGTCTCCGCACTCATCCACGCGGCCACCATGGTCACCGCCGGCGTCTACATGATCGCCCGCATGAACTTCATCTACATCAAGAGCCCGACGGCGCTCCTCGTCATCGCCTGCGTCGGCGCCGCCACCGCACTCTTTGCGGCGACCATCGGCACCGCCCAGAACGACATCAAGCGCGTCCTCGCTTACTCCACCGTTTCCCAGCTCGGCTACATGTTCCTGGCCATGGGTGTCGGCGCCTTCGGGGCCGGCGTGTTCCACCTGATGACCCACGCCTTCTTCAAGGCCTGCCTGTTCCTCGGTTCCGGCTCCGTCATCCACGCCATGCACCATGCGCTGCATCACGAGCACTCCGACGCCGACCCGCAGGACATGAGGAACATGGGTGCCTTGAAGGCGAAGATGCCGGTCACCTTCGCGACCTTCCTGCTCGCCACCATCGCCATCGCAGGTATCCCTGGCTTCGCGGGCTTCTTCTCCAAGGACGAGATCCTCTGGCAGGCGTTCTCCAACCCGCACCACGGCTCCGCCAACATGCTCCTCTGGGGCGCAGGCGCAGTCGCCGCAGGGCTCACCGCATTCTACATGTTCCGCCTGGTCTTCATGACCTTCTTCGGGAAGACCCGTCTTTCCGACAAGGCGTTCCACCACCTGCACGAGTCCCCCTGGGTCATCACGGTGCCGCTGGTCTGCCTCGCCTTCCTCTCCGTGGTCGGCGGCTGGATCGGCGTGCCGAAGGTGCTCGGCGAGGTACTGGGCGGCATGCCCAACTACTTCGAGCACTACCTTGAGCCGGTGTTCGCCTACTCCACCAACTACATGCTGCACGGAGGCCACGGCGCCGAGCACGCGCACAGCATCGCCATGGAGTGGGGCCTCATGGGCGTCTCCGTGCTGATCGCCTGCGGCGGCATAGCTCTCGCCTGGGCACTCTACATCGTCGCCCCGGGCTTCCCGGAGAAGTTCGTCTCGACCTTCCCTGTGCTGCACCGCGCCGTGTACAACAAGTGGTACATCGACGAGATCTACGACTTCGCCTTCGTCAACCCCTGCAAGGCGTGCGGCAACTTCCTCTGGAAAGGGTTCGACGTCGTGGTGGTGGACGGCATCGTGAACGGCGTCGCATCGGTGGTGCGCGGCATCTCCGGGCTGCTCCGCCACCTGCAGACCGGCATGGTTCACAACTACGCCTTCTCCATGGCGCTGGGCGTGGTGGTCATCGTCGGCGTGTACCTCTTCCGCTAAGACCTGAGATTTAAGATAAATTTTGACCTGTAAGTAAAAGGAGCAGAGTAAATGAGCCAGCTACCGTTACTGAGCATATTAACCTTCACACCGCTGATCGGAGCGATCCTCCTCCTCTTTGTGAACAAGAACAGCCACGGCGTGCTCCGTACCATTGCCATGGCGGTGACGGTGGTGACGTTCGTCCTGTCGCTGCCCCTGGTCATGGGGTACAATGCGGCCGGGACCGACATCGGCGGGTTCCAGTTCATGGAAAAAGTGCCCTGGATCGCAGCTGGCCCCTTCCAGATGAACTACCACCTGGGGGTCGACGGCATTTCCCTCTGGCTCGTTATGCTGACGACCTTCATCATGCCGATCGCCATCCTCTCCACCTACACGGCGGTGGAGGAGAAGGTGAAGGAATACATGATCTGCCTGCTGCTTCTCGAAGTCGGCATGATCGGCACCTTCGTCGCGATCGACCTGTTCCTCTTCTACATCTACTGGGAAGTGATGCTGATCCCGATGTACTTCATGATCGGTATCTGGGGCGGCAAGAACAGGATCTACGCGGCAGTCAAGTTCTTCATCTACACCATGGTCGGCTCGCTCCTCATGCTGGTCGCTCTGATCGTCCTCTACTTCAAGGCCGGCGGCGGCGACTTCAGCATCCTGCGCTTCTGGGACCTGCAGCTCGACCCGGCCACCCAGATCTGGATGTTCCTGGCCTTCGCACTGGCCTTCGCCATCAAGGTCCCGATGTTCCCGCTGCACACCTGGTTGCCCGACGCACATACCGAGGCCCCGACCGCAGGCTCCGTGATCCTGGCCGCCGTCATGCTGAAGTGCGGCACCTACGGTTACGTCCGCTTTGCCATGCCGCTCTTCCCGGATGCGAGCGCGCAGTTCACCCCGCTCATCGCGACCCTTTCCGTGATCGGCATCGTCTACGCCTCGCTGGTCGCGATGGTGCAGCAGGACGTCAAGAAACTGGTCGCCTACTCTTCGGTGGCCCACCTCGGCTTCGTCATGCTCGGCGTCTACGCCCTCAACACCCAGGGGGTCACCGGCGGCATGCTGCAGATGCTCAACCACGGCGTCTCCACCGGCGCATTGTTCCTCATCGTCGGCTTCATTTACGAACGCCGGCACACCCGTCAGATCAGCGACTTCGGCGGTCTCGCCAAGCAGATGCCGATTTTCGCCACCATCTTCATGATCGTCACCTTCTCCTCGATCGGCCTTCCGGGGACCAACGGCTTCGTCGGCGAGTTCCTGGTGCTGATGGGCGCCTTCGAGAGCTCGCTCCGCTGGTACGCGATCATCGCCACCACGGGCGTCATCCTCTCGGCCGTCTACATGCTCTGGATGTTCCAGAGGGTCATGTTCGGCGAACTGAACAACCCGAAGAACCAGGTGCTGAAGGACCTGAACGCGCGCGAAATCGCCATCATGCTGCCGCTGATCTTCCTCATCTTCTTCATGGGCGTCTACCCGCGTCCGTTCATCGACTCCATGGCGCCGTCCATCGAAAGGCTGATCAAGCAGAGCAAGGGTAAGCAGCAGGTAGCGGCGCTGGCAGCTCCGGTCGTCGCAGCTCCGGAAGGGGCCGCCGCACCGGCCCTGCCGGAAGGTCACGTCGCAGTCCCGGCCCTGCCGGAAGGGCATGTAGCAGTACCGGCGGCAGCGCCGGCGCTCCCCGAAGGGCACGTAGCAGTACCGGCTTCTCACGAATCGAAATAGACCGCTTAGAACTAGCTGACGGAGGATTATAGATGGAAAACATTGCTATGCCGGCCATAAACCTGGCAGTGATCATGCCTGAGATCCTACTCTCATGCATTGCCATGGTGCTGCTGCTCGTCAACGTCTTTGTGCCGGGCAAGAACAAGGCGTACCTCGGCTACCTGAGCCTTCTCGGCCTGGCAGTGACCGCGGTCAGCGTCGTGGGCGGCTGGGGGCCGTCGATATCAGCGTTTAATGGCGCGGTTGTCCAGGACAACTTCGCGACCTTCTTCAAGGTGATCTTCCTGATCTCCGCCGCGCTGGCCATCCTGATCTCGGACAAGTACATGGTCCAGGAGGATTGCAACCAGGGCGAACTCTACCCCCTGATACTCTTTGCGACCATCGGGATGATGCTGATGGCGGCCGGGACCGACATGATGGTCATCTTCCTCGGCCTCGAGCTTCTCTCCGTCTGCCTGTACGTCCTTGCCGGTTTCAACCGGGCCAACGTCAAGTCGAACGAGGCAGGCCTCAAGTACTTCCTGCTCGGTGCCTTCTCAACCGGCTTCCTGCTCTACGGCATGGCGCTGACCTACGGCACGACCGGGAGCACCAAGATCCAGGCCATCTCCGCCCACGTCATGGCCAACCCGAGCATCGCTGCCAACCCGATGTTCGTGGTGGGCATGCTGCTCATCGCAGTGGGCTTCAGCTTCAAGATAGCCGCCGCGCCGTTCCACATGTGGACCCCGGACGTCTANNGGCGCACCGACCCCGATGACCGCCTTCATGTCCGCGGGACCCAAGGCGGCCGGCTTCGCCGCCTTCCTGAGGGTGATGATCTTCGCCTTCCCGATGCTTAGGGCCGAGTGGGGGAACCTCCTCTGGATCCTCGCGGTGCTCACCATGACCGTCGGCAACGTGATCGCGCTTTCCCAGGACAACATCAAGAGAATGCTCGCCTACTCCTCCATCGCCCACGCAGGGTACTGCCTGGTAGGTTTCACCGCCACCAACGCGGAAGGCGCAGCCGGCATCCTCTTCTACATGCTCTCCTATGCCTTCATGAACATCGGCGCCTTCGCCGTCGTCATCCTGATCGGCAAGAAAGGCGAGGAGAACGGCAACGTGCAGGACTTCGCTGGGCTGGCGCGCAGGAAGCCGCTTCTGGCAGCCATCTTCGCGGTGTTCCTGTTCTCGCTGGCCGGCATCCCGCCGACCGCAGGTTTCATCGGCAAGTTCTACCTCTTCGCCGCGGCCGTCAAGTCCGGCTACATCGGGCTTGCCATCATCGGCGTACTGAACTCCGCCGCCTCCGTGTACTACTACCTGCGCGTCATGGTTTTCATGTACATGAAAGACACCGACGAGACCTTCGACTGGGCAGGCGCCACCCCGGCCATCGCGCTTTGCCTGCTGCTGACCGTGAGCGCGACCCTGGTGATGGGCATCGTCCCCGGCACCATCCTCGAGCTGGCGCAGAAGGCAGTACAGTTCTAAGGAAATAGGTAAGGCAGACCCGGTCTGCACAGCAATAAAAGAGGGCGTCCAAGCGATTGGACGCCCTCTTTGCGTTTACAGTTCCCTCCCCCGGAGGGGGAGGGTCAGGGAGGGGGCAGAGCCTTTCCATTTACTACCTTACCCATCCTCCTGGAGCAAAACCCTCTCCCCCCGGGAAAGGGCAGGGTGAGGGCGCTGCCACTAAGTGATCGGCCAGCTTGCGGAAGTGCCCGCTGCCAAAACGCCCCCTCCCCGGAACTTGTCCGCCGTAGCCTTGGCGAAGGTGGAAGGGGAGGGACGGGGTGGGGATGGGTTGTAAGGGCCGAGCAGCATAATCCAATCTGCAGCGTTTGACACGACGGAGATGGTTGGTAACGTTCCATCTTCAACGGTGGGCCGTTGCTACCTTAGATAACTTGCAGAGGTTATTATGGCCAACTCCAGATCTCCCCATCCACTAGGACGCGATCCGTTCCAGCCACCGACCCTAACCCCAGGGCCCCTCGGCCACAACGATGCCGCCTCTCCCGACACACCGATTTCATTCGTGGGTGATACCCCTGGCCCACTCGGAATCAAGGATTATGCTGACCCACTGCGCAGAACCAATAGAGAAAAATTCCGCGAAAATAAAAAACGGCCCCAAATAATGAAGATCTCTGACCTTGGTGTGCGGTTCATTTGGGATGAGGAGTATGCGCCTGGTATCTCTGAGAGATTACACTGGCCTCGCGGTTCTAGCGGAGTAACTTTGGGCGCTGGCTACGATATGAAAACACGATCAAAAGTGCAAATAGCAAATGATCTTGTCAGTATTGGTATCAGTAAGGGCACGAGTGAAGAAGTAGCAGAAGGTGCTGGGCTTTATGGCATATCAGCGGATTCTTTCGTCAACGAACACCGGAAGATAGTTACTTTGACTGAAGAGCAGGCGATCGCCCTCTTAAAGATGATTCTTCCGAGTTATGAGGCGATAGTGAGACGATGTGTGGTGGTCCCTTTATTTCAGCATGAGTATGACGCTCTAGTGAGTTTTGCATACAATCCAGGAGGACGATTTCGTAAGGTCGCGGAATATGTTAATAGAGGCCAGTCTGAAGAAGCAATAAGACACATATCGGAAGCGACCACTTCTGGGGGAAAGGTTCTAAGGGGCCTTGTTGCAAGAAGAAAGCGTGAAGTAGATCTCTACGTTAAGGGGAAATACAAATGACCCACAGACTGCGGTGGGCCTACACAGTGGTGCTGGCCCTGTTGATTTCGTTGGTTGCAGAAAAAGGCATGAGCCAGACTGACCACGTAAGCGTACTCATTGGGAAATGGGAAGTAACGGGGGTACGACTTGATGAAACTCTCATGCGAAGGCCGAATTACAACTACGACGACCCAGAGTTGGTCGGGCGTTGGATGCTATTCTCTCGCAAGTCAATACTGACGAATACCCCAGAAGACACAAGCTGTCAGCACCCGTTAGTAAGATCTGAGGTGGAAACTATAGAGGGACTAGTCGGTCGTACTATGGCCAAAGCAAAATACAGTGGAGGAGAAACGAATAAATTCGCCTTGCCAGTAGATACTATGAAGAATGTAGAGGTGCTATGGGTAACCTGCAAAAAGGGGCACATCGGACCGGACACACCATTTGGTCCAGAAAATTTCAACTGGATCGCCCGCCTCTCGGACAACGAGCTCGCCATGCGCTGGTACGACAACACCATCCTGCTGCTCAAGCGTCAGCCAAAGTGAATCCGACTGCAGGTAGCGGCCAGTCAGCCTTCGAGGAGAGCCCGGATCTTCAGTACCACTTCCTCCAGAATGTCCTTGCTAACCTTTCCCCTGTTACCAAAGCGTCAGCCGGCGAAGGTAGGTTCAACCGTTCTCCGTCTACCCCCTCCTTTTCCTGCATAAAAGACAGCACATGTTGCACCCCATTAAAAGATCGGGTATATTGGCCGCACGCCAGAATAACGCATATTTAAAGCACAAACTTCATTGGCAGAGGTGAAGTAATGTCCCCAGTAACCCCATATGACGAAAAAATACGGATATACATGCAAGCACATGGCGCAAGCCGTGTCGGTATTTTCGGCTCTTACGCCCGCGGGGAAGCGCGGGTTGACAGTGATCTGGATCTCCTTGTCTGGTTCAACGAGCAACAAAGCTTACTGGGACTTATCCGGATGGAAAGAGAGCTTTCGGAACTGGTAGGGGTAAAAATCGATCTGCTGACCGAACAGGCCATAAGTCCGTACTTGATCGAGCGCATCAGGAAGGAACTCAAGGTAATCGTGCAGTGATCCGCGACGATACTGTATATCTGACGCATATCATAGATGCAGTTCAGCAGATCATGTCCTATACCGAGGGGATGGATTACAACAAGTTTAAAACTGAGCGCATGGCGCAGGACGCAGTAATCCGTCAGTTTGAGATTATAGGAGAAGCAGCTAAAAACGTCTCCCTGGAATTTCGCATTCTCCATAGGGACCTTCCCTGGAGGGATCTCGCCGGGTTTAGAGATAAACTGATACACCAGTATTTCGGTGTCGATTTGGCCACAGTTTGGCGCTCTGTGGAAGTTGATGTCCCGATACTTCTGGAGGAACTAAGGCGGTTAAATGCACTAATGACTTGAAGATATTGAGTCCGCGTTGAACCACTGAGTAAAAGAGGGCACCCAGCAGTGGGTGCCCTCTTTGCATCTATGCTCCCGCCCGAACAAGTTCCCACCCCCGGAGATTGTATCAGGCCCGAGGTCCTGCCCTTCAGGCCAGCCAGAGTGCAACCTGCCGGAAGTAGGCGTCATCGTACAGCCTGCGGGTAGCGGCCAGTCAGCCTTCGAGGAGAGCCCGGATCTTCAGTACCACTTCCTCCAGAACGTCCTTGCTAACCTTTCCCCTCATTTCTGCTCTGCGAACCTGCCAGTCCAGCGATTTCACCTGGTCAGATAAAATGACGCCTCGCACGCCGATGACACCTTCAACAGGTACTCCGAAAGGGTACCCTGTCACCTGACTCGTAATGGGGCAGCAGAGCATCAAGCTGGTCTTTCTATTATAGGATTGAGGAGAGAGAACGAATGCAGGGCGCCGGCCGGCGTGCTCATGACCCGCCTGCGGGTTAAAGTCGAGCCAGACCAACGTCGCCCCTGTCAGGGACATAACCGACCCTTTTCACAAGAACTCCTTACCGGCAGGCGTACCAGTAGGAATCTCGGAGTGGAGGTTGTCTTCCGTGATGCCGCTTAGCAGCGTCTCAAGCGAGATCTGTCTCTTGACCAACGCCTTGATGATGATGCAGTCCTCTTGCCTGAGAATCTCGACCGGAGAATCGGCTTCAATTCCGCACTCTTCAGCCATCGACTTAGGCAGTCGGACAGCCAGGCTGTTTCCCCATTTCTGAGCTTTGGCGACCATTTCCAAGCCTCCTTATCCGCAAAACGACTCCACCAGTGTAGCAAGGTATCTACAATGTATGGAGAACCGTCGCTTTGAAACCTGGTCCATCCTTGGTGGATTCCTCGCGGACCCGGGAGCCATCCCCCCTCGCCCCAGGGAGAAGGGCAGGGGTTACTCCAAAGGTTTGATCGGCAAAGACAATATACTGCATGCTCCGAATTACCTCAATGCCATCGAGAGCCAATGCGACAAAAGCTGTACAACAAACGGAACTGAAGGGTGCGGGGGTCTGCGAATTGGCGTCCAGCAACTAGAGCTTTACAATACGACCAACGAGGTGTTACATGTAACGGCAGGAGGCGAACCATGCAACCGACAAGAAACAGGGTACAGACTTACAGGGCAAAACTGCGGCAATCTGGCTTGAAGCCGGTTCAGATATGGGTTCCGGATCCAGCAGCTCCTGGATTCGCTGCCGAATGTCAGAGGCAGTCGCGCTTGGCACTCGCAGAGCCACAGAACCTGGAGGACCTTGAGGAAGTGGCTCAGGTGGCGGAATGGGGTGAGGAGTGAAACGGGGCGATTTGGTCTTGGTGAGCGCTTCCGGTGACTACGGTAAACCTCGAGCGGCACTTGTCGTGCAGACCGATTATTTTTCCGAGCATCCCAGCGTAACAGTGTGTCTAGTCACCTCATTCGCGCTGGACGCTCCGCTATACAGATACGAGGTGATACCTACCGCTGATAACGCGTTAGCCGTCACCTCCTTTGTTCAGATCGACAAGTTAATGACCATTCCCCGACAGAAGATAGGATCAAGTGTTGGCCATCTGACCGATAAACAGATGTCAGAAATCACCAGATTGCTAGCGCTGTGGATAGGCGTCGCCGATAGGTAGTGGCAGGGACGGCAACCATGAAGACCTCGCTAAAAAAAGTTAAGCCGATGTCCGATTATCGCATCTATGTCGAAGTCGAAGATGGCCGCAAAGGGATTTTCGATCTCAAACCATATCTGGACCACGGTGTCTTTCGCGAGCTGAAAGACGTGAACTATTTCAATCAAGTCGGAGTCGTCTTCGGAGCAGTAACATGGCCGAACGAGCAGGACATCGCCCCCGAGACCCTACTTGCAGAACTGCGTCCACTCGAATCCCCTCCCTCCGACTAGCCACCCATCGCGTTGCCGGTTGACAGCCCCTAGCCTTCAAAATTGGAAGGAAACGTAGGGCTTGAAGCCGATTAGTGACTATCTTCCGCTATACGTTCCTTGAAGGGGAGGGGGAGATTTCGATAACGGAAGTTCATCGCCAGTCAGGAAAAGAAAAGGTGTTAGCCGATAGCGGCTAGCACCTTTTTCAATTCGTTGGCCTTTCCAATAGTTCAACTCTTCGCCCCCTGCCCCAAAGATGGACGTGGGCCACGGTGGGCGATCTTGACAACCCATTGGGAGACGTTAATATCCTCCTGTCAGCCGCTCCGAGCGGTTACCCCCCCATGCAACGGAGGCCACTATGACCGTACCGTCATTCGACACCAGCAGCTTGAAGAAACTATCCGACGGCGATCTCATCCAACAAACCTTTAGCTTCGCGGAAAGAATCAAGAACCATGATGCCTTCCAGAACCTTCAGGAGCACGTGCCAGGATACGACAGGTTCACCAACCTGGGAGTAGCGCTGCAGAAGACATCCGAAGCAGCAAGGTACGGCGACCGGCTCCTAGAAGCGGAGAAGGAGAGGATTCGCGAAGAGATAATAAGGTGCTTCATCTTTGCCTGCCAGCATGCCGTCATGGTGGCCACCCACCGTAACGCCCCTTCGATGCTGGAAATAGGCATCGAGCAGAAGCAGCGTGCCTACAGCAGGTCCGTAACGCACTCCCTTCCTGCGATGCCCCAGAAGCTGATCCTGAAAAAGGGAAACCGGCCAGGGATGGTAGTCGCAACGGTGGGCAAGGAGTCCGGAGTCGGAAGCATCGAACTGCAGTTCACGGACAACCCCGGGGACGAGTCTTCCTGGAAAAGCCTGGAAAGGTATTACAACTGCAGGATGGAAGTTAGCGGGCTCGATTCCGTCAAGCGGTACTATTTCAGAGTCAGGTACCACAACAGCGTCGGCAGCGGCCCGTGGTCGGCGGTCGTCAGCATCGTAGTAGAATAAAACCAGCCTTTCGAGCGGCTGCAGCTAGGCAGGCTGCAGCCGCGCTACGTTCACCTCTCCACCTCTTCCCACCTTTGAACCTGAGAGTTCACGCTTCTTCCAACGCTACTTCAGTCACGCCTCCCCTCGCTGGAACGGCCCCCTACTCTTCCACTGGAGAAGTAGCATTCATTTTCCCGCGGATTCATTCGCAGCACGGGAGTGAACATTCAAAAGTTGGGGAACGAATTGCAGAAAAATTGGATCGACTCCTCGGCCGGAAGTGATCGTTCACGAGATTAGAAATGAATTGGCAGGAAAATGAATGGCCACCATCTTTTGAGATGAACATCTATATCCTTTTCGAATTACTTCTCTGAGAATCAAATCAATGTTCGACACCGGAATGATGATTCGAAAAATTTTGAATTAATTCGTATAAAAATGAATTGATACTTCTGGCTGGAGTGATCATCTCTAATATTAGAATTGAATTCGTTTAAAAACTAATTGTCACATTTTTATTAGAGTGATGATTCAAAATATCTTGAACCAATTCAAAAAAAATTGAATGATAACTCCGGCGCGAAGTGATCATTCAAAAGATTAGAAATCAATTCGCCAGCCGGCGAATACATTCGCCGAGAAAATGAATCGATTCCCGCATAGGCGAATGAATTCGAGCGGCCGGAAATCAAACCGTTTTGCCCAGCGACGGATTCGCCGAGGGGGGGAGCCGAGGTCCCGAGGTGAGTCCGCCCCGAGTCACGGTAGGGGAAAAATATCTCAAAGCAGCTGCCGATCGGTTCCAACTGCTGGCGCAGGTGGGATGATACTCCCCCCGATAACCGCACATTATTCCGCATCAATAGAAGAAAAATGACCACTCCCGATGGGTGGCCCTCTTTTTTGCCCCGATACCCGATCAATAAGTCCCTTGCAGAAACGGAATCTCATATCAAAAAGCCTAAAGCCTTCCTCGCGTTCTCAGCGGGTTCTTGGCGTTCTTTGCGTAATTGCTTTTCGCGTTGTCTCCTGTGTCTCCGCTGCCCATTGGCAAACCTTTCAATTTACAAATTAATAAATCTGAAATAAGATGCGCCGGGATACCTCCACGAGAGAAAAAAACATCGCTGGCTTGAGCACGCAAGAATGGAGGGAAAAGTGACTGCTTCTGAACTCGGAAACAAAGCAATCAAGATATTTGCAGCAGTGTTGGTGGCAATCGTGGTTCTGGCTGCGGGGTATCTTTACGCTGTGCTCAACTGGAGCTTTTCCAGGGGCGACAGGGTTGGATACGTTCAGAAATTCTCTGAAAAGGGTTGGGTATGCAAGACGTGGGAGGGTGAACTGCAAATACTGCCAGTACCCGGATCGATCCCCGAAAGGTTCATGTTTTCTGTGCGAGACAAGGCCGTGGTGGCAAAAATTAATTCATCACTGGGGAAAAAAGTATCGTTGTCCTACGAGCAACACAAGGGCATACCCACGACCTGCTTCGGAGAATCAGAATACTTCATTGTAGATGTAAAGGCGCTTGAGTAATTGACGCCCGTGCGGGGAGCAGGCCGTAACAACGAAGGATTTGGCCCCACGTCACGCTTTCTTCTTCAGAAAGGCCTCGATCTGTCCGACGAACTTTTCCGGCTCTATCGGCTTGCCGATGTACCCGTCAAATCCGGCCGAGAGAACTTTCTCGCGGTCGCCCACCATCGCCAGGGCCGTCACCGCCACCAGCGGGAGCTGCCGAAGGACGGGGTGCCTCTTGAGATGGTTTGCCACCTCGTAGCCGTCCACGATCGGAAGGTGGATGTCGTCTACCAGGTACTGTTTGCCGTCAAACTCGATGGAAGCACCCCGTTGCAGTTCCCTGATTCGAAGCTTCTTTACTACGTCATTGTTGAGCCGGGCGTGGTTCAGCCAGTAGTCGTCGTAAATTAGCCAGCAGGACGTGAGGAACACGCAGACGATGATCCCCATGGTCATGTATTCGGTAATGCCGAGGACGCAGTCGCGGCCCATGAGATGCACCAGAAAGGCGAGGCAGAAACAGCCGTCGGCCGCTATCGCCCCTATAGCCGCTTCAACTTTTGCCCGTCTGTAACAGTTGTCCCCCATCGCTTCCATCCCCATAACAATGAATTGCACTTTCCCTGTGAACCTTTGCGGCCCCCTTTATGGAAAGGCGCCATCTGCATGCTCGATTTGTGCCACACCAGGCAAACAACCGCCTGTCCCTTTTTTTTCGAAAAAAAGAGTCGATACTTCTACTTCTGCAAGATGGGGTTTCGCACCGATGGGCTTAACGTCTTGTTTTTGCGATTGGGCCAGGGGATGGACCGACAGGCAGGCGCTGATTGCTTTCCCGAGAAAACGAATAAGGCTTTGAGGGGAAAGGTAGTCGGAATGAAGTCGTAACGCCGTATAACCGGATAAGACTGCCAAATCGCGGGAACGCCTTTCCAACAACACGCGTCATGGGACACAGGGAAAGCGCACTCGCTGTCCATTCGACAGATTGGGTGATTTTACCACGGCGTCAGGGGGGATCCGGGGGGAGGGGGGAAGGGTTTATATTCTTGTGGGAATCTGATTTTCCCAAAAAAGGCGGGGCTTGAGGCCCCGCCTTTCCGGATGGTCGCTACTTTCTCTCCCTCCGCATCTGATCCGCATCCTCCCTGATGCGGGCCGCCGCCTCTTTCACCTTAGCCCAGCCGTACCAGTGCATGTAATCCGGGTTGGCGTGGAACGCCCCCTGGAAGGCCCGCTGCCGATATTCCAGGAAGATCAGGTAGAGTTCCTGCTCGACCGAACTCTTCGCCTCGTAGAACTGGAGCAGGTCGGGAGCGTATTTCCACCCCTCGGGCTTTTTCAGGATGCCGTCGTCGTAGAGCGATTTGACCGTGCGGATGGAATCGGCGAAGATCTTGTCCACCTCGCGGATCACCTCGTCGCCCGCCTTGAGATTGGCCTCGGCGTAGCTGCGGGAATGGCACTTGGCGCAGGCCGTAAGCATCTTGCTGCGCTCCCTGTCGAAGGATTCCTTGTCAAGGCGCGCCACCTTGGCCGCCTTGACCGCGTCCAGACGCTCGGTCGGATTTCCCTTCCCGTCGAGAATCCCCATCGCCTGCAGTATGGTAACCCGGTTCGCCAGCCACTCCTTGTCGTCTTCCGGCAGCCGCAGCGCCAGGAATCCCCAGGAGGTCAACACGTCATGCTTTCCGTCCGGCATGTGGCAGGTCTGGCAGGTGGGTGCGCGCCCCGTGGTGGGCTCGATCTCCCAAATGGTGCCGTGCTTGGAGGTCTGCCACATCTCCCACTGGGGATGGTCGAACCCCATGTGGCAGGTCCGGCAGGCGCGCGGGTCCCGTGCCTCTTTCACCGAGAAGCTGTGGCGGGTGTGGCAGGAGTCGCAGGCGCCGGTGCCGTATCTGATAAGGTCGCTGGCGGGCTTCTCGCCGACCTTGTGACAGGCGGAGCATCCCTTCAGGTCCCCGCCACCTACTGCGGAAGGCTGGTGGGTGATCATCGGCATCGCCTTCATGGCGGCCCAGGCCAGTGAGTGCTTGCCGGCCCGGTACTCCTTGACCCTTTCGGCATGGCACTGTGCGCAGGTATCGGGAGTGGGGAGCTTCACCTTGGCCACGTCCGACGCGGACATGTGGGACGAGCCGTGGCAGGTAGAGCAATCCAGGGTCTTCCCCATCTTCCCCGAGAGGAACTGTTTCACGATCCCCGGCGTCACCTTCTCGTGGCAGACGATGCATTGAGACTTCTTCCCCTTTGCCGGCTTCGCCGCGAGGACCGGAGAAACCGTGAGGGCGATCAGGGAAAACGTCAGTAGAACCGTCAGCCATCTAAGAAATTCTCTTTGCATTGATACCTCCTTTTTGGGTGTTGTCTTCCCGCCTTGGGATGAAAGGTTTTTAACAGCAACCGGTTGGATGTCAAGGGAGGCAGACTGCGAGAGAAGCTCCCTCATGCCGGAATTTCCCGGTTTGCCTATGATCATCTGAGTTCTTTCGAGGTCTCGAACCGGATTCACTGTTCATCGTGAAATGTGAAGCGTCCCTTATTCGGCCGAATTGACTTCGGATTCCCGTTAGATTCGGTACAATTGACTGGACGAAACCGACGGAGACTCTAAGGTACTGGAGCAATGGGGGGTGAACCGTGCGCGAACGTGACTATTATGAATATTCCGAGGAAGATCCCTGGGAAGGAGTACGGCTCACGAAGGAAGCCATCCGGGCACGGGCGACCCTCACCCTTTATTCGGCACTGGTGAGTGCGCCATTTGTCGCCCTGGTGGCGTATGGCGGTTTCATCTGCGGGTTGAAGCCCCACGAGGTGCTGGGAGTTTCCTGCTACAACGCCATGGTTTCAACCCTCTTCTTCTTCGACACGCTCAGAAACGCAGCCCACGAGTGCTTTGACAAAGCCCAGGCCGATGGGCTGGTAACCTGCTGCGAAGGGATCCCGGTCATCGACCCAAGCTTCCCTCACCGCCGTCTGGCCCGGCTCTCTTTCGCTATCGGCGGACGTGTAGCGCAGAAAAGATCTTAAAAGTAGCGGGAACTGTGGCATCTGGGTGTGCAGGTGGTAGCCTGAGTTTCACCTTCGAATTAGCAGAGCCGGAACTGGCCGTCGGCATCTGCATCAAATGCCATATCCTCTGTGCAAGGGGCCGGCACTTCTTGAATAGGAGGGGCGGAAGGCGGAATGGCCCCTACTTCCTTTTCCATGTCGACCGGGGGAGTTAGGGGGATGGCGGCGCGTGCGCCCTCTTCTGCCGCGCGCTTTGCCAGTTTGTCGCAACGCTCGTTGAACGGATGCCCCGCATGCCCTGCCACCCATTCCCAGTCAACCTTATGCTTGGCTGAGAGGTCCGCAAGCCGACGCCAGAGATCCTGATTCTTCAGTGCGTCGGGTGTCTCCAGACGACCGGCGCGGATCCAGCCTCGCAGCCATTCGCTCATCCCCCGCACCAGGTACTGGGAATCGCTGAAGACACGCACCCTCTTCGGGGTATTTAGCGCCTCCAGTCCTCTGATCGCCGCAATAAGTTCCATGCGCTGCGATGTGGAACTGGGCTCGAACCCGCTCAACTCCTTTTCGTGCTCCCCATAGCGCAGTATCACGCCGTATCCACCCGGCCCGGAGTCCCTTCCGGAACCATCGCTGTAGATCTCGACGACGCCGGGCGGCGGGGGGGTGAAGGCGACCTCCAAAGCGGCAAATCCCAACTCGCGAAGCAGCGGCACCAGTTCCCGGACGTTCGGTGACCGGCTCTGCAGATCTGCCAGGGATACCTCCACAGGCACATCATACCGGACGGTGGCAAGTCGCTTGGAGAGCAGGGCCTGGTCGGCATGCACGCTCAAACTCTCCCGGCGCGCCTTCCCATTCACGAGACTTTTCCACTGAAGGACTCCTTCCACGGAACCGAACTGCTGTACCAGCTTGGCCGCTATCTTCTCCCCTATCCCCGGGACTCCGGGGATGTTGTCTCCGGTGTCGCCGGCCAGTCCCAGAACATCGGCAACCAGTTCAGGGGGGACGCCGAAGCGCTCAAAAACCTCCTGCGGCCCGGAACGCTTGTCCTTCATGGTGTCCAGGAGGCCGATCCTGTCGGTGACGATCTGCAGCAAGTCCTTGTCGCCCGTGACGACCGTGACATCCATTCCTTCCGCGGCGAACCTGCGCGCCAGGGTGGCTATGACGTCGTCCGCCTCAAACCCGGAAGCTTCCAGTGCGGGGATATTGAGGGCCTGCAGGATCTTCCGCAGGTACGGGAGTTGGGAAACCAGATCCTCGGGCGTGGGGTCCCGATGGGCCTTGTATGCGGGGTAGATTTCGCGGCGGAAGGTATGTTCGCGGGGAGGGTCGAAGACGACGGCGAAATAATGGGGGCGATGCTCCTGCAGGAGGTCCAGTAGCATTTTTGTGAAGCCGAAAACGGCATTGGCAGGCATCCCGCCGGGAGTGAGAATATCCCGGAAGCCATAATAGGCGCGATAGATGTAACTTGACCCATCCAGCAAATAGAGCCGCGGCGAAATTTCCATACTCTCTCCCACAAGGAATTCCCGCCGGATACTACTACCTGAAGCTAAGCTTTACAATCCATATCCGAGTCTGCCGCTACCCCCTGCGCGGGATGATAGAAAAGGGGGCCGGGGGTGACGTTGGCAACTTTGCCTGCCCCTGCAACGCCCCAGAGCCTGCTTTCATATTTTTGTGGGCGTCCACCTCTTCTCAACGTGGCTGACAGGCGCGAGGTGCTCCGCAAGCGCTTGGTTGGTAAGGCGCAGCCGGTTGCTCATGAGGCAGGCGATTTTAAAGATGAGCTTCCCCCAGATTTTGGGGTGATCTTCGGCCAACAGGAAGAAATTGCTGCGAGTCATGACGTAGAGAAGCAGTTCGGTTAAGGCCAATGCAGAAGCGGAGCGAGGGTGTCCGTCTATGAGCGCCATCTCGCCCACCGTGTTTCCGGGACCTACAACGGATAGCGAGGTGGAACAATCGCTTCTGGCAATCTGGAGTTGGCCTTCACAGATGAGGCACATGAAGGACTCACTGTCGCCTTCGCGAAAAACCGTAGCCCCCTTCTCCCCTCGATACGGATACATGTAATGGGCCAACAGCAAGAGCTCAGCTTGGTCCACTCCGAGGTTCTTTGCCCAGTCGTTTTCGGCCAACATCCCGCCCCGCAACTCCGGGGTAATGGGGACTTTTACGAATCCTTTTAAAAAGACCGGCCTTGTCGTTTCCATTGGTTACTCCCAAAGTTGTTCGTCCGCAACTTCTCATCGGCCTCCGCCTGGCGTTCCTGTAGAAATTTATATTCTCAAAATCCCGACAAGGCTCCCCTGAACCGCGTCGCGGCCCCCACCGGCTAAAGGCGGCTTAAGTTTCCGGGAAAGATACCGATGCCCAGTAATATAGGCCGGAGGGGATCGGGGAGTTTTTTCGCTGGAAACGGCGCAACGCCGTTAGGGTACTGCGCGTGGAGGTGTGGTTATGAGGAGCATGCGACGGGGAATAGCGGCTTTGACCATGGCGATGGGAGTTCTGGTCGCCGCGACGGTTTCCGATGCTTCGGGCGAGACGGGGGAGGTTGCTCCGGGGACGTACCGCTGCTCGTCCTATAACGTTTCCGGGGCCGGCGGTTCCTGCCGGAATATGCAGTCCCTCGTGCTGAACGCCGATGGCAGCTACCGGTATTCCTCCACCCACGGCCGGTGGAGTGTCCGCGACAGCAGCCTCGTTCTCTCCAAATCCGGCTTCTGGGGTCCCGGGATGATCATCGGGAACACGATCCGCTTCGAATACGATTACCGCGGCCTGCACCATGCCGTGACTTGGGGTTGCCAGGAGTGCGATTCGGCGGCAACGAAGGGCACGGGAAAGGGCACGGGGGCGACTACGCCTGCCGGGGCGTACGTCGGGGTGTCGCTCTCTCTCGAATTCGATACGGCGGTGGGTGGTGTAACCGCTTTTACCATCGTCCCCGCCGAGGCCGCGGCAAGCTACTCCCACAACGCGCCGTTACCCGAGGGAGCGGTTCAGGGGCTGGCGAGGGAAACGGGCCGAACGACAGTGGCGCTTGCCACGAACCGCAACAACAACCTGCGCAGCGGAAAACTGTACGTGGTCTTCCTCGGTTGGCCCCGTGAGACCGTTGCGGTGGCGCTCCTGGATCTCCCTCCGGTCACCGGCGACTACGCTGCGACGTTGCGTGCGACGCTCGACGGCGCAGCGGTGCTCGGGAGGGTGGGAAAATAAGTCCGCAATGCAGGTCCTCTAGATTTTCCGCATGATCTCCCTGAGGGCTCTCAGGTTGTACGGTTTCTGGATGAACCCGGCCAGGCCCTGCCCGGCGAACTTTTGCACGACGTCCTGCTCGCTGAACCCGCTGGACATGATGACCTTCACCCCGGGATCGACGAGCCGCAGCTCGCGGAAGCACTGCTGGCCGTCCATCCTTGGCATGGTGAGGTCCAGGATGACGGCTCGTATGTCGCGATTATCCTTGAAGACAGCCAGGGCCTCCCGTCCGTCGCCGGCCAGTACGGTAGTAAAGCCGAGTTCGCTTAGCAGCCCGGTCCCGATCCCCCGTACCGACTCCTCGTCATCGACCAGCAGGATTTTCCCCTCTCCCTTCCAGTCGTCCTGGCGGCTTTCCGGCGCCGCGTCCTCGGTCGAGGCGCCGGAGGCCGGCAGCAGCACCGTGAACCTGCTTCCCTTACCTGGTTCGCTGCTGATCTTCATGCCGCCTTTATGCCCGCGGACGATGCCGTGAACGGCAGCCAGCCCAAGGCCGCGGCCGGTGAACTTGGTGGTGAAGAAGGGATCGAAAATCTTTCCCCGGACTTCCTTCTCCATGCCGCAGCCGGTGTCGGCGACCTCCAGAAACACGTAGCTCCCTTCCGCCATGCCCTGACCCAGCAGGACATCCTTCAAGCCGTCCCGGTCGTAGTCGACGCTCCCGGTGCTGATGGTGATGGCGCCGCTGTCTTCCCCTATGGCTTCTGAGGCGTTCATGGCAAGGTTCATCAGTATCTGACGCACCTGGTTGGCGTCGGCCTCTACCGCTGGCAGCGGCTTTTGGAGCTTGAGCACGAGGTCCGCGTTCCTGGAGATGGATGCCTCTAGGATGTTCCGTAGCTCCACGATGACCCGGTTCAGGTCTACCTTCTCGATGATGAACCTTCCTTTGCCGGAGTAGGCGAGCATCTGCTTGGCTAGATAGGCCGCCCTGGTCGCCGCTTTCTCTATTTGGTGGAGATTGTCCGCGACGGGGGAACCCTCCGGGAGCTTCATCAGGGACAGGTCGACGTTGCCTATGATCGCCGTGAGGATGTTGTTGAAGTCATGGGCCACGCCGCCTGCAAGAAGGCCAAGGCTCTCCAGCTTCTGGGCCTGCACCATCTGCTGTTCCAGGCGGGCTCGTTCCTCCTCGGCCCTCTTGCGATCCGTGATGTCCTGGCCGACCCCCTGGATCTTGGCGATCTTCCCCTGTTCGTCGAAGATCGCCCGGTTGGTCCATTGATGCCAGATGATGCTTTTGTCGGGGGCGAGGCGGGCCTCTTCGTGGGTCTCGGTCGGATGCTGCGGCGAAAGGGCGGCGAGCCCCTGCTGCACCGAAACCTGGAAGTCCGGCAGCAGGGTGCCGAAGATGTTCACGCCCACGAGTTCGTCCTGCGTCCGGCCGATGCCGTGGGCGAAGGCCGGGTTGACGTAGGTGATCGTGCCGTCGGGGAGGAATGTCGCGATGTGTGCGGGACTGTCCTCGGAAAGTTGCCGGTACCGTTCCCGGCTCTCCTTCAGCGCCCGTGCCGCAGCCAGGGCGCTGGCATGGGCGGAACGGAGCATGAACGCAATGACGCCCAGGAGCAGGCTGACCGTCACTCCGCCGATCAAGTAGCTCCTGGATTCGTTCTTGCGCCCCTCCAGGCCGAAGCCCGGCAGGGACTGAAAGGTGATCAGCCAGTGTCGGCCGAACTTTTGAAGGGATAGCGTCTTCTGCAACCCTCCCTTGTAGCCGTCGGGAAGTTTGACGTCCCAGGCGGAGACGCTGTCGAACAGCATGGTGACTGGCTTTGGTTCCGTTCCGGTGAAGATCCGGAAACCGACGTCCATGGGCGGCTTGGGGAAGGTGGCCGACATGAAGTCCTTCACCCTGATCGGACTGTAGGCATACCCCTTGATAGCGGCGCGGCGCTGGGCCACCGTATCGAGTGGGAGGCGCGGGTTGTACACCGGCTGGTACATCAATATCCCTGTCTGCCTGTCCTGCTCCGTTTCCTGCATCAGGATGACAGGACCGGTTACGGCAGCAGTTCCTCCGTCCCGGGCCTTTCCCATGGCTTCGCGGCGGACCGGTTCGGAGAACATGTCGTAGCCGAAGGCCCGCTGGTTCCGCCAGTCGAAGGGTTCCAAAAAGACGATGGAGGTATATTCCTTCCGCTCTCCCTCGGGCCAAATCCTGTACGAGGGATATCCTTCCGCCCGTACGCGCCGAATGTGGCGGTCCTTGTCCTCGCGGCGGACCACCTCGGAAAAGCCGATGCCCTGGAAGCCGGTGTAGTTCTTTCCAAGTGCAAGCGACGCGACGTAGCGGCGCCATTCGTCACGGGTGACATTCTCGCTGGCATTGAACAGGCCGGCCGCCCCTCTCAGGATCTCCTCGTCGTCGGTCATCCGGTTGAAAAACCTGTTCGCGATATCCTGGGTCCTGTCGTCGAAGGCCGTCTGCGAACGGACGGCGAGACTTTGGTCGTACTGGCTCCAGAAGAGCCAAGTCGTAACCAATGACAGTGTCATGACCAGGTACGGCAAAAAGGTGATGATCCTGTACCAGCGGGCCGGACCAACCATGCCGGGAGCTGCGTCTTCGGTTGGCGCCAGGTTGTTATCGGACATGCGCTTTTTCCTGTTATGAGGCCAAGTGCATTTGAAGCCTTAGAGGACGAGATTCATTAACTTTACAGGAGTTGGCGCATTATGCAATTTGTCTTCTGGCGCATCGTCTTCTGACGGCGGGCTCGATTAAAGATGACAACGGACTGAGACGGAAATAAAAAGGCCTCCTGGCGGTTGCCAGGAGGCCTTTGGGTATTGCTCGCGGACTAGGCAAGAAGAGTCTATTTCATTTTACCAATTTGGGTGCTGAAACGGTGTTGCCGATTCCTCCGCCAGGCCCAGTGCCGGGAGGGATCATATACATTGATACCAAATGTCCTGTCATCGATGAGTTTGTAGTACTGGTGAGTTGAAAGGCGACGTATCCCCTGATCTGCATGGTTGTGTTGGGAACAATGGTGCAGTCGACGACGGGCAGGTAAACGAGTCCACGCCCGGAATCTATCAACTGTTGTGTCTCCCGATACACGGCAGCTTTTGTTCCCGGATCGAGATAGACCGGATCTCCTGCATTCGTGGCTGGCGATGGCGTCCCATCTTTGGGATCATTGAGGTTCTCAATATATGCCTTTACCGTTTCGGCGGAGGGATCCCTTCCCTGCAGAAGATTTGTCCACTGGCCGGGCGAAACGTCCGTCCCATTCTTCAGGTGGTAAATCGAGACGTCGGTCACCTCGGTAGGCGGGTCTGGAAGTGGGACTTGGGAAAAATAGTCATTGACGACGCACGCGGTAACTGCGAAAGGGAATGCAAGGCCGGGAGGGACAGAGCCGACAAACCCTGATACGGCAATCGCGCCGGCAGCCACCTGGAATTCTTCCCAGCCGACAACACGGGCAAAAAATGTCGTCAACGCTCCACCGTTGTTTCCAGGGGATTTCCTTATGGTGACTTTGACCGCGGGGGCATAATCCTGAATACATACCTCCGATGCGCTGCAATCGGAGTTGTTGGTGCAACTGGAGCCGGTAGACGAACAACTGCCCGGGACTGTTCCCTTGGGATTAAGCGTATTAGACGTGGGTGAGGCGATTTTCCAGTAACCTGCCTCAACCAAACCATCGGTAAGTGCGCGGCCATTGGCCGTATTTTTGCCGATAAAATTGGTAGCGCTACTCTCGGCGTTGGCCCAGGAAAGGATGGGGGTAGCGGGGCTCGACGGATTGGACATGTAGAGGTTCCCCGCACCTGCCAGGGCAGCCGCGTCTGCAGCCTTCTGGAGTTCACCTTTAACGACGTACGCGCGGCTGACGTCGATGGCCAGTCCTGCCAAGGCAAACAACATAACGAGTGTGCCCAGTGCCAGCACGATTACTACGAACCCACGTTCCTTTTTGGACAAGTTTTCAGTCATAAAAATACCCACAAACTCTTTTTCTAAAAACTGCTCGGTTGGTCAGCTGAATCCATGGCAGCTATCAGGGAATGATGACGGCTCATCTTATTCGTACCGCATCGCAGCCTGACCGGTGAGTGTAAGGACATAAGGGCCTGTCTGAGTGTTGCTGATAATCCCGACTATCTTATATAGAGGTGTGATCATAGGGACGTCCGTCCAGGTCACGGCTACTTTGACTATGTTGCCGGCCGACGCCGGCCCCGTTACGGGATTGGTGCCGGTGGAATCAAGTATATTCAAGGTATAGGTGACCGAATCGGGGATCCCATTGAACAGGTTGCTCCTTATCGTATTCGCCGTCGGGGTTGCAGGCGAACTGAGCGCGCCTGACTCATTATATAATTGGTGGTGCGGAATGACCGCCGCAGCCCTGGCGCCTGAACGTGCTGCGTTGTTTAAGCTGTTTTTGATGTACAGCGCACGGGCGTAGTCTGCCAACCCTAAAACTAACAATAACAGCAGCGGTAGGATGATCGCCATTTCGACCAGTGCCTGCCCATTTTGGGGTCTTTGCGCAGTTTTCATGTGGATCCTCGGGAGTAAACGTGCATGAAAGATTGGCTGCATCTAATTATCTGTATCCTCATGCGAATGTCAATGCAGCCGCTTTTCCCTTCCCACACGCCTTGCCTCCTTTCCAGCTCTCATCAAGCCTGCCGGAGCGTTTGCCGCGCCCGCGGAGACGCGACTGTTCCTCCTTCAATTCCCGATGCCACATGGACCGGAGGGTCTGTCATGGGATTTAACCGACAAACTATTGCGCAATTTCCCGCCAACCACCGCCGATGGCTGATCCGAGACCGTAAGCGGGACCCGGGAGGGGGTGAAAAGTGGTGACGTGAACGAGGAATCATGATAAAAAGCTGTCGGCTGCCAGGCGCAGGGGAGGTGAATGGGGATAACCTCATCGGTCCGGGTTGGGCTCTCCAGTTATCAGCGGGAGTGCCGTGACAGCCCGGGTAACCAGATCGATGCTGGTCCTTAGGAGGAACATCTGATGTCTTGCTTCGCCTATCTAGCCAGCATGTGGCAACTCCCTCAAGCCGTGGTGATGTCCATCGTCTCAGCATCCGTAGGGATCTGTTTATTGTCCGCCCTCAGCTTCGTTTTTCTCAGGGAGGCCGGCAGGGTCCACCTCTTTGCCCTGGCCCTTATCTTCTTTGGCCTCTCTTCTCTCTACTCCGTCGTGACTCCGCCGTTCCATGCTCCCGACGAACCTACTCATTTCCTTTCCATGCTGGAAACGGTCGGCAGAAAGTCTGAAGCACCTGCTGTGATTGCCTGGGCGAAAAAGGGCTATTTCCTTGACATAAAGCTGGACCCGGAACTCACCTACAAGTTCGCTTTCGACGGCCGGTACCCCCCTTTGGATAGCGGCTACGACAACATTTTCTCGGCACTGGATATGAAAGCCAGGTCGCCACTGACCGTATCGATATGGAACCTGGCGAGGCCGTTTCTTGCCGTACTCGACCTGAACTACTGTCTCCTGGCCATGAGACTCGTCAATGGCCTTGTGGTGGCACTGTTTTACGCGGCGGCTCTCATCGTGTCGTGGGTGCTTGCTCCCGCGCCCCTGGAGGAACAGGGCGGCTTCCCCGCAGCCGCGGCAGGTGCGTCGGTCCTCTTGTACGTGCCGACACTGCCGTTTTTTGCCATGCATGTGTCGAACTATCCCTTCATGATAGCCGGCGGGATTCTTTCCGCTGCAATCGCGCTGGGAGTCCTTTTCGGCGGGAGCAGGCCGAGTTGGCTCGGTGCGCTGCTGGGCTTTTCAACCTTCTGGCTGATGTTCTCAGGGAGGGCCGGGTTCGTATTTTCCCTGCTCGCCCTGTTCCTCGTCGTGGCGGGCGCAGTGCTGCCGACACTTCCTTGCCGTGGGAACAGCGCGGCGTCGAGGGGGAGAGTGTCGGCACTATTCTGGCTGGGACTTGTCTCGGGCTGGGTTCTTTCCTGGTTGATCTGGGGCATGTTCGACCTGAAAACGGTGGTCTCGGGAATGGAGGAGGCGCTCCCGGCGCAGTTGGCGCTGCTGATGCGGGGAGGATGGGTGCTGCTGGCGATACCGTTCGCATTCTTCCTGTTTGAAGCGGCCGTCGCGGGACTCCCCTCCCTGAAGGTCGGGAGCGGGATCGCCAAGGCCGCCTCTTTCTTAGGACTGTTTCTCTTTTCCATCGGACTGGTGGGGCCTGTCTTCCAGGCTTCCCACCATCTGCGCAACATCGAGACGAGTGCGCCGAAAGGACCCGTTACCACCTATGTGAAGGACGCGCTGATAGCTTTCTGGGGCTCGCAGGGACTCGCAATCCCTGACCGGTTTCTCGTCAAATACTTCTGGATCGGTTTCGGCTGGCTCGAGAACATCCCGAGGACAGATGCCGTGATACTGCTGGGACTGCCGGTCTTCGCCGGTGGCATCTACCTCTGGTGGAACGCCTTCAACTCCGCTTCCTGGCCGGAAACTTCCCGCCTGTTGACCTGGTTGGGAGCCTGTACCGCGTGTCTGGCCGCTCTTGCCGTCGGAGCCTGGAGCATGGGGATAAACCTCCATGGCAGGTACCTGATACTGCTCTACCTGGTGTATCTTCCGGTCTGTTTTTCCAGCTTCCTCTCGCTCATGAAAAACTCCGCAGCCATGCTCCTGGATAGGACCGCGACCAGGAAATGGCTCGGCGAAAGCCGGGTCGTGGCGATCATGCTCATGGTCTCCTGCCTCGTCATTCACTCCCTTTCGGTCAACAGCCTTCTGACGAGATACCTGCGGTGATCGCTCCGGCAGCCGATCTGGCGCCGGTCCCGAGCCCGCCGGCCGGCTCATATGGCCGTCGCTCCCGGTGCGCCGCCAGTTTTTTTCTACTACATCTTCATCGATTCTCTCATTTCAGGGTCAGAACGTAGAAATAGTGACTGTTCGACCTGATTCCTCTCTAACAGACGCCAGTCGCGCCTTGCAAAATAAGATCTAAAATGTAAACTGATCTTAACCGACCATGCTCCAAAAAGAAGCACGCACTGCCGACTCTCCCGACAAAGCTTTCCAGTTAGCGTAAAGGCACTCATGGCACTTTGTGCCGAGCTGAGATTAGCGGCTCAGTCACTTGCTTGGGCAGGTTTTGATGAGGAGGGGGTACGGTGAGCAAACGGCAGAGTGACATCCTGAAGAGTTTGCTGGCACTTCTGCTACCCTTCATAACCTGTTCCGTGCAATGGCTGCTTTGGGATGTGTTCAAACCCTTTGTCTGGTTCCTGTTCTATCCCACCGTCTACTTTACCTCCCGGATCGCCGGAAAGCGGGTAGGCCTCCTCTCGACCGTCCTCTGCGCCATCCTGGTCACCTATTGCTTCATCCCACCCCAGCTCTCCTTCACCGGAAAACCGGTCAACAACCTCTTGTCGGTGGTCGTGTTCCTCGTCATGGGATTCCTGTTCAGCCACAACCAGGAGCGCCTGGAGCGTGCCGAGCGGAGCGAGGCGCAGGCGCGGGTCGCGGACGAACGCCTGCAGGAGTCCCGCATCCTTTCGCTGGAGGCGGAACAGCGCCTTGCCAGGGAGATGCTGCGCGAAAGCGAGGAACAGTTCCGGATCATGTTCATGGAATCGAGCGTCGGCGAGGCGCTGATCGATACGGCAACCGGGAGGTTTCTGAAGGTCAATGCGGCGCTCTGTCGGCTGCTGGGGCGCGGGGAGCGGGAGCTGCTGCAACTTTGCATGTCGGAGGTAACACATCCCGACGACCGCCAAGCCTGTCTTGACAACCTGAAGACCCTGATGGCCGGCGACGGCGAAGGGTTTCAGGCGGAGAAGCGTTATCTGCGCCCCGACGGAGAGGTCGCCTACTGCCATGCAACGGTAAACCTGCTCCGCGACGGGACGGGGGAGCCTAAGTCCTTGGCCGTAATGCAGGACGTCACTGAGCGCAAAAAAGTCGAGGCAGCCCTCCTCGAGTCCGAGCGAAAGTTCTACAAGGCGTTCTCCGGGAACGCGGCCGCCATCGCGCTCACCCGCCTGGAGGGGGGTGTGGTGCTGGAAGTGAACGACACCTGGCTGGAGATGACCGGGTACAGCCGCCATGAGGTGGTGGGCAGGTCCGCCCGCCACATGTGGACGAGAATCGAGGATCTCCAGCGCTTCATCGGCGAGCTGCGGGGGACCGGGACCGTGCGGGGGTGGGAGCAGGAGTTCTTGAAGAAATCCGGGGAGATCTTCGTGACCCAGCTCTCCTCCCAGCTGCTCACCGTCGGGGGGGAGGAGGTCATCCTCACGACTTTGGTGGACATTACCGCGCTGAAGCAGGCGGAAGCGGCCCTCCGGGAGAGCGAAACGAGGTTCCGCACCATCTTCGACCACGCGCCCGTCGCCATCGGTATCGGCGCCATCGACGACGGACGGCTGATCGAGGCGAACGGTTCATGGCTGCGCCTTTTGGGGCACGAGCGCGAGGAGGCGATAGGGAGGACCGCGGAGGAGCTGGGCGTTTATCCAAGCATCGCCAAGCGGGACGAGATCATCCGTATCCTGCGAGAGCAGAAAGGCGTGCACCAGGCCATGCAGCTCCATCACAAGTCCGGCGAAATGATAGATGTCCTTTTCTCGGCCGAAGTGGTGGTGCTGGACGGCCGGTCCTGCCTGCTGGTCATGCTGAACGATCTTACCGAGAAGAAGAGGGCGGAAGTCGCCCGCAACGCCACCGTCGAACTGCTGCGGATCTGCAACGAGGCCGAGAATGTCCAGGAACTCATGTCCCGCACGACCCTCTTCTTCCAGCAACTGACCGGATGTGAGGCGGTCGGCATACGGCTGCAGGTGGGCTCCGATTTCCCCTACTACGAATCGGTGGGGTTTCCGCACGACTTCGTCGCTGCGGAGAACAGCCTCCGCATCGGCGGCGGGAATGGCGCGCCGGGCGACGAGGCGGGGAGACCGGCGCTGCTGTGCATGTGCGGCAGCGTCATCTGCGGGCGGCCCGATGCGACGGAACCGTTCTTCACACCGCGCGGCAGTTTCTGGACCTCCAGCACCACGGATTTCCGGTCGAGTTTCGCCGGCGACCACGGCGGGGAGGGGGCCTGCGCCAGCTGCAACACCTGGAGGTATGAATCCGTCGCCCTGATTCCACTCAGCTCGCATAGCGAAAGGATCGGGCTGTTTCAGTTCAACGACCGGCGCCCGGGGAAAATCTCCGCCGAGAAGGTCGCCCTGTACGAGAACCTCGTGGACTACATCTCCATAGCGCTTTCCAAGCTGAGGACGGACGAGGCGCTCCTGGAGGCGAGCCAGTTCAACGAGCAGATCGTCGCGAGCGCCCAGGAGGGGATCATAGTGTACGGCCCCGACCTGAGGTACCGGGTTTGGAACCCGTACATGGAGCAATTCACCGGCACCGCCGCCGCCGAGGTGCTGGGACGGCACCCGCTGGAGCTTTTCCCCTTTCTCAAGGAGGCGGGCGTTTACGAGAAACTGGAGGCCGCCCTGAAGGGAGAGATCTCCAGCACCATCGAGTTCCCCTTCGACATCCCGGAGAACGGACGCTCCGGATGGTTGGCGGACACGCGCGCCCCGCTGCGCAACGCACAGGGAGAGATAATCGGCGTCATCGGCACGGTGCGCGACATAACGGGGCAGCGCCACCTGGAGGAGCAACTGCGCCAGGCGCAGAAGATGGAGGCGATAGGCCAATTGGCCGGCGGGGTCGCGCACGACTTCAACAACGTGCTCCAGGTGATAATGGGTTATTGCTCCTTGCTGCAGGCCGACAAAGCTCTCAGCGAGCGGCAGGGCCAACAGGTGGAGCAGATCGTCCTCTCCGCGGAGAGAGCGGCCCAGTTGACACAGGGGCTTCTGGCTTTCAGCCGGAAGCAGGTCATGTCGCCTAAGCGGGCCAACCTCTGGGAGATCGTGCAGCACGTCCAGAAGTTCCTGGTACGGATCATCGGGGAAGACATCCAGCTGGAGGTGGTCCCTTCGGAGGTCAGGCTGCTGCCGGTGGTGGCGGACAGCGGACAGATCGAGCAGGTCCTCATCAACCTGGCCACCAACGCCCGCGACGCCATGGCCAAGGGAGGTACGCTCTCCCTGAAGACGGAGATGGTCGAATTCGGATTCCCGGTGGAAAATCCCTTCGGCCACGCCGAGCCGGGGCGCTACGCCTGCGTGACCATGTCCGACACCGGTTGCGGGATGGACGAGGCCACCTGCAGCAGGATATTCGAGCCCTTTTTCACCACCAAGGAGGTCGGCAAGGGAACCGGCCTGGGCATGGCGATCGTGTACGGCATAGTGAAGCAGCACAGCGGGTTCATCAACGTGTACAGCGAACCGGGGATCGGCACCGCCTTCAGGATCTATCTCCCGCTGGCCGAGGCGGAAGCGGAAGGGGCCGACGCGCGGGCGGCACTGCCGCCTCCGCTGGGCGGAACCGAGACGATTCTGCTGGCCGAGGATGACGCGGAGGTGCGCAAACTGATGGTGATGGTGCTCACCCGGTTCGGGTACGAGGTGATCCAGGCCGAGGACGGCCAGCAGGCGGTCGAGCTTTTCGCCGCAAACCGGGACAGGATCGGCATGATCGTCATGGACATGATCATGCCCAGGAAAAACGGCAGGGATGCATGTGAGGAGATCTGCCGATTGGAACCGGGGGTGAAGGTGCTGTTCTCAAGCGGCTATACCTCGGACTTCATGGAAAACCGCGGCGTCTCGGAGAAAGGGATCAACCTGATCATGAAACCGGTCCAGCCCGTCGAGCTTCTGCGAAAGATCCGGGAAACGCTGGACGCCGGAGCGGGATAGCTTCCAGCATCCCCGGTGAACTCCCGCAATTTCCCCCCTCGATGATTCGTTCCCTTCCGCGGTTCTCCCCATTCATCCCGGTTCGACAGGGACTTTCCCAACACGGTACTCCTGGCGACAGCTACCCCTTCCTCAACCGTGCACAGTACCAGCGCCGGAAACTTCGCAATCAGAAGGAAAATTGCTCGCATAATTTTTCGTTTTGGTGCAAAGTTAAAAAAGACAAATGATACGGCGGAGATTTCCCCCGTAACCAGAACTGTCTCAGAGGAACGAGGGGAGGGCGTCATGAGTTCAAAATCCATTTTCAACCTATATACTCCTTCTGAACTGGGGAAGTTGTACCAGGAAAATCCCACCCGATTCAATGAGCTTGCCGACCAGGCCATCAGGGATGCATGCAGGGCCAGAACTCCGGAGAAGAGCTTGAAGCTTCAACAAATGCAGTGGTCCATAGAGATGCAACTTCGCAAGGCGAAGACTCCGCTGGCAAGGATGCATATCATGGAGAACATCTTCTATGGCAAGATCTACGGAGACGACGGCGAGCTGACCAAGCTTGCCACGGCATGCAATGAGCTGTTGCGCACCGCCACCGGGCAGACGGTCGGTCCCGCCAAGAACAGCCAAGACCAAAAGAAGCGGGATCTCAGGTAACCCGGGACGCTTTTCGATCCGTTCGACGGCTTCTTCGGCCTCCCTCAAGGAGGCCCGGGACATCCCACTATAGGCGCGCATCGCCGGTGTGAACTCGCCCTCGGTGACGAGCCGTCCAAGTACCCTCTTCGTTGTAAACCGCCGGTTCGGATCTGGAGCCGGCTTTCCAAAATCACCTATTGCGTTATGGCTCATAAAGCACTATATTTTCAATAAATACACGACTGAACGGTGTTTTATGCTTTTCAAGCCACATCTCGTTCCACTGGAGGGAAACCATGAAAAATAAAACAATGCTTGCTTTTGCCATCATGCTGGCTGTTTCCGTTGCGGGCGTCAGCCAGTCGCAGGGAGCAAGGATAGATGCCGCGGCTCCCGTCTACGGTGCCGCCGAGCCCAATGCCATACCGGGGCGCTATATAGTGGTATTCCGCGCCGGCGCCGAAGGGCATGAGGTGACGGCCGCCGTCGATGCCGCCGCCCGCCTCGGCGGGAAGGTGCACTACACCTACACCGACGCGTTGCAGGGGTTTGCGGCCACCCTTCCGGAGGCTGCGCTGCAGGGCCTGCGTCACAACCCGAACATCGAGTACATCGAGGCGGACCAGACGGTGTCGCTTGACATCCTTACCTCGCAAAGCGTCTCCACCTGGAACCTCGACCGCATAGACCAGAAATACCTCCCCCTGAACGGATCTTTCAACTACCTGAACACCGGCCTCGGGGTTACGGCGTACATCATCGATACCGGCATCAGGCCGAGCCATGCCGAATTCGCGGACGCCGCGTACCCCGCGGACCCCGCGAAGCGGCGCGCATCGGTCGGTTACGATGCGGTCAACGATGGACGCAACGGCATCGACTGCAACGGTCACGGCACCCATGTCGCGGGGACCATCGGCGGTCTGAATTACGGCGTCGCCAAGGACGTGACGCTGGTCGCGGTGCGAGTGCTCGACTGCTCCGGTTCCGGCACCGTCTCCGGCGTCGTTTCCGGCGTGGACTGGGTCACCGGGCACAAAAAGGCCCTGGCCCCTGCCGTCGCCAACATGAGCCTCGGAGGGAGGAGTTCGACGGCCCTGGACAACGCGGTGAAAACGTCGATAGGGAGCGGGGTCACCTACGCGGTTGCAGCCGGCAACGACAGGCAGGATGCCTGCAGAACCTCGCCGGCACGCGTTCCTGCCGCGATAACGGTCGGAGCCACCACCTTGACCGATGCCCGCGCCTCCTACTCCAACTACGGGGCCTGCCTCGACCTCTTCGCGCCCGGTTCTTCCGTGACTTCCGCCTGGAACAGCAGCGACACGGCGACGAACACCATCAGCGGCACCTCAATGGCGACGCCCAACGTCACCGGCGTTGCCGCCCTGTTCCTGCAGGGCAACTGGGAGGCGTCCCCTGCAACTGTTTCCAGCGCGCTGACCGGCTCATCAACCAAGGGGGTGGTGACCAACCCGGGCAATAAATCCCCCAACAGGCTCCTCTACACCGTGTACTGAGAAACCCGAAACTGCGGCAGCATGAAACGAAAAGGTCCGCCGGCATCTGCCGGCGGACCTTTTCTGCGTTCAATCCACGATTATTACGGCATCGGACCGGTCCGCGGTTCGGGTTCAGCCTTGTCCCCCTTCCGCAGGCATTCCAGCAGGATGAATGTCAGCGCCATGATGCCGTATCCGGCTCCCAGGTGCCACACGATCGGGGCAGGCGGCGAGAACGGAGAGAAGACGGCGCCGGACTGAAGGGGGGAGTGTATGACCCCGCAGAGGGAGAAGAGGGCGCAGATCAGCAGGTAAATCGCAGCCTTCCCCGGCTTGTGGTCCAGCACGTGGGCGAAGGCGGCTCCCCATAAAAGCGAGGTGACGATGAACCCGTTGCCGAGGATGGTCGTCGCCTGCCATGTCGCCAGGAGATCCCCCGTCAGGTCGCCGGCGCTCTTCCCGAGCCCTCCCAGCATCTGCCCGAACTCGATGGTGACGAGGCAGGCGATGACGGGGATGAAGGAGATGGCGACCGCCCGGTAATGCTTCACCGGCGTCGCCTCGAAGGCCTGGGCCGTGATCTCGATCCCGATGAAGATGAGGATGGGGGCGACGGCGGCCTCGGGAAGCAGCCCCACGAAGAAGGAGAGGTAGCCAAAGACCGCGGCGAAACCGAGGAAGAGCCCGGTCGCCATGGTGTAGCCGGAGCGCCCTCCCATGTCCTTGTAGGCGGGGTGGCCGATGTAGGGACAGGACTGGATCACCCCTCCGCACATCCCCGCCACCAGCGTGGCGAACCCCTCGACCAGCAGGATGTCCCGTGTGTTGTAGTCGTCGCCTGCCACCGCCGCGCTCTCGGTGACGTCGACCCCGCCCACGACCGTCGCCAGGGCGAACGGAACGGCGAGCGGCAGGTAGGCGAGCGCCTTGGGGATGCCGTGCAGAAACTCGAGCGTCGGCAGCGGCAGGTAGAGGGCGAAAACAGGGGGTATCACGGGAGTGTACGCTCCGCTTGGGAGGAGTCCCAATGAGCCGAGGAGGTAATACGCCACGGTCCCGCAGAGTATCCCGGCCAGGGCGCCCGGGACGCGCAGGGGGAGCCTGAAGCGTGCCAAAAGCGAGATGAAGACGATGCCGAGCGACAGGAAGCCGACCACCGGCGAAGCGAACAGTTTCAGGAAGGGGAGGTAGGCGATGAGGAGCAGGGCGACGGCCGAGATGCTCCCGAGAAGCCCCGCGCGCGGCACCATCCTTCGCAAGGAGGGACCGCAGAAGGAGACGGCGATCTTGAACACCCCCATCAGCACGATGGTCGCCATGGCGACCTGCCAGGTGAGCCGCGCGTCCCTGGTCGCCAGGTAGCAGGGGCCGATGACGCCGAAGGCCATCCCGAAGGTGGAGGGGGTGTCGAGCCCGAGCGGCATGGCGGTCACATCGTCTCGCCCGGTTTTCCGGGCCAGACGCCAGGCCATCCAGGAGTAGAGGAGATCCCCCACCAGCACCCCCACGGCGCTTCCGGGGAGCATCCTCGACAGCACGAGGTCCCGCGGCAACCCGAAGACGCCGGTGAGGATGCCGGCCATGATGACGAGGTCCGACATGTTGTCGAGCATCAGCCCGAAGAAGGCGTTGACGTCGCCTGCCGCGAAAAGCACCGGCTTCTTTTTTTTCATGAAGATCTCCTCCCGGGTGCGCCAAAAGTGCCACACCGCAAAATCCTTTGCAATAAAAAAGGGAACACCGGCACGCCGTTTCGCCGCCGGGAGACGGGAACGAGCATGGCCGCCGCTCTCGTCTCTCGCGGCGCCGACGCGATATTTCACGAGCCGCTAGTCAGCTCGATATCGGGTATTAAAGTACCCATTAACAAATAAAATTTAAGTTGCATCTTTGCGTCCCGATAAGTCACCTAAGTCTCCACAGACCGGCTGCTTTTTAAGGCAGGCATCCCTCCAACACCCTCCCTGCTTCAATCTAGAGACTTGACACCCATCGCGGACAAGGTCCACCCGGAACCGTGCGAAGCCTGTCGTGATGACCGACCCGGGCTCTGCTTCAGCTGTGCAAAGAGGAGAAAGACATTGGCAAACCCCTCGTCGCATACGAACAGTCCTGATATCCAGATGGTCACCTTCATGATCGGGCGTGAAGAGTATGGGGTCAACGTCATGGACGTCCGCGAGATCATCGACATGACCGAGATAACCAGGATGGCGAACGCACCTTCACATCTGGAGGGGATCATAGACCTCAGGGGGAGCATCGTCCCGATCGTTTGCCTGAGAAAGAGGTTCGGCCTGCAGGAGATCGAGGAGCACCGCTTGAGCTGCGTGGCGGTCATGGATTTCCACGGCCAGCTGACCGGTTTCGTGGTCGACGAGGTCTCGGACGTCGTCCGCGTGGCCCGGACCGAGATATTGCCCCCCCTCGATGCGGCGGGGCAGCCGTGGATAGAAGGGATCCTCCCACTGGGGGAGAGGCTCGTGGTGGTCATGAATCTGGAGCATCTTGCATAGGAGTGCCGTCATGGAGACGACCCGGAATCAAAGGCTTGCCCTGCAGGACGCGATGGTGTTTCTCGGCGCGATCGCATCGGGGACGGAACAGGCGATCGGAGAATCGGCAAGCAGCATCTCGTACCTTGCCGGGGTCAACCTGGGGAAGAAACTCTCCCTGGGGGTGCCGCGGACCGGCGACATCGAGGAGGCGCTCGCCGCCACGAGGGAAGTGCTGAAGAAAAACGACTACCTCTGGCTCTTCGAGCCGTTCAAGACGCACGACCAGGAGGCGGTGGTACTTGAAGCCGAGGAGGGGGCGCAGGTCATGCTGGTGTTCAGGGACTGCATGATCAGGCAGTCCCTGTTCCGCTTCGGGCACTCCCAGAAGGGGTCGCTTTGCAACATGATGTACGGCTTCTTCGCCGGCGCGCTGCAGAACATCATGGGGCGGGAATCTTCGCTGGAGATCATCCACGCGGGGGAAAACGCCTGTTACAAAAAACTGGTGGTCAAGAACGCCTAAACCGCCGTTCGGGAGGGTTGCATGGGTGAGGTTACCGTCAACACGGAATGGTTGAGCGACTGTTCCGGATGCCACATCGCCATCGTCGATCTGCACGAGAAGATCCTCAACGTCCTGCAGGCTGTGAAAATCCAGCGCTGTCCGGTGCTGACGGACATCAAGGGGTACCCGCACGCGACGGTGGGGCTGGTCTCGGGGGCCATCCGCAACGAGCACGACAGGTACGCGGCGATCGAGATGCGCAAGGCGTGCGACGTGGTCATCGCCTGGGGCTCCTGCGCGGTGTTCGGGGGACCTGCGGGCGCGGGGAACCTGCACACACCCGCGGAAATCGGCCAAGCCGTTTACCTGGAGAACAAGACCACCACCTCCGCGCCCCCTCCCAGCAGCATGGTTTCGCCGCTGGAGTCGGTGGTTTCGCCCCTCGACACGGTGATCGACGTCGACCTCTACCTCCCCGGTTGCCCGCCTCACCCCGTCTTCGTCCTCGAGGCGCTCTCGGCCCTGGTCGAGGGGCGCGAGCCGCAGGTGAGCCGCCGCGCCGTCTGTGCCAAGTGCAAGCGCCGCATGGAAAAGACGGAGGTGACGAAAATCAGGTCCAACTCGGACGGCATTCCGGACCCGGAGCAGTGCTTCCTGAGCCAGGGTTACGCCTGCCTCGGCTCGGTCACCATAGACCGCTGCCTCGCCCCCTGCCCGACCAACGGCGTACCCTGCACCGGCTGCGCCGGGGCCACCATGCAGATCCTTACCGAGCCGAACCGCGACATCAGGACCGAGGTGGCGGAGCGGATGTCGCGGCTGACGAAAATCGACCGCGACGAGATCGTGAGCGCCCTGGAGCGCTCCGCCAAGTCGCATTACTCCTACACCATGGCCACCTCGATGATCGGGAACAAGCCGACCTTCCACATCAGGAGGTGGATCGAGGACGAACAGGCGGACCACGAAGCCGGGGAGAGTGTATGAAGAAGACGCTGAAGATAGACCCGGTCACCCGCATCGAGGGGCACGCGAAGGTGTACATCAACCTCGACGAGTCGGGGAAGCTGGAAAACGCGGGGCTCGTGGTGAACGAGCTGCGCGGCTTCGAGAAGATCCTGATCGGCATGGAGGCGGACCGGATGCCGCACATCACGGCGCGCATCTGCGGGGTCTGCCCGACCGCGCACCACCTGGCGGCCTGCGACGCCCTGGACCGCGCCGCGGGGGTCACTCCCCCCCCGGCCGCCCTCCTTTTGCGCGAGCTGATGTATCTCGGCCACCTCATCCACTCCCACTCCCTTTCCATCTTCGTGCTGCAGGGGCCGGACCTGGTGCTGGGGCTCGACTCCGATCCGGCGTCGCGCAACATCGTGGGGATCGTCCAGGCGAACCCGGAGCTTGCCAGGATCGCGCTGCGGCTGAGAACCATCGGCCAGAAGATCAACGAGATGGTGGGTGGGAGGGGGACGCACCCGGTCACCTCGGTCGCGGGGGGGATCGCCTTCACGCTGGACCAGGAGAAGGAAAAAGCCCTGAAGGAATGGGTCGACGAGGCGCGGGGGCTCCTCCCCGCGGTGGTCCCCGCCGTGAAGGGGCTCCTCCTGAGGGCGCTGGAGCTGCACCCCGCGATGGGCGCCGAGTGGGTGGTCCCCTCCTGGGCGATGGGGACGGTGAAGGACGACGCCGTATCCCTGATCGGGGGGAGACTGCGGGTGATCGACGAGACCGGCGCCACGCGCCTCGAATTCGGGATAGAGGAGTACGACAAGTACCTGCTCGAATCGGTGGTGGACTGGTCCTACATGAAGAAGGTGGGGATCAACCTGGAGGGGGGGCTGCACGACTACCGCGTCGGCCCCATGGCGAGGATGAACGTGGCGCGCCGTTTCGGCACCGAACTCGCCGACGCCGAACTCGCGGAATTCACGGCGCTGGGTGGTTGGCCCTGCCACACCACCGTCTTCCAGACCTACGCAAAGCTGATCGAGATCGTTTGGGCCATCGAGCGCGCCGGGGAGATCGTAAAGGACAAGGCCATCCACGGGGAGACCCGGATCCCGGTCCGCTTCAAGGGGGGGAGGGGGGTGGGGCACGTGGAGGCGCCGCGCGGCACCCTGATCCACGACTACCAGATCGACGAGCGGGGGATCGTCCGGGCGGCGAACCTGATCGTGGCGACGCAGCAGAACTACGCCATCATCAACCGTTCCATCGAGCAGGCCGCCCGGTCCCACGTCATCGACCGCCCGGACGACAGGGCGCTCATGAACGCAGTCGAGTTCAGCATCCGCTGCTACGACCCGTGCCTCTCCTGCGCCACGCACGCCGTCGGGCGCATGCCGCTGGAGATAGCGATCAGCCGCGGCGGCGACGCGGTCAGAACCGTCCGGAGGTAAGCCATGTCACTGGAGATAACCGTCCACGAGCAGTCCTGCCGGGGGTGCGAACTCTGCATCGACATCTGCCCGACCAAGGTCTTCGCGCTGGACGAGGAAAAACGCCTTTGCACCGTCGTGCACGGCGAGGACTGCATCGCCTGCCTTTCCTGCTCCTACATCTGCCCGTCCGGCGCCATCTCGCACCGGGACTTCCACCTGGTGAAGAACTTCTACCGGGACGAAGAGTTCTGCAAAAAGATGGAGAAATTCCTATGAACAGCAGCGACCGGAACTACAACGTGGAGCTCACGGCGGAGGACTACCAGAAGGCGTATGTCGAGGTCGCCTTCCTGCTGGACGCCTTCGCCAGCACCATCGACAACATCATGGGCGGGAACACCGCTCCCGTGGGGAGGATAGCCGGGAGGGACACCGCGGCCAAGCTCCCGCTGGAGCTGAACGAGCCGACGCTCGGGGAGGTGGTGGCCGCCCTGGGGGAAATCATGCGGGCGGGCTTCGAGTTCAGCCTCGAAGGGGAGACCCTGCTGTTCGGGAGGTGCATCCTGAGGGACATGTGCGCGCTGCGCAAGATCGAGACGGGAGGCGCGCTCTGCCGCCTGTTTCATGCCTATTTCGACGGCATCGCCAACGGCCTTCTCTGCCGGCCGGTGAAGTCGAGGATCGTTTCGGCGGGGGAGCAATGCAGCTTCGCGACCGCCGTACAGTAGTCATCTGCATCGGCAACGAACTGATCGCCGACGACGCGGCCGGGTACGAGGTGTATTGCCGGCTCGGAGCCGTCGCCGCGCGGGTCGAGTATTGCGGGGTCGGCGGCGTCGACATCCTGCCGCTTTTGGATGGCGAAACGGACCTGGTCGTGGTGGACGCGGTCCAGCTGGGGGCCGCTCCCGGAACGGTGCACCTGCTGGCGTGGAGCGAGCTGCCGCAAAGCGGCCCGGAGATCTCGGCGCACGGCCTGGGTTTGAGGGAAGCGATCGAGATCGGCAGAATCCTGACCCCGGAGCAGGTCCCGGAACGGGTGACGCTGGTGGGGATCGAGGGGCGCTGTTTCAACCGAACCCGCGAGTTCATGACCAGGGAAGTCTCGCAGGCCATTGATCGGGCTGTCGCCGCCGTACGGGGGCTGGTAGAGGGAGGCCATAATGAATAAGGGAGTCAACCAGGTCGTGAGGAAATTGTCGGACGGCATGATCGCAGGCAAGCTCGACGTCCGCGGCGACGTGACCGGGCTTTGCCCCGAGGACGCGGAAACGGTGCGCCTGATCAACGGCATGATCGACTCCCTCGTCATTCCCATGAGGCTTGCCGGGGGGGCGCTGGAGCAGATCGCCCGGGGCGAACTCCCCCCGTTCGTGATCGAGGAGTACCAGGGGGAATACAACAGGATCAAGCAGAACATAAACGCGCTCCTCGCCATCCTGTACGGGATGCATGGCGAGGCGGTGCACCTCACCAACAGCATAGGCGAAGGGAAGCTGAAGACGCGGGGCAACGACTGGGACTACGAGGGGATCTGGAAGGAGTTGCTCGCAGGCTTCAACAGCACTCTGGACGCCGTAATCGCGCCGATCCAGGAGGCGGGCGAGGTGCTGGACCGGCTGGCGCGCTACGACCTGAAGAGCAGGATGAGCGGTAAGTACCGCGGCGAGCATGCCGCCATCCGGAAGTCGATGAACTCCACGGCCGGAGAACTGAACGGCGCCATAGCCCAGGTATCGGAGGCGGTCTCCCTGGTGTCCGAGGTGGGACGCAAGATCACCACCATCAGTTCCTCCTTTGCCAGCGGCGCCAGCGAACAGAGCCGGGAATTGGGCGAGACCTCGGTGAAGCTGGGGCTCCTTTCGGAAACGGCGACGCAGAGCGCCCGGAGATCCAAGGAGGCGCATGCCGATGCGAAGCAGGCCACCGAGGCGATACTCCAGGCCAAGGAATCGATGAACAGGATGCTCGCCTCGATGGACGAGATCAGCAGGGCGGCCGAAAGCACCGCGAGCATCGCCACGGACATAGACGGCATAGCGCAGGAGACCGGGGTGCTGGCCAACAGCACCATCGAGAAAGCCGCCAGGATGAGGATCTCGGCCGGCGGCTTCGGCGTGGTGGCCCAGGAGATCCGCAAACTCTCCCGGCACTGCTCCCAAACGGCGGCCTCCATGAAGGAGTTCGAGAAGAAGCTGGGCCTGGAGCACCGGGAGGAATTGTCGTCCCTCATCGCGAGCCTCCTCAACATCGCGAGGTTTGCCAACCTGCTGGGGGTGAACGCCGCCATCGAGGCCGCCCACGTGGAGGGGGCGGGCGACGAGTTCAAGGTGATGACCGACGAGATACGCACCCTTGCCGCGAAATCGGCGGGTTCGGCCAGGACGACCGGATCGCTCACGATGACCGCACTGGCGCTTTCCAAGGAGGGGGTCGCACTCACAAGGGAGATGGACCGGCAACTGGAGGGCGCGGTGCAGGGAGCCAGCGCCATAGCGAAGTTTGCCGACGACATCATGGCCCATATCGAGGACCAGACCACGGGGCTTGAGCAGATCAACGCCAGGGCCGCGCAGATCACCGTGGTCACCGAGAAGAACGCCTCCGGCGCGGTCGAGTCGCTGCTGGCGGCCCGGGACCTGGAGCGGGAGGTGGAAAAGCTTTCCCGGATGGTGAACCGGTTCACCTTCTGAGGCGAAGCGGGAAATTCCCCGTAGCGGGGCCGATGCGGCAGCGGCCGCATCGCCCCTTGCCAAGGGGGGCGGCAAATTGGTAGAGTGTGGGCCATGTCCGACTCAGTGCGCCGCCATTACGAGCTTTACCCCTACCCGAACTACCCGCTGCTCGCCTCGGTGCGCCGCTTCGATACCTACGCCAACAACCTCGCCGCCCTCTGGAGCCGCTTCAACGGCGAACTCCCTCCTCAAAACCTGAAGCGCATCCTGATCGCCGGGTGCGGCAGCTTCGCACCGTATCCCTTCTCCCTTGCCAACCCCGACTGCGCCATCACGGCGCTCGACCTCTCCGGCAAGAGCCTGGCGCGGGCCCGGCTGCACTGCCTGCTGCACGGGATCACCACTTCGCGGTTCCTGAAGGGGGATCTTCGCGACCCGTCGCACGCCCCCGGCCCCTTCGGCTTCATAGACGCCTACGGGGTGCTGCACCACCTGGACGACCCGGAGGCGGGGCTCGTCTCGCTCTCTTCGAGGCTGGGAGAGGGGGGGATCCTGAGGGTGATGGTCTACAGCCGCTACACGCGCCGCGAGGAGGAGTCGATCCGGCGCGCCCTGCGCATCCTGAAGGTGGAACAGCCGGCGGAGGTGCTGAAGATGGTGGCCCGCAGCAAAGAGGGATCACGCCTGAAGCGCTTCTTCGAGGAGTCGGACGAGGTCTCCTTCCGTTGCGGTCTCGCGGACGCCCTGCTGCATCCCCTGGTCACGACCTACCGGATCGACCGGTTCATGGAGATGGTCTCCTCGAGCGGGTTGCAGCCGCTTCTCTTCGCCCATGCCGGGGCGCTGCCGGAGGTGGAAGGGGAAGTGGCCCGGATCCGGGAGCTGGAGAGGGAGCGGAGATCCCCCGGCAACTTCGTCCTCTACCTCGGGCGCAACGTCAAGGGGAGCGGCTCCGCTGCGGACGCCACCTTCGTGATCAACCCCTGCCTCTCAAAGGCGCTGTCGCCCTTCCGGGTGGCGCCGCTGCATATCCCCGGGCGCCTCGGGCACCGGATCGGCCCGCTGGACGGCGCTGCCCGCAGTTTCCTGCGCCGCTTCCGCACCCCCGTCCCTGCCGCTGAACTCTCCAACGAAGAACTTGAAATGGCGAACCGCTACGGCGACGAGCTTTTCCTCTTGCGCTACAGGGGGTGAATCCCCTGATCAAGGATTCCCTTCGGTGCAAGCAGTTCCCCGTCCCGCGCCAACTCTCCCTCGCCCTACGGGAGAGGGCCGGGGTGAGGGGGGCTCCTGCGGCATTCCCGCTTCGTGGCAACGCCCTCACCCGGCCTTCGGCCACCCTCTCCCGGAGGGCGAGGGGATGGAAGAGGGTAAGTAAGCCAACAATGCGCAAGAGTGTCGAATCTGAAGCTACGAGGAAGGAGTCGGAACAGGGGGGATAGGCGAAGAGGGGCGGGGTTACTTGTCCAGCATCTCGCGGATCTTTTTCAGAAGTTCCAGCGGGCGGACCGGTTTCATCAGGAGTTCGGTTCCGTCGTCGACGAAGTCCCGCGACTTGATGATGTCCATGGTGTAGCCGCTGGTGTACAGCACCTTCACCGCGGGGTTGATTTCACGGATGGCCCGGCAGGCATCCTTCCCGCTCATCCCCGGCATGATCATGTCCATGAGGATCAGCGCCACCTGGTCGCGGTTCTCGGCGAACTTCTCCACCGCCACCAGCCCGTCCTCGGCGACCATTACCCGGTAACCGGCACCGGTCAGGATGCTTTCCAGCAGCAGGCGGAGGTTGGCCTCGTCCTCGACCACCATGACGGTCTCGGCTCCGCCCGGGGCCGCCTCGGCAACCGGGGGTTCCGCGGTGGCCAGCGGGCTGGTGGGGCTGATCGGCAGGTAGATGCGGAAGGTGGTCCCGAGGTCGGGCTCGCTGTAGACGTTGATGAAGCCGTTGTGCTGCTTGATGATCCCGTAGACGATCGACATCCCGAGGCCGGTGCCCTTCCCCGTCTCCTTGGTGGTGAAGAACGGCTCGAAGATCTTTCTTCTGGTCGCTTCGTCCATCCCGACGCCGGTGTCGGAGACCGTTATCACCGCGTACGGCCCCGGTTCCCCGAAATCGTTGGTCTCCACGAACGGCTCGTCAAGGCGCTGCAGGCTCGTCTCCAGGGTGAGGAGCCCCCCCCTGGGCATCGCGTCGCGCGCGTTGGTCGCCAGGTTGACCAGCACCTGCTCGATCTGCCCCCGGTCGATCTCCACCGAGAGGTCTAGCTCCGACAGCACCGACTTCAGCCGCACGTCCTCGCCGATGATCCGGGAGAGGAACTTCCCGACGTGCAGGATCACCTCGTTCAGGTCTGCCGTCTGCGGCTTGATCACCTGCTTGCGGCTGAAAGCCAGGAGCCCGGTGGTGAGCTGCGCCGCCTTGTCCGCCGCGTCCATGATATGCTGGACATGCTCACTCTGCCGCGGCTCCAGCCCCCCCTCGTTTTTCAGGATGCTGCCGTACCCCATGATCACCATGAGGATGTTGTTGAAGTCGTGGGCGACCCCGCCGGCGAGCTGGCCGATCGCCTCCATCTTCTGCGACTGCAGCAGCTTCTCCTCAAGATGCTTCCGCTCGGTTATGTCCTCGGCTATGCCGAGCAGGTAGCGCGCCTTTCCCTGGTCGTCCAGAAGCGGGATCTTCTTGGTCCGCAGGATGGCGTCCCCGTTCCTCGTGGTGATCACCTCTTCGGGGATCTCCACCAACTCCCCCTTCTCCAGGGTCTCGCGGTCCTTGCTGCTGAAGAACTCGGCCTGCTCCGGCGGGAAGAGATCGAAGTTGCTTTTCCCGAGGATCTCCTCCCGGGAGTAGCCCAGGAGTTCCTCGCCCGCCTTGTTGATGGTGACGAAGCGCAGCGTGTCCACGTCCTTGGCGAAGACCATGGCCGGGATGTTGTCGACGATGTTCTTGAGGAACTCCTCGCTCTCTCGCAGCGCCTCCTCCACCGCCATGCGCCTGGTGATGTCGCGGGCGACGGCGAGGACGTAGGCCCGGTCGCGGAACTGCATCCGGTTCAGGGTCAGCTCCGCGCAGAACCGTCCGCCGTCCCGTCTGTACAGGTCGGCGACGATCAGTTCGCGCACGCTCCCCTCCGCCTCGGGGGAGCGGATCAGGGATTGGGCGGCGGGATCTTCCTGCAGGCCGGAAACGTCGAAGAGGGAGCGCTGCAAAAGTTCGTCGCGGCTCCACCCCATCTGGCTGCTTGCGGAGTCGTTGACGTCCACGATGCGCCCGGTAACGACCTCGACCAGGAAGATGGCGTCGTTGCTGTGGTCGAGGAATGCCCTCAGGCGCTCCAGTTCTTCGAGGCGCTCCTGCAGTTCGGGGTAGTAGGTCTTACGGACCGAGGCATCCCCGAGCCCGGCGAGCTTCCGCCGCAGGGCTTCCAGGGCGTCGGGCGGATCAGAGGGATTCTTCATAGACGACCTCTATGTCCCTTTTCGAAGCCCGCCGCGGGTTGGTCGCCATGCAAGGGTCCTTCAGGGCGTGCTCGCTGTAGATGGCGACATCGCCGCGCCCCACCCCCACCTCGGCAAGGGTCCGGAAGACGCCGGCCTCCCTCTTCAGCGCCCTCACATGCTGCAAAAGGAGCTTCTTCTTCTGAACGAGGGTCCTGCCGCGCAGGTCGAGCCCCATCGCCTCGGCTATCCGCTCGAACCGCTCGGGGGCCGAGGCGAAGTTGAACTCGATGACGTGGTCCAGAAGTATCGCGTTGCACTCGCCGTGAGCCAGGTCGAGGGCGCCGCCTAGGCTGTGCGCCATGGCGTGGTTGGCGCCCAGGATGGCGTTGGAGAAGGCGAGACCCGCCTGCAGGCTCCCCATCATCACGTTGCTCCTGAGTTCCTGGTCGTGGAGGTTGCGGATGCTCGGGACCAGGTTCGTCGAGAGGAGTCGCAGCGCTTCCAGGGCATGCAGGTCGGTCATGGAGGAGCGGGCGGTGGATACGTAGGCCTCTATGGCGTGGGTCATGGCGTCGAGGCCGGTGCAGGCGGTCAGGTAGGGGTCCATGGAGGTGAGGGTGACCGGGTCGATCAGGGCGATGTCGGGGACCACCGACTTGCTGATTATGGCTATCTTCACCCTTTCCACAGGGTTGCTGATGATGGCGAACTGGGAGACGTCGGCGGAGGTCCCCCCGGTGGTCGGGATGCAGATCAGCGGGGGCATGGGGGACTTCACCATATCGACCCCCTCGAACTCCAGGATGTGCCTCTTGTTGGAGCAGACGATGCCGATACCCTTGGCGCAGTCGATGGGGCTCCCTCCCCCCACCGCGACCAGCGCGTCGCAGCGCTCGGCCTGGTAGAAAGCCACCCCCGCCATCACTTCCCCTGCCTTAGGGTTGGGCGTGACCGCGGTGAAAACGACATAGGGAAGCCCCGCCTCCTCCAGGCTGTCCGTCACGTCCTTGGTCCAGCCGGCCTTTACCACCCCGGGGTCGGAAACGACCAGGATCTTGCGTCCTCCGAGGTTCTTCGCGTAACGCCCGGCGAGTCTCCTTGCTCCGTCACCGAAGATGAATTCCGGTGCGAGAAATTTTCTAAGCCCCAGACCTTCCGCCATGGTTCCATACCTCGACTGTATATCGTTAGACGATTCCTGAATCAAAGCCCGTCGCCGATGCCATAATCAGTAAATTATAACCATATTCCGCCGCGATTGCCATGACAACCTGCAGCTCTGGAACTCGGGCTCTGCGAATAAGACGCCTGATAAGGAGCAATAATAAAAAATTCATAAGACAGGGAGCCGGTAAAGATAGTGCCGATGTAACCCCTTCTGTTGCGGCGTTGAAGGCCGTCCTGGAAATCTCGCTATAATAAACTTAATAAGGGCGCATTATGAATTCTTGTGCGCCTTATGTAAACACGCCGTGACGGACCATGGTGTTAAATATTTATAATTCAGCGGGCCTTTGACAGCCGTCCCGCCTTGGTACAATCAAAGTGGCTGTAATGGATGTGCCGCCTCTTATCCTAAGCTTCATCACCAAGCAGAGTCGAAGGTACATGCATGGACAAGCAAGAGATCAACAACGCAATCACCGAGCACGCGATGTGGAAGTTCGACCTGAACCTTCTCGTCCAGGGCGGGACGGCGGTCCCGGCTGGAGGGATCACGGAGAGCGAATGCCGTTTCGGCAAATGGCTGGAAGGGGTGACGTCGGTCGGCAGGCAAAAGTCCTCGCTGCACTACCGGAAGGTGAAGCAACTGCATGCCGAGTTCCACCGGGTAGCGGCAAAGGTGGCCCAGCTGGCCGCGCAGGGTAAAAAGGGTGAAGCGGAAAGTATGATGGGGTTCGGAGGCGAGCTTGCCGAGGTCTCGGGCAGGCTCACCGAAGCTTTGAACCGGTGGAAAGAGAGCATTTGAAACAGACGCGGCGTTATTGAATCAGGTCCAGCCGGAGGGCGAAGGTGAGGTTCAGTCCCGCAAGCGGGTGGTTTCCGTCCAGGGTGACCGCGGTTTCCGTGACCTCGGTGACCACCATGACTCTGGAGGCCCCGCCGGCGAATTCTATGCCCAGTTTTTGACCCGGGGTGATCTCTTTTTCGGCAGGGAAGGAGCCGCGCGAGACCCGGATGAGGTTCTCGTCGCGGCGCGCGCCGTACGCCTCGGAGGCGCAAAGGAAGATGTTCCTGGTGTCGGTCACCCGCATCCCGATGATCGCCTGCTCCAGTGCCGGAAAGAGCTCCCCTGCGCCGAGAGTGACCGTCAGCGGCCCCTGTTCCTCGGTGCTGTGAAAGATGGTGCCGTCGTCGAGTGTCCCTATGTAGCTGATGGTGACCGTATCTCCTGTCTTTGCCGAAGTCATGCTCGTTTCCCCCCTGTCGGTCGTAGATCTTGCCTCGTGGGCCAGCAAGGATGCAACTCTCGCACCACCGTAGTCGGGGTGCCCCCCCCTCATCACGCATTCCTGCTGTCGCTCGGGATCAACGAGCAGGAGGCGCTGCTTATCAGGCAGTGGCCGGCGGCGCTCTTTCCGGAAAGGAAAACCTCCTGCAGCTGCCGCAGGAAGGAGTTCGTTGAATTATCCTGCCGCACGGTTAGAATTGGCTAATTGTAGTGCCGCCAATCAACCTAAAACAGGAGAACATCATGAAGACGACGGAAATGTTTGCCGCCCATCCGAGAAAGCTGACGCTGGACACCACCGTGCTGGCCGAATGCATCAACGCCTGCGTCGAGTGCGCCGACGTCTGCACCTCCTGCGCCGACGCCTGCCTGGGAGAGGATAGCGTCCAGAGGCTCACCAGGTGCATCGGGATCAACCTCGACTGCGCCGACATCTGCCAGACCACCGCCCGCATCCTGTCGCGTCAGACGGATGTGGTGACGCAGCTGCTGCGGGCGCAGCTGGAGAGCTGCGTGGTGTCGTGCCGCGTCTGCGCGCAGGAGTGCGAGATCCATGCGGAGATGCACCAGCACTGCCGGATCTGCCGCTCCGCCTGCCAGAACACCGAGAAGATCTGCCAGGAGATGATCTCCCGCCTTTCCGAGGGGGCCAGGACCAGCTTGCTGTGACGAGCAGGGGGCAGCCGACGCTGCCCCCTCTTCGTTTGGATTCACCGGTAAAACAGGAGGTAGCAGATGAGCAAGCCGGCGTGCAACATCGTGAGCTATCGTCCGGACCCGGAGATGCTGGCCGCAAATTTCACCCCCCGGCACGCGGAGGCGCTCCTGGACCAGGCAGCGATACTTCTGGACAGGTGTCTTCTCGATCACAGGGAATACTCCCTCCTTGACCGTGCCTGGAGCGAGTTCAGCCACGACCTGGAGATCCAGGAGAAACAAGTCGAGCTGGACAGAAAGCGAAAAGCTGAGGCGGCGTCGAAAGAGGAACCCGCCCGGGCTCCTGAAGCGGAAGCCGCTTCGGAGGGGCTGCGGGCCGAGGTGGAAGAGAGGAAGGAGGAAGAAGAGGGGCGCGTGCCGGAGGAAGGGGAGAGGGTGGCGCCTGTCGAGGCGGCCGCTCTGGAAATCAGGAGTTCTCTCGACCTGAGGGCGGAAGCCGCGCTGCGGAAAAAGGAACTCGCCGGCCCGGGGAGGCCCTTCGCACTCGACGAGCAGCGCGACCTGGTGCTGAAACGTCTTTGCCGCGATTACGAGGAGGCGATAAACCGGGTGAGCGTGGCCGAGGGGGGGCTCGGCAGGTACTTCGGGTACGACGGGGAGCCGTCGCCGCTGAATTCCTGGGCCGATACGCTGGGCGCCTCCATTACCAGCCTCTCCATCTGGACACGCGACGCGATCGAGTGGCTCGTGCGATACCGGCTAAGGACGCAGACCTTCACCCGGGCTTTCTCGGTCCGGGCCCTGATGAACCGGAACGCCTGGGGGCAGTTAAGGCATGCCAGGGACAGCTTCTCGGTGAGGTTCCAGGTACCCCTCGACCTCTTCCAGGGGTTCGACAACTGCCGCGTGCGCGGTATCAGCGCGTCTTTGGTGGGGGAGGCGGGGACGGTGCCGTGGTCGGCGCTGGTCCGGCTCCCCGATGCGGCGCTCTATCTGAGGTCGGGGAAGAGGGTGGAGGAGGACCAGTCGACCCTTCCGCCGTGCCTGCTGGGGCGGATGGAAAACCGGCGCTCGGTTCGCATCTCGGAAGTGGGCGGGGCGGTGACGCACATGAACGCCAGTCCCATCGGCGGTACGACTGCGGACGGCCAGTGGAGCCTGGAGATCTTCAGGCCGACAGGCTCCCTGTCGGAGCAGTTCGCCCAGGTGGATGATCTGGTGATCGAAATATGGACGGCCGGCATCCCGCAGGGAAGCGGCCGATGAGGAAAGGAAAACAACAGGGGGTGACTTATGGCACAGATGCGATTGACCAGCCCTGAATTCAAGGAAAACGGGAGAATTCCCGCCAAGTACACCTGCGACGGGGACAACATCAGCCCGGAACTCCGCATCGCCGGCACCCCGCCCGGCACCAAGTCGCTGGCGCTGGTGCTGGAGGATCCGGATGCGCCTAACGGCCTCTGGGTGCACTGGATCGTCTGGAACATCGACCCCGGCACGACGACCCTGGCGCAGCAGGCGCAGCCGCGGGAGTCGGTGATCGGCAGGAACAGCTGGGGGCACAGCAAGTACGGCGGCCCGTGTCCCCCTTCAGGGACGCACCGCTACGTCTTCAGGCTGTATGCCCTGGATGCGCAGCTGGACCTGGCGGGGACCGCGAGCAAGGGGCAATTGAACGTGGCCATGGAGGGGCATGTCCTGGCTGAAGCCGTGCTGACCGGTCTGTACGGGGAAAGCTGACGCCACCGGGGGAAGCCATGGCCCATGCAACCGTTTCGCGCTGACCCATCTAGGTCATTTCTGTTACAGGCACGTTGGTAGAACGTAGAACCTGCCTCATAGAACCTGCCTCATCCACCCCTTTGCTGGACTTTCCCTCATTTGATAGTACTTTTTAAGCACTTGCAGGAGGTGTTGTCTGTGGTGCTGACAGTGCCGCAGGCGCCTGACAGTGAAATCCATCTTTATAGTCGCTGCGGCGGGGAGCGGGGAGCCATGATCACGACTCTTTTGGAGGGGAACAAGCGGTTCGTATCGGAAACGTTCGAGAAGGAAAAGGAGTTCTTCATCACTCTGGCCAAGGACCAGAAACCGACGGTGCTCTGGATCGGCTGCTCCGATTCCCGGGTGCCGGTGAACACCATCACGCAGACCAGGGCGGGGGAGGTCTTCGTGCACCGCAACGTCGGGAACATCGTTGCGAACAACGACTGGAACCTCAGCGCGGTCCTCGAGTTCTCCATCAACCACCTGCAGATTCCGGATATCGTCATCTGCGGCCATTACGGTTGTGGCGGCATCCACGCGCTGGTCAATGAAAACAGCGACGACAAGTACATCCCGATCTGGCTGAGCAACGCCTACAAGGCGAAGGAGCGGGTGGACGAAAAAATCGCGGCGCTGCATATCGAGATGGACCCGGAACTGCGGATGAACCTGATAGTGGAGGAGAACGTCCGGCTGCAACTGGAGCATCTGCAGGAGTATCCCTTTGTGCGCAAGGCGATGACCGACAAGAAGTTGAAGATCCACGGCTGGGTCTACGACATGGGCAACGGCGAGATAAAGGTGGTGAAGATGTCGGGCCAGCCGGGGGGCTAGGACGCGGAGCGCAAAAGGGCTGAGAGGGCTCTCCAGAGCCGGTACTTGTCGATGACCCGCGGTTCCAGCTCCACGTGCTGGAGGCCGCGCACCAGGTAGAGCCGTGTCGTGCCGGGTGGGAGGTGTCTTTCAAGGGCGACGCTTTGCGTGTAGGGGATGATGTCGTCGTCGTAGCCGTGCACCAGGATGAAACGGGCGCGCAGGCGGCTCAGGTCGTGCTTTGCCAGGTCCAGGGCGTCGATCTCGCGGCGTATCGCGGCAGGGAGCCGTTCCATGAGGGGAAGCGCCCGGGCCGGATCGCGGTTGTCGACGAAGTCGTACACGCTTCTTCCTTCCGGGGTGAGCCGCCGCACCAGGTCCCCCACCGGCGCTTCCAGGTCGGCCAGCTTTCGCCGTGCCAGCTGCCGGAAGAGTTCCTGGTCCGTGGTGGCGCGCAGGCGGCCGATGTTGCTCGCCACGAAGATCCATTTGCCGTAGCCGTTGGGCTGCATGAAACGCCACTCCCCGTCCCGCAGGTAGTAGCCGGTGGTGAAGAAAGTGAGCAGCTCCGGGAGGCTGAAATATCCCCCCACCGACATGACGAATCTGACCCGCGGGGCGATGGCGGGGTGGAGTGCGGCCAGGATCGCCGGGCCGCAGGCGTAGCTGAAGGATAAAAAGCCGGCCCTCCCCTCCGGAGCGAGGTCCTCCCTGCCGGCCAGCCAGGAGAAGGCCTCGACGGTGTCGGCGATGTCGCTGCTAGTGACACGAAGGGTGCGCAATCCGGCGAGGTCGGGGACCATGACGGCGAAACCGGCGCGCGCGAGGCTCCCGGCGAACGCCTGCAGGCGCGGATCGTCCTTCCCGTTTTCAGCGGCCCCCGGCAAAAGCAGCACCCCCGCCATCGGCTTTGTCCCCGCCAGGTAGAGATCCCCCCCGAGCGTCCGCCCCGGGACGGTGAAGGTAACCGCTCGCCGCACCGGCTCAGTTGTGGCCGACTTCAGTCGGCTCGGAGCCTTCCCGGCGGCGATGTCCTCAAGAAGCAGCGCCGCCTGATAGTCGCGCCGGGCGTTGCAGCCGTTGAGCGAAACCAGCAGCGTGAGCAGCGTCAGGGACAGGAGCGGGAGAAGACGGTATCGTTTCGGTTTCCGTTTCATAGGCGCTAGTGTAGCTTCCCGCTTCCCGGCCGCAAGGCGCCGACCGGTCCGGCTCACCCACCCCCACCTCGACCATCACTGCCGTTAAGTTAAGAGCTTTACCCACTAGTAACCACTTACTCCTCCCCCCAGCGGGGGGAGGTTGGGAGGGGGGAAGACTTGCGGCTTCAGCGAAGAACCGGAGTAGGGGCGAATGATTATTCGCCCCTACCACAGTGACCCCGCCCCTCCCCTTGAAGGGGAGGGAGGTCGCTAGCGCGACAGATAAGCGGAAAAGGGATGTCGTGTCGGAGATTGGTCGAGACTGATTTTTAATCGGTCAGCCTCTGTCCCCGCACGGTTTGTCTGCTACTCTTTTACGGTTCGGTCCGCATCCGGGGCCCGAGCGGAAGTCAGTTTTCAGGCCCATCTTTGGCAAGGATGAAAGGAGGAAAAAATGGCAGAGGCAAAACGGATATCGGTACAAGAGGCGCGCAGCAAGGTGCAGGGGGGGCAGGCCCTGTTCGTCTGCGCCTACGACAGCGAGGAGATGTGCGGGGGGATCCGGCTGGAGAAAGCGCTCACTATGGGCGAATTCAACGCCCGGCTCCCGGAGATACCAAAGGACAAGGAGCTGATCTTCTATTGCCAATGACCGCAGGAGCACACGTCTGCCGGTCGGGCAGCTGAATTCGCAGAGAAGGGATTTTACAAGGTGTCGGCCATGAAGGGTGGGGTGGCGGCATGGAAGGAGGCGGGGTACCGCTAGTTTTTTTCGGAGCCAAACAGCAAGAAAAGGCCCACCGGTCGATGCCGGTGGGCCTTTTCAGTTCGCGTGAGGCGGAGGATGTGAAAACGGATTATTGGGGGGAGGATACGAAGCGGGAGATCCCCTCGCGGTTCAACAACACGACCTGCTTGCTTCTGAACGGCTGCCGGAAATAGAGTTCCCTGGCCTCCATCGGCTTTTCCTGCGGCTCGTAGGTCACCAGGGCCACCTTCTCATGCTTGGCGGCGTAATCCGCGATCGCCTCCCTGGTCCCCAACTCGACAAGCGGCTGGCGCAACCGTCCCACGAAGTGGAACTGGCCGTGATACTTGCCGTTGTGGATCACGCTGTACCCCTGCTCCTGCTTGAGCCGCACGGCCTGCGATATCGCGCTCAGGTCGTACCTCCGGAACAGGGTGTTGCCGCCGACCAGCACGACCGCGCAAAAAACGAGGGAGGAGACGGCGACCCGGTTCAGCAGGGCGCCCATGCTGGGTGGCCTCAAGAGCGCCATGACGCCCCCCAGCAGGACCAGCACGACGGCCGCCCCCCTCAGGTCCGCGAGGTCGAAGTTACGGAGCAGGTGGCCCTGCTTCACGAATGTGGCCGACAGTAGGATGCCCCCGGCCAGCAGGTAGAAGAATGCGACGGGGAGATGCCAGCGGCCGTGATTCCCTTCGCTCTCGAAGGAGGCGATGCTCCTCGACATCAGGAGGCTGAAGGTGGGGAGCACCGGGATCATGTAATGCACCTGCTTCCCGCTCAAAAGGGAGAAGATGACGAAGCTGCCAAGGAGCCAGATGACCACCATCCGGCAGCCGGCATCGCCGGTGAGGCGCGACAGGCGCTTCCAGGCAGGCGGGAAGAGCATCCACGGCATCAGCAGCGCGGGGATCCAGGGGATGTACCACCAAAGCGGCCTCTTGTGGGCGAAGGAGTTCGCCATGCGGTTCACCGTCTGCCCCCACAGGATGGCCCGCCGGTAGCTCTCGCTTCCGGTCAGAGCCGCGGGGACCAGCCAGAGGAGCAGGACTGCGATCCCAACCGCCAGGGAGAGCGCGAGCCAGCCGTACCACCTGCCGGAGAAGTCCTCCTTGGGCATCCACAGGAAGGAGAGCAGCGCCGCCGGGAGGATGTAGACCAGGACGGCCGGCCCCTTGGTGAGTATCCCGAACCCGATCGCGACGCCTGCCAGCAGAAACGGCGCCGGCCGGGGCGCCTTCGCCGCGGAGATGAACCCCGAAACCGCCAGGAGCACCCAGGTGGCGAGGATCACGTCGAACATGATGACGGAGGACCAGAGGAGGTAGGAGAGGGTGGAGGAAAGGACGATGGCCGCGTAACGCGCCGTCTTCTCGTCGTCCCACAGCTGCATGGCTATCCTGAAAACCAGCGCGACGTTCAAAAGGCTGAACAGAAGCGGTATGAAACGGAGCGTGACCCCGTTCACCCCGAAGACGAGCCAGTCGAGGTCGAACAGCCAGAAAAGGAAGGGGGGCTTGTGCGAATAGGGAAGCGCGTTCTGGATCGGAACGATGAAGGAGTTGTTCAGCCACATCTCCCAGGCGACGGAGAGGTACCTGGTTTCATCGACGGGAAAGTAGGGCAGCAAAAGGGCGAAAAGGATTCCCGGGACGATGAGCAGGAGAAAGGGAAACCACAACTGCTTAATCGGTTGCTGCGGCATCTTTCTTTTCCTTGTGAATGAAAAAAAGGTTCCTGAGATAGACGGTGGTGCCGAACGCCTGCCCGAGGATGAACACGGGGTCCTTGCGGTACAGGGAGTAAACGAGCAGGATCAGCGAGCCGAAGATGCTGAAATACCAGAAGGACTCGGGAATGACGCTCCTCCTGTTCTTCTCGGTGGCGATCCACTGCAACACGAAACGCATGGTGAAAAAGAACTGGCCGGCCAGGCCGATGGCGACCCAGGTTTTCTCGGATAAATTCATTCAGTCGCACCTCGTGATCTTGACGTTCTTTGCCCTCATCCGGAGCCAGCAGACCCCGAAGATGTCGACGATGCCGACCCAGAGCCGGTTCAGGGTCCCGTACTTCGAGACGCCGTGGGCCCGGGCCCTGTGGCTCACCTCGACCGAGATGACGTCGCCACCCTGCATCTTGATCAGGGCAGGGAGAAAGCGGTGCATGTGATTGAAAAAGGGGAGGTTGAGAAATGCGGAGCGGTAAAAGACCTTGAGCCCGCACCCGGTATCGGGGGTTTCGTCCCTCAGGAAAAAGCGCCGGTAGGCGTTGGCGAGCTTCGAGGAGAGGATGCGCCAGGGGGGATCGTCCCTTTTCTTCCGGTACCCTGCCACCATCCTGAGGTTGCCGTTGTCGCTTTTGAGGATCGCCTCGACCATCCTCGGGATGTCGGCGGGGTTGTTCTGGCCGTCGCCGTCCATGGTCGCTATCAGGTCGCCGCAGGCGTGTCTGATCCCGGTCGAGACGGCGGCGCTCTGGCCGTAGGACCTGTCGTGCTGGATGACCTTCAGCGTGGGGACCGTCTGTTTCAGCGTGAGAAGGCGTGCATGGGTGTCGTCGGTGCTGGCATCGTCGACCACTACGATCTCGCACTCTATTTTGGTGGCGAGGATTTCATCGATCAGGATGCCTATGTTCTCGGCTTCGTTATGTGCGGGGATTACTATGGAGATGGTGGTCATTAGCGTCTCTGGGAAGATTTTTTGTCCTGAGAACCGTTGCAGCTTTCCATTGGGCAGTTTGACAAACTAGCACAACCGCAGTCGCAAATCATAGAAATTTCTCTGTGTCATGTGGGTTGCGCAGGTGGGTGGCGGCCCCCTGAGAGAGGGGCATCCACCGCTGCCGGTGAGAGTCAAGCTTTTTTGGTATACAAGGTTACGTTTACATCTGAATGGTGCTACGCTTGCCAAATGGTGACTTCACTACTCTCCACAGATGACCTGAGGCAGGCCCGGGCGCTTGTCGAAGAGAGCGGACTCAGATTCGAGCCGACCTTCGACGACCTGGTCGGGGTGTTCGAGGCTGGGCGCCTGGTGGCCGTCGGAGCCAGACAGGGCCGGGTCCTGAAGATGCTTACCGTGGCGGCCACGCACCAGGGGGGGACCCTCCTCGACGAGGTGGCCACCGAACTGGTGGGGCGGGGCTTCCAGGAGGGGATCGACTCCTTCTTCGTCTTCACCTCCCCCACGCTGGTCCCCACCTTCGAGGCGCTCAACTTCAGCCTCCTGGCCTCCTCCGGAAAGACGGCGCTCCTCGAGTACGGCGACGGGCTTTCCCGTTACCTCTCCCGCTACCGCCGGCAGGTGGTGCAGGGGGACAACGGCGCCATCGTGGCGAACTGCAACCCCTTCACGCTCGGTCACCGCTACCTGGTCGAGCAGGCGGCCTCCGCTTTGGACCGGCTCTACCTCTTCGTGGTGCGGGAGGAGCGCTCCCTGTTCCCCTTCGACGCCCGGTTGAGGATGGTGCAGGAGGGGACGGTCGACCTCGCCAACGTCACCGTGCTGGAGACTTCCTGGTACGCGATTTCCAGCGTCACCTTCCCCACCTATTTCCTGAAGAACGGCGACCCCGGCGGCGCACTGCAGATGGAACTCGACCTCCTTTTGTTCGGCACCCGCATCGCCCCATATTTCAACGTCACGACCCGCTTCGTGGGAAGCGAGCCGTTATGCCGGACCACGGCGGATTACAACGCCGCCATGCACAGGATCCTCCCCCCGCTCGGCATCGAGGTGCGGGAAATCGAAAGGAAAACGGCCATCGGCGCGGCCATCAGCGCCTCGCGGGTGCGGGAGCTGCTGTCGCGCGGCGAGTTGGAAGGGATAGCGGAGCTGGTGCCGGTAACCACGCTCGATTTCATCCTTTCCAGCGAGGGGATCAAGATCTGGGACAAAGGGGTGTCGAGATGAAGATCGTGAAGAAGGTGCAGGCCGGGACGCTGCAGTCGAGCGACCTGATGGTTTTTCTGGCGCCCGCCGAGGCGCTCTGCGTGACCATAGAGTCGACGGTGCAAAAGCAGTTCGGAGAGCTGATCCGGGCCAAGGTGGACGAGGTGCTCGCCCAGCACGGGATCGAGGCCGGCGAGGTGAGGATCACCGACCGCGGGGCGCTGGACTACGCCATCGAAGCCCGCCTGGAGACGGCGATCCGGAGGGGAACGGAGGTATAAATGGAAGGCCTTTGGTACAAGGAGTGCTCCCAGGGGAGGCGCTTCATCATCAAGATCACGCCGGGGGAGTCTCTTTCCACCCGGCTTTTGCAATTCGCGCACCTGACGGACGTGCGTTACGCGATGATCGTGTCGGCCCTTGGGAGCGTGAAGAACGTGAAGCTGCGCGGCATAAAGACCGGGGCCAAGCTCCCGATCACACAGCCGCGCATCACGGTGCACCAGATCGAGGGGCCGTGCGAGCTTCTGGGGCTGCAGGGGAACATCGTGCCGGGCGAGTCGGACCTCCTCGACTGCCACTTCCACATCATGATGTCCAAGTCGTCCGGGGAGGTGGTCGGGGGGCACATGTACGACGCCGAGGTCTTCGCCACCTGCGAGATCGTCCTCACCGAGCTGGACGTCTCCGGCGTCGAGCGGCACGTGTCGAAGGTAGGCGGTATCCCCACCATCTACATCGACGAGGAGGCCCCCTGATGTCCGATTACAAGCTGCGCCGCTCGCTTCTGTACGTCCCCGGCAACATGCCCTCCATGCTGCAGAACATCCCGATCTTCAACTGCGACTCGGTGATCATCGACCTGGAGGACGCGGTCCCGCTCTCCGAGAAGGACGCGGCGCGCCACCTGGTGAAGCGGTTCCTGATGAACTACACGGACCGCAACAAGGAACTCCTGGTCAGGATCAACCCGCTCGATTCCCGCTGGGGGTACGAGGACCTGAAGGTGGTGCTCCCGGCGATGCCGGACGGGATCAGGCTCCCCAAGGCCGACACGCCGGAGATCGTGGAGAGGCTCGACACGCTTTTGACGGAGTTCGAGGAGGAGCTGGAGGTGGAGATCGGGCGCTTCCGGGTGCTCCCGTCGCTGGAGAGCGCGCTCGGGGTGATCAACGCGGTCGGGATCGCCAACAGCTCGCAGCGGATCTTCGCCTTGGCCTTCGGCGCCGAGGACTACACGGCGAGCATGGAGATCGAGCGTACCCGCGGCGGCGAGGAACTCTTCAACGCGAGGATGAGGGTCCTGTGGGCCGCGAAGGCGGCCGGGATCCAGGCGGTCGACACCATCTTCGCGGACGTCTCCGACATGGAGGGGCTGCGGGCCGAGACCGAGCACGCCAAGAGGCTCGGCTACACCGGGAAATGCCTGGTGAACCCGCGCCAGATCGAGGTGGTGCACGAGGTCTTCGCCCCCAAGCAGCACGAGGTAGACTACGCCCTGCAGGTGATCGAGGCGATCCAGCGGGCCAGGCAGCTCGGGACCGGCGTCATCGCGCTGGGAGGGAAGATGGTGGACGCCCCGGTGGTGAAGAGGGCGGCGCGCGTTTTGAGGACCGCCTACGCCCACGGCATGGTCGACACGCTGATAGACGAGGAGGCGATACATGGCGCTCAATAGCCTGGGAAGGGAGATCCCGGATTCATACGCCGGGAAGAAGCTGGTCCCTTACCGCGACCCGTACTCGGTTTCCCCCGAGGGAAACGTCGCCACCCGCGCCCTGAGGCGCGTGAACCCCGGCACGAGCAAGCGGCTTTCGTCGCTCGGGGAGGCGATTGTCGCCTCCGGCCTCAGGGACGGGATGACCATCGCCACCCACCACGCGCTGAGAAACGGCGACTTCCTCCTGAACGCGATCGTGGCCGAGCTGGCGCAGCTGGGGCTGAAGGGGATCTGGATCGCCTCGTCGTCGGTCCACCCGGTGCACGCGGAGATCATCCCGCACATAAAAAGCGGCGTCATCGCAGGCTTCCAGTGCGGCGTGAACGGCCTGATCGGCGAGATGGCGAGCCGGGGCGAGCTCTCCTGCCCGATCGTGGTCCGCTCCCACGGCGGGCGGGCCCGCGCCATCATGGAAGGGTCGGTTAAGATCGACGTCGCCTTCATCGCGGCGCCCTGCTGCGACGAGTACGGCAACATGAACGGCTACTTCGGCCCCTCCGCCTGCGGCAGCCTGGGTTACGCCCAGACCGACGCCCTCTTCGCCTCCTGCGTCGTCGCGGTGACGGACAACCTGGTCCCGTTCCCGGTGGTCCCGATCAGCATCCCGCAGACGCTGGTGGACTACGTGGTCACCGTGGAGCGGCTCGGCGACCCGGCGAAGATCGTCTCCACCACCACCAGGATCACCACCGATCCGGTGGGGCTCCAGATCGCCACCTACGCCTCCCAGGTCATCGAGGTCTCCGGACTTCTCAAGGACGGCTTCTCCTTCCAGACCGGCAGCGGCGGCATCTCGCTCGCGGTCGCCGACAAGGTGCGCGGCGCCATGGGGCGCGGCGGCATCAAGGGGAGCTTCGGCTGCGGCGGCATCACCGGGTACTTCGTCGAGATGCTGGAGGAGGGGCTTTTCGCCTCGCTCATGGACGTGCAGTGCTTCGACCAGGAGGCGGTCCGCTCCATAGGAAGGAACCTGGCGCACCAGGAGATCGGGGCCGATTTCTACGCGAACCCGTTCAACGGCGGCGCGGTGGTGAACCGGCTCGACTGCGTCATCCTCGGGGCGACCGAGGTCGACACCTCCTTCAACGTCAACGTGAACACCGAGTCGAACGGGTACCTCCTGCACAACACCGGCGGGCACTCGGACACGGCGGCCGGGGCGAAGCTCTCCATCATCGTGGCCCCCTCCATCCGCGGCAGGCTCCCCATCGTCAAGGACCGGGTCACCACCGTCACCACGCCCGGCGAGACCATCGGCGTGGTGGTCACCGAGCGGGGGATCGCCGTGAACGGGAAGCACGCCGAGCTGAAGGAAGAACTGGTCCGAAGAAAGCTCCCGGTGAAGGAGATAGGCGAGCTGCAGCGGGAGATCTGCAAGATCACCGGGACGCCGCGCCCGCTGGAGTTCGAGGACGAGGTGGTGGCGGTGGTGGAATACAGGGACGGGAGCATCATAGATGCGGTACGACGCGTTAAGGGATAGCCTGCTCAGGGCGAGGGAGAGCCGGCAGGCGCTTCTGGACGATCTCTTCCCCGCGCCGTTCCCGGCGACGGTGATGCTTTCGTTGAACCTCCCCGGCCCGGAGAAGACCGGGGCGCGGGCCGAGCGCCTTTTCGAATCGGGAGAGAAGGCGCTGCTCGAGGCGCTGAGGGTGCATTCCACCGTGCGCGGCTGCGACGAACTGGGGCCCTTCGCCCTCTACCGGAGCGGGCTGCAGGCCACGCCGCTGAAGCGGCTCGCCATCTGCCTCGAGTCGACCCACCCGGCCGGAAGACTCCTCGACATCGACATCTTCGACCACCTCGGGCGGCAACTGGGACGGGACCAACTCGACATTCCCCCCAGGAGCTGTCTTCTCTGCGGCGAGCCGGCCCTCGCCTGCATCCGCGCCAAAAGACACGAAAGCGATGAGCTGATGAGGCGGGCACACGCGGTGATAGATGCGCTCTGATCTCGGACAGCTGGCGCTGGACCTCGTGCGCGGCGCCTTCATGGAACTCTACCTGACCCCCAAGCCCGGGCTCGTGGACCTGAACGACTCCGGCTCGCACCGCGACCTCTCCCTCCACACGATGGAAGCCTCCCTCAGGATCGTGTCACGTTACCTCGCCGACCTCGGTGATTCCCTCGGCCAGGGAGAAGAGCTGGCGGCCCAGGTACGTCTCGGCATGGCGGCCGAAAAGACGATGCTGGAGACGCTCGGCACCAACTGCCACAAGGGGTACATCTTCCTGAGCGGCCTGCTCCTTTGCGCGAGCTCCGGGGTCCCCCCCCGGGAAGAGGGCGCGCTGAGCCGCGCGGTAGCCCTCCTTGCCGCCCGCTTTTTCTCGGACGCCGACCAGCCGGAGTCTAACGGCAGCCGGGCCCGCAGCGCCTACCGGGCCGGAGGGGTCAGGGGCGAGGCCCTCGCCGGCTTCCCCTCCCTTTTCGATGCCGCCCTCCCGGCCTTCAGGGGCGAGATCGCCTCCGGCGGCAACAGGGGGAGCGCCGTCTACGCCATGCTCGGCCGTCTCATGGCCACCGTCGAGGACACGACCGCCCTGCACCGCTGCGGGATGCAGGGGCTGACGATGCTCAGGGAGGACGGCAGGACGCTGGAACTCATGGTGGCGCAGCGCCGCGATTTCATCGGATTCCTGGCGCAGAGAAACGAGCGTTATGTAAGCCTCAACCTCACCATGGGAGGGGTGGCCGACATGCTGGCGCTTTCCTTCGCATGGCTCTCCTACACCGGCGAGCTGGAACTGGCGACGGAGCAGGATTAACTGCAGCCCCGGTTTGACAACACGATATTAATTGACTTTAATATCGTATGTCCAAATTCCCCTTCGCACACATCGCGCTGATATCGCTGGCCTTGATCCTCCCGGCGGCTCCGGCTTGCGCTGCGGCATCCGATGCTCCTCCTCCCGGCTTCTCTCTTACCGCTTCACCTGCCGCCCAACCTGACGCGGCCTCAGCCGGCCTGGCGGCTCCCGGGGGCGGGGACTCCGCTGCTCCGTGGCGCTGGCGCAGGGCGGGTCCGGAGAACTACCTCGGTGTCGCACTCGTCGGCGCCGGAGCGATCTACGTCGAGAGCGAGTACGGCAGGCCCGATGCCAAGTGGAAGGCCCGCAACGGATTCGACGAGTCGATCCGGGACCTGCTCCGGCTGGGAGGCCGCGACGACAGGGACGCGGCGCACACCATCGGCGACATCCTGATGTGGGGGATGATCGCGGCGCCGGTGCTCGATTCCGCAGCGACCCTCGGCGTCCGCGATGGCGCCTGGGATACCCTTTGGCAGACCGAGATGGTGAACCTGGAGTCATTCGCCTTCACCTCCTTCGTCTCGGCTCTGCTGCAGGACACCATCGGCCGGGAGAAACCGTTCAAGCGCAACTGCCAAAACGGCGTCTGCGAGGGTAACCAGGAAAACCGGAGCATGGCGAGCGGCCACATCGCCTTTGCCTTGACCGGAGCGGGCCTGGTCTGCAACCACCACGAGTACCAGTCGCTGTACCGCGATCCCGCAGCGGACCGGGCGGCCTGCCTGACCGGGATAGGGCTCGCCGCGGCAGACGGCGTGGTCCGCATCATGGCCGACCACCACTACGCCACCGACGTCATGGCCGGGACCCTGATAGGTTTTTTCTCCGGCTTCATCCTCCCCCGCCTGCTGCACTACTCACACCCTGTGGCAACTGCACAAGAAGGAAAACCGGCATCTTCAGTGGCCGGCCGTTTGTCGCTTCGGCCCATGCTCTCCGGCAACGCTACCGGCCTTGGCTGCGAACTGCGGTTCTGATCGGGAGGCGGCATGGATCTCAGGGAGATGCGGGATGAGACGGCTGGGAGGCACCCCTGGGAAACGGCGCGGGTCAAGGCGATCGGCAAGCTGCTGGAAACCACCCTGCGCGACGGGATCGCCATCCTCGACGTGGGGTGCGGGGACGGCTTTCTGAGCCGCACGCTTTGCAGCGCCCTTGGCCGGACCTCCTCGATTGCCGCCGTCGACATCAACCTCACCCCGCAGCAAATACAGCGGTTGGAGGAGAGCTTCCCCGCCGCGAGGTACATGACCCGGTTGCCCCCGAAGGGGAACCGCTACGACCTGGTCCTGCTCCTGGACGTGGTGGAGCACATCCAGGATGACCTCCGGTTTCTGGAGGATCTGGTACGCGACCATGCCAAGGTGGGAGCAAGGGTGCTGGTCACGGTGCCCGCTTTCCCGGCCCTCTACTGCGACCACGATCGGTTCCTTGGACACCACAGGCGCTACCGGCTGGACGGCATCGAGCGGCTCCTGAAGAGGGCGGGGCTGCAGGTACTCTCGTCGGGCTACCTCTTCGGCTCGCTGCTCCTCCCCAAGCTCCTTCTCTTCAAGCTCCTCAGCTGGCGCAAAAGCACGGACGGCATCGGTTGCTGGCAGGGCGGCACTCTTGCCACCGCGTTCATCCGGACGCTGCTCCACCTGGACAACTCCCTGTTGATCATGGCGGCGAAGATCGGCGTGAAAATCCCGGGGCTCACCGCCTGGGTCCTGTGCGATAAGCCGCTCCCCCCCTGCCTCAATTAGCCGACGGTACATCGTTTTGTTTGACAGCAGGCCGTGCGATGACGTATACAGGTTGGACTTTTTTCTCCGGGATTCGTGGTTTAGCTGCATCTGCCGGGGCCATACTCCAGCGCCTGCCCGCCATTTGGCGGTCGGGAGCCGACACAAACAGGACGGAAATAGAACATGTTGAATCTGAAACCGGAAGTTGTCGCCCAGCTCGAACGCGTGCTGAGCTCTGTCGAAATGCTGCTCCCCAAGGCCGTCAAAGCGGTCGACTGGACCAAGTGCCACGCCGCAAGCTGGCGGCGCCATTCCTTCTCCGGCTACCTCGAGGCGGTCAAGGTGACGGATAACACCAGGCTGGAGGACCTCCTCGGCTGCGAAAAGCAGAAGGAGGTCATGATCAGCAACACCCGCCAGTTCCTGAAGGGGATGCCGGCCAACAACGCGCTCCTGTGGGGGTCGCGCGGCACCGGCAAATCGTCCCTCGTCAAGGCCCTTCTGAACGAGTTCGCCTCGGAGGGACTGCGGGTCATCCAGGTGGAGAAGGATGACCTCATCTATCTCTCCGATATCTTCAGCTCGGTGGAAAACGAGCCGTTCCGGTTCATCCTCCTCTGCGACGACCTCACCTTCGAGGTGGGGGAGCTGAGCTACAAGATGCTCAAGAGCGCCCTGGACGGCTCCGTCTACTCGGCGCCGGAAAACGTGCTGATCTACGTCACCTCGAACCGGCGCCACCTGCTGCCGGAGTACGAGAGCGATCTCATCGGCGGCAAGTTCGTGAACGGGGAGTTGCAGCAGAGCGAGGCGATGGAGGAGAAGGTTTCCCTCTCGGACCGCTTCGGCCTGTGGGTTCCCTTCCACGTCTTCAACCAGGACCGCTACCTCGATGCGGTCCGGCTCTGCGTGGAGCGCGAGGCGGAGAAGCGCGACATCAAGATTCCCTGGAGCAAGGAACTGGAACTCGACGCGATCCAGTGGTCGCACGACAAGACCAAGCGCTGCGGAAGGACCGCCTTCCAGTTCTCCAAGAACTGGGTCGGACGCTACCTGCTGAGCCAGGGGGGCTGAGACCGGCAGGTGCGGATCTGAAATTTTGGGCATGAAGAGATCGGTGTGCTTCCCGCGAGGCACGCCGATTTTTTTTGCCCGGAGGGGAAGCGGCCAGCGAATTCAAGGACATAAACTCCAAACCGTCTCTAATGAGTGGTAAAAAATCCTTGCATCTCATGAGGTTACGGGTTATTAAATGGTTGACATTACGCCCGGTAGTATATATATAAAGATTCATATATATTCTGATTGGCGCTTATAATCGTTCCCGCAAGGAGGTCGTCGGGTGATCCATAAGATTCAAACGCTGCTGGCCGCGCTGCTCCTTTTATCCGCGGCGCCGGCATTCGGGGAGGTCGTCACGCTGCAAGAGGCGGTGGGCCGTGCCTTGACCAGCAACAACCTGCTGAAGGCGGCGGAGCTGGAGAAGGGGGCCGCGGAGCAGGATGTCGCCGCCAGCCGGAGCAGGTATCTCCCCCGTCTCTTCCTGGAAAGCGGCGCCGCTCTCTCCAACACGCCGAGCAGCGTTTTCATGATGAAGCTGGACGAGGGTCGCATCAACCCCGCCAGTGACTTCTCCGCCGATGCGCTCAATAACCCCTCGGCCCGCGCCGACTTCAGGACCGCGCTGACCTTCGAACAGCCGCTGCTCGATCTCGGTATAGCTACCGGGGTGGAGTTGGCCGGAAAGGGGGCCGAGGCGGCAGCGCTCTCGCTGCAGGGAAGGCGGGAGGAGGTCGCGTTCAGGGTGTACCTTGCCTACCTGGGGGTGCGCAAGGCCCGGGCCTACGGGGAGATCGCGGACCAGGCGCTGGCAACGGCCAGGGAGCATGACCGCCTGGCAGGCGTGCGCGAGAAGGACGGTATCGGTCTCAAGTCGGACCGGTTAAGGGCGGCCACGGCGCTCGCGGAGGCGGAACAGAGGCTGGTTTCGGCCAAGAACGACCTGCTCCTGGCGCGGATGAGGCTGAACCTCGTGGCCGGCGGCCCGGAGGGGGGCGTGCTGGATACAGGCGAGGTTGCGAAACTTCAGGAACCGGCGCTCGCGCAGGGGGAGCTGGTGGCGCTGGCCCGGCTTAGCCGGCCGGACCTGAAGCTCGCCGAGAAGTCGGTGCAAAAGGGCGAGATTGCCGTGAAGCAGGCGAGAAATGCCTTTCTCCCCACGCTGTACGCCAGGGGGGGATACCAGCTGAACGACCGCGACCTGCCGCTCGGGGCGGACAAGGACTCCTGGAACGTCGGCGTGAACCTCCGCTGGGAGCTCTTCGACGGAGCCCGGCGCTCCCACGAGAAGGAGAAGGCGGAACTGGCAAGGAAGGGGGCGGCGGCGCTCCTTGAGAACGAGCGGAGGGAAGTGGCGCTCCAGGTGACGGAAAGCGTGCTGCACCGCCAGGAGGCTGCCCTGAGGCTGGAAAGCGCCCGCGCCGCGGTGAGGGATGCGGAAGAAGGGCTGCGCCTGGTGGGGCTTCGCTTCGGTAACGGCCTCTCCTCGATAGTCGAGCTGATGGACGCGGAGGCGGCGCGCAACAGGTCGCGGGCATCCCTCGTGGAGGTGGAGAACAGCTACTTCGCCTCGACCGGGGAGATCTATTTCCGCGCGGGTGTATTTCTGAAGGAGGTCATGCGATGAGAAGCTGCCGGGCTGCTGTTTTTGCCCTTTTGATAGCGACAGTCTTGGGATGCGGGAAAAAGCACGAGCCGGTGGCGCAGAGCGCGCCGCCAGTGGTGCAGGGAGCGACCGTTTCGGCCGTGGCGGCGGAGCTGATACCCGATGTCCAGGAGGCGGTCGGCACGGTCAGGGCGCGGTCGACGGCCGTGGTATCTTCGCGCCTTGCCGGGAGCGTGACCGGCGTCTACGCCAAGGAAGGGGACCGGGTCGGCAAGGGGAAGCTCCTGGTAGCCATAGAGGCGGCCGAGAGCGGCGCGGCTTCGGCCGGCGCAGCCGCCGGGGTCGAAGAGGCGGCCCGTGCGCTGGACGAGGCGCATGCCCGCAAGAAGCTGGCGGACGTCACCTTCGAGAGGTACGGCAGGCTCATCTCCGAGCAGGCGGTGACCCGCCAGGAATTCGACACCCGCAGGACCGAGCAGGAAGTCGCGGCCCAGGGGGTCGCCAGGGCCGAGGCGCGGTTGAGCCAGGCGCGCCAGGGCGCCAAGGCCGCCGGGGCCGTGGCCGGCTACGGCCAAGTGACCTCCCCGATCTCGGGGGTGGTGGTGGCCAGGCAGACCGAGGCGGGGCAGACCGTGTTCCCGGGAACCCCGCTCATGACGGTGGAAGGGGATGAAGGTTTCCGCCTGGAAGTGGCCGCACCCGAAGGACTCATCGGTAAGGTGAGGGTGGGGGACCAGTTGGGGATCGCGGTAGAGGGTGCGCCGGCGACGGGGCGGGTCTCCGAGGTTGTGCCGGTGGTGGACCCGGCGAGCCGCACCTTCACCGTCAAGGTAGACGTCCCCTCCCGCGGGCTTCGTTCCGGGAGTTACGGCAAGGCCTTCTTCAAGACCGGTTCCCGGCAGGGAGTGGCGGTTCCCGCGTCGGCGGTCGTGACGCGCGGGGCGCTCACCTCGCTCTGGGTGGTCGGGGCGGAAGGGACCGGGAGGCTCAGACTGGTCAGGCTGGGCAGGACGCTGGGCGACCGCGTCGAGGTCCTTTCGGGGCTTACTGCCGGCGAGCGCATCGTCACAGCCGGCATGGAGCGCATGACCGACGGCGCCAAGGTGCAGTAACGGCACAAATCCGGGAGCATTGCCTGAAGCACCTTCCCATAAGTGGAGAGATGAATGAATAACCTGGGTTTCGCGGGGAAGATCGCCCGCGCCTTCATAGATTCCAAGCTGACGCCGCTCATCGTGGTCGCCTCGCTGCTCATCGGGCTCTACTCGGTGATCGCGACCCCCCGCGAGGAGGAGCCGCAGATCGTGGTCCCGATGGTGGACGTCTACCTACCCATGCCGGGCTCCTCGCCCAAGGAGGTGGAGGAGCGGGTGGTCAGCGTCTTCGAGAAGAAGATCTGGGAGATCAACGGGGTCGAGTACATCTATTCCGCGAGCCGCGAGGGGATGGGGATCATCACGGTCCGCTTCCTGGTCGGCCAGAACATGGAGGAGTCGCTCGTCAAGCTGTACAACAAGGTGACGAGCAACCGCAACCTCCTCCCTCCGGGCGCGGGCGAACCGCTGGTGGTTTCCAAGTCGATCGACGACGTCCCGATCCTCTCCCTCACCCTCTGGTCGGACCGCTACGACCACCACGCGCTGAGGAGGGTGGCGAGGGAACTCTGCGACGACCTGCAGAAGGTCGACAACGTCGCCCAGTCGGAGATCAAGGGGGGGCTTTCCCGGCAACTTCAGGTGAGGCTGGACGCGGCGAGACTCTCCTCCTACGGGCTCACCCCGGTCCAGGTCATGGGGGCGCTGGAGAAGGGGAACGTGTCGCAGCGGGCCGGCGACCTCTCTTCGGATAACCGGCAGTACAGCCTCGACGCGGGGAGCTTCATCGCCGATCCGGCGCAGGCGGAGCGCCTGGTGGTCAGCGTGAAGGACGGCCGCCCGGTCTACCTCGCGGACGTGGCAACCGTCGAGGACGGGGTACAGGAACCCAAGGACTACGTCTTCTTCGGCCTGGGTCCGGCGGCGTCCCACAAGGGGCTGAAGGGAGGGGCGGCGGATTACCCGGCGGTCACCATCGCCATCGCCAAGAGGAAAGGGGCCAACGCGACCTGGGTGGCCGAGGAGCTCCTGAAGCGGGTCGAGTTCCAGAAGGGGAAGATCATCCCGTCCGAGATGCAGGTGACGGTGACCAGGAACTACGGCGAGACGGCCAAGGAGAAGAACGACGAGCTCCTGTTCCACATGTTCCTGGCCGCCATCTCGGTCACCATACTGATCGCGCTCTTCATGGGGTGGCGCGCCGGCGCCGTGGCGGCGATAGCGATACCGGTCACGCTGGCGCTCACCATGTTCATCTTCAACCGGATCGGCTACACGCTGAACCGGATCACACTGTTCGCGCTCATCTTCTCCATCGGGATCCTGGTCGACGACGCCATCGTCGTGGTGGAGAACATCCACCGCTACTTCACCACCACGAAGTTCAAGCCGCTGGAGGCGGCGGTGCGCGCCGTCGACGAGATCGGCAACCCCACCATGCTCGCCACCCTGGCCGTCATCGCCTCCATCCTCCCGATGGGGTTCGTCGGCGGGCTGATGGGTCCCTACATGCGCCCGATCCCGGTCGGCGCCTCGATGGCGATGATCTTCTCGCTCCTGATCGCGCTGACCGTCACCCCGTACTTCGCCTACCGTTTCATGAAGGGGGAGTCGCACTTCGGCTCCGACGCTCCGCCCGAGGAAAGCAAGGTGACGGAGTTCTACCGGCGCCTCATGGGAAGGCTCTTGCACGACAAGAAGGTCCGCTTCGGCTTCCTCACCATGGTCGTGGTGCTGCTCCTGGTCTCCTGCTCGCTGATCTACTTCAAGGCGGTCACGGTCAAGATGCTCCCGTTCGACAACAAGAGCGAACTGCAGCTGATCGTGGACGCGCCGGAGGGGACCACGCTGGAGGAAAACGCCCGCATGGTGGCCGAGCTTGGGGACGCGCTCAGGAAGGTCCCCGAGGTGACCGATTTCCAGAACTACGTCGGGACCAGCTCCCCCTTCAACTTCAACGGCCTGGTGCGCCACTATTATCTGAGGAAGGGGCCGACGGTGGCGGAGGTCCAGGTCAACCTCGTCAAGAAAGAGGACCGGGCCCAGCAGTCGCACGATATCGCCAAGAGGATCCGCCCGGCGCTGAAGGCTATCACGGACCGCTACGGCGCAAGGCTCAAGGTGGCCGAGATCCCGCCCGGGCCGCCGGTGCTCTCCACGCTGGTTGCCGAGGTGTACGGGCCGAACCAGGAGAGCCGCGTCGCCATCGCCAGGAAGGTGAGGGACATCTTCAAGGGGACGCAAGGGGTGGTCGACGCCGACTGGTACCAGGAGGACGATCAGCCGAGCCTCCGCTTCGAGGTGAACCGCGAGAAGGCGGCGCTTTCCGGGGTGGACGCGGCGCAGGTGGTGCAGACCCTCAAGATGGCGGTGGGGGGGACCGACGTGGGGCTCATGCACGTCCCCCAGGAAAAGGAGCCGATCTACATCAACCTCCGCCTGCCGGCAGCTTCCCGCAGCGACGTCTCCTCGCTCTCCTCCATCTACCTGGCCGGAAGCCGGGGGAACGTCCCGCTCTCCGAGCTGGTCCGCGTGGTCAGGGGGGTCGAGGAAAAGTCGCTCTACAGGAAGAACATGAAGAGCGTGGTCTACGTCATCGGCGACGTGGCGGGGGTGATCGAGGCGCCGGTCTACGCCATCCTGAAGATGCAGAAGGATATCGACGAGATCGCGCTCCCGGGCGGCTACCATATCGAGCAGCGCGCCGCGAGCCAGCCCTGGAACGAGGAGCGCCCGGGGATCAAGTGGGACGGCGAGTGGCACATCACCTACGAGGTGTTCCGCGACCTGGGTGCCGCCTTCGCCGCGGTGATGGTCCTCATCTACGTGCTGGTGGTCGCCTGGTTCAAGGACTTCACCACGCCGCTGGTGATCATGGCGCCGATCCCGCTCACCCTGATCGGCATCCTGCCGGGGCACGCGCTCATGGGCGCCTTCTTCACCGCCACCAGCATGATCGGCTTCATCGCCCTGGCCGGGATCATCGTCCGTAACTCCATCATCCTGATCGACTTCGCCGAGCTGCGGCGACGCGAGGGGATGCCCCTGGACGAGGCGATCATCGACGCGGGGGCAGTCAGGTTCCGCCCGATGCTCTTGACCGCGGCGGCGGTCGTGGTCGGGAGTTTCGTGATCCTGTTCGATCCCATCTTCCAGGGGCTCGCCCTCGCCATGATGTGCGGCGAGATAGCCTCCACGACCCTTTCCAGGATCACCATCCCGATCCTCTACTTCATGGTGGAGTCGTGGAAGGAGAAGCATAAAAAACAGGCTGGGCTAGAAGCAGGTTGAGGTCAAGGTTTAGGTTGAGCTGCATGCTCCTCCCCCCGGAGGGGGGAGGTCGGGAGGGGGGATTCTCGCATGACCGTCGCCGAGCCCCCTCCCCGGCCCTCCCCCTCCGGGGGCGGGAGCGACATGAAGTGCCGGCGGCATTGGTGTTCGCCGACCATGCAGTGGCTGGTGTACGGAATTTGAAGCGAGCAGGTCGGGTCGGTTCCGGCCTTTTTCAAGGAGGTCTTAGCGTGTTCTCGGCAAGAATGAATGTTGTGGAAAAGGTGTACGAGCCGGTGGCCGAAATGGTGGCCACCGAGGCGGAAGGGTTCTACCGCTCCGGCAAGATGCACTGCGCCGAAGCGGTCCTCGCCTCGGTCAGGAATGCCTTCGTTCCCGGGGTGAGCGACGACGTGGTGAGGCTTGCCGCCGGCTTCGGGGGCGGCTCCGGCTCCGGCTGCGTCTGCGGCGCCGTGGCGGGGGGGACCATGGCCTTTGGGCTGGTGCTGCAGGGTGACAAGAAGGCGACCTCCGCCCTGACCCGCGAGCTGCACCGCTGGTTCAAGGCCGAGTACGGCGCCACCTGCTGCAAGGTGCTCACGGCCAACGGTAAAAGCCGCTGCCTGGGCCTCACGGCGAACGTGGCAGGCAAGGTGGCGGAACTGCTGCAGCAACGGAAGTGACCGATCCCTGACACGCAAAAGGAGGGTTAAATGTACATCGACAGACTGCTGAGACTCATCGCCGGCGCCTTCACGCTGATCTCCGTCGCACTGGCCCACTACCACGATCCGAGGTGGCTCTGGTTCACCGCCTTCATCGGCCTGAACCTGCTGCAGTCCGGGTTCACCAACTGGTGCCCCATGATGACCATCCTCGACAAGCTGGGAGTTCCCAAACTGCCGCAAAAGGACTGCTGTAAATGACCTGCCGGATCAAGATCCTCTGCGACAACAGCGCCGGCTCCATTTCCGGAACGCTCGGCGAGCACGGTTTCGCCGCCCTTGTGCAACAGGGAGACCAGACGCTGCTGTTCGACACCGGCGCCGGGCAGACGCTGCTGCTAAACGCGCAGCGCATGAACGTAGACCTGAGGAGCGTGGAGCAGGTGGTGCTGTCGCACGGGCATTACGACCACGCGGGGGGGCTGTGGCCCCTTCTGCAAAGCTGCGGCCCCAAGCGCATCCTGGCCCACCCGGGGATCTTCGCCCGGCGCTACGTGCACCGTGAGGGGATGGCCCGCTCCGTCGGCATCCCCTATTCCGAGGAGTTCCTCGCCGGCATAGGCGCGAGCTTCTCCTACAGCGACTCCTTCCGGCAGGTGATGCCCGGGGTGTTCCTGACCGGCGAGATCCCCCGCCTGAACCCTTTCGAGCAGGGCGACGCCGGTCTTTTCTGCGACCTGGCCGGCTGTCAGCGGGACGAGATAACGGACGACCAGTCGCTGGTGATCGTCACGGACAAGGGGCTCCTGCTCCTGCTCGGCTGCTGCCATGCGGGGGTGATCAACACGCTCGACTTCGCCCGTGAAAAGACCGGGGTGGACGAGGTGTACGGCGTGGTGGGAGGGTGCCACCTGGCCTTCTCGTCGCAGCAGCAGATCGACGCCACCGTGAAGGCGCTGAAGCGCTACGGGGTGAAGAAGATCTGCGCGGGGCACTGCACCGGGTTTCATGCCGCGGCCAGGCTGGCCGGTGAATTCGCCGGCGGCTTCAAGCCGATGCAGGTAGGATACGTCCTGGAAGTGGAGTAGTTTCAAATACAATGAAAGAGGTTTTTGCATGAGAATTATCGCTCCCCTTTTGTCCCTGTTGGTCCTCATCGTCTCCCTCTCCTTCGCAGCCGGAGTGGGGAATGTCACCTCCTCGCAGGCCCAGGCGCTCCTCGCCAGGAACCAAAAGATCGTGCTTCTCGACGTCCGCACCCCGGAGGAGTACCGGCAGGCCCACCTGCGCGGCTCCGTTTTGATACCGTTGGGCGAGCTGGGGCGGAGGGTGCAGGAAGTCCCCCGCGACCGGCCGGTGCTGGTCTACTGCGCCGTCGGCGCCCGCTCCACCTCCGCCGCCGATTTCCTCTCCTCCAGGGGATACCGTGAGGTGTACAACATGACCGACGGTATCGTCGGCTGGTACAGAAACCGCCTCCCCATCCAGAAAGGGTCGGCACCGTAAAACAGGTTAAGACTAAGACTAAGATTAAGAAGCCCGCCTCGGGGGCCGCTTCGCCATGCGCGGGGCGGCCCTTTTTCTTTGCACGGATAGCTATGTCTTCCGCTATCAAAATCTACCCCCTCCCCTTAGGGGGACGCCGTCCCCCTCAAAGTGCGCGCCGGCCCACGCCCCTCGCCCTCCGGGAGAGGGTGCCCGAAGGGCGGGTGAGGGCGGCGCCACGAAGGGAGATGGTTGCCGATAGCACCGCCCTCACCCGGCACTCTCCCGGAGGGCGAGGGGGAGTTTGGGCAGGGCGGTGAGGAGGTGGGAAACGAAACGCCGGCCGGGAGCCGGAGGCCCGCAGTTGCAGCGGCAAAATCTGGTACAATTTTGCAGTCTTTTTTGGCTCAAGGTATGCAAAGTGGTTCCGATAAGCCTATGACAGGGTAATGGGTTGCAGTTGGAGGTGGCATGCAGGGGGAACCTGAAAATATCGCGGTAACGCTGCTGGAGCATGTCGATTGCGGCGTGGTGCACCTGGACGCCGCCGGTGTCGTGGCGTTCGTGAACCGCAAGGCTGAAGAGATGCTTCAGGTGGACCGTGCGGAGGTGCTGGGAAGGAGGCTGGACATGCTCCCGCTGCGCACCCCCATCTACCGCGTGCTGAGCGAGAACTCCTGCGACGGCGCGGTCGAAGTGACCATCAACGGGCACATCATCCTCACTCGCTGTACGACCATCCAGGGAGAGAACGGGAGCCGCGGCGAACTCTACGAGCTGCGTGACATAACCGAAGACAAGAAGGAGAGACGGCAGCGCGAGGAATTCGTCGCCATGATGACGCACGACCTGAAGTCGCCGCTCACCGTCATCATGGGATACCTGCAGGCGCTTTCAGGGGAGATGCCCAACAAGATGGACCCCTCGCTGCACCTCCTGGTCCGGGAGATGGACAAGAGCGCCGCCAAGATGCTCTCCATGATAGACGACGTGCTGGACGCCTACCGGCTCGAGGTCGGGCTCCTGCAGATAGACCGGCACCCGTGCGACGTCCGTGGGCTTTTGGAGGGTTGCTGCCGCGACGGAGAGCGGGAGGCCGCGGTGCACGGCTCCTATTTCCTGAGCGAGATATGCGAGGGGATCCCGACGCTCATCCTCGACTCGAAGCAGGTCGGCCGGGTCTTCGCCAATCTGATCGGCAACGCGGTCAAGTTCACCCCCAGGCGTGGCACCATCTGCGTCAACGTGGAGATGTCGGACGGGTTCCTGCAGGTCCAGGTCTCCGATACCGGGATCGGTATCGCGCCGGACGAGGTGCCGCGCATCTTCAACAAGTATTTCCGGGCCTCCGGCGCCCAGGGGTTCAAGGGGACCGGGCTCGGTCTCACCATCAGCAAGGCGATTGTCGAGGCCCATGGCGGCACAATCAGCGTGGAGAGCACGGCCGGAAAGGGGAGTTGCTTCTCCGTTTTGCTGCCGCTTTCCCCCGACAAGCCGGCATTTATGCGTTAAAGTTTCGAGTTGCCGAACCGATTAGGCTCTCATGGAGCTTCCGGAGGGAAAAATCGCCGCCCAGAGCGCGCACATCTACAGCCAAGGAGGAGAACAGCATGGGCAACGTATTGATAGTGGACGATTCCTCTACCATGAGGAAGATCATCTCCCGCAGCCTGCGCCAGGCGGGGCTTTCGGTGGACGACATCTACGAGGCGGGGGACGGCATCGAGGCCCTCTCCGCAATGGAAGGAAAGACCATCGACTTGATCCTGTCGGACATCAACATGCCGAACATGGACGGCCTCGAGTTCATCAAGTGCGTCAGGGCCAAGGGTGTCAGCACCCCGATCGTCATGATCACCACCGAGGGGGGGGAAGACATACTCAAGGAGGCGATAAGCAACGGCGCGAGCGACAGCATCAAGAAACCGTTCACGCCGGACCAGCTGAACGAGAAGCTGGGAGGCCTTTTATGATGTCCCTGAACAAGGAAATCTCCAACGCGACGCATCTGCAGGAGGTGGACCTGGCTACCTACGTCATCAACGCCACCAAGGAGGTGTTCGACACCATGGTGATGATGGCGCTGGAGGACAGCTACCCCCTGAAGGAACCGGTGACCTCCTTTCACTGCTCCGTCACCGGGATGGTCGGCCTCGCCGGAACCTACACAGGGATACTCTCCATCCACTGCCCGCAGACCTTCGCCCTCCGGATCACCTCCAACATGCTCGGCATGGACGTGGAGGACGTGGGAGAGGACGTCAACGACGCCCTGGGCGAGATCGCCAACATGCTGGGGGGCTACGTGAAACAGATACTCTCCAAGGGGGGTCTGGACATCAACCTCTCCATCCCGACCGTCATCTCCGGGGAGGATTACACGGTCAACTCCATGGCCGACAGCGACTGCGTCATCATCCCCTTCACCAACGAGGGTGACCGTTTCCTGGTCGGCCTGAAGCTCAGGAAGGAAGTCTAGGCGGTAGAAATGGCTGCATACGAAAAGCTACAATCGATGCTGGACTCCGCCATGAAGCAGGCGGGCGAGGAGAGCAGCATGCTCCTCGGGCAGGGGCTCTCCGTCGCCGCCTCCGACGTGCTGAACACGGACCGCACGAGCTACCTGGGGGGAGAGGACCGCGCCATCTACGTGGTCGGCGTGGAGTCGCGTGAGGCATACCCGGGGCGCTTCTACCTCCTCTTCTCGCTGGCCGACACCATCGTGATGAGTTCCATCCTCCTCGGCATCCCCGGCCCGCGCATCCAGGAGAAACGCAGGCTCAGCATCCAGGAGCCCGACGACGTCGACGCCTTCGGCGAGATCGCCAACCAGATCATCGGCTCCTTCAACTCGGTCTTCCAGCCCAAGCTCCCCGAGAAGGTGCACCTGAAGCTCCTCCCGCCGCAGAAATACGTCCCCGAGATGGACCCCCTCACGGAGGAACTCCCGTTTCCCGAGGGGAAGTACCTGATGTACCGCGTCCCCCTGGAGATAGAGGGGCACGAGATGGACATGCTGGACATCCTGCTTCCGCACCCGCTCGCCAACCTCTTCGACCCGCAGCCAGAGGCGGCGGCCGAGGCGGCGCCCCCGGCCGATACCGAGGCGGCGCCGGACGAGTGCGCGCCGCCGGAGTCGATCCTCATCCTCGGCGACGACGACGGGCGCCGGGAACTTGTGCAGCAGCTCGCCCCGTTCGGGCTGCACCTGATCGACGCACCCCTGGGGGCCGACCTCGCCGGGCTCTTCTCGCAGGGCGACGTGAGGATCGCCTTCATCTCGCTCCAGCACACCACGGACCGCGACCTCGCCATCTGCAGGAGGGTGGTGCCGATGGTGGGCAAAGGCGGCGGCGCGGTGGTCCTCTCCGCGCCGGAGTGGACCCGGAGTTCCGTCCTGAAGGCGCTCAAGGCGGGGGCGAAGGACGTCGTGATGCCGCCGTTCGACCAGCAGGAGCTGACCTCCCGGATCGGCAAGATCCTGCACCACTAGGCCGCCGAGTCAAAAAAACATCCCGGCCGGCAGTTTTTTTGACTGGCTGGCCTCGCCCGCCCCCGCCGGATCCGACATGTTTTCCCGCCTTCCATAAAACTCCAGCGATATCAACCGCTTGCGCTACGGCATCGCCGCCGCTTCGCCACGGCATGCCTTTTGCCTTTCCCCCCCCATGACCTACACTCTGCGCACAGCTTTCCCGGGGCCTTGCCTGCGGCTTCTCCTCATCCTGCTCGTCTGCGCGCTACCCGTCGCCGCCGGCGCGCAGCAGGAGAACCGCCTCAGGCGCATCCAGGTGCTGCCGCACGCGACCTTCACCAGGGTCAACCTCTTCTTCCAGTCCCCCCCCGACTACACGCTCAGGACCTCGACCGGCCGCGTCCGGGTCGAGGTGAGGGGGGCCGACTCCCCTCCCTTCGGAAAATTCCGCTCCTACTCCGACAAGCGGCTCTCCGGGCTCGTCACCAGATCGCGCGACGGCATCGTCAGCATCACCTTCTCGCTGCGCGAGCCGGAGCAGGGAGTGCAGGCGGTTTCCTGCGGCAACCCCTCGGTCCTCTCCCTCGACATAGGCCCCGGCGTCCGGCGCGGCAGCCGGGTCGACATCGCGCCGGGACGCGAGCCGATCCTCTCCGGCACCGAGAACTTCGTGCGCGAGTACACCGGCGCCGTCTCCGCCGGGACCCCCTTCGCCCCCACCGATGCCAAGCTCCTCAAGGACCTCCTCCCGGAGGAGGAGGTGAGGGTGTTCCAGCAGGGGGAGAGCCTCCTCTACCACGAGCAGGGAAACGAGGCGCTCGCCGTCTTCTCGAGCTTCCTCGGGAAGGAGCCTAGGGTGCGCGCCCTGGCCCAGTACCGCCTGGGCGCTTCCCTCTCTCTCCTGGGGCGGAACACGGAGGCGGCCGCCTCCTTCCGCCAGGGGGAGTCCCTCTGGCCGGAGTACCTGGAAAAGGCCCCCGAGCTGCAGCAGTCGTACGCGGAGGCGCTGGCGCAAAGCGGCGATTACTCCGGCGGACGGACGCTGATGCTGCGGCTCATGAACAAGGCGGTCGGGACCCCCTACCACGCGCACCTCATGAACCGGCTCGCCGAGATGGCGCAGCGGCAGGGGCTCAAGGAGACGGCAGACGCGATGTACCGGAGCGTGGTGGTGCACGCCCCGGGGAGCGCCGCAGCAGCGAGGGCGCGGCTGAAACTGGCCGACCGCGAACTCTTCACGCTGTCGCGCGACCGCTACCGGGAGCTTTTGTCGAAGTACCAGGAGATCTACCAGGCGCCGGCCGACATGGCGCTCAGGGACGAGGCGCTCTTCAAGACGGCCCTCCTCCTGGCGCTCTACGCCCCGCCCCGGGAGGCGCTGGAGGGGGCGGTGAGCTACGGCAGGTGCTACCCGCGGGGGATCTTCAGCACCATAGTGAAAAAGATGCGGGAGGAACTCCTCCTCCCGGTCTACCGCGAACTCCACGCGTCGAGGGATGACGCGGCCCTGGCCCGCCTCGCGCTGGACAACAGGGAGTACCTGGCCAGGTGCTTCAGCGACCCCGACTTCGCCCCCCGGCTCTCGCAGGCCCTGGGTCGCACCGGGATGTTCTCCCAGGAGATCGACCTCTTCGGCTACCTCGGGGACAAGAACTGGGCAGCCGCCGCGGGGGGCTTCATGCTCTCCAAGGTGGTGGACGACGCGGTCGCCCTGGGGAACCTGACGCTCGCCGAGTCGACGGGGCGGGAGTTCCTCTCCCGCTACCCGCGCGACCCGCGCGCCGGCAGGGTGCGCGAGCAGTTGGGGAGGGTCGCCTTCGAGAAGGGGGACCTGCAGGCGGCCGGGAGGGAACTCCGTTTCCTGAACCTGAAGGGGGCGAAGCCCGAACTCCCGGAAAGCGACTACTATCTCGGCAAGGCGCTCGAGAAGGGGGGGGACCTGAAGGGGGCGGTCCGGAGCATGGCGCGCTTCACCGTGGGCGCCAGGCCCGACTCGCCGCTTCTGCTGGACGGCTACTTCACCCTCGCCGGGACGCTCGCCGCCGTCAGGGATTACCAGGGGGCGCTCGCCGCCTGCCGGGTCGGGATGAACCGCGCCACCGGGGAAGCGGCCGCCCAGTTCCAGTTCAAGATGGGGGAACTCCACCTGCAGCAGGGGGAGGTGCGGCAGGCGAGGGGCGCGTGGGAAAAGGCGGCAGCCGGGGGGGGGACCTGGGGCAAGCTCGCCTCGGAGGCGCTGAACGACCTGAACTGGCGCATGAAGATATCCGGACAGCTCCGCTGACTGTCAAAACGATGACTTCCCCCGGGCGCCTCGCGTCAACCCCGCGATAATACGCCACCGCTTCACATGGTACGGCTTTTGCTGGTGCAGCTTTGCGACAAGGAGGAGCTATGCCCGTACAAGGAATTTTCGGAACCACCGTGGAACTGCTCGGCAAGAGCCTGGATCTGAGGGCGAAGAGGCAGTCGCTGATCTCGGCCAACCTGGCCAACGTGGAGACCCCCGGCTACACGCCGAGCGACCTCTCCTTCGAGGGGAAGCTGAAGAGCGCCCTGAAGGAGGGGCCCCAGGGGCCGGTCACCAACCCGAGGCACATACAGCTCAAGGGGGGCGCCGCTTCCCTGGAGCGGGTGCAGGGGGACGTGGTCGAACTCCCCGGCAGGAACATGGCGCCGGACGGCAACGGCGTGGAGATGGAGAGCGAAATGGGGCGCCTGGCCGAGAACCAGATCATGTACAACGCCACGGTGCAGCTCCTCGGCAAGAAGTTCGAGACGCTTAAACAGGCGATAAGGGGCACTCTGTAATGGACTTTTTCACCTCGATGGACATCAGCGCCTCCGCCCTCACGGCGGAGCGGACCAGGATGAACCTCATCTCCAGCAACCTCGCCAACGCGAACTCCACCAGGACCGCGGAGGGGGGGCCCTACCGGCGCAAGGACGCCGTCTTCACCGCCACCCCGAACGGCTCCTTCGGGGCGGCGCTCGGCAAGGCGACCGATGCGAGAAGGGTAGAGGTGTCGCAGATCAACGAGGATCAGCGCCCTCCCAGGCTGCAGTACGAGCCGAGCCACCCGGACGCCGACGCCAACGGCTACGTCGCCTACCCGAACGTGAACGTTGTGGAGGAGATGGCCGACATGATCACGGCGAGCCGGAGCTACGAGGCCAACGTCACTGCGAGCCAGGCCGCCAAGAGCATGGCGTTGAAGACGCTGGAGCTGCTTCGATAGGATAACGGGAGGTAATCGATGGAAATATCAGCCATAACAAAACTCAGCGGCCTGTCCCAGGCGTTCCCGGCTCAGCAGGGGGGAGGGGCCGGGTCCAACCCGACGCTCGGCTTCGGCAAGCTCATGGAGGAGATGGTCGGGAAGGTGAACGACCTGCAGGGGAAGGCGGACCAGTCGATCCAGTCGCTGGCGACGGGCGAGAGCAAGGGGCTGCACGAGGTGATGCTCGCGGTGGAGAAGGCGAGCATCTCGTTCCAGATGCTGACCCAGGTGAGGAACAAGGCGCTCGAGGCGTACCAGGAGATCATGAGGATGCCGGTATAGAAGACAGATTGAGGTTGAGGTCAAGAAGGACTTTTTAACGGGGATCCAATGCCTGAAGGCTTAAAAAAACTGCTGGAACCTTTTCTCGCCCTTTCCGCCGGCAAGCGGCTCGTGGTGGCCGGGGTGGCGCTCGCCTCCCTTCTCGCCTTCAGCGCGCTGATCACGGTGGCGAACAAGACGGATTTCCGTCCGCTGTTCGCCAACCTGACCCAGGAAGACGCCGGCGAGATAGTCAAAAAATTGAAAGAGCAGAAGATCCCGTACCAGATCTCCCCGGACGGCAAGGCGGTGCTGGTCCCCTCCGACAAGGTGTACGACCTGAGGCTCTCGCTGGCGAGCGAGGGGCTTCCCCAGGGGGGAGGGGTCGGTTTCGAGATATTCGACCGCAAGAACTTCGGCATGACCGAGTTCGTGCAGAAACTGAACTACCAGCGGGCGCTGCAGGGGGAACTCTCCCGTACCATCTCCCAGATCGCCGGGGTCGAATCGGCCCGGGTGCACCTGGCCCTCCCCGAGCAGACCCTCTTCAAGGAAGCCGAGAAACCGGCCACCGCCTCCGTGGTGCTGAAGATGAAATCGAACCGTTTGCTCCGGGAGGCCGAGGTGCAGGGTGTCGTGCACCTGGTCGCCTCCTCCATCGAAGGGATGGACCCGGAGCATGTCACGATCCTCGACAGCCGCGGCAAGGTCCTCTCCGCCAACTCCCCCGCCGACGCGACCAGCAAGTTGACCGGGGCCCGGCAGGAGACCCAGCGCAATTTCGAGAAGACCCAGGAGGAGAAGCTGCAGACACTCCTGGACCGCGTGGTGGGGCAGGGGAGATCGGTGGCCCGGGTCTCGGCCAGCTTCGATTTCAAGCAGGTCGAGAAGTACGAGGAGCGCTACGACCCCGAGGCCGCCGCGGTGAGGAGCGAGCAGCGGAGCGAGGAGAAGGGGGGTGTCACAAGCACCGCTGTCGGCGTGCCGGGCGTGCAGACCAATCTCGGGCGGAGCGCCGCGCCGGGGGGGGCGGGGCAGAGCGGGGGCGGGTCCAAGACGGACGAGACGCTGAACTACGAGGTGAGCCGCTCGACGGCCCGCACCATCGAACCGGTCGGGGCGCTCTCCAAGGTCTCGGTGGCGATCCTCGTGGACGGCAAGTACGAACTCTCGCCGGGGGCGAAGCCGAACGCGCTTCCCAAGTATCAGCCGAGGAGCCCCGAGGAGATGCAGAAGATCGAGGCGCTGGTCAAGAGCGCGGTCGGCTTCAACACGGAGCGCGGCGACCAGGTGACGGTGGCGAACATCCCGTTCCAGGAGACAGCCGAGGCGGGGGGCGAACCCGCCCGCTGGTGGGACGCCCCCATCGTGCAGACGCTTATTAAAAACGTGCTGATCGCCCTCGGCTTCCTGGCGCTGATCGTGTTCGTGATCCGCCCGCTTTTGAAGATGCTCAAGGTCGAGAAGCCGGTTTCTTCCTCCTCCTTCCTGCCGGTACACGACGAACAGGAGACGGCCCAGTTGCTGGAGGTGCAAAAGCGCGAGCACGAAAAGATGAGGATCACCCAGCTCGAACTGGTCGAGAAGGTGAAACAGGACCCCTACCAGGTTGCCCAGATCCTGCAGAACTGGCTGACGCGCAAGGAATAGATGAGAGTCCCGTTTGTAGAGGTGCCGCATGACCGGAGCTGAGAAGGCCGCCATACTCCTTTTGTACCTGGGCCCAGAGGCGACCGCCAAGGTCTTCGGGCACATGGATGACGGCGACATCAAGAGGATCAGCCAGAGCATGTCGAAGCTCGGGCACGTGCCGCGCGAGGAGATCTCGCAGGTGGTGTCCGAGTTCACCGACATCACCAACCCGGAGACCGGCTTCTTCTCCCAGGGGGAGGAGTTCGTCAAGAAGATCCTCGAGAAGGCGCTCGGGCCGGTCAGGGCGGAGACGCTGCTGCAGGAGATCCGTACCTCCGGCATAGGGGACATGGCGGACATCCTCTCCGCCATGGATCCGCGCACCATCGCGAACTTCTTTTCCCAGGAGCACCCCCAGACCATCGCCGTCGTCCTCGCCAAGCTCAAGCCCAAGCAGACCAGCGAGATCATCGCCCTCTTGCCGCAGGAGCTGCAGGCCGAGGTGGTGATCCGGATCGCCGAGGTGGACCAGGTCTCGCCGGAGATCCTTGCCGAGATCGACGAGGTGATCCGGGTCGAGCTGACCGCGCTGGGCGGGGTGCAGAGGTTCAAGGTCGGCGGCGTCGAGAAGGTGGTGGACATGTTCGCGCACCTGGACCGCAGCCGCGAGAAGAAGATCCTCGACAAGCTCGACACCATGAACCCGCCGCTGGCGGAGGTGATCAGGAAGCACCTGTTCACCTTCGAGGATATCTTCAAGCTCGACGACCGCGCCATCCAGTCGATCATGAGGGAGGTCTCCAACGACACCCTCACGCTCGCCATGAAGACCTCGACGGACGAGGTGAAGGACAAGATCTTCCGCAACATCTCCAGCCGCGCCGCCGAGATGATCAAGGAGGACCTGGAGGTCATGGGGCCGGTCCGCCTCTCCGACGTGGAGAAGGCGCAGAGCGAGATCATCAAGATCGTCCGGAAGATGGAGGAAGAGGGGAAGGTGGTCATCGCGGGTCGCGGAGCGGAAGATGTCCTCGTTTAAGATCATCAGGAAGGGGGGACTGGAGCAGCGCCTCTTCGCTCTCGGCCCCCTGGGGAACCTCCAGCCGTCCGGCGACGAGGAGGCGTTCCGCCCGGTCCGTCTCGGGGGCGAGGAGCCGCCGCAGGTCGAGGAGGAGGCCCCTCCCCCTCCCCCCTGCATCCCCGAGGAGGAGGCGCTGAGAAGGATCCAGCAGGCGCACGCCGACGGGGTGAAGAAGGGGCGCCAGCAGGCGGAGGCGGACCTGGCCAAGGTGAGCGAGGCGCTGGCGCAGGCGCTCCTTGCCACCGGGTCGCTCCGGGCCCAGCTGATGCACGAGGCGGAGGAGGACCTGTTGAGGCTCTCCGTGCAGATAGCGGGGAAGGTCCTGATGCGGGAACTCTCCATCGACCCGGGGATCCTGGCCGGGCTGGTGCAGGGGGCGGTGGCGCTTGCCGCGGACGAGGGGGAGATCCTGGTCAGGCTGAACCCGGAGGAGTACGCGGCTGTCGCCTTCCGTCCAGAGTTCCAGGCCCTCTCCGGCGACCGGAGGAGGATCACGCTGAAGGGGGATGCCGCCGTAGCTCCGGCCGGCTGCGTGGTGGAGACGGCACGCGGCAACATCGACGCCGGGGTGGAGGCGCAACTGGAAGAGATCTTGCGGCGCCTCACCGAGGTGAGGAGTGCACGCCAGGAGGAACAGGGTGATTGACCTCGCGCGCTACATGCCGGTGGTGGAGGGGGCCCGGACGGTCCGCTTCAACGGTAAGGTGACCCAGGTGGTGGGGCTCGTCATCGAGGGCTTCTGCCCCGAGACCGCCGTGGGGAGCGTCTGCGAGGTGCAGTCCGAGGGATACCCGCCGATCCCCGCCGAGGTGGTCGGCTTCAGGGACAACAAGACGCTCCTGATGCCGCTGGGCGAACTGAGGGGTGTGGGGCTCGGCTCGGTGATCTCGGTCCGGCGCGAGAAGGCCTCCCTCGGGGTGGGGCCGGCGCTCCTGGGACGGGTGATCGACGGGCTGGGCAACCCGATAGACGACAAGGGGCCGATAGAGGTGGCCGACGAGTACCCGATCTACGCGCTCCCGGTCAACCCGATGAAGAGGCGCCCGATCAGGAAGCCGCTGAACCTGGGGATACGCGCCATAAACGGGCTCCTTACCTGCGGCGAGGGGCAGAGGGTCGGCATCATGGCCGGCTCCGGCGTCGGCAAGTCGACGCTCCTCGGCATGATCGCCCGCTACACCGAGGCGGACGTCAACGTGATCGCCCTGATCGGCGAGCGGGGCCGCGAACTGCGGGAGTTCATCGAGAAGGACCTGCAGGCGGAGGGATTGAGGAAGTCCGTGGTGGTCGTGGCGACCAGCGACCAGCCCCCCCTGGTGAGGATGAGGGGGGCGTACATAGCGACCACCATAGCGGAGTACTTCCAGGCGCAGGGGAAGAAGGTGCTCCTCATGATGGACTCCGCCACCCGCTTCGCCATGGCGATGCGCGAGGTGGGGCTGGCCATCGGGGAACCGCCGACCACGAAGGGTTACACGCCTTCGGTCTTCGCCGCCCTGCCGCGGCTTCTGGAGCGGACGGGGAACTTCCAGGGAGGGAGCATCACCGGGTTGTACACGGTCCTGGTCGAGGGGGACGACTTCAACGAGCCGATTTCCGACGCGATGCGGAGCATCCTGGACGGGCACATCGTCCTGACGCGGGAACTCGCGGCGCGCAACATATACCCCCCGATCGACCTCTTGAACAGCGCGAGCCGCGTCATGTCCGACGTGACGACCAGGGAGCACCGGCAGCTCGCCGGGGACTTCAAGGAGATGCTGGCCACCTACCGCCAGGCGGAGGACATGATCAACATCGGCGCGTACAAGGCCGGGAGCAACCCGAAGATCGACTACGCCGTCGCGAAGATGGAGCAGATGATAGCCTACCTGAAGCAGGACGTGGGGGACGAGGTGAACTACGAGGAGTCGATAGCGGCCCTCGCGAGGATCTTCGAATAAAAAAGGAAAAATTCACCCGCCGTAGCCTTTGGCGAAGGTGGGAAGGCGGTGTGCCATGGCAGGACATGAATTCAGGCTCGAACAGGTGCTGAAGTTCCGCAAGGAAGTGGAGAAGATGCACCAGCTGGAGCTGGCGGCGGCGAAGCAGCAGCACGAAACCGCCCGGGACCGGCTGAAGAGCGAGAAGGCGCAGATGGAGCAGCTGGAGCAGGAATGCGCCCAGCGCCAGATCCGCGGCATCGAGGCGAAGGACCTGCAGCTCTACGGCGACTTCACCAGGAGAAAGACGCACGAGATCCAGCAGCTGCGCGACTCCCTGGTGGGGCTGGAGAAGGCGGTGCAGGAGAAGCGAGAGGCGCTCCTGGTGGCCGCCAAGGAGAAGAAGGCGCTGGAGATCTTCAAGGAGAAGAAGATGCGGGACCTGAGGCTGGAGCAGCTTTCCAAGGAGCGGGCCTTCCTTGACGAGATAGCGACCCAGGGGAGGGGACAGAAGTGAGGCGGATGATCCTGACGCTGGCACTTGTTTTCCTTGCCTTCAACCTCTCAGGGACGCTTCGCCCCTGGGACCCGGCCGTGGCCGCGGAGAACCCGGGTGGCGCGAGAGTCCCGGCCAACGACGCGGCGGCGCTGGAGCTGAAGAGGCAGCAACTGGCGGAAAAGGAGGCGGCGCTCAAGGCCAAGGAGGAGGCGCTGAACCGGCTTTCCGCCCAGTTGGACGCACGGGTCATAGAGCTGAACGCGGCCAAGAAGGGGATCGAGGCGTCGCTTGCCGCCAAGAAGAAGCAGGACGACGAGCGGTACAAGAAGATGATCAAGATCTACAAGGGGCTGAAGGCGGAGCAGGCCGGAGCGCTGCTGAACAAGCTGGACGACAAGATGGTGATCGAGATGCTGAACCAGATGGACCAGAAGACGGCCGTCAAGCTGATCCCGTTCATCAACCAGCCGAGGGTCCTTGAGTGGACCCGGTTGAACTTGGGCGGGAAGTAATAGAGTTTTTTCAGCCGGCAGGTGCCGGTTTAGGAAAAGCGCGGCGCGACGCGCCACGCAACGTCGGAAAAGGAGGAGGTGAGAAAACGATGATGATTCCAATAGCAGCATTTATTCCAGATGCCATACCCGCGGCGGCGACGCCACAGGGTATGGCGACACCACCCGCGGCCGTGACAGGCGGCAGCGGTTCTTTCGAGCAGCAACTGCAAGGTTTGCAGCAAAAGCCGGAGGCGACGGGGGCTAAGCCTGTCGCAGCCGAGTCAGAGGGGAAGGGCGCATTCTTCACTGCGGCTTCGGTGCTATCCCTCGTGCAAACGGCGCAGCCGGCCCCGCAGGGGGAGGCACCGGCCGAGCCGGAGCAGGCAATGCCCCAGGGAGGGGAGGTCCCGGCCGAGCCGAAGCGGGCAACGCCCCAAGGAGGGGAGGTCCCGGCTGAGCCGGAGCAGGCAACGAAGCCCATGGGAGGGGAAGAGGCGGTAACCGGAACCACCGTGGGCTTGGCGGCCGAGGCGGCGGAGACGGTCGCGGTCGCGATACCTTCCAGCAAGGCGGCTCCGGTCGCCGTGGCGAGGTTGCAGCAGGTCGAGGCATGGCAGGAGCTGCGGGCCGAAATGCCGGTAGAGCCGGCGGTGCGGGAAGAGCAGGGGGATCCGGTCCTGCAGCCGGCGAAAGGTGGTGCAGCGACAAAGGCGGTCAAGGTGGACCCGACCGTACTCCCGGAGGAGGAAGTTGTTTCCGGCTCCGTGGAGAAGAGCGGGGGAGAGGCGTCGCAGGTGGCTACGGCCAACGACACTGCCGTGATGGCAGCGGCCGGGGGCGCCATGGTGACGGCAGGACCCCCCCGTGAGGCGGCAGCAGTAGAGGGGGGGCATGAACGCCGTGGAGTTGCGGTTGCCGCAGCGGCGGTGCAGGCGAACGTCGAGAAGCGAAGCGGGACGCCAGCGGAGGGGGCTGGGGCAGAGGCCCTTGCACGCCTCACGGCGTTGCAGGGTGGCAAGTCGCAGCAGATGCCGGCACAGGAGGTGACGGAGGCGCAACCAGAAGGTAAGGCGCCGGCGATGCCATCCCGGGAGCAGGCGATGCCTGCCAAGGGTGCGATGGCAGGGGAAGTCGCGCCAAGGGAAGCAGTGGAAACAACGCCCCGGCAGCATGAGGGTGTGGAGCAGGTGGACGCAGCCTCGGCAACGGCGCGGAGCGCCAAGTCCGACAAGTCCGACAAGTCCGACAAGTCCGACAAGTCCGAGAAGTCCGAGAAGTCCGAGGGTTTCGTGCCGGTCCAGGTGGTTCGTCGGGCGTACCCGCAGTTGCAGTCGGTTCGCGCGGAAAAGGTTGCCGCGGATGCGGCAGTCGCTGGAACCGCGGAGGCCGTCAAACCTGAACCGATGCTGGAACCGTTGCCAACCGAAGCGCCCGTATCGGCGGGAGTGCAGGGGGCGGAAACGGAGCTTTCCACCGGCAACGGCGCTACAGAATGGGCGCGGCTCCAGGTGCGGCAGGAACCGGGCAAGGCAAAAAACGAGGCAGAACCGGCCACGGCGGAAAGGACGCAGACCCCCGTCGCGGAGAAAAAGACCGCGCCGGCGGAACCGGCTTCGTCCACGCAGCCCGCAATGCCGGAGACGGTAGCGGCGGGAGAAAGAGCGCAGGAACGAAAGGGAGTGCGGCCGGGTGAGTTGCTTCACGCGGTCCAGGGCAGGCAAACGGAGCTGCCAAGGGAGCAAGCTGCTGCACAGACCGCTCCCCGGGAAGTGACGCAGGCAGGGAACGCCTCGACCGTCACGGCAGCGTTTGCCCCGGAAAAGGGGGGCGGGCACGACACCGGCGCTCAAGGCCACGAGCGAAACCCAGAGCAGAAATTCCAGGAGCAGCAACAGGGAACGCTTTCGGGGATAGCCGCAGGGCGACCGGAAAGCACCACTGCCGAGACGGCACGCCCCGACAGCAGGGAGACTCCTCCCCGCAGCGCGCTGCACGAGAACGTCCTGGCGCAGGTCCGGTCAGGGGTGATCACCTACGACGGCAAGGGGAACGGCGAGATGAGCATCAGGCTCAACCCCGGGGAACTCGGCGAGCTGAAGATCCAGGTCCGGATGGAGGACAACCGGCTCAAGGTCGAGGTCCAGGCCGACAACAGCATGGTCAAGGACCTGCTGATGAGCAACCTCGACTCCCTGAAGGAGACCCTTTCCGGGAAGAACTTCACCATGGAAGGTTTCAACGTCTCCACCGGCGGCGGGGGGTTCAACGGACCGCTCCACGAGGAGAGGGAGAACCAGAGGCGGCAGTCTCTGCAAAGATTCGCACGGGGAGGGGGATACGACGACCAGGAGCCGGCGCGGGTCAATTACGTGACGGCAGAAGTCAATAACCTGCTCGACGTGCGATTCTAACCAAAGGAGGCAAACGAGATGATCACATCAGTATCATCGGGAACCGCGGGTTCGGCGGCAGCCGAAGCGCAGATGAAGCAGTCCACCGGGATGAACAAGGACGACTTCCTCAAGCTGTTCGTGACCCAACTGCAGAACCAGGACCCCCTGAACCCCACGGACGGTACCGAGTTCATCGGGCAACTGGCCCAGCTGACACAGGTCGAGCAGGCCTACAACACCAACACCAACCTGCAAAGCCTGCTGAACCAGGGGAGCAACAACGCGACCCTCGCCACCGTCAACCTGATCGGCAAGGAGGTGCAGGCGACCGGCTCGCAGGTCGACCTGAAATCGGGAAGTACCGCAACCATCAACTTCAACCTCGACAAGGCGGCCGACCAGGTCACCGTGTCGGTACTGGACTCAAGCGGCAACGTGGTGAAGGCCATCACCGCCGGGGCGAAGAGCGCCGGGACGGGGAGCGCCGGTTGGGACGGCACGGACAACTCGGGCAACCAGATGTCTCCCGGGGCCTACTCCTTCAGCGTCAGCGCCAAGAACGCCAGCGGCAACGCCGTCACGGCGACGGGGCTGGTCAAGGGGAGGGTCGACGGAGTCGACATGTCCGGCGCCATACCGGTCCTCTCCATCGGCTCGCTGAAATTGAGCCTGACGGACGTCACCTCGGTCGCCACGGGGAGCTGACATGATCGACAACAACCTCTTGTTTCCGCAACCGATCCAGGCGCCGGTAAAGCCTAAGCAGCCGACCGCCACGCCGGGGGCGAAGAGTACCGGGAGCGGCACCCCGTTTTCCCAGGTACTGGACCAGAAACTGACCGGGCAGCCGGTCCGCCTTTCCCAGCATGCGCAGGAGAGGCTCCGCTCGCGCGGCATAACGCTCTCCGAGGCCGACATGAAGCAGCTGGAGGGGGCGGTGGACAGCGTGGCGCAAAAAGGTGGCAAGGAATCGCTGATCATGATGGGGGACGCGGCGCTCGTGGTGAGCGTCAAGAACCGGACAGTGGTTACCGCCATGGACCGCCAGGGGATGAAGGGTAACGTCTTCACCAACATAGACTCGGCGGTGGTTCTCTAGGACAGGAAAGAAACGACATCAATCACACGGGCTGGCCCTCCAGGAGGAAGCCCAAGGGACACCGACCGACAGAGGTGCCCCGCAACCAAACTCAGGAGGCAATAAAATGAGCGTTACTTCCGCACTGTACACTGGCGTCAGCGGTCTTCTTCAGAACGGCGAAGCGATGAACGTCATCGGCAACAACATCTCCAACGTCAACACGGTAGGCTTCAAGGGTGCCCGCACCCTCTTCTCCGACCTCCTTTCCCAGAACGTCGGCAACAGCTCCCAGATCGGCAAGGGCGTGCAGATGCAGGTGGTCCAGAACGTCTTCTCCCAGGGCTCTTCCCAGAGTTCCGAGAACGTCTCCGACCTCTCCATCCAGGGGAACAGCTTCTTCGCGGTGAAGCCCCCGACCGCGGCATCCCCGGTCGCCGCGCAGAACTCCGCCTACCTGACCCGCGCCGGCGCCTTCAAGGTCGACAGCAACCTCACGCTGGTGAACCCGGACGGCTACCAGGTGCTCGACACCACCGGGAGCCCGATCCAGTTCCTGAACTCCGGCAGCGCGCCGACCACGGACTTCGGCAAGATCATCGGCATCGACAACGCCGGCCTGATCACCTACCTCGCCACCGACGGCATCACCCAGAACTACTACAACACCACCGGCGCGGCCGGGGTCTCGGCCAACGCCGCCAACGCGGCCACCGTGCAGCGGATCGCCGTGGTCACCGCGCCCGATCCCACGGCGCTCACCAAGATGGGGGGCTCGCTGTACCAGCCGAGCACCGCCTCCGGCGTCTCGGCCAACGCCTTCTCCCTGGCGGCCAACACGGCCAACGGCATCAGCGAGAAGGTCCTCTCCAACACCCTGGAGCAGAGCACCGTCGACCTGGCCAACGAGTTCGTGAAGATGATCACCACGCAGCGGGCCTACTCGGCCAACTCCAAGACCATCACCACCGCGGACCAGATGACCCAGGAAGTGCTCTCGCTGATCAGGTAACGGTTGAAGCAGCACCCGGGGAGGGGCCGAAAGGCCCCTCCCCGGGTTTTCTTTTAATGTATGCCCAGCGGTACAGATGATTTGGCGCCGAACATGGGAGGGACTGCCATGAGAAGATTCTTGGGGATTTTTCGCCCCCGGAAGATACAGGCAGGGGTGTCTGCGGCCCTTGTCACCATCCTGATCGCATTGCTGCAGGTCGCGCCGGCCTGCGCCGACTCGCTGGCCCAGTGGCAGTGGAAGAACCCGATACCGCAGGGAAACGCCCTGCGCTCCGTGACCTACGGGGTGAGCTCCTTCGTCGCCGTGGGCGACGTAGGCACCATCGTCACCTCGACGGACGGCGCCACCTGGCTCGCCAGGAAGTCCGGGAACCTGAACGACCTGAAGGGGGTCACCTACGGCGCCAGGAAGTTCGTGGCCGTGGGCGAACTGGGGACCATCCTCACCTCGTCCGACGGGCGCATCTGGAGCGACGTCTCCGCCAACTTCAAATGGACCAGCACGAGTTCCCCCCGCCCCACCCTGAACGGCATCACCTACGGCAACAACCTCTTCTACGCGGTGGGCGACAACGGCACGCTTCTCTCCTCGGGCGACGGCGTCACCTGGACCAACAATTCCAGCGGCACGCTCACCACCAAGAACCTCGCCGCCATCACCTACAGCAACTACACCTTCGTCGCGGTCGGCGCGAACGGGACGGTCCTGACCCTCCTGAACAGCGGCGTCTGGCAGGTGGCGACCTCCGGGACCGCCAACTCCCTGAACGCGGTCGCCACGGACCGCAACCGCTTCGCAGCGGTCGGCGTCGCCGGCACCGTGATCACCTCGACCGACGGGATCAACTGGAGCCCGCAGGCGTCCGGGACCGGGAACACGCTCCTCGGGGTGAACGCCGGGAAGACCGCCGGGGGCGTTTCCTATTTCGTCGTGACCGGCGAGGCCGGAACGCTCCTCAGCTCGCCGGACGGGGCCCTCTGGAGCACCGAGGTCTCCGGCACCAACCGGGATCTCAGGGGTTCCGGCGCCGGCAGCTCCGTCTTCGCCGTCGTCGGCGACGGCGGGAGCATCGTGAGCGCTGCCGACCCGACCGGCGCCTGGACCTCGCACCTCACGGGCCCCGTCCCCTCCCTCACCTCGATCGCCTACGGCAGCTCCGTCTACGTCGCGGTCGGCAAGACGGGGACCATCGTCTACTCCACCGACGGCGCCAGCTGGAGTTCCGTCGCCTCCGGCACCATCGAGGATCTGAACTCCGTCGCCTACGGCAGCAACGGCTTCGTGGCTGTCGGCAACGGGGGGGTGCTGCTCAACTCCTTCGACGGCTCGCACTGGTCGCTCCACTTCTCCGGCACCGCCAACTTCAACGGGGTCACCTACGACTCCCGGACGGCCTACGCCAGGTTCGTAGCGGTGGGGGACGCGGGAAGCGTGGCCACCTCGCCCGACGGCATGACCTGGACGGCGGTATCCCCGGCTGCGACCACCAAGAAGCTGAAGGCGGTGGCGCTGGGGGACAACCTGCTGGTGGCGGTGGGAGAGGGGGGGACGGTACTCACCTCGGTGAACGGCACCGCCTGGACCGCCCGCACCGGCATCACCAAGGACTTGACCGGGGTCACCGTCGCCTTCAAGCCCGACGGGAGCACCACCTACGTCACCGTCGGCGCCGCCGGGACCATATACTCCTCCACCGACGGGGTCAAGTGGACCGCGGCGAAGACGGTCCCGACCACCTACAAGACCACCGACTTCTACGCCGTCGCCTGCGACTTCGACTCCGTCTTCAGCACCTACGTCGCCGTCGGCGCCGGCGGGGGCATACTCACCTCCTCCGACACCGTCACCTGGACCGGCAGGGATCCGGCCACCTCGTACCCGCTCGCCGGGGTTTCCTACCTGAACAAGTCGTACTGGGCGGTAGCCGAGGGGGGTGCGGTCCTCAACTCCAACAGGCTCGACAACTACATTAGCATCTCCGGCACGAGGAGCGAGAACGGCGCCTCGATCTCGACGGACCGGCTCGACTTCGGGTACGTGGAGGTGAACAAGAACTCCTTCGCCATCACGGTCAAGATAACCAACACCGGCCAGACCTCGAACCTCAACGTCACGGCGCCGGTGCTCGGCGGGGGGGACGCGGCGCTCTTCAGCGCCTCGGCCTCCTCCTGCGGCGCCTATCCCCTGGTGATCGCCCCGGGCGGTAGCTGCAGCTTCGACCTCACCTTCGCCCCCCTTTCGGCGGGGGCCAAGACCGCCTCCATCACCATCAACTCCGACGACTCGGCCACCCCGGTCCTGACCATACCGATCTCGGCCATCGGCGGGCTCTACATCATCGTGCAGCCCGGCCCCAACGGGAACGTCCTGGTCGGGAGCAGCGCCGGAGCCGTCGCCCCGGGGTCGATGCAGGTGCAGGTGGGGGACGCGCCGTCGCTCTTCATGTCCCCCTCGCCCGGCTACTACACGCAGGAGGTGGTGGTGGACGGGGTGACGCTCGGCTCGCCGCCCTCCTACACCTTCGCCCCCGTCAGCGCCGGCGGCATACCGCACACGCTGCAGGCCTCCTTCAGCAACGCCTTGCACAGCATCACCGCCGTCGCCTCGGCCGGGGGGTCGATCTACCCGGCGGGGGTGCAGTCGGTCGCCAACGGCGCCACCCAGGCGTTCACCATCACCCCCAACACCGGCTACCAGCTCTCGAGCTTCAAGGTGGACGGCGCCTCGCTCCCGCTCACCTCGATGTACACCTTCCCGCTGGTGACTTCGAACCACACGCTGCAGGCCACCTTCACCGTCCAAAACTACAGCATGACGGCGACGGTGGTGACCAACGGGAGGTTCGACGGCGCGGGGGGGAGCGTCACCCCCGGATCGGTCCTCCCCGTGGGGGCGTGCACCTTCTCCGGCGGGAACGGGAACTGCAACTACGGCAGCTCCCTGGTCTACACCATCACCCCCAAGCCGGGGTACCGGCTGGTCAACGTCTTCGTCGACAACGCCTCGCTGGGCGCCGTGGGGAGCTACGTCTTCCCGGCTCCGATCAACGGCGACCACACCATCCAGGCCGTGTTCACCAACCTGGTCGATATCACGGTGACGCTCGGCCCGACCACCCCGCCAAACGGCTCCATCACGCCGGTGCCGGACCCGGCGACCGGGAAGGTGTCGGTGCAGAAGGGAGCCTCGCAGATCTTCACCATCACACCCTTCGAGGGGAACGTGATCGCCGACGTCAAGGCGGACGGGGCGTCGCTCGGGCCGATCTCCAGCTACACCTTCCCCAGCGTGCAGAGCGCGCACGCGCTCGACGTCACCTTCGCGGCCAGGACCCACGCCATCAACGTCTCGGCGGGGTCGAACGGCAAGATCACGGACGAGATGGGTACCCTCATCTCCGCCCGCGCCACCGTCGCCAGCCACGCCACCAAGGTGTTCAAGATCGTACCCGACGCGAATTACGAGGTGGCCGACGTCAAGGTGGACGGCGTATCCGTCGCGGCCGTGAAGACCTACGTCTTCACCGATGTCGTCGCCGGGCACACCATCGAGGCGCTGTTCAGGGGGAAACCCTGGGCGGTGATCCTCTCCACCGCGGGGCCGGCGGCGCCTAAGATCGGGAGCATCGCCTTCGACCTGGCGGTCCCGGCCGGCGTGGTCCTGCCGCTCAACCTGGACCCGAGCGCGCCCTTGGGGGAGGTCGATCCGGCCTCGGTCGGCACCCTTTCCGGCGCGGCCGGGAGCAGTTTCGGCGTGAGCCTCTACCCGGCCCTCGACATCGCCACCGGACTCCCGATAGCGCTCGGGACGGCGCAGGTCGCCATGGCCAACGGCCCGGGGTTCGCCGCCGGGTCCCAGATGGTGAAGCTTTCCTTCTCCACGGCGCTCAACCCTCCCCCCGCCTTGGTCCCGGGGCTCCCGGACACGGTCACCGACGTGAACGGGGCGGCGATTCCCGGGGTCACCGTCACGGCGGCCGCCCCGGTGGCGCTCCCGTTGACCACGCCGGACTACCCCGGGGGGCTTTACAACTCGTCCCTGTCGATCGCGCTCTCGGCGACCCCGACCGGTTCCGAGATCCACTACACCGTGAACGGCCTGGAACCGACGCTGCTCTCCACCATCTACAAGTCGGACAACTCGGTGCCGATCTCCGTCACCGGCAACACCACGCTCAAGTACTTCGCCATCGACCGGGCCACCGGCAACGTGGAGCCGGTGCGGACCGAGCTGTACGTGATCGACAAGACCGCGCCGGCCGGGGCGAGCCTGGCGACGCTGGCCGGGGTCCCGCCGGAGCTGACCAGGCAGACCGGCGCCGTCCTCACCGTCGGCGGCAGGGACATCGTGAGCTACAAGTACCTCATGGACGACGCCGGGAAGCTCACCCAGGCAAGCTCGGGTCCCGAGATACCGGTAGCCACCCAGATCACGCTGGCGGGGCTCGCCGACGGGCTGCACAAGCTGCAGGTGATCGGCAGGGACAGCGCGGGGAACTGGCAGGGTACGGCGACCACCGCCTCCTGGACCGTCGACACCACCCTGTCGGCCAGCAGCATTTCGCCTTCGCCGGGGCTCTACAACGCCCCCCTCTCGGTGACGCTCGGGAACAGCAAGAGCACCGCCAAGATCTACTACACGCTGGACGGGAGCGCCCCCACGACCGATTCCATGGTCTACACGGCCCCGATCCCGATCACGGCGACCACCACGGTCAGGTTCTTCGCCAAGGACCCGGCGGGGAACGTCGAGCCGCTCGGGGACCCGGCCGTCTACACGCTCCTCATGCTGATGGTGAACCCGCCGCTCTCCCCCACCACCGACGCGAGTCCGACCTTCTCCGGGACCTTCTACCCCTCGGACGCCGCCTTCAAGCTGAACATCAAGAAGGGGATCACGGCCGGGACGGATCGAGCCATCACGGCCATCGTCGGTTCGAACTGGAGCTACGGTCTGCCGGGTAAACCCGACAACCCTCTTGCGCCGGGGCTGAACACCATAACGTTCACCGTGGAGAAGGGGGGGAAGAGCATCACCGAGACGGTCTACGTCAGGGTCGACGCCACCCCCTGCGTGGTCGCCGACGGCGATATCGACCGGGACGGCCAGGTCTCCATGGCCGACGTCGACATGTCGATGAGGATGTCGATCGGGCTCCTCACCCAGCCTCCCGGCTCCGCCTCGCTCACCTGCGGCGACGTCTTCCCGGTCGATGCCAGCAACGTCCCGATCGGGGACGGGATCGTCAACGTGATAGACACTCTCTGCATCCTCAGAAAGATGATGGGTCTCTCCTCCTACCTCCCGTAGCGGACCGGGAGGGGGAGGTTGCCATGACGGAGCAACGTATGCGACTGAAAAAGATCTTGGCAGGTTTACGGGGCCCACTGGCGGCGCTCCTCGCGGCGGCACTCCTCGCTCCGGCGGCGGGCGGCGCGGCCACTCTCCCCGCGCCCACGGCTCGGACCGGGGCGACCCTTTGCTACGACGCGGCGGGTAACCAGGTCCCCTGCGCCGGGAGCGGGCAGGACGGCGGCACGCTCGCCGGCGTCGCCTGGCCCTCCCCCCGCTTCAGGGACAACGGCGACGGCACACTGAGCGACCTCTTGAGCGGCCTCGACTGGACCCGCGACGCCAACGCCCCCGGCCCGGCCGCCTGCTCCCCCGGCCTGACCAAGAACTGGCAGAGCGCGCTTTCCTACGCGAAGTGCCTGAACGACAACGCCTACCTGGGGAAGAGCGACTGGCGCCTTCCCAACGTCAACGAACTCCGCACCCTGCTCCATGGCGGGAAGGGGACCGTCTCGACCTGGCTCACGGAGAGCGGCTTCATCAACGTCGCCTCCGGGCGCTACAAGAGTTCCACCGCCGGGATCGGCAACCTGGTCCTGACCCCCTGGACCGTCAACATGGACGACGGCTCCGTGCAGGGGTACAACCACCTCGCTGCGGACCATGTCTGGCCGGTGAGAAGCGGCAGCGGCGCGGCAGCGGCGCCGGTACCCCGCACCGGGTCGACGCAGTGTTACGACTTCGGCACCAGCTCGCTCACCTCCCAGTGCACCGGGACCGGGCAGGACGGCGAGCTGAAGGCGGGGGCGGCCTGGCCGGAGCCGAGGTTCACGGCGAGCCAGGAGACGGTGGTGGACAACCTGACCGGCCTGGAGTGGTTGAAGGACGGCACCAGCGCGTCGATCGGGGGGTGCAGCGGCGGCCTCCTTTCCTGGCAGGGCGCGCTTTCCTTCGTCGACTGCCTGAACCAGAAGCTCTACCTCAACAAGGACGACTGGCGCATGCCGAACCTGAACGAGCTTGAGAGCCTCGGCGCCAACGCGGGGAACGACGTCTACTTCTACCTGACCGACACCACACCCGGGTTCCTCCTGAACCAGAACCTGCAGTACTGGAGTTCCACGAGCTACGCGCGGGACGCGGGGAAGGCCTGGGGGGTGTGGTTCTCCATGAACGGCGTCCCGCTCGGCATCCTCAAGGGGAACGACAACTACGTACTCCCGGTCCGGGACAACGTGGCGATCACGAGGCCGCCGGTCAGCAGCGCGACCCCGCCGGGCGGGGTCTACACCACGAGCCAGAGTGTCGTGCTCAGCTCCAACGTGCCGGGATCGACCATCTACTACAGCACCGACGGCACCACGCCCACCCTCTCCTCGGCCGTCTACGGCACACCGATTCTCGTCAAGAGCAGCAAGACCATCCAGTTCTTCGCCGTCGACTCGACCGGCAACGTGGAAGAGCCGCACGGCGCCACCTACACCATCAACGACTTCGTCGCCCCGGTCACCACCGCCTCCCCGGCGGGGGGGACCTTCACCGCCGCGCAGAGCGTGACGCTCACCTGCGCCGACGCCGGCTCGGGGTGTGCGGCGACCTACTACACGACCGACGGGAGCACCCCGACGACATCCTCCTCCCTCTACGGCGCCGCGATCCCACTCGCCTCGACGACGACGCTCAAGTTCTTCTCCAGGGACGCCGCCGGGAACTCCGAGACGGCGCAGAGCTACCTCTTCACCATCAACGACAAGACCGCGCCGCTCACCTCCGCCTCGGTTCCCTCGGGGGTCTACGGCTCCGCCCAGACGGTGACGCTCACCTGCTCCGACGCGTTGAGCGGCTGCGACAAGACCTTCTACAGCCTGACCGGCACCCCCACCGTCAACTCGGACGTCTTCACGACCCCCCTTTTGATCCGCAGCAGCACGACGGTCCGCTTCTTCTCCCGCGACCAGGCCGGGAACCTGGAGACGGTGCGGAGCGTCATCTACACCATCACCGACACCACCCCCCCGGTGACGGAGGTCTCGCCCGCGGCGGGGAGCTACCTGACGGCGCAGACGGTGACCCTTGCCTGCGGCGACGCCGGCTCCGGTTGCGGCAAGATCTACTACACCACCAACGGGAGCACCCCGACCGCCTCCTCGACGGAGTACGCGGGGCCGATCACCATCAGCCAGGGGACGACGCTGAAGTTCTTCGCCAAGGACCTGGCCGGCAACAGCGAGGGGGTGAAAACGGCCCTCTTCGACATCAACCCCGGCGCGTACAAGCGAGGGGACGTCAACAAGGAGGGGGGGATCGATATCGCCGACGCGCTCCTGATCTTCCAGGCCTACCTCTCCGGCGCCACCCTGACGGGAGACGCGGCGATCCTCTGCGACGTCGCCCCCCTCGCGAGCAACGGCGTCCCGGCGGGGGACGGACGGGTGGACCTGGGGGACGTGGTGACCATCATGCGCCGGATCGTCGGCGCCATATTCTGGTAAGAGGGGTGATGCGATGAGATCGATATGGACCGCTTTGGTCATGCTGGTTCTGGCGGCGCTTCTGGGTGGATGCGGCGGGGGCGGCGGGGGCTCCGCCACTTCCCCTCCCACGACGACGGCGCTTCCCAAGGGAGACGTGTACGTCTCGGCGCAGAGCGTCACCCTCCAGGTCGCCCCCGGCGCCATCACCTACTACACGCTGGACGGGAGCACGCCGACCGAGAACTCCGCCAGGTACACGGGACCGGTCGCCGTGGCAGCGACCGCGAACCTCAAGTTTTTCTCGGTCGATGGGGAGGGGAACAGGGAGAGCGTGAAGACGGAGAGGTACCTCATCGCGGGGGGGGCGCTGCTGCGGCTCTCCGCCACGGGGGGCGGGGGGCAGTTGGCGGGGGTCAAGGTGGAACTCACCCTTCCCGCCGGCGTCAGCGTCGCGACCAGCGGCGACGGGAGCGTGCCGGACGGGGTGGTATCGCCGTCCGCCAACACCTTCCAGGGCGGGAGCGTCCTGAGCTTCCCGGGGGCCCTCAGCTACGACCCGGCGACGAGGGTCCTCACCTTCTATATCGTCTCCTCCCTCACCGCCGGCTTCGGCTCCGGCGAGTTCGCGGCGGTCGCCATCCAGGGCTCCGGGGCGCTCCCCGACGCCGGCGCCTTCAGCGCCGTTCTTGCCGCCGTCGACCTGCAGGGGAACGTCCTCTCCTCGGGAGCGCCGGTCGCCTCCTTCCGGGTCGAGCAGTAACAGTTCCGTTCGCGCCCCCCTCCCTTGGCGATTTTGACGCGGGGGGGGCGTGCAGCCGAAAAAAATCCCCCCGGCGGGTCAAAAAGTTGACCCGCCGTTCAATTCCCCGTCTACCCTGCGGTCCCGGCGCCCCCCCATGGAGGGCGCAAAGGCGCGGCAGCGAACGATTTTACCCCTCCCTCCTCCAGCTGCTGCCGACCCTTCCCATTTCTTCCCGCGGATCTCCCCCCTTCTGGCATCTCGGTTGCAAGGGTGTGACGGGTAACCGATCAGTTGCCAAAGGAGATCCCGCTATGGCCGAACCGGCAAAGCCCCCCCAGGACGCCCCCCCCCAGGACAAGAAGAAGCTGTTCATCATCATAGGCGCAGTGGTAGCGCTCCTCGCCATAGGCGGCGGCGCGGCCTTCTTCCTCAGCGGCGGCAAGAAGGAGAAGGCGCCCGAAGGCGCCAAGGTGGAGGCGAAGGCGGAGGGCGGCGGTCATGGAGCTCCAGCCAAGGAGGGGGAGGGTGGCGCCACCGGCGCCACCGTCTACCCGCTGGAACCGTTCATCGTCAACATCTACGACGGGCAGGAGCTGCGCTACCTGAAGGTCAAGGTCGAGTTCGAGATGGCCAACGCGCAGGTGAAGCCCGAGCTGGATGCCAAGATGGCCCCGCTGCGCGACGCCATACTCATCCTGCTCACCACCAAGACCATGCAGGAGATCCAGGACCTGCAGGGGAAGAACCAGTTGAGGGAGCAGATCCTCGCGGCGGTCTCCAAGGTGGTCCCCCCCAGCAAGGTGACCAAGGTCTATTTCACCGATTTCGTGGTGCAGTAAAAGGTGCCCTCGATGGAAAAACTCCTCACCAAGGAAGAAATCGATGCCCTCGTGGCGGCCGTTTTCGACGGGACGCTGGTCCCGGAGAAGGAACTCGCCAAGGAAGGGCCGCAGGCGGAGCAGTTCGACCTGCTCGATATCGAGGCGCACCGGGCCATTCCGAACCTCGACATCGTCTACGACGGTTTCATCCGCTACAACCGGGTCACCATGTCGAACCGGCTGGGGCGCATGGTGGACATCAAGAAGGAGGAGGCGGTCCCGTACAAGTTCGGGGACTTCCTGAGCGTGCTCCCCTCGCCGGTCTGCATGGCGATCTACAAGATGGACCCCTTGAAGGGGGCCGCCCTGATCGCCTTCGACAGCACGCTGGTCTTCACCATCGTGGACAGCATCCTCGGGGGAAGCGGCGTCAGCGCCGGGCAGGGGATGAACCGGCTCTTCACCTCGATCGAACTGAGGCTGGTGGAGAAGATCGTCAAGGACGCGCTGGCGGACCTGGAGAAGGCCTGGGCGCCGTTATGCCCGGCGAGCATGAACCTGCTCCGCCTGGAGATGAACCCGCGCCTGGTGAACATCGTGCCGCCGGAGTACCAGGTGGTCACCATGAGCATGAAGATACAGATAGAGGAGACGGTGGGGACGATGATCCTCGCCATCCCTTTCATGACCATAGAGCCTATCCGCGACAAGTTGAAGCGCGGCGTGCAGATGGACATGATGGTGGTCGATCCGCTCTGGTCGTACCGGCTTTCGGAGGAACTCCTCGGGGCGCCGCTCGATGTCTCGGTGGAGATGGGGGGGACGACCCTTTCGCTGGCGGAACTCCTGGGACTGGCCCCCGGCGACACGGTGATGCTCGATTCCAGCGGCAGGGACGATCTGGTGGTAAAGGTCGGAGGGACCAAGAAGTTCATGGGGATTGCGGGGGCAAGCGGCGGGAACAAGGCAGTGCAGATCACCAAGGTCCTGTCTGCAGGAGGTGAAGATTGAGCGAAAAACTCGCTTCGGACGATCAGAAGGAATTTCCCCAGATGAAGAATCTGGATTTCATCATGGACATACCGCTGCAACTGACGGTGGAACTCGGGAGGACCAAGCTCCTCGTGCGGGACGTCCTGCAGTTGAACCAGGGGTCGGTGGTCGAGCTGACCAAGCTGGCCGGCGAGCCGCTGGACGTCTTCGTCAACTCCAAACTGGTGGCGCGCGGAGAGGCGGTGGTGGTGAACGAAAAGTTCGGCATCCGGCTCCTCGACATCGTGAGCCCGAACGAGAGGGTGGACAAGGTGCTATGAAAAAGCTGGCGTTCTTACTCGCTACGATGCTCTCCATGCCGGCCGTCGCCCGCGCCGAGGGGACCCCGGGATCGGAACTCCTCGGGAGCCTGGCGCAGATGGTCGGGTCCCTGATCCTCGTGATCGGGATCATCCTGATCCTCTACTACCTGGCGGGGCGGTTCATGAAGGTGCCGCAGGCGGGAGGGTTCCGCTACATCCGCGTGGTGGAGACCAGGCACCTCGCCCCCAAGAAGTCGCTCATGCTGGTCGAGGTGGCGGGGGAGTACCTCCTTTTGAGCAACAGCGGCGACGGGGTCAGCTTCATCAAGCAGGTGGAGATGCTGGAGGAGATCGAGGTGGTGGACGAGCGCGGGTACGCGACGCTGATCCCGGTCCAGCTCAGGAAAAGGCTGCAGGCGTTCGCCGGTGACCGGGGCGAGGCCCGCCTGGGGCAGCTCGACAAAAGTGGTGGTCTTGCGTGAGAAAGAAAAAGATGGCGGGAGCCCTGCTCCTCATGGTTGCATTCCTCGCGCTGGCGGCGACGGCCGGCGCTGAGCCCCTTTCGCTCCCGACGGTGAGTGTGGGGGTCGGCAAGGTTTCCAAGCCCGCCGACGTTTCCGTCGTGTTGCAGATATTCTTCCTGATGACCGTCATCTCGCTGGCGCCGAGCCTGCTGATGATGACCACCTCCTTCACCAGGATCGTGGTGGTGCTCTCCTTCCTCCGTTCGGCGCTCGGCACCCAGCAGGCCCCCTCGAACCAGATCGTGGTCGGCCTCTCCCTGTTCCTGACCTTCTTCATCATGGCCCCGGTCTGGCAGCAGATCAACACCCAGGCGCTGCAGCCGTACAAGGCGCAGACCATCACGCAGGAGGAGGCGTTGAAAAGGGGGGTGGCTCCGGTGAGGAAGTTCATGCTCTCGCAGGTGCGGGAGAAGGACCTGGCGCTGTTCATCTCCCTTTCCAAGCTCCCCAGGCCGAGGAACGCGGACGACATCCCGACCATGACGCTGATACCGGCCTACATGGTGAGCGAGCTGAAGACCGCGTTCCAGATCGGCTTCCTGATCTTCATCCCCTTCCTGGTGCTGGACATGGTGGTCGCGTCGGTGCTGATGTCGATGGGTATGATGATGCTCCCGCCGGTCATGATCTCGCTGCCCTTCAAGATCCTCCTCTTCGTCCTGGTGGACGGGTGGGGACTGGTGGTGGGATCGCTGGTGAAGAGCTTCGGATAGCTGCAGCTGCCGGCAGGGGAGGAGCTAGCTTGGAAAACCTGGGAATCATGGGAATTATGGGAAGCATGGGAATCATGGGAATCATGGGAAAGCTGGAGAGGGTGAGCTGTCTCCGGCTTCGTAAACGCTAACGCATCGTCAATTGTCAATTGATTTAGGAGTTTTGTATGACCCCCGAAATGGTCGTCCAGCTTGGCAGAAGGAGCTTCGAGGCGGTGTTCATCCTCTCGGCGCCGCTCCTGATCTGCGCCCTCGTGGTGGGGCTCTTGATCAGCATCTTCCAGGCGGTCACCTCGATCAACGAGGCGACCCTCGCCTTCGCACCGAAAATCGCCGCCGTCATGATCGCCATGGTCGTCTTCTTCCCCTGGATGATGATGTACATGAGCGACTTCACCCGCGAGATCTACGGCATGATCGCCAACATGAGGCACTAGCATGTTCGACTCCCTCCCGCTGACAACCCTGGCCGACCTGGTCCCTTTCGCTCTGGTCCTGGCCCGGGTGGCGGGACTCTTCTCCTCGATACCGATGTTCGGCGCAAGGCTCGTCCCGAACCGGGTCAAGGTGCCTCTCATCCTCGCCATGGCGCTCCTCATCTTCCCCCTCGTCCGGCCGCTCGCCATCCCCGCCGCCGACGACTCGCTCACCCTCATGATCCTGGTGGTGAAGGAGACGCTGATAGGCCTCACGCTCGGCCTCCTCTCCCAGTTCGTCTTCGCCGCCGTCGAATACTGCGGGCAGCAGGTCGGCACCCAGATCGGGCTCTCCATGGCCGCCCAGTTCGACCCGACCACGCAGAACAACGTCCCGACCATGGCGATCTTCCAGAACGCGCTCGCCACCCTGGTCTTCCTGGGGCTCGGCGTGCACCATTTCTTCATCAGGGCGATCGTGGAGAGCTACCAGGTGATCCCGCTGGGGGCCTGGCACGTGGGAGGGCCGTTGCTCAAGTTCCTCGTCGAAACCAGCGGCGGCATCTTCATCGTCGCCATCAAGCTCGCCGCGCCGGTCGCGGTGGCGCTCGTCGCCACCAGCGTGGCGCTCGGCATAGTCGCCCGCAGCTTCCCCGCCATGAACGTCTTCATGGTCAGCATGCCGCTCAACATCGGCATCGGCTTCGTCATCCTCGGCATCTCCCTTCCGGTCTTCGTACGCGTGCTGGAGACCTCCTTCGGCGGCCTGGTGCTGCAGATGAGGACTCTGTTCAGGCTCCTCGCCTAGGAGAGCGCCATGTCCGAAGACAAACACTCCAAAACAGAGAAACCCACCAGCAAGAAGATCTCCGACGCCAAGAGCAAGGGGAGCGTTCCCCGCAGCCGGGAGATGACCTCGGCCATCACCCTGATCGCGGCGATGATCGCCCTCTACGCCAGTTCCGGCATCATGCTCTCCACCATGAAGAGGAGCATGCGGGACATCTTCGGGGGGCTCGCCGAGATCGAGATCACCTACGGCGGGGTGCATTCCCTGATGATCAAGGAGTTCGGCTACATCGCGATGATGCTGATGCCGTTTCTGCTGGTCGTCATCGTTGCCGGGGTGGCGGTGGAGGTAAGCCAGGGGGGGGTGCAGCTCAGTTCGGAGAAGCTCAAGTTCGACCTGGGGAGGCTGAACCCGATACAGGGGGTGAGCCGGCTCTTCAACAAGGACTCGATCTTCGAGGTGGCGAAGTCCTTCATGAAGCTGCTCATCGTCGGGTACATGGCGTACAAGATACTCAGGGAGGAGATGGAGGGGATCATCTACCTGGTGGACCAGGACCTACCGGGGATCCTGCAGTACATCGGCCACATCTCCTTCAAGATCGTGCTGCACACCTGCGGCGTGCTGATCGTGCTGGCGGTGATCGACCTGGCCTTCGTCAAGTGGCGCTTCCTGGACAACCTGAAGATGACCAAGCAGGAGGTGAAGGACGAGCACAAGAACGCCGAGGGGGACCCGGCGGTAAAGGGGAAGATCAAGCAGAAGCAGTTCCAGATGGCGCGTCGCCGGATGAGGCAGATCATACCGACGGCCGACGTGGTGGTCACCAACCCGACCCACTACGCGGTGGCGCTGAAGTACGACCGTTTCCGGATGTCGGCGCCGGTGGTGATCTTCAAGGGCGTGGACCAGATGGCGCTGCAGATAAAGATAGTGGCGCGGGAGAACAACGTGACCATGGTGGAGAACCGCTTCCTGGCGCGCGAGCTGTTCGCCCAGGTGGAGGAGGGGGGCGAGATCCCGGAAGGCCTTTTCGCCGCGGTCGCCGAGATCCTCGCCTACGTCTACAGCCTGAAAAAGAGGTAAGGCCGGGAGGCCCTACCCCCAGAGGATCAGCCCGGGGTCGTACACGGTCCCGAGTTCCGGGTGGCGCGGCATGACCCGCAGCATGAAGCCGTGCCTTCCACAGAAGCGGCACTCCAGCTCGCCGCCGAAATGCCCGGTCCTTTCCGGCTCCAAAGCCGGCTCGAGCGGCACGATCTCCCCTCCCATGATGGTTCCGCGCGAGTCGAGGACGCCGAAGTAGACCTCGACGGCGATCTCGCTAAGCGGTATCTGCCCCGGCGTGATCTGCACCGTGATCGGGAGCCTCTCCCCGACGGTGACCTCCCTCTGGATCTCGGCCTCCACGGCCACGATGGATAGTCCCCCCCACAGCCCGTGCAGCCGCTCCTTCCAGCGGGCGAGTTCCACCGCCAGCCTCAGGTCGTCGCGGTTCATCCGTTCCCAGTGCTCGAAGGCGGGGAGGTAGCAGCGGCGGGCGTATTCCTGCACCATCCGGTCCGTGCTGAACACGGGGCAGAGCGTCTGCATCGAGGTCTTCATGAAGGCGGTCCACCCCCTCGGCACGCCGTCGCTCCCCCTGTTGTAGAAAAGCGGCACGATCTCCTTCTCCAGGAGGTCGTAGATCGCCCTGCTCTCCACTTCGTTCTGGTAGACGAGGTCGTCGTAGACCTCTCCCCGCCCGATCGCCCAGCCGTTGTTCCCCCGATACCCCTCGCACCACCAGCCGTCCAGTATGCTCAGGTTCAGCCCGCCGTTGAAGGCGACCTTCATCCCGCTGGTGCCGCTCGCCTCAAGAGGACGGAGCGGGGTGTTGAGCCAGACGTCGACCCCCTGGACCAGGTGCCGCGCCACCGAGATGTCGTAGTCCTCCAGGAATACGATGCTGCGGCGAAACGGCTCCTGCTGGGAGAGCTGCACGATCTGACGGATCAGCTCCTTCCCCTGGTGGTCGGCCGGGTGCGCCTTGCCGGCGAAGACGATCTGCACCGGGCGCTCCGGGTGGTTCAGGATCGCCTCCAGCCTCTGCTTGTCGTGCAACAGGAGCGTGCCGCGCTTGTAGGTGGCGAAGCGGCGGGCAAAGCCGACGGTGAGGATCTCCGGATCGAGCACGTCGGCGGTCATCGCCATCTCCTTCGCGCTCGCGTCCAGTTTCTTCAGCTGGTCCCTGAGGCTCCTGCGGGCGTAGTCAACCAGCCGTTCGGTGCCGCGGCGGTGGGTGCGCCAGAGTTCGGCGTCCGGGATCCTGGAAACCTTGCGCCAGAGCGCGTCCGAACTCTGCTCCTCCAGCCAGCGTGTGCCGAGGTAACGGGTGAGAAGCCCGGTCATCTCCTCGGAGAGCCAGCTCTTCTGGTGCACGCCGTTGGTGATCGAGGTGAGCGGCAGCTGCTCCTCCGGGAGGTCCGGCCAGACGTCCGCCCACATCCTGCGCGACACCTCGCCGTGCAGCTCGCTCACCCCGTTGGAATGCCCGGAGAGCTTCATGGCCAGGACCGCCATGCAGAAGGTCTCGTTGCCCCGCCCGGCGCTCTGCGTGCCGAGGGCCATGAACTGTTCGCGGGAGAGCCCCAGGTGCCGGTAGTACTGACCCAGGTACCGCTCCAGGAGTTCTGGGGGGAAGTGGTCGATCCCCGCCTCGACCGGGGTATGGGTGGTGAAGACGTTGCCGCTCCTCACCGCCTCGCGCGCCTCGCTGAAGGTGAGTTCCTTCTCCTCCATGAGGATCCTGATCCTCTCAAGGGCGAGGAAGGCGGCGTGCCCCTCGTTCATGTGGCAGACGTTCGGCTCCTGGCCCAGCAGCCGGAGCGCCCGTATCCCGCCGATGGCGAGGAGTATCTCCTGCCGGATCCTCATCTCCTGGTCGCCGCCGTAGAGTCTCGTGGTGATCTCGCGGTCGGCGGGGAGGTTCCCCTCCATGTTGGTGTCGAGCAGGTAGAGGCGCACCCTTCCCGCCAGCACGCGCCAGACCTGCACCTTGACGCCCCGCCCCTGATAGTCGAGGTCGAGCGAGAGAGGGAGGCCGGCGGCGTCCTTCTCCAGGTGGAGCGGGAGGTTGTAGAAGTCGTTCTCCGGGTAGATCTCCTGCTGCCACCCCTCGAGGTTCAGGTACTGACGGAAGTACCCCTGCCGGTACAAAAGGCCCACTCCCACCAGGGGGAGCCCCAGGTCGCTCGCCGACTTCAGGTGATCGCCGGCCAGGATCCCCAGCCCCCCCGAGTAGATGGGGAGGGATTCGTGCAGGCCGAACTCCATCGAGAAGTAGGCTATGCGGGCCCCGGGGTTGCCGTGCCGCTGGTACCAGGTCGGCGAGGAGAGGTACTCGGAGAGCCTCTCCTCCACCTGCGCCAGATGCGACATGAAACCCTCGTCGGCCATCAGGCTCTCGAAGGTCGCCTGCTGCAGGCTTCCCAGCATCTCCAGGGGATTATGGCGCGCCGCCCTCCAGAGTTCGGGGTCGATCCGCTTGAAAAGATTGATCGCCTCCGGCTCCCAACTCCACCACAGGTTGTACGCTATCCGCTGCAACCCGGCAAGTTCCTTGGGGAGGGACGGGACGACGGTGAATCTGTGCAGCGTCGAGGTGAGGTTCATGCCACACTCCTAGCTACTCCGGTCTGCTGATGCCGAACTTCTCCAGCCGGTATTGTAGCGTCTTGTAGCTCATACCCAAAAGTGGCGCCGCCTTGGCGATAACCCAATCCGCCCTCTGCATCGCCTTCATGATCAGGTCCCGCTCCAGGTCGTCTATCGAGATCCCCTCGGCGGGGAATTCGAACGGGAGTGACCCGGCGAGCGACGCCTCGTGGTGCACCTCCGCCGGCAGGTCCTCGGGCTGGATGTGGTCGTTTTCCGCCATCAGCACCCCCCGTTCGATGACCGATTCCAGCTGGCGCACGTTGCCGGGCCAGCCGTAATCGAGCAGTATCTTCAGCGCCGCCTTGCTGATCCCCTTGAGCGGGATGCCGCAGGAGGCGCTGTACTTCTTCAGGAAGAAGCTGGCCAGGGTCACGATGTCGTTCCCCCTCTCCCTGAGGGGCGGCAGCGTGATCCTGATGACGTTGAGACGGTAGAAGAGGTCCTCGCGGAAGTTTCCCCGCTTGGTTTCCTGCTCCAGGTCCTTGTTCGTCGCCGAGATGATCCTGACGTCGACCGGGATGTTGATCTTGCCGCCGACCCTCCTGATCTCCTTTTCCTGGATGGCGCGCAAAAGCTTGGCCTGCATGGCGATGTTCATCTCGCCGATCTCGTCCAGGAAGACGGTCCCCCCTTCGGCCGCCTCGAAGATCCCTATCTCCCTGCTCCCGGCGCCGGTGAAGGACCCCTTCTCGTGGCCGAACAGCTCGCTCTCCATCAGGGAGTCGGGGATCGCGGCGCAGTTGATGGCGAAGAAGGGCTTCTCCTTGCGCGGGCTCCCGTCATGGATCGCCCGGGCCACCAGTTCCTTCCCGGTGCCGGATTCGCCGTAGATGAGAACGGTGGTCGAGGTCGGCGCGATCTTGTTGATCATCCGGACCACCTCCATCATCTTGGGGTGCTCCCCGATCATGCTCGGCAGCGCGCGGGTCTCGGCGAGCTTTTTGTGCAGCACCTTGTTTTCCTTGAGGAGGTTGATCCGCTCGAAGGCGCGCTGCACGGTCAGGATCAGGTCGTCCCGCTCGAGGGGCTTCTCCAGGTAGTCGAAGGCCCCTTTCTTCATCGCCTCCACGGCCGAGTCCACCGTGCCGTGGGCCGTCATCATCACCACGCACTGGGACGGGATTTCCGTCAGGACCCGCTCCAGGAGTTCCATTCCCGACATCCCCTGCATCTTCAGGTCGGTGAGGAGCAGCTCGTATTCCGCACGCTCCAGTTCCTCGAGCGCTTCCCTTCCCCCCGGTACCGTCACTATCTGGTACCCCTTCTTCACCAGGATGGCGCTCAGGATGTCACGCTGCCCTTTTTCATCGTCTACTATAAGGATGCTGCCGCTCATTACAACTCCAGGTCGAAGAAACAGGTTAAGATTAAGATTAAGATTAAGGCCTACGGGTTAAGGGCCTACGGGTGGCGCTCACGCCACCCTTGGCGACGGGAGGGTTACGGTGAACGTGGTCCCTGCGCCGATGCTGCTTTGCACCGATACCGTGCCGCCGTGCTCCTTCACGATCCGCTCCGTTATGGCGAGGCCGAGCCCGATCCCGGCCTCCTTGGTGGTGAAGTAGGGCTGGAACACCTTCTCCAGATCCTGCGGCTCGATTCCCACCCCCTGGTCGTGGAAGGTGAGGCGGCAGGCACCGGTTTCGGGGTCGAGGCCGGCGCCGAGGGTGATCCTGCCGCCGTCGGGCATCGCCTGGGCTCCGTTGCTGATGAAGTTGCACAGGCAGTTGCGCATCAGCTCGGGGTCGACCTCTATGGGAGGGAGGTCATCGGGGATCTCCCTCACCACCTCGATACGCTGCTCGTTGAGCCGGTCCTGCATGATCGGCATCGCCTTGTCCACCAGCTCCGGGTAGGTTATCTGCTGCAGCCTCAGCTTGAGCGGACGGCCGTAGTTCATGAAATTGAGGACCATGTAGTTCGCCTTGCGGACCTCTTCCTTGATGTTGGTGGTGATCGCCTCCAGCTCTTCCCCTTTCCCGGGGCAGGAGGGGAGGAGTTCGCTCTTCAGGTGGTCGATGGCGAGGCTGATGTAGTTCAGCGGGTTCCTGATCTCGTGCGCGATGCCGGCCGCCAGCTGTCCCACCTTCGAGAGGTGCTCCGCCTCGTAGAGGCGCTTTTCCAACTGCTCCTTTTCCTTGAGCTTGCCGACCATCTCGTTCAGGTTTTCGGCAAGCTCGCCGATCTCGTCGCTGCTTTGCACCTGGAAGGTGACGCTCAGGTCCCCGGAGGAGACGTTCTTGACGCCGGTTGCCAGTCGATGGATCGGGTAGGTGTACCTGCGTGCCAGGAAAATGGTCAGGATCATGCCGAGCACGAATACCATGCTGGTCGCCACCAGCCGGCGCACGAAGTTGGCGTGCTGGATGTCCCGGATGTTGTCCAGAAGGAGGTTGATCTGCACGTACCCCAACTGCTCGTCCCCGACGATGACCGGGACCACCAGGTCGTACGGTTTGAGCGATCCCCCACCGCCGTGGCGCCGCGACGCCTTGAGCCCCTTCTCCAGTTTCTTGATTTCCTGCTTCTTGCCGACCTGCGCCGGGTCGGAGGAATTTATGATCTCACCCTCGTTGTTGATGATGTTGATCTCGTTGACCCCCTTGCTCTTAGCCTGCTGGAGGTACTCGGTCAGGCGCGACGATTCCTCGTCGGAGGTGAGGTCCTCGACGCTCAACTGTATGGCCTTTGACACCACGTTGGAACTTTCCTGGATCTCCTGCACCAGATCGTTCTGGCTGAACTGGTTCAGGACGAAGAGGATCAGCATGGCGATGACCAACATCGTGAGCATGATCATCACCAGCTTAGTATTCAATTTCATTGACTTTCCTCGTAGAATGAGCATTTACTAAGCTTGCAAGTATACAACAGCGCCTGTTGCTAGACAAGATGAATGTGCCGCCTTGCCGGTAACGCCTGTTATAGCATTAAACCTCTACCATTAGCCGGGAATTGCTGCTAAAATGCCGGTCGCCACGTTTGCCACGAAAAAGGCGGGAGGGGGTATGGTCTACATCGTCGACAGGATTCCCGGGAGTATCAAGATCGACCCGGATGCGGGGGGGCGGGAACGGCAGCACAAGAGGGAGAAACCGGCGCATAAGTCGGAGGCGACGGACAGCGTGAGCATCTCCGAGGAAGCGAAGCGGCGCAGTTCCCAGGGCGAGGGGCCCGAGCCCGAGGATGAGCCTTCCTGAGCCTCAGCTGGTAAACAGGGCCCTGTCCTCTTCGAACGCCTTGCCGAAAATCTCCAGGAGTTCGTCCGCTTTCTCCTCGGTAAGCTTCAACATCTGCCCCGGTTTGGAGCCTGCCAGGTCTATCCCGTCCTGCGGCTCACGGACACCGATCCCCAGCTTGAGGCAGAACATATCGGCTAGGGCCGTGACTGCGGTGAGGTTCACCAGGGCCGGGGCGTCGAGTTCGCTGAACTCCAGCGTGTGGTGTAAAAGGATGGCGTTGGTGAGGATTTCGGGGAAGTTCCATTTCTTGATGACGTAGGCTCCCACCTCATCGTGGCTGAAGGGGTATACCCCCCGCTCCGCCTGCCCGAACGATATCCTCTCGTTATAGCAGTGCTGCATCACCTCCTGGAACTTGACGCGGTCCAGGCTGTTCATGATGATCTTGCCGATGTCGTGGAAAAGCCCGGCGAGGAAGGCCTCCTCCTCGTTGGCGGCGCGGGTCCGGTTGGCTATGATCTTGGCCGCGAGTCCCGCTGCGAAGGAGTGTTCCCAAAGCATCTTCTCGGTGAGGCCGTACGGCTTGTAGACCTGCTTCACCGATGCGGCGACCACGAGGCTTCTGAGCGTGCTGAAACCGAGGATGACGACGGCGCTTGACAGCGTCTGGATCTGCCTGCGGCAGCCGTAGAAGGAGGAGTTGGATATCTTGAGGACGCGCGCGGCGACCGCAGGGTCGGAGGAGACGATCTTCGCCAGCTCTTCCGCCGTTGCGGTTTCGCTCTCGATCAACTGCATTACCTTGATAGCCACAACGGGAATGGTCGGCAGGTCCGCCGCGGTCATGATCGCTGTTTCCAGTTCTTTATTCATGCCTGTGTGTATCCTTCTGTTGGGGGCAGCTGAGCTAACCAGGTTTCAAAATATACCAGAACGTTAGCTTTAATCAAGTTCCGATTTAATGATTGAAAGGGTGTTCCGGGAGGACTATACTGCCCCAAAAAAACGGACAGGTCCCACATTGATCGTAAAGAAAACCGAGTTTATTAAAAGCGCCACCAAGCCCGCCCATTACCCCGAGGGGGACCTGCCGGAGGTCGCCTTCGCCGGGCGCTCCAACGTGGGGAAGTCCTCGCTGGTGAACGTGCTGGTCAACAGGAAAAACCTGGTCCGGACCAGCTCCACGCCGGGGCGGACCCAGCTGATCAACTTCTTCCAGGTGAACGACGACTTCATGCTGGTCGACCTCCCCGGTTACGGCTACGCCAAGGTCCCTCTCGCCGTCAAGAAGGACTGGCGCCCGATGATGGAGACCTACCTCTCCAAGCGAAAGAACCTGCGCGCCGTGGTCCTCATCCTCGACATCCGCCGGGTTCCGAGCGACGACGACCTGCAGATGCTCGCCTGGCTCCGCACCTACTCCATCCCCCCCATCATCGTCATAACCAAGTGCGACAAACTATCCAAGAACGAGCGCGCCAGGCAGACGACCGTCATCACGGAAAAGATCGGCGTAAAGAAGGGGGAACTCTGCTTTTTCTCCGCCCTCTCCAAGGAGGGTAAGGACGGCGTCTGGGCCCGCATCGACGCGCTGCTCGCGGCCGATCCTGCGGAAGCCTTGGAAACAGAAGAGGATGTGGCCCCCATTATTGTTTGACTTTAACGGCCGCCTCTGTTAGTAAACAGTTGACTGAAAATCAGTCATCGTCCGGGTGCCCCGAGAGGGGTTAAAAGGGAAGAGGGTGCAAATCCCTCGCTGTCCCGCAACTGTGAACGGTTATGAAAGCCGCAACTACGCCACTGATACCATCGGGAAGGCGCGGCGAGTAAGATGACCCGTGAGTCAGGAAACCTGCCTGGAAGATAGCTTTACTGGACCTCCGTGGCAGAGGGGCTAAAGCCGGAATCGTATCCTCATCGCGATTTTTGACCCGCCTTCCGCCATTGGAAGGGGGGTTTTTTTATGTCCAAAGTGGTACTGGTGACCGGCGGGGCCAGAAGCGGCAAGAGCCGTTTCGCCGAGGGGCTGGCCAACGAGTACGCGCCTTTGCGAGGTTATCTCGCCACCGGCGAGGCGGGCGACGGCGAGATGGCCGAGCGGATCGCGCGGCACCGCGGGCGGCGCGGGGATGAGTGGGAGACCGTGGAGGAGCCGCTGCGGGTGCCGGAGGCGATTCGCGAGAGTGAGGGACGCTTCAGCGTGCTGCTCCTGGACTGCGTCACCCTCTGGCTCTCGAACATGCTCTTCCGGTGCGAAGGGGGGGCTGGCGAGGCGCTGTCCCGCGTGGAGGAATTCACCCGCGGCTTCGGCGCCTTCAGGACGCCGCTCATCGTGGTGAGCAACGAGGTCGGCATGGGGATAGTGCCGGAGCACCCGCTGGCGAGGAGCTTCAGGGATCTCGCCGGCGAGGCGAACGAGATGATAGCGGCCAGGGCGGACGAGGTGTACGTCACCATCTCCGGCATACCGCTGAAGCTTAAAGGGTAGAGGCTCCCTCACCCCGGCCCTCTCCCGGAGGGCGAGGGGGAAGGGGGCTTCAATTAAATTCGTTATGGAGGGTACCATGCAACTTTTAGAAGCGACGCTGGCGAAGATCCAGCCGGTAGACGAGGCGCTCCTCGCCAAGGCCCAGGCAAAGCTCGACAACAAGACCAAGCCGCTCGGCTCCCTGGGGCGCCTGGAGGAGATGGCGCGGCGTTTCGCCGCCATTGCCGGCAACCTTTCCCCCGACACCGAGAAGAAGGTCATCTTCACCTTCGCAGGCGACCACGGCATCGTCGAGGAAGGGGTCTCCGCTTTCCCCAAGGAAGTGACCCCGCAGATGGTGCTCAACTTCCTGCGCGGCGGCGCCGGGGTGAACGTCCTGGCGCGCCATTCCGGCGCCGAGGTGCGTGTGGTCGATGTCGGCGTCGACTATGACTTCGAGCCCGCCCCCGGCCTCATCATGGCCAAGGTGGCGAAAGGGACCCGCAACTTCGCCAAGGGTAGCGCCATGACCCGCGAGGAGGCGGTCGCCGCCATCGAGGTCGGCATCGCGCTGGCGGACCAGGCGAAGCAGGAAGGGATCGCCATGCTCGGCACCGGCGAGATGGGGATCGGCAACACCAGCCCCTCCTCGGCCATAATCGCCGCCCTCGCCGGCTGCACCGTGCGCGAGGTCACGCACCGCGGCACCGGGATCAACGACGAGGCGCTGGAGAGAAAGATCCGGGTGATCCAGGCCGGGCTCGACCTGAACCGACCCGATCCGGAGGACCCGCTCGACGTGCTGACCAAGGTGGGGGGGCTGGAGATCGCAGCTATTGCCGGGCTGGTCTTGGGTGCCGCCGCGAACAGCATCCCCGTCGTCGTCGACGGCTTCATCTCGACGGCAGGCGCGCTGATCGCCTCGGAGATGCACCCGATGGTCAAGGAGTACATCTTCGCAGCGCACAGCTCCGTGGAGATCGGACACCGGATGATGATGGAGCGGATCGGCGTCAAGCCGCTGCTCGACCTGCAGTTACGGCTCGGCGAGGGGACCGGTGCCGCTCTCGCCATGGGGCTCATCGAGGCCGGTGTCAAGGTGCTGAAGGAAATGGCTACCTTCGCCGAGGCCGGGGTGGCCGAAGGGTAGGGGCTGCAACGGAGTGACGTCATGAGACGGTTCCTGATCGCGTTCCAGTTCCTCACCATCGTCCCGCTCCCCGCGGTGCGGTGCGACGAGGAGGACCTGGGGCGCTCCATGACATATTTCCCGCTGGTGGGGCTCGCGCTGGGGGCGCTGCTCGCAGGGACCGACTTCCTGCTCTCCCCGCTCCTGCCCAGGGGGGTGGCGGACCTGGTGCTGGTCGCGCTCCTCTCCGTGGTGACCGGGGCGCTGCACCTGGACGGGCTTTCCGACGTCTGCGACGGGCTTGCGGCGCGTGGCCCGCGCGAGCGGTTCCTGGAGATCATGAAGGACTCCCGCGTGGGGGCGGTCGGCGCGGTAGCTCTTGTGCTCGGCATCATGCTGAAGTACCAGGCCCTTCTTGCCCTGCCGCTCGGCTACAAGCGGGAGGCGCTCCTCTTCTTTCCGATGGCGGCGCGGTTTGCCCAGGTGCAGATGACCGTCGGCGCCACGAGGGCGAGGAAAGACGGCCTCGGCTGCGCCTTCGTCGGCGGGGCGGGTGCCTCGCAACTCGTCCTGGCCGGCGTCTGCACCGCGGTCGTCGCCTGGCTCCTTCTCGGGCTGAACGGGCTCATCTCCATGCTCCTTCTTTTCCTTCTCACCTGGGGGATCAAGAGCTGGTCCCACGGCAGGCTCGGGGGGATCACCGGGGACGTGATCGGCTGCGCCAGCGAACTGAACGAGATTTTTTGCCTGCTGACCCTGCTGGCGCTGATGCGCCAGGGGGGACAGTGAAAATGGGAGTGTGCCCATGACGGAGAAAACGCGTATACACCTGATCCGCCACGGCGAGGTGCAGGGATCGAACCGCTACAACGGCCACGGGGACGTTTCCCTCACGCCGCTCGGCGAGGAACAGTACCACCGGCTGAAGCCGCGCCTGGACGCGGACCGGATCAGCGCGATGTACACGAGCGACCTGGTGAGGACGGTGCGTGGCGGCGAGATCCTCGGACCATACCTGGGGGTGGAGCCGGTCAAGGTGCCGCAGTTGCGCGAGCTTGACTGCGGGGCGTGGCAGGGGCTGACCCTGACGGAGATCCAGCAGAACCGTCCCGACGAGTGGGCCGCGCGCCTGGACGACCTGGAGAACTTCCGGACCCCGGGAGGGGAGAGCCCGCGGGACCTCGCTTCGCGCGTCCTTCCTGCTCTGGCGGATATCGTGGCGCGGCACCGCGGCGAGGAAGTGCTGGTGGTGGCCCACGGCGGGGTGAACCGCGTCATCCTGATGCACGCCATCGGCGCGCCGCTTTCCTCCATGTTCAGCATCGAGCAGCAGTACTGCTGCATGAACGTGATCGATTACTACGCCGACGGCAACGCCGTGGTGAAGCTTGTCAACGGCTGACGGGGTCGCACCCATGACCAGGCGGATCGTCATCGCGGCCCCCCAGAGCGGCAGCGGCAAGACCACCATCACGCTGGGCATAATGGCGGCGCTGCGAAGGCGCGGGCTGAAGGTCGCCCCGTTCAAGGTCGGGCCGGACTTCATCGACCCGGGTTATCACGGCGTGGTGACCGGGACCCCTTCGGTGAACCTCGACGGCTGGATGTGCGACGCCGGGTTCGTCCGTGACACCTTCGACCGCCATGCGGCGGCCGCCGATATCGCCGTCATCGAAGGGGTGATGGGGCTTTTCGACGGCATCGACGGCGTTTCCGAGGCCGGGAGCAGCGCGCAGGTCGCGAAGATCCTCGGCGCGCCGGTGGTCCTCGTGGTCGACGCGCGCAGCCAGGCGAGGAGCGCGGCCGCCCTGGTGCACGGCTTCGCCTCGTTTGATCCCGCAGTGCGGGTCGCCGGCGTCATCTTCAACAACGTGGCGAGCGAGAACCACGAGCGGATCCTGAGGGAAGCCGTGACAGCGGGCCTGCCGGATGTCACGGTCCTCGGCTGCATCCCGAGGGACCCTCTCCTCGCCATACCGTCGCGCCACTTGGGGCTCACGACCGTGGACGACAACCCCCTATCGGAGGAGTTCGTCGGGCACCTGGTCGAGGTGATCGAGAAACAGCTGGATCTGGAGGCGCTCTTCGAGCTGAACCCTGCCGCAACGGTCGCTGATGCGGCCGGCGACCGGGCCGCGTTGCAAACGGCGCCCGGCGACCCGGTGAGGATCGCGGTGGCGAGGGACAAGGCTTTCTGCTTCGTCTACCAGGACAACCTGCGGCTCCTGGAGGAGAGCGGAGCCGAGCTTCGTTTCTTCTCGCCGCTCGACGATGCCGCCCTTCCCGACGGGACCTGCGGGATCTACCTCCCGGGGGGGTACCCGGAACTCTTCGCACGGGAGTTGGCGGCAAACGACCTGATGACGCGGCAGATACGCGGGGCCGTGGAGGCCGGGATGCCGGTCTACGCCGAGTGCGGCGGCTTCATCTATCTCACCGAAGGCGTCGCCGCCGAGGGGGTCACGCACCGGTTCACCGGCGTCTTCCCGGTCCTCACCAGGATGCTGCCGCGCCGCAAGGCGCTCGGGTACCGCGAGGTGGAACTCCTGGCGGACAGCATCATCGGTCGCAAGGGGAGCGTCGCACGGGGGCACGAATTCCACTACTCCGAGATGGAGGAGATGCCGGCCGGCGTAGAGCGCCTCTACAGCGTCAGCAGAAAAGGAACATATCTGGGAACCGAAGGGTATCGATACAAGAACTGTCTCGCCTCCTACCTGCACCTTCACTTCGGCAGTTCGCCGCGGTTGGCGGAGAGCCTGGTGGGACAATGCAATGAATACATGAAAAGGAGTCTAACGTGAAAACACAGCTAGAATCGGCACGCGCAGGGGTGATCACCCCGCAAATGGCCCAGGTTGCAGCGGACGAGAAGGTGACCCAGGAGTACGTCCGTGACAAGGTGGCCGCGGGGGAGATCGTCATCCCCTGGAACCGGATCCGCCAGCCGAAGGTCGCCGGTATCGGCGCCGGATTGAGGACCAAGGTGAACGCTTCCATCGGGACCTCCTCGGACATCATCGATTACGCCGCAGAGGTCCGCAAGGGGCTGGCTGCGGCCGAGTCCGGGGCCGACACCCTGATGGAACTCTCCGTGGGGGGGGATCTGGACCGGGTACGGCGCGAGGTGATCGCGGCGGTCGATCTGCCGGTGGGTAACGTACCGCTTTACCAGGCCTTTTGCGAGGCGGCCAGGAAATACGGTGACCCCAACAAGCTTGACGAGGAGCTGCTCTTCGAGATCATCGAGAGGCAGTGCGCCGACGGCATGTCCTTCATGGCGGTCCACTGCGGCATCAACCTCTACACCCTGGAGCGTCTGAGGAAGCAGGGGTACCGCTACGGCGGGCTGGTCTCCAAGGGGGGGGTGAGCATGGCCGCCTGGATGATCGCCAACAACCGCGAGAACCCGCTCTACGAGAAGTTCGACCGCGTGGTCGAGATCCTGAAGCGCTACGACACCGTCCTGTCGCTGGGGAACGGCCTGCGCGCCGGCGCCATCCACGACTCCAGCGACCGCGCCCAGATCCAGGAACTCCTGATCAACTGCGAACTGGCGGAGATCGGGCGCGACATGGGGTGCCAGATGCTGGTCGAAGGGCCCGGACACGTGCCGCTGGACGAGATCGAGGGGAACATCAAGCTGCAGAAGAGGATGAGCGGCAACGCCCCGTACTACATGCTCGGCCCGATAGCCACGGACGTCGCCCCGGGCTTCGACCACATCACCGCAGCCATCGGCGCGGCGCAGTCTTCGCGCTTCGGCGCGGATCTCATCTGCTACATCACCCCCGCCGAGCACCTCGCCCTCCCCAACGAGGAGGACGTCCGCATGGGGGTGAAGGCGGCCAAGATAGCGGCCTACATCGGCGACATGAACAAGTACCCGGAGAAGGGCAGGGAGCGCGACAAGGAGATGAGCAAGGCGAGACGCGACCTGAACTGGGAGCGCCAGTTCGAGCTGGCCCTCTACCCGGAGGATGCCGCCGCCATCAGGGCGAGCCGCGTCCCGGAAGACGAGAAGACCTGCACCATGTGCGGCGACTTCTGCGCCTCCAGGGGAGCTTCGGCGATCTTCGCCGGCGACCTGCGCGGGGACAGGGTTTGATCATGCTGCCTAACCACCCGTCTTTACTTTGCAACGGAGTCCTCCCTCCCCCTCCCCTGACGGGAGGGGGGCGGGGGGTGGGTGAAGCTGGCAATGGAGGAGGAGCGAGAGGCTCTTGCCGCGGCGCGACTGCGGGTGCAAGATCGGTCCTTCTCGCCATTGTAATAGTATTGTGTGCCACCCCTGCCTTCGCCATGCACATCTCGGAGGGGATCCTTCCCTTCCCGTGGGCGCTGTTGTGGTCCCTGGTGGCGCTGCCGTTTGTGGCCATCGGGGTCAGGCGCCTGAACCTGCTGGCGCGGGAGGACCTTTCCCTGAAGCCGCTGGTGGGCCTTATGACGGCGGTAGTGTTCATCGTCTCCTGCCTGCCGGTCCCGGTGCCTACCGCAGGCACCTGCTCGCACCCCTGCGGTACGGGAATCTCCGCCATTTTGGTGGGACCTCTGGTCAGCGTGCTGATCGCGGCGGTGTCGCTGCTGATCCAGGCGCTCTTCCTGGCGCACGGCGGGCTTTCGACCCTGGGCGCCAATACCCTCTCCATGGGCGTGGTCGGTTCCTTCGTCGGCTTCCTTGCCTTTCGCGGCCTGCGCCGGGTTGGCGCAAGCCTTGTCGTTTCCGGCTTCGTGGCCGGTCTCCTGGCGGACTGGGGGACCTATGCCGCCACCTCGCTTTTCCTGTCACTGGGGATCCGGGGGGACGCGCCGCTTCTGCCGCTCTTCACCCGGGTGCTGCTCGCCTTTATGCCGACCCAACTTCCGCTGGGCATCATCGAGGGGGTGGCAACTGCCGGCATGGTGAGGCTCTTGTACAGAAAGCGCCCCGACCTGCTTCTGAAGATGCGGGTGATAACCGAGAAGGAGCTGCCGAGCCATGCCTGAGCGCAAGCTGAAATGGAAGATACTGCTGTTGCACATGATCCTCCTCCCCACCCTCTATTTCGCTTTCTATTTCTTCTCCCTGGCGCCCAAGTCTTGGGAGGGGGTCGACGAGGCGGTGGTTGAGAAGATCGCGAAGGAGCACGGCCGGGAGGCGAAAGCTCCGCTTATCGATCCGGGCTCGGGAGACCTCTTGCTGTTCGCCTTCCTGGTGGCGGGGGCGGCGGGTGGCTTTGTCGGCGGCTACTACTGGCGCCGGCTCACCAGGAAAGAGTAGGGAAGAAGGATGCACCATCTCCACTCACATACGCACCTGGCCGCTCACCCGCTGACCCGGGTGGACGCCAGGGTGAAGCTGCTCAGCGCGGTCGCGCTCCTCACCATGGTGATCAGCTCCCCCGGGAGCGCATTCCCGCTGCTGGCCTGCGTCCTCAGCATCGCGCTTTGCCTTGCCATCGGGACTCCACTGCGTACCCTCGCCCTGCGTTTCTCCGAACCGCTCTTCATCGCGGTGACGGTCCTCCTGCTGAAGCTGTTCTTTTCGGGGAACAGCCCCTTTTTTTCCTTCTCGATCGCCGGACTCGAACTGGTGGCACACCGGGACGGGCTCATGGAAGGGGTGCGGATCGCCAGCCGTATCATGGGGGGGGTGTCGCTTTTGGCGGTGGTCGGCTTCTCCACCCCCTTCACCGACTTGATGGCCGCGCTTTCCTGGCTCAGGGTGCCGCAGGTGCTGATCGACGTGGCCCTCTTCGCCTGGCGTTACCTGTTCCTGCTGCTGGAGGACGCGCAGGTGGTCTACAATGCGCAGAAAAACCGGCTGGGGTACGTCGGCTACCGGCGCGGGCTGAGCTCCTTCGGGACCTTGGCGGGGGTGCTGGTGATCAAGGCGTTCGACAACAGCCAGAGCATCACCACGGCCATGGTGCAAAGAGGGTACGACGGCGTGATGCCGAGGTCCCTGCAGAGGCCGTTCCGTATGGCAGAGGTCACCGGTGCGCTCCTCCTGGTCCTGGGGATGGGCGCAGTGAGACTATTATGGACCGTCATCTAAAGGATCTTTTGTGAACGAGACAAGAATCTCAGTCAGCCTGGAGAGCTACCAGTACCCCGACGGTACCGTAGCCCTCAACGATATCCACCTCAGCGTCGCCAGGGGCGAGTTCACCGGCATCCTCGGCTCCAACGGTTCCGGAAAGACCACGCTGCTGAAGATAATGGACGGCTTGACCAAGGGGTATCAGGGGGAGGTGCTCCTGGATGGCGAGAACGTGCTCCGCCTCCATCCACGGGATATCTATCGCAAGGTCGGCCTGGTGTTCCAGAACCCGGACGATCAGCTCTTCGCCACCACGGTCTTCGAGGACACCGCCTTCGGGCCGCGCAACATGGGATTCGGCGAGGCGGAGGTGCGCGCCAGGGTGGAGGGGGCGCTGGCGAGCGTCGACATGACGGAATTCGCCATGAAAGGGATCCACAACCTGAGCTACGGCCAGAAGAAGCGGGCCTGCATCGCCGGGCTCCTCGCCATGGGGCACGAGATACTGCTCCTCGACGAGCCGACCGCCGGCCTCGATCCGATGGGTGAATACCGGATGATGGAACTCCTGACCAGGCTGAACAAGGAGCAGGGGGTGACCATCGTCATGGCGACGCACAGCGTCGACCTGGTCCCCATTTTCCTGCACCAGCTCCACATCCTGAGCCGCGGCAGGCTGGTGCGCGGGGGGACGCCGGAGCAGGTGTTCACCGCGCCCGACGAACTGGCGCAGGTGAAGCTCCGCCTGCCGCACATCGCCGAACTGATCTACAAGCTGAAGCACGAGGAAAAGCTTTCCTTCGGGCGTATCCCTCTCACCATAGGGGAAGCACGCAGGGAGATCGTCGAGGCGATGGGCAGGTAGGATCGAGCAGGTGAGGAAGGAAACTATGGGAGGGGCGGCCGAAAGGCCGCCTTTTTCTTTTGCGTGGCCGCAAGAGGCTTGACGTCCCATTATGGAACAGGTCGGCGTCCCATTCCGGGGCGGGTAACGCGGAGTGGGACATCATGACGGGCTGCCGTTGGCGGAAAGAAACGGAATTACAATGGGTTGTCGAACGGCACGCATCATGCTACCCGGAGACGCTCACGGCGCTTGGGGATACGTATCGCCTTGTGCCGTGAGCGCCATCCGGGCTGTTTCGCCGCGACTGTTAAAGGATTTTTTGTTGACACTGCTGGACTCGAAGAATATATATGATGTCGAATATATGTTTAAGCATATATTGTTATGAACAATAAACAAAACAGGGGTGAAGAAAATGGGGAATCTGCTTTTGGTCGGTGGCGTGGTCTATGTGGTCGCAGTTCTGGCGCAGGTGCTTTCCTACAACAGCTGCTTAAAGAAGGCGGCGGTTGAAAGGGCGGATGGGACTTTTGAAACCGATGGCGCGATGGCAGGGCATGGCTGCCGCTAAGCAATCGCCGTGTTCACCTGTAGCTCCTATAACTGAATAGAGAAGCGGGGCGGACCCTTTTGCCGGTGGTCCGCCCCGCTTTTCAGTTCCGGTGCCTGCTCTTCTAATACTTCTTTTCCAGCACCGTGGCGCGCACCCTTCCCATCACCCCCGCCAGGGCACCCATCTCATCGAGAGAATCCCCTTCCACCAGCTTGACGTGGCTCAGGTTGGCGGGGAACTCGCCGAAGGTCGGGTCGAGGGGGACCCAGCCGTTGTTCAGGTAACTCTCGGCCCAGCTGTGGTAGAGGAACCCTTCTCCCTGGTAGACCACCCCGGAGACGAACCGGGTGGGAATGCCCGCAGCGCGTGCGAGGGACGCGTACAGCCTGGCGTGGCTCTGACAGTTGCCTATGCGGCTTTTCAGCGTCTCCAGCGGGGACTGGCTGTCGGTGACCGAACCCTTTATCTCGCGTGCCACCCACTGCGAGAGGCGCCGGGCCGTCTGCTCCGGGTTCCCTTCTCCCCCGGCGATCTCCCGGGCCAGTTTCAGGATCTCGGGGTGGTCGCTCGGGATGCGCGGGGCCGGTTCCAGGTCGGTAGCCGTGGGGGCCGCACCGGTTGCAGGCGCAAGGGAGGGGTTGGGCATGGTGAAGATAACCCTGCCGTCCGGCAGGCGCGTCGCCTGCTGTCTCTGCCCCTGCAGCAGCGGAAACTCCGCCGAAATGCCGGTCATCGCTACCGAGAGCTTTTGCAACTTTTCGGGGTGCTCCAGCGTGGGGGTGATCCTGATCATGCTGTAGTCGAGGACGAGATCCTTCCTGCAAAGAACCGCGTCGGCCAACTCCGCCTTGGCCTTCGCCTTGTCCTCGGCCAGGGTGACCACGAGGTCGTCCCGCACCGATTCCTTCAGAACGTTCCCCTTCAGGTCCATCCAGACGTCGTTGTCCACCATCGGGTAAAGGTTGTTTCTCAGGTGGACCGCGGCGATTCCGGGCGGGAAGGTTTCCTCTCCGACAACCTCCACCTTGAACTGCTTCACCGTGGTCGCTTCCAGGTCGAGGACGGCGAGCTTGTAGCTCTTCCCCCGGACCGCCCCCCGCATGAGCGGGTAGAGGTTCAGTGCGTGCGGAGAATACACGGTCCCTTTCGGTTTCAGGGTGCGCTCCTTCCTGCCGCTGCCGGACTCGGTGACGACCCTGATCCCCTTAGGCGTCACCTCCCCCTGCAGTACGACAGGGCTCCCGTCGATGCGGTTCTCCGCGGAGAAGGATCGAAGCGCCAGGTCGGGCCCCACCAGGTACGATTCCTTCGAGGTCGCCTCCCTGGAAAAGCCCATCACCTTCATCTTGACGCTCCCCTGCGACTCGATCAGGTATCCGTCGCCGCTGCGGGTGATGGCCAGGTTGCCGAAGCCGACACGTTCGTCTCCCATGTAGATGCTGAACCAGCGCTCTCCTTCCGGGGGGGCGGCCAGCTTCGGGATCGATGCGGCGAGCGCCTGCAGCGGCAGCAGGATAAGGACGAGCGCCAGCAGGAGCCGCAGGAATGCCAGCCGGGTACGGGAGTTCATCGCTGCTTCCTGAAGATCGGTTCTGCCGCTGTTTCGGGACGTCGCTCGCTCCGCTCCCATGTGGTTTCTCCCGGACGTAAAGTTGCGGTATTTATACCACACGTCCGGCAAGGCGCGCAACGTGGTACAGCGCGGCGGGGCGCGGCGGGGCGAGCGCGCCGCGCGGGATGGTGCAAGAAAAGGAAAAAATGATTAACTGCATTTAATTCCTTGCAGCGAAGTTGGCGCATCGGTATAATGGATGCATAGATAAGAGTTGCGGAGGGTCGAAGGATCCTCCTTCCCCTAGCTGACTTGCCCTCCTAGTCGCTAGGGTTTTTTTTGCCCTTTTTTCGGCTGGAGTGTGCCAACCGTTGCACACTTTTCCCGGATGCTGTACAATCCCGCCTCGTAGGTCATATCCGAAAGAAACGAGACCCCATGTACCCCATCGTAACCATCACGGACCAGTGCCGCAAATGCTACTCCTGCGTAAGAAGCTGCCCCGTCAAGGCCATCAAGGTCGAGAAAAGCTACACGGAGATAATGTTCGACCGCTGCATCGGCTGCGGCAACTGCCTGAGCAACTGTCCCCAGCACGCGAAGGTGATCGCGGACAACGTCGTGGTGACCGAGGCGCTCCTTACCTCCGGCGACCCGGTTATCGCTGTCCTTGGCTGCTCCTTTCCCGCCTTCTTCCACTACGCGACGCCGGGGCAGCTTTCGGCGGGGCTGAGGCAGCTCGGCTTCGCCGAGGTGCACGAAGGGGCGAGCGGCGTCGAACTCATCGCGGGGGAGTACCGCAATGCGATCAAAAACGCCACCCTGCCGCTCATCTCGTCGCACTGTCCCGCCGTCGTTGACCTCGTGGAACGGCATTACCCGCAGCTGATCCAGAACCTAGTCGGGGTGGTGACGCACATGGTCGCCATGGGGCGCTGTCTGAAGCAGACGTTGGGCGACCATGTGAAGGTCATCTACATAAGCTCGTGCATAGCCGGGAAGTTCGAGGTGCAGGCCGAGCAGACCAAGGGGGCCGTCGACGTCCTCCTCACCTACCGCGAGCTGGAATCGATCTTCAAGGACCGGGGCATAGACCTGGCCTCCCTTGCCGAGGAGCCCTTCGACGGGAGGGAGCCGCACATGGGGAGGATCTTTTCCCTCTCCCAGGGCTCGTTCCAGGCCTTCGGCATCGAGACCGATCCGCTCGACACCGAGATCGTCACCGCCGAGGGGGAGGTCAACGTCATGGGGATCATCCGGGACCTCGCCGCCGGAAGGATCAGCCCCAAGCTGGTGGACCTCCGGTTCTGCTATGACGGCTGCATCGGGGGGCCGGGGAGAAACAAGGAACTCACCGAGTTCTCGCGGCGCAACATGGTCATCTCCCATTTCCGGAAGAAGATCGCCTACCACCCCTCGCAGTTGCACCGGGACGGCTGCGAGCCGGTTCAGCTGTCTCGGACCTTTTCCGACAAGCACGTCAAGCTCCCCACGCCCAAAGGCGGGGACATCAAGAAGATCCTCCAGGCAACCAACAAGTTCACCCAGAAGGACGAGCTGAACTGCCGCACCTGCGGCTACCGCACCTGCCGGGAGTACGCCGTCGCCGTCTACCAGGGACTCGCCGACCTGGAGATGTGCCTCCCCCACAACCTGCAGCAGCTCGAAGAGGAGCGCGGGAGGCTGATCCAGAAATACGAGCTGGCCAAAAGGGAGCTGGACCGGGAATACGGCGACGAGTTCATCGTCGGGACCGACAGCAGCACGTTGGAGGCCTTGGACCAGATCAAGCAGGTGGGGCCGACCCCCACCACCGTACTGGTAAGGGGGGAGTCGGGAACGGGGAAGGAACTCGCGGCGCGCGCCATCCATCGCTACAGCAAGAGAAACGACAAGCCGCTCGTCACCGTCAACTGCACCACCATCACCGATTCGCTCCTGGAGAGCGAACTCTTCGGGCACAAGAAGGGTTCCTTTACCGGGGCCATAATGGAAAAAAAGGGGCTCTTCGAGGCCGCCGACGGCGGCACCATCTTCCTCGACGAGATCGGGGACATCACGCCGAAGCTGCAGGCCGAGCTGCTCCGCGTGCTTGACCTCGGCGAGGTGCGGCCGGTCGGCGGCACCGCCCCTAAGAGGGTGGATGTCCGCCTTATAGCGGCGACGAACAAGTCGCTGGAGGACGGCGTGCGCGACGGCTGGTTCCGCGAGGACCTCTACTACAGGCTGAACGTCTTCTCCATCACCATGCCCCCGCTGAGGGAGCGGGTGGAGTCGATCCCTCAGCTAGCGCACTACTTCCTGGAGAAGGCGCGCAACAAGCTGAACAAGCCCATCGTCGGCATAGAGGAGCGCGCCATCAACGCCATGGTGAAATATCCGTGGCCGGGTAACATCAGGGAGATGCAGAACGTCATCGAGAGGGCCGCGGTCCTGACCCACGACGAGATCATCAAGCTCGGCAACCTGCCGCTCGCCTTCGCCGAAAGTTACGCGGAAGAGGCGGAGGATGTCATCGATCTCCGCTCCTTCAAAAAGGAGCGGGAGCCGCACGTGCTGAGGGTCGAAAAGAAGCTGATTCAGCGCTATTTGGCGGACGCGGGAGGCAATGTGTCAAAAGCGGCACAACTCGCCAACATCCCGAGACGGACATTTTACCGGCTTTTGGACAAACATGGTCTCAAAGGGCGGACGATAAGGGCGCGCGAGGAGGAAGAGGCGTGATTGGCGCCACCCGGGCAGGGGCGGAGGTGGCCAAAATGATACAAATGGGCACAATTACCGCCTTTGTGCCAAAAGTGGCGCAGTTTGTATACACTGCATTATAACGCGGCGCTAATCGATGGTTTACCGGTATACGTAAAAACAACCACTTATCGAAACTGGCCGCTTTTTTTTCTGTTTGGCACGCATTTAGCTATATGGTAGGCATAGTGTCACACAATTAACCAAGCAACCAAGATAAGGAGCAAACAGATGGGCAGAATGAGAGAGAACCCCAGGTACAACGTAATTTCGATGCGGATCAGCGATGCGGAGCGTGAAACGCTCGAGTTGATAATGGACACCACCAAGAAGAGCGTCTCCGACATCATGAGGGAAGCGATGGAACTCGTGAAGGCGAGAACGTGCGGTTCGGAAATGAACAAGGCGGCCTAGGCCGCCTTGCAATACACCTGCAGAACCAATAAAAAACGGCCGCTTCGAGCGGCCTTTTTTTATGCCTTATTTCACCTTCCAGGTAGTGCCCTGTGCGCCGTCCAAAAGGACGATGTTCTTCGCGTCCAGCAGGTCCCTTATCTCGTCGCTCCGCTTGAAGTTCTTCGCCTTTCTCGCCTCGGCACGCTCGGCGATCAGCGCCTCGATCTCCTGCACCGGGATCTCCATGTCGGAGGTCTTGCGGTCCTTCATGCGCTGCAGGAACGCGGCGGGGACGGAGTCGCACACCCCGAGGGTCTTCGCTATCCGCTCCACTTCCTGCTTCACCCTGGAGAGGAGCCCGAGCGGGGAGAGCTGCAGCGCGCGGTTGACGCTTCGCACCAGGTCGAAGATATGGCCAAGGGCCATGGCGGTGTTGAAATCGTCGTCCATCGACTCGGTGAACCGGGTGGCGATGGTGGCGCACTTCTCTTCGAGTTCGGCGCTCTCCTCGGTCGGCGCCTGGTCCACCCCGGCAGCCAGCCGCTCGTCGATTCCCGCCAGCGCCTTGTAGATCCTCTCCAGGCCAAGCTCGGATTCCTTCAGGTTCTGGTCCGAGAAATCGATCGGGGAGCGGTAGTGCGCCGAGAGGAGGAAGAAGCGGAGCACCTCCGCATCGTAACGCTCCAGGACTTCCTTGATGGTGAAGAAATTACCCAGCGATTTGGACATCTTTTCGGCGTTGATGTTCACGAAGCCGTTGTGCAGCCAGTATTTCACGAACGGTTTCCCGGAGGCCGCCTCCGACTGCGCGATCTCGTTCTCGTGGTGCGGGAAGATCAGGTCCTTGCCGCCGCCGTGGATGTCGAGCGTCTCGCCCAGGAACTTCGTGCTCATGGCGGAGCACTCTATGTGCCAGCCGGGCCTCCCCTGGCCCCACGGTGACTCCCAGTACGGCTCGCCGGGTTTCGCCCCCTTCCAGAGGGCGAAGTCCATCGGGTGCTCCTTCTTGTTGTCGACCTCGATGCGGGCGCCGGCCTGCATGTCCTCGAGGTTCCTCTTGGAAAGCTTCAGGTATCCCTCGAACCTGTCCACCCTGTAGAAGACGTCGGCGCCGGACTGGTAGGCGAACCCCTTGTCGATCAGCTTTTGCACCAGCGCGATGATCTCCGGGATGTGCTCGGTCGCCTTGGGCTGGAAGGTGGGAAGCTGCAGCATGAGCCGCGCCATGTCGCTGTCGAACTCCCTGATGAAGCGCTCGGAGATCTCGTTGTAGGGAACGCCGTCGCGGTTGGCGCGGTTGATGATCTTGTCGTCGATGTCCGTGTAGTTCCTGACGTAGGTGACCTCGAGCCCCTTGGCGAGGAGGTAGCGGTAGATCATGTCGAACACCACGTTGGCGCGGGCGTGCCCGATGTGGCAGTGGTCATAGACAGTCACGCCGCAGACGTACATGCCGACCTTGCCGGGGTTGATCGGTACGAATTCTTCCTTGGCGCCGGTAAGGGTGTTGTAGACGCGTAAAGGCATGTCTGTATCCTCTTTCAAATGTGTTAAGGCCTTGGCCTTGTCGTTGCGGTGAGGGTGCTGCTGTCACAGAGCCGGCATTACCTTTTCTGCTCGTTCCAGGAATCCCGCAGCGTCGCGGTCCGGTTGAAGACCGGCGCCTGCGGGCAGGAATCCTTCGAGTCGAGGCAGAAGTAGCCGAGACGCTCGAACTGGTAGCGGCTATCCAGGGTGGAGGCGGCGAGCGACGGTTCCATCTTGCACCCCGTCAGGACCTCGATCGATTTCGGGTTGAGTGAAGTGCGGTAGTCCGGCTCGTTCTTGCCGCCGGGGTTCGGGGTGCTGAAGAGGCGGTCGTAGAGCCGGACCTCAGCATCGATGGCGTGCTCGGCGCTGACCCAGTGGATGGTCCCCTTGATCTTCCTGCCGTCCGGAGCGCTCCCGCCGCGGGAACCCGGGTCGTAGCTGCAGCGCACCTCGACGATCTCGCCGGAGGCATCCTTCAGCACCGATTCGCAGCGGATGATGTAGGCGTAGCGCAGGCGCACCTCGCGCCCGGGGGCGAGGCGGAAAAACCCCTTGGCCGGCTCTTCCTGAAAGTCGTCCCTCTCGATGTAGACCGTCTTGCTGAAGGGGACCGTACGGGTCCCCATCGCGGGATCGTTCGGGTGGTTGGCACCCTCGAATTCATCGGCCTCCCCTTCGGGGTACCCCTCGATGACGAGCTTCAGCGGGCGCAGCACAGCCATGGCGCGCGGCGCGCGGATGTTCAGGTCCTCGCGCACGGCATCCTCGAGGATGCTCATGTCGATGAAGCTGTCGCTCTTCCCCACCCCGATGGTCTCGCAAAAGGCCCGGATCGATTCCGGGGTGAAGCCGCGCCTCCTGATGCCGACCAGGGTCGGCATGCGGGGGTCGTCCCAGCCGTCCACCAGCTTCTCCTGCACCAGTTCGAGGAGCTTTCTCTTGCTCATCACCGTGTAGCTCAGGTTGAGGCGGGCGAACTCGATCTGCTGCGGGTGGCACGGGGCCTCGAGCATGTCGAGCACCCAGTCGTAGAGGGGGCGATGGTCCTCGAACTCCAGCGTGCAGATGGAGTGGGTGATCCCCTCGATGGAGTCGGAGATGCAGTGGGCGTAGTCGTACATCGGGTAGATGCACCAGGCGTCGCCGGTCCTGTGGTGCTCCACCTTCCTGATCCGGTAGATGACCGGGTCCCTCATGTTGATGTTCGGGGACGCCATGTCGATCTTCAGGCGCAGCACCTGGCTTCCTTCCTCGAACTCGCCGGCACGCATGCGGCGGAACAGGTCCAGGTTCTCGTCCACGCCGCGGCTGCGGTAGGGGCTCTCCTTCCCCGGCTCGTTCAGGGTGCCGCGCAGGGCGCGCATCTCGTCGGCGGAGAGGCTGTCGACGTAGGCAAGCCCCTTCTCGATCAGCTTCAGCGCGTGCTGGTAGAACTGCTCGAAATAGCTGGAGGCGTAGTACATATGCTCGCCCCAGTCGAAGCCGAGCCACTTGACGTTCTCCTTGATGGAGTCCTCGTACTCGATGTCTTCCTTGGTCGGGTTGGTGTCGTCGAAGCGGAGGTGGCAGCGGCCGCCGAAGTCGCGGGCAAGCCCGAAGTTGAGGCAGATCGACTTGGCGTGCCCTATGTGCAGGTAGCCGTTTGGCTCCGGCGGGAAGCGGGTCACGATGCTCTTGTGCTTGCCGCTCTTGAGGTCATCGGTGACGATGTTCCTGATGAAGTTGGCCGCTTTTCCCGGCAATGGGGTTTCTGTAGTCGTCATATCGTTTCCCTGTGCGGAGAGCCCGGGGCCTCGCGCGTGGTTTATTTTAGCGTCCCTTCCGGACCAGCAGGGCGACCGCGTAGGAGGCGATCCCCTCGCCGCGTCCTGCGAAGCCGAGTTCCTCGGTGGTGGTTGCCTTCACGTTGACCCGGTCTGCCTCGGTCGACAGTGCCTTCGCTATGTTCTCACGCATCTGGGCGATGAAGGGAGCGAGTTTCGGGCGCTGCGCGACGATGGTGGCGTCGACGTTGCCGATGGCGTACCCCTTCCCTTCCGCGAGGTTCATGACGTGGCGAAGGAGCTTGATGCTGTCGGCCCCCTTGTATGCCGGGTCCGTATCCGGGAAGTGCCGACCGATGTCCCCCTCGCCGATGGCGCCGAGTATGGCATCCGAGATGGCGTGCAGCAGGACGTCGGCATCCGAGTGCCCGAGGAGCCCCTTGGCGTAGGGGACATCCACCCCTCCAAGGATCAGCTTGCGTCCTTCCACCAGCCTGTGCACGTCATAGCCGTGTCCGATCCTCATGTTACTCCTTACCTCTCAAGAACGCCTCCGCCAGGATCATGTCCTCCGGCGTCGTTATCTTTATATTGCGGTAGTCGCCGGTCACGATCCGCACCTCTCCCCCCTGGCGCTCGACAAGGGAGGCATCGTCGGTCCCGAGGAAGCCTTGGGCGGCGGCGTCGGCGTGGGCGGCCCGGATCAGGTCGAAGCGGAAGGCCTGCGGCGTCTGGGCCAGCCAGAGCTGTTCGCGGGCCGGTGTATCGGTAATCACGCCATCCCTCACCACCTTGACCGTATCCTTGACCGGAACCGCGACGATGGCCGCTCCGGATTCCCGGGCGGCGCTGGCGGCACTCATCAGCATCTCCTCGGTGACGAAGGGGCGTACCCCGTCGTGGATCAGTACCAGGTCGTCCGGCTCGATCCCCTCGATCGCGGCCAGCCCGTTCCGCACGGAATGCTGCCGTTCCGCCCCTCCGGCCACTATGGCGCGGACCTTGGAGAAGCCGTAACGCTCCACCACCTCGCTGCGGCAAAGAGGGATCTCCTGCTCCGGCGACACCAGGTAGATCGCGTCGATGAAGGGCGCCTGCTGGAAGGTCCGCACGGTGCGGGCCAGGATCGGCATGCCGTCAAGGAGCAGGTACTGCTTGTTGGAGCCGGCCCCCATCCGTTTTCCCATCCCGGCGGCGGGTATCAGTGCGAAAATCCTGGACACGATGACCTCATGAATCCGTTGTGCGCACCCTCGCGGCAGAAATCGCAGAATTATACAGTTTAGGTGCGAAAAAACCAGTTAAATCTAAACAATCATCGCTAACTGAGCGGCAACTGCGCGCTTCGGCGTCTGTGGACTTCTTGCCCATACGCCGCTATCCCAACTTCTCCCTCGCCCTCCGGGAGAGGGACGGGGTGAGGGCGCTGATCGTGGCAAGAATGCCGCTCCTTTAGGGAACGCGGCATACGATTGTTTCCCGTGTTCGCCGCTGTATCTCTTCGTGGCCATGCCCTCACCCCTGCCCCTCTCCCGGAGGGCGAGGGGAGAACACGGCAAGGCAGATCTATCGCGGCAGGAATGCCGATCCTACTAGTGCGCTCGTTCTACGCGGCCAGGGCCGAGAGGGCGGCGGAGAGGTCGGTGAGGTCGCCGTCCTGGATGGTCCGCGGGTCGAGCAGGAAGGCGTTCTTCGAGATCCTTCCTATCACCGGGATCTCCATCCCGCGCAGCCTCGACTCTATGTCGTTGGGGGAAAGCCCGGAAACGGCAACCTCGACCAGCATGGTCGGGAGGTTGAGCAGCGGCAGCGTCCCCCCTCCCGCCTGGGAAAACCCTTCGGTAAGTCTGAAGCTCACCGCCTCCGGCGTCCTGCGGCGCAGTTGCCCGGCAAGCTTCCTGGCGCGTGCCGTCAGTTCGGGGAGGGTCGCCGTCAGCATCCTGAGCGTCGGGACCTCGCTCAGCGCCACCCGCTCGTCGCGGTAGAGCCCCAGCGTCGCTTCGAGGCTCGCCAGGGTCAGCTTGTCCATGCGCAGGGCGCGGAGCAGTTGGTGCTTCTTCATCGCCTCGATGAACTTCTTCTTCCCGACGATGATCCCGGCCTGGGGGCCACCGAGGAGTTTGTCGCCGCTGAAGGTGATGACGTCGACGCCGGCCCTGACAAAGTCCTGTACGGTCGGCTCCGAGCAGGGGAGGCGGCCGGTGAGGTCGACCAGGTTGCCGCTTCCCATATCCGCCAGTACCGGGACACCGGCTGCGGCCCCGAGGGCAACCATCTCCTCGGCGCTGACTTCCCTGGTGAAGCCGAGCACGGCGAAATTGCTGCAGTGGACCTTGAGAAAGAGCGCGGTCTGGTCGGTCACGGCGGCGCTGTAATCCTTGGGGTGGGTCCGGTTGGTGGTGCCGACTTCCCTGAGAGTCACGCCGGAAAGGCGCATCACTTCGGGGATCCGGAAGGAGCCGCCGATCTCCACCAGCTCGCCGCGCGATACCACGGCTTCGCGTCCCGCGGCGAGGGCGGTCAGCGAAAGAAGGACCGCTGCCGCGTTGTTGTTCACCACGATCGCGGCCTCGGCTCCGGTCAGCTCGCAAAGGAGCGCCTCCACGTGGCTGTAGCGACTCCCCCGCTCGCCCGCCTCCAGGTCGAACTCGAGGTTGGAATAGGAAAAGGCGATGGTGTTGAGCGCCAGGCGCGCCGCCTCCGGGAGGATGGAGCGCCCCAGGTTTGTGTGGATCACGATGCCGGAACCGTTGATGACCCGCTTCAGGCTCGGCATGAGGAGTTGCCCCAGTTCGCGCTCCACGCAGGCCGAGACCGCCTGCTCCTTGAAAGCGGCATCGTCCAGACCGCCGGCCAAGGCGCCTGCGCGAAGCTTCTCCAGCACGCTCCGCACGGCCTTCAGCAGCAGCTCTCTGGGGTGTTCGGCAAGGAGTTTGCGCACACCCTCCCATTCAAGAACCCTGTCAACTTTGGGAATCATCTTCAGTTGTTGCACGCGCTTTCCTCCTTGTCGATGGCAAGGGGCTAATTTAGCGCAAAGTGACGGCGGAGGCAAAGAAAAACACGCGTGTTGCGGGGCAATTGACGATGGAGAGCGACAGGGGAGGGTGGAGGAGGGAAAGCCGGCAGGTCAGGGCGGCTTCGGCGTGGGGCCTGAAAAGGTAGTGCAGGCTCGGGAATTTTCAGCCAGAGGTCCGGCGTCCCTTGTAGGAGCGGCATTCCGGCCGCGATGACCGCAGCCGATCGCGGCAGGAATGCCGTTTGTTAAAGATCCATACCGCTGCAGGACCACTCGGAGGTGACCTCCTCTTCGATCAGCACCTTCCCGCCGTACTCCGCATTCTTCTGTACCAGCATCTCGGCGAGTACCGCGTCACGGCTGCGGAACGCCTCGATGATCTTCTCGTGCTCCTCGACGGAGATCTGCATCCTCCCGGGCTTGCTGAGAGAAGCCAGGCGCAGGCGCTGGAACTTTTGCAGCAGGGCGGCGATCATCTCGTGCAGTTTCTCGTTGCCGGCACCCTTTATGAACAGGTCGTGGAAGCTGTTGTGCACCTTGAAGAAGTGGCGCACGTCCCCTTCCTCCGCGATCTCCCGCAGCTTCTCGTTTATCGCTTCCAACTTGTTGATCTCGCGGGTGCTGAGCAGCGAGCAGGCCTTGCGCGCCGCGTACCCCTCGAGGATGCTTTTGATCGCGTAGAACTCCTCGACGTCCTTGGCCGAGAAGCAGGCGACCAGCGCCCCCTTGCGCGGGATAACCGAAAGGTACCCCTCGGATTCCAGCTGCCGGAAGGCCTCCCTGATCGGGGTGCGGCTGATGCCGAAACGTGCGGCAAGCTCGGGCTCGGCAACCTTCTCTCCGGGCTTGAGCGCTCCTGACATTATCGCGTCGCGGATAGTCTCAAGTATCCGTTCTCTAAGAGTTAGGTGCTTCTCCACGTTCTTCTTCATGCCGGCCCCCTATTCTGGGCTCGTATTGTATACAGTATCCATAAATTGTCAAGGCACTTGATTGATATTCAAGAGGATTCAGGAACAGCGTTTAATGCATTTATGTGAATTAACTTGAAATTTGTCCGAACCGACGGTATCTTGCGAGCCTGAGGGAGTATTTCTTATGGATCCGGTCCGACATCTCAAAATATCAATTTGCGTTTTGCTGTTGCTCCTCTCCTATGGCACCTTCGGCTACATCGCCATCGAGGGGTGGGACTCCCTCGACGCGCTGTACATGACGGTGATCACCCTGGGGACCGTAGGTTTCAGGGAGGTGCACACCCTGAGCTCGGGAGGGAAGATCTTCACCATGACGCTGATCTTCTTCGGCGTCGGCGTGATAGGTTACATCGTCGGCAGCCTGGCCCAAATCATGTTCGAGGGGCAGTTTCATCGGATCATAGGGAGGAAGAAGGTGGAAAAGGCGATAGCTGCACTGGAGGATCATTACATCATCTGCGGGTTCGGCCGTATCGGGGCCTTGATCGCCAAGGAGTTCAGCGCCAAGCCGCTCCCCTTCGTGGTGGTGGAGAAGGATATGGGGGTGATCGACAGGATGGATGACGACGGACCCGGCTACCTCTTCCTACGCGGTGACGCGACCTTCGACGACACGCTGCTGAAGGCGGGGATAAAAAAGGCGAAGGGACTCATTTCCGTCGTCACCTCCGACACGGAGAACGTCTACATCACGCTGACGGCGCGCGGGTTGAATCCCGACCTCTTCATTCTGGCCCGCTCGGGCGAGGAGGGGTCCGAGCTGAAGCTGAAGCGGGCCGGGGCGAACAAGGTGGTCTCGCCCTACCTCATCGGCGGCTCAAGGATGGCGCAGGCGATACTGCGCCCGACGGTGGTCGACTTCATAGAGATCGCCACCGGGCGCGAGCACATGGAACTGCAGATGGAGGAGATCCTGATTCCGCAGGATTCCGGCTTCGTCGGCGAGAGCCTGGCGAGTTCCGGCTTCAGGAAGGAAACCGGCGTCATCATCGTCGGGATCAAGAAGCAAAGCGGCAAGATGGGGTTCAACCCCGAGTCGCATACCAAAATAGAGGCGCACGACACGCTCATCGTGTTGGGAGAGCCTGCCGCCATCCTGAAGCTTGAGCAGTTGGTCGGCTGCGGCAGCTGCGCCGAGGAATTGATCAAAAAGCACAGGAAAAAAGATGACTAAACGCGTATTCGCCCATCTTCCCTACCCCCAGATAGACGAGCATCTCCCCTTCTTCCTCGAGCGGCGCCTGAACCCGGAGTTCTTCTTCTCCGCAGACGCACTGGACGCGCTCGATCCGACCAGGCTGGCTGCTGCCGCCGCTTTGCTCAAAAGCGAGGGACTCTCCTGCACCATACACGCCCCGTTCATGGACCTGAACCCGGGGTCGCTGGAGAGGATGCTGAGGGACGCCACCATGCACCGCTTCAGCCAGGTGCTGGAGGCGGCGCAAAGGCTGCGTCCGGAGGTGATGGTCTTCCATCCCGGGTTCGACCGCTGGCGCTACGGGGAGGCGACCGGGCAGTGGCTTGACCTGAGCGTCCCGGTCTGGCGCAAGGTGCTCGAGAGCGCGGGGGAGATAGGTACCGTGATAGCGGTGGAGAACATTTTCGAGGAGGAGCCCTCCACGCTCGAGCTGCTCCTGGAGGCGGTGGACGCGCCGAACTTCAGACACTGCTTCGACGTGGGACACTGGAACCTGTTCAAAAAAGTCGGGATGGAGGAGTGGTTCGAGGCGCTGGGGACGCGGATCGCGGAGGTCCACATCCACGACAACGGCGGCGCCAGGGACGACCACGCGCCTCCGGGCCAGGGGGCGATAGATTTCGAGCTTTTCTTCCGGCTGATGGAGCGCTACGCCCCCGATGCCGCCTACACCATCGAGGCCCACAGCAAGGCGCACCTGGAAAGATCGATCGAGGTGCTGCGGCCTTACCTGCGGTAGGCCCTATCTCTTGCGTCGTCCCGCCGCTCCTTCCATCACGTCATCCCTGCTGCAGCACCTTGAGCGAAACTCCTTCGACCAGATTCTTGACCTTTTCCCGGTAGTCAAGCATGTGAGGCGAGGCAAGGTGCGCCCCCAGAGCTTCGAGGCTCTCCCATTTCTCCAGAATAGTTACCGTTGATTCATCAAAAATTTGCAATGGTAGTCCGGAGTCGATGTCGACGGCGGGGAGATATTCCAGGCACCCCTGCTCCCCCCTCACCCGGGGTACATTGCCGTGGAAAATCTCCAGAAACGCGTCCCGCGCCCCCTCCTTCACCTTTATGGAAGCAATCACACAGATCATGGCAAAGACTCCTTTTTCCCTTGATGCGGCACGGCAATCAGCCGCGGAAGATGAAGAAAACAGCCCCTGCCATGCAGCATCCGGCCCAGAGGTAATCGAGCTTGAGCGGCTGCCCCATGTAGAAGACGGCGAACGGGATGAACACGGAGAGGGTGATGACCTCCTGCATGATCTTCAGTTGTCCGAGGCTGAAGGTGCCATAGCCGGCGCGATTGGCGGGAACCTGGAGCAGGTATTCGAAAAGGGCGAGTCCCCAGCTGGCGAGCACCGCCACGTAAAGCGGGGCACTGCGCAGGTTCTTGAGGTGTGCGTACCAGGCGAAGGTCATGAAGATGTTGGAGAGGATGAGCAGGACTATCGTTCTCATTGCGGCTTCCTGTGATGGACATTTCCCCGTTTCCCCGAGGCTGGCCTGACGTCTGTCGGCCGGGTCGGGAAAAGGGAGAGGGGGGAAGGATACCACGACTCCCCCTGGGAGCGCAAAGGTTGTATGAGAGGGGGGAGAAACGTCCGTTTACGGCGGCAACGGATGCATTTGTTTTAATAAAACGTTTCACTATTTACGCGATGGCCGGACTTTGTGTTGTTTACACGAGAACATTGATGTAGAATTCGGCCGTTTGTGCGGATCTCGTGCTGCCGTTCTGTCAAAACTTGGACCACTTCCTGTGTCAACCTGAGGCGTGCGAGGATCTGCCGGTGTTGTGAGCGGGTTTTTTCCGGCAGTGTTTTTGCGCCGTCAGCGCCAACGGCGTCAGGCGTTATTTTCTGAGAAGGGATCGAAAATGAACATTGAGAAACAGGAAGCTTATTTGAAGGAATGGCAGGGCCATGAAGAGATCGCGGAGCGGATGCTCCCGATCATCGGCCACTTGTACCGCGACAACAACATCGTGACGACCGTGTACGGCCGCTCGCTGGTGAACAGCCCGACCATCGAGATCCTCAAGGCGCATCGGTTTGCGCGTCTGATTCTCGACGACGAGCTGACCGTGCTGGAGACCTTCCCGCTTCTCGAAGCGCTGAGCAAGCTCGATCTCGCGCCGGCGCGCATCGACCTGGGCCGGCTGGCGGTGCGTTACCAGGCCCAACTGGGCAAGCTCGACCTCGACAGCTTCGTGGCGAGCGAACTCGCCTCCGTGAACACGGGGCGGACCCCGGTCCTGGACGAGCCGCAGGATATCGTGCTGTACGGCTTTGGCCGCATCGGCCGCCTCGTCGCCCGCATCCTGGTCGAGAAGTCCGGCAGCGGTGAGAAACTCCGCCTCCGCGCAGCGGTGGTCCGCAAGGGCGGGCCCGACGACCTGGTGAAAAGGGCGAGCCTGCTCCGCCGCGACTCGGTGCACGGGCCTTTCCACGGCATCATCACCATCGACGAGGAACAAAACGCCATCATCGCGAACGGCAACATGATCCGCATCATCTACGCCGACGCGCCGGAAAACGTCGACTACGCCCAGTACGGCATCCACAACGCCATCCTCATCGACAACACCGGCAAGTGGCGCGACAGGGAAGGTCTCGGCCGTCACCTGCAGGCGAAGGGGGTCTCCCAGGTGCTCCTGACCGCTCCCGGCAAGGGGGACATCCCCAACGTCGTCTTCGGCGTCAACAACGAGCTGATCACCTCCGACGAGAGCCTCTTCTCCGCGGCGAGCTGCACCACCAACGCGATCGTCCCGGTCCTCAAGGCGGTGAGCGACAAGTTCGGCATCGTGAGCGGCCACGTCGAGACCTGCCACTCCTACACCAACGACCAGAACCTGATCGATAACTACCACAAGGCCAGCCGTCGCGGGCGGAGCGCCCCGCTCAACATGGTCATCACCGAGACCGGCGCCGCCAAGGCCGTCGCCAAGGTGCTTCCGGAGCTGACCGGGAAGCTGACCGGAAACGCGATCCGCGTCCCGACCCCCAACGTCTCCCTGGCCATCCTGAACCTGCAGCTCAAGGAGGAGACCGACGTCGCGACGCTGAACGGCTACCTGCGCGCCGTCTCGCTCGACTCGCCGCTGCAGAACCAGGTCGACTACACCAACTCCCCCGATGTCGTTTCCAGCGACTTCGTAGGTTCGCGCCATGCGGGCGTGGTCGACTCCCTGGCCACCATCGTGCAGGGGAGCCGCTGCGTGGTCTACGTCTGGTACGACAACGAGTTCGGCTACAGCTGCCAGGTCGTGCGCATGATCCAGAAGATGGCGGGGCTCGAACTCACGGCCCTGCCGGCTTAAACCTCCCACTACACGCCCGACAAATGACGAGGCGCCCGGTTTCGGCAGGGCGCCTCTTTTTGTTTCTTGCCACTGCCGCGATTTCCTTGTCAAAATAGCCAGGCAGGGTAAAGTTCTGGCTGCAAGGGAACAGGCGCATGGGCGACAAAGGGACCACGAACAGAAATCTGAAGAAAGCGGCGAAGCTGCTGTCGCTGCTCCTCGCGTCAGTCCTCTGTCTCCTTTTGCTTTTTGTCCTGGCCTTCAGGATCTACCTTTCCACCTCTTTCCCCGCCCCACAGCTCTCCCGGCTCGTCACCTCCAGCCTCAAGCAGGATTTCAGCGTCCAAGAGATGCAACTCGTCGGCCCGAGGCTGGTGCTGAAAAAGGTGCGGCTTAAGAACCCCGCCGGTTTCAGCCAGGAGAACCTCTTCTCCGCAGACGCCGTGACCATCGTCCCGCGGTGGCTCGACCTCCTGCTGGGGCGGCAGCGCTTCCAGTCGATCTCCGTGGAAAAGGGGAAGCTCGACCTGGAGAAAAACAGCGCCGGCACCTGGAACTTCGCCGCACTCCAGCAGCGCCTGGCCGAGAGAAGGCCGCCGGAAAAGAAACGGCCGGCTGTCGAGACCTTCATCGACCGGCTGCAGATCAGGGATGGGGCGGTGTCGGTGCAGGGGGAGGAACTGAACGGGATCTCGCTGCAGCTCTTCAACCTCGCCACCGGAGGGTCCCTGCAGGCCCGGGTCGAGCTTGCCTTCGAGGACGGGGGGCGCAACAGGTACTCCCTGAAGGGAACTGCCCGGCCTGGCAAGGATGCCGCGCTCGACCTCACGCTTGCGGCCCCCTCCCTGTCATTGAAAAACCTGGCAAACGTCCTGAAGCTGAAGGACCCGCTGCTCCTTCAGGACGCCCGGGGAGCCCTGCAGGCGAACGCGGTTCTCGTGCAGGGTGAGCTGCGCGGCTCCGCCGTTTTCTCCTTCAGCAAGATCCAACTTCCCGGCGCGGCGGCAAGGTTCCCGGTCGCCGGATCCCTCAACCTGAACGGCACCTACAGCCTCGACGACGACACGGCCCGGCTGCGCGAAGCGACGCTCTCCGTCGACAGGCTGGCGCGGCTGCACGCAGCGGGAAGCGTGCGCCACGTGAAGAAGGAGCGTCAGTTCAGCTTGCTGGCGGAGATGGATCAGGCGGATCTCGCCATGCTGAACATCCTGCTGGCGGAGCCCCGCCGTGCTCGCCTGCTCCTGGGGGGGAGGGTGCGCTGCCAGTCCCTGAGGATCGAGGGTGACGCAACCGGGTTGAAGAGCGCGGCAGGTACCCTGCAGCTTTCGGATGGTTCTCTCGCCAGGGAGGGACAGCTTCTGGTGTCCGGACTTTCCGGCAGGGTCGAGCTGGCAGAGAAAGGGCCGGCAGTCGTTGCCACCGGGAGGGTGACGGCCCCCCGCGACAACAAGGCCCTGGTGGAGTCGCTGGAACTCCCCTTCAGCGTCACGCTTTCCCGCACGCTGAAGCCGATGCGAGCGGAAACCCGGGCCCTGTCGGCCAGGGCGATGGGGACGACCGTTGCCGGGCGAGTCGCATTCGATGCCACGAAAAAAGATCCCTTGTCCGCCGACATCGACTTTGCAACCGCCACGCTTCCGGAGCTGAACCGCCTTATTAGGCGCTACGGGGTGGAGGCCTCTTCCGGTGCGGCATCCGGCACCCTGGAACTGGCGGGGAGCGGGGCGCAGGATTTCGGCGCGTCGGCAAGGATGCGGCTGTCGAACTTCAAAGGGCGCAGGGGAGGGGATTCATTAGGCCTTAAGAGCGGAGCGCTTGCCGCAAAGGTGCAAAGACGTGGCGGCGGATTGCAGGCGCAAGGGGATGCGCAGTTGAACGATCTCGCTTTTAATGGGAAGAGCGGCGACGCCAGCTTTGGCTACCGCGTCGTCGACAGGCGGATCCAGCTGACCGGCGCCAAGGCCGAGTTTGCCGGCACCAGGGTTTCCGTCTCCAGCTTGACCGCGCAGGTCCCGGCCCGGTCCCAGGCGGGGAACGTTTCGCGCTACCCCCTTGTCGCCGATGCGGAAGGGGTGGCGGTAAGGCAGGGCGAAATGGAGTTCGCCAACCTTTCCGGCCGGCTGCGCGGGAATTTGGCAACCGATGCTCGGGATAAATGGCTCGAGGGGACGGCGGAGTTCTCGTCCCGCGCGGTGTCGTGGCAGGGAACGGAACTCCAGGCCGCGGTGCTCCATGCCACCTTCAACAGGGGCGGCGGGCAGGGGAGCCTGGCCGGAGAGTTGCTGGGGGGGAAACTGACGGGACAGTTTGCCCTGAACCCTTTCGCACCCGGGGCCGGCGCGACTTTCCAGGCAGCCCTCGCCGGGGCGCGAGCTGCACATGTTTCCCGGTTCCTCCCCAAGGGGGCGTCCTTGCGCCCGACGGCGGGGGCGCTCGACCTGCATCTGGCCGGGAGCTATTCCAGCCGCGACGGGGTGGCCTGCCGTTTCGATTCCAGGGGGAGCGGGATCGCAGTCGCGGACGGCAGGGGAAGATCGGCTCTCTCCGGCGCGGCCGTGTCGCTCTCAGGGGCATTGGCGGGAGGGACCGTCACGCTGAAGGAGGGAACCTTCTCCCCCGGAGAGGGGGCGGTCCTCAAGGCCAAGGGGGAGATTGCCCGGGCCTTCTCCGCCCAGCGGCGCGGCGCGCTCCTTTTCAGCGTGGACGAGACGGCGGTGCACGCCCTGGTGGACTCGCTGATAAACCTCATGCCCCCGATGGTCCAGGAGGCTTCGCTGGACGGGAAGGTCGGGCTGGACGGCAAGGTCGAGCTGGGCGAAGGACGGGCGCTGGTGGAGGGCGTGGTCAGCGCGAAGAAGGTGAGGGTGGAGGTGCCGTCGCAGAAGCTGGTGGTGGCCGCGATCGACGGCAAAATCCCGTTTTCGCTCGATCTCGGCGCAAAGCACGCCCTGCCCCCGCGCGACGCGATGGAGTTCAGCCGGGAGAATTTCAGCCGCGTGCTGGCAAAGCTGCGAGACACCCCTGGCCGGGGCGAGGTCGTCACCGTCGGGAAGGTGGTACTCGGAACGCTGGAACTGGGGGAGATGACCCTTCATCTCAGCGCAGCAAACGGCCTGACGGAGATCTCCTCCCTGAGGACCACGCTGTACGAAGGGGCCATCCTGGGCAAGGGGTACCTCGCCATGCAGGACAAGCTCACCTACCGGGGGGACCTGCTGGTCAACGGCCTCAGCATGAAAAGCATCTGCAGGACGCTGAACATGCAGGGTTACATCGCCGGGCGGGTCGACGGCGTGATCAGCCTGCACGGGGGCGGCGGGGGGATGGCGGGTATGACCGGTTTCGTGGACCTCTGGGCCCGGGAGGGAGCGGGAGAGAAGATGCTGGTCAGCAAGGAGTTCCTGCAGACGCTGGCGAAGCAGAAGCTCTCCGGCTTCTTCCTGAGCTCGGACCGGCGCTACGACGAGGCCGAGATCAGGGCGACGCTGGAAGACGGGGACCTGAGCTTCAACACGCTGAAGATAGTGCACACGAACCTCCTGGGGGTGCGGGACCTGAACGTCACCATCGCTCCTTCACAGAACCGGATCGCGCTGAACCACCTGCTGGAATCGATCAAGGAGGCTGCGCTGCGCGGCAAACCCGCAGCGGGAGAGGGAGAGCCGAAAGAGGCTCCCGTCAAGCCGGAGGTCGTCCCGGAATTCAAGTGGGAAGAGTGATCCGTGCCGGGGGGCGGTTTCCCAACCCCGCCCGCTATGTTATATTGGAATGTCGCTTGAAAACCGAAAGCTCTCGAGGGGGTCACATGAAAAAACTGAGTCTGCTCGCCTTGTCATGCCTGTTTCTGGCCGCCTGCGCCGTCATCACCGTCAATGTCTATTTTCCCGAGAAGGCGGCCAAGGAGGCGTACAAATCGCTGGACGACATGCTGCTGAAAAGCGGAGAGAAGCCGGCCGGTGACCGGGTCCCGTC
>DNJC01000092.1:3071-8985 GCA_003490025.1 Geobacter sp. | reverse complement strand
AACGACGTCCTCGACTACGCCTCCGAATACATCCGGCTGGTCTTTCTCTATTTCGCCTTCACCGCCGGCCTGAACATCCTCTCGGCGATCATGCACGGCACCGGGAACACCCGCACGCCGATGAACGCCATCCTGCTGGTGAACTTCCTTCACGTCGTGATCGCCTACCCGCTCATCTACGGGAAGTTCGGCTTTCCCCGCTACGGGGTGATCGGCGCGGCCTACGCCATCAACATCTCGGAGGCGGTCGGCTTCACCTACCTCCTGGTGCAGGCGCTGCGGCTGAAATACCTGAAGATCGGGCGCCCCGACCTGGAGCAGCTCAGGAAGGTGCTGGCAATCGGCTACCCGGTAGCGCTGGAGCGGATCGCCCAGCAGTCGGGCCAGCTCCTTTATTCGAAGTTCATCATCGGCTTCGGGACCGCCGCCTACGCCGCCCACCAGATCGGGCTCTCCATCGAGTCCCTCTCCTTCATGCCCGGCGCCGGGATGGGGATCGCCGCAGCCACCCTCATGGGGCAGGCGCTCGGCGCGGGCAAGCTCAGGCGCGCCCACATGAGCCACACCGAGGCGCTGCGGCTCGCCGTCATCGTCATGGCCTGCATGGCGCTCCTCTTCTTCACCATCCCCCACCAGCTGATCGGTCTCTTCACCAGCGACCCGCAGGTGGTCGAGAAAGGAAGCGTCTTCCTCAGGCTGGTCGCCTTCGCGCAGGTGCCGCTCGCCATCTCCTTCGTCTACGCCGGGAGCCTGCGCGGCACCGGCGACACGCACTACGTCTTCCTGGTGACCCTGGTCGCCATGTGGGGGATCAGGGTGCTCCTGGCCTACATCGCGGCGGTCCCGCTCCATCTCTCCCTCTACGCCGTGTGGAGCGTCTTCCTCATCGACTGGTTCTTCCGCGCCGCCGCCTTCGCCTGGCGCTACCGTAGCCGCGACCTGCACAGCGTCGCCATCTAGCGATGGAACTCGCCTTCCCCCCCACCCTCGACCGCGATGAAGCGCTGCGGCGGCTGGAGCGCCTCCTGGTCGCCGGCTCGGTACTCGACGCGGAACTGGAGCGGCGGATAGAGCGCGTGGATCGTGCTTTCGAAGAGTACGCCGCGTCCTACCCCCTTCCCCTTTGGGCCCCGGGCCTCGCCCTCACTAACGAAATGCGCGGCTGGACCGAGGCGCTCTTCCCNNTCCTGCGCCAACCCTGCCGCGACCCTCATGGAACTGGCCCTGGACGGGGAGGCGCGCTGCCGTTTCCTGTTCGCCCTGTTGTTGCCGCACCACTTCGGCGGCGGCTTTGACCGCTATCCCGCGCAGTCGCTCTGGCTCAAAGGATGGTTTGCCGATCGCGCAGCGGATTTCGAGGGGGGGATAAGGGTGCTGGACAGCGCCTGCGGTAGCGGAGAGGGTGCCTACCAGGTTGCCGGAATGCTGAAGGAGGCCGGGTTAGGTGGAAAGCGTTGTGTCGTGCACGGGTCGACGCTGGAGCCGATCGAGCTGTTCGCCGCGGCGCATGCCTTCTTCCCGCACGACAGGGACCGGGAGATGGATTACCGCGCCAGGGTGGCGCCTCTGTTGGCGGGATTGGAGAACCTCTCCTGCGAGTTCTACCTGGACAGCGTCGGCACAAGGTCGAGCCGGGAGCCCTACCAGCTGGTTCTCTGCAACGGCCTTCTTGGTGGACCGCTCTTGCACGCACCAGATGAATTGGCGTCGGCCATGGCCGGTCTCGCTTCGCGGCTCGCCCCTGGCGGGCTGCTGGTTGCGGCCGACCGTTTCCATGCCGGCTGGCGTCTGCGCGTTCCCGCCGGGAAGCTGCGGGAGCTGATGCAGGCGAACGGCCTGACCCCGCTGGAGGTGCCGGAAGGGATCGCGGGGAAAAAGGCAGATTAAGANNAAGATAAAATTCAGGTTCAAAAAAGAAGGGGACGGCACCCGTTGGGCCGTCCCTTTCCTGTAGCAGTACGTTTCATGCTTTTCTTGATCTTAATCTTTGTCTTAATCTTTACCTTAACCTAGGCCTTTAAAAGCACCCCGCCCCAGGAAAGCCCGCCGCCGAACCCCATCATCAGCACCAGTTCCCCAGGCTTGATAACGCCGTTTCTCCGGTTCTCGTCGAGGGCGAGCCCCACGGAGGCCGCCGCTGTGTTGCCGTAACGGTCCAGGTTGAGCAGGAACTTTTCCTTGGGTATGCCGGTCTTCTTGGAGATGAAATCGATGATCCGCACGTTCGCCTGGTGCGGGATGATGTGGTCGATCTCCTCGGCCTTGATCCCGCCGCGCTCGGTGAGCTCGGAGATGATGCGCGGGATGACATCGGTGGCAAAGGTGAAGACGCTTTTGCCCGCCATCTGGAAGGTGTTCTCGTGCAGTTCGATGCTCTCGGGGCTGACCGGCTTCCTGGAACCGGAAGAGGGGACCTGGATCAGCGGCCAGCCGTTCCCGTCGCTCTTCATCACGGTGTGGAGCAGCCCCTTGCCGGACACCCCGGCGCCGAGGATGATGGCGCCTGCCCCGTCGCCAAACAGCGGGGCGGAACCTTTGTCCTGGAAATTGAGTATTTTAGAGTAGGTGTCGGCGCCGATGAGGAGGACCCGCCGGTATTTCCCGGAGCGGATCAGGTTGTCCGCAACCTCCATCCCGAAGATGAAGCTGCTGCAGACGGCGTTCATGTCGAAGGCAAACGCGTTGGCCGCCCCGATGTTCTTCTGGACCATGCAGGCGGTGGCCGGGAGGATCATGTCGGGAGTGGAGGTGGCGACGATGATGCAGTCTATCTCCAGCGGGTCGAGGTCGGCGTTGTCGAGGGCAAGGAGGGCCGCCGCGGTCGCCAGATCGGAGGTCGCTTCGTCTTCCGCCGCAAAGCGCCTCTCCCTGATTCCGGTCCTGGAATGGATCCAGGCGTCCGCGTCGTCCACGAGGTAATTGAAGTAGTCGTTCTTGATGACCTGTGCGGGGACATGCCCGCCGGTACCGAGGATTTCCGAATGCAGCATTTCTTGCAGACCCCCTTCTCTCCCGTAATACCACCGGTAACGGGATGTACCGTTATGTCACAGTAAAATAGTGTTTGTCAATTAATATGATTATCCTTATGCATCACGGCCTCGATCACGCTGTACACCCAGAGCACCATGAAGCCGCCCAGAAGCCAGCTGGCCCAGGGGTTGTCCGTCTTGATCGCCGTCAGCACCTGCTCCGGCTTGAGCGTTCCCTGCTGCGCCGCCAGCATCAACTTTCCGGCGCTGCGCAGGGCGACAAAGAGGGCGCCGAGTATGAATACGTTGTCGAGCAGTATCAGGATCCCGCCCTTTACCCGGCTGCCGCGATAAAGTTGCCCGAGCCCCGGGAGCACCAGGGCGGAAAGTGCCACGCATTTCAACTTGTTTCCCATTTTCTTCTCCAGTAGAGCGTAGCTGTTTGCGATTCCGGGCCAAAGCTGCGGGCGCCGGGGATCTAATGTCGGAAGCGTGCTGTTTTATGTTGTGGAACGGGACTTTTTTTGCTAAATCAAGCTCATGGATAAAGCGTTGAACTCGAGAATACGCGAAGCGGTCGTGCCGCTTCTCAAGGATCCCAACCCGGAGGTGCGGCAGGCTGCCGCCCAGGCGCTGGAAAGGCTCGAGGCCGCCGAGAGCCTGGAAGAGGTCTTCGAACGCCTGAAGCGTGGCGACCGGGCCACGAAGATCGCGGCGATCCATACCCTCGGGCGCATAGGCGGCGCGAAGGTGCTCCCGATCCTTTTCTACTGCACGGCAAGAAGCGAGGAAGACATCAGGTGCGCGGCGGTCAAGGTGCTGGGAGAATTGGGGCACCCCGAGGCGCTCGCCACGCTTTTGGAAAAACTCCAGGACCCATCGGTCACGGTGCGGGCCCTCGCCATCGAGGCGCTCGCCAGCTACCGCAACCCCGCCGTTATCCAGAGGCTCCTTCCGTTTCTGGATGCGAACGACGGGATGCTGGACGCGGAAGCGGCGCTCACCCTCGGGCGCCTCGGCGATACCTCTCAGACGGAGCGGATCATCGCGCTCCTCAACTCGCCCCACGACAACACCCGCGCTGCAGCCGCTACTGCCCTTTCCCTGCTCCCCTGACCGCTAGAAATACCCCGCTACGTCTATCCCCTTCACCAACGGGTCGACCAGGTCGACGATCCGGTCGCCGCTGGCGATGATGCTCCTCAACTCCGGCTCGGCAAGCGCGCGTCCTGAACCGTCCATGATCACCTTCACCACCGCCGCTCCGCACGGATGCGCGCTCGGGGTAAATACCACCGCTATCTCGTTGCTGTCAAGCCTGACCAGGCTCCCGGTCGGGAACCTGCCGGTCAGCTCCAGGAAACGGTCCACGATCTTGCCGTCGAGGCTCTTGCCGCAGGCGTTACGCAGTTCCTCGACCGCCTGGGTCGGGTTCATGGGGCGCTGGTAGGCCCTGAGCGTGGTGGTCGCGTCGTAGAAATCGGCCACGGCGACGATGCCGCTGGTGACCCCGAATGGGAGATGCTTCGCGGACTCCGGATACCCCCGCCTGTCGAAACGGATGTGGTGCCCGAGAACTGCTTCCGCCACCTCATCCGGCACACCCTCCATCTCGCGCACGATCTCCGCGCCGTACTCCGGGTGCCGCCTCATTTCCAGGTACTCGTCGCTTGAGAGCTTCCCCGGCTTGTTGAGAATCGTCTTCGCCACCCGGGTCTTGCCGATGTCGTGGAGAAACCCCGCCAGCCCCGCCTCCTCGACCTCGTGCACCGATCTCCCCATGGAGGCGGCGAGCGCCATGGAAAGGACGCCGACGTTGACGCTGTGCTGGAAGGTGTAGTTGTCGTAATCCTTGATCAGGGAGAGTCCCAAAAGTGCCAACGGCTCCTTGATGGCGGCCGAGGCGAGGCTGCTCACCACGGTCAGCATGCGCCGGCTGTTGGGGATGCGGCCGTTGCCGATCTCGTCGAAGATCTCCCGCACCGCGCCGACCGCCTCGTTGTAGGTACGGGAAAGGTTGTCCTCCTCCATCACCTCGATGAGCTGGACCCCGGCCTGTTTCAACCCCGCACCGAGTTCCGCCGTGCAGGCCGGGTCGGCCATCAGCCGCGCCAGTACCGCCAGGTCGTTGGCCATCACCCCCGGCTTCAGAACCAGCCCGGAAACCCTCTTCTCGTCCAGGCGGTTCATGAGTTCCTGCAACGGCGGCGGCGGCGCGAAAAAGAGATGCTCCCCGATGGAGAGGACGCCGTCGACTACCGCTATGCGGATCTCCCCTCCCTCGCGTTGCAGGGAGAGCACCACCGACTCCAGTTCCCGGAAAGGCTGCAGTGACGCAGGGTGCCCCGGAGGGTACAGCCCCGCGCCGCGGATCCCCCCCGACAGCAGCGTCGCCAGGCGCTGGGCCTGTTGCAGGCCGTCAATCAACATTGCTTCCTCCGGAAACCCGCTCCAGGGAGTCGATCGCCTCCCGGCACGCCTCGGCAAGGGCCCCCTTGCCGCGCGCATGTTCCGCCAGGGCGGGTAGCGCCGACTCGTCGCCCAGCATCCCGAGGCTCGCGGCGACGGCCACCTTCAGCTCCAGCCGTCTGCCGAGGACGGGCCAGCCGCGCGCCCCCAGGAGCTTCAGGAGCTGCCCGGTCACCCTTCGGTCCCCGATATGCCCCAGGGCCGCCACCACCTCTTTCTTCACAGCCAGCTCCTTCAAGAGCAGGTCCCGCCGCTCCAGTATCCTCAAAAGCGCAGGGACCGACTCCCGGCTCCGCATCAGCCCCAGGCAAAGTATCGCCTGCCGGACCACCCCTTCGTCCTGTTCTTCCAGAAGCGGCAGGAGAAGGAGCAAGGAGGCGTCCCCGCCGATCTTCATCAGGGCGCGGATCGCTTCCTTGCGCACCCGCGCGTCGTGATGGCAGAGGGGCTTTTTCAGCGCCAGGACCGCGTCC
>DNJC01000092.1:0-2873 GCA_003490025.1 Geobacter sp. | reverse complement strand
CCCCCCGGTTCTTCACTGAACCTGGCGACCACTTCCCGCCCCAGTTCCTGGTAGCGCCGATCCGACTTCTCCTGCGCCATCAGGGGGAGGATGTCGGCGATGGTTCGCTTCCCGGCCGGACGCGCCCGGGGTTCGGGAGCCGCCATCCCTTCCCGCCCCTCCTCCACCTTGTCTCCGCAGCCCGATCTCTTGGCCCGGATGGAGGCGAGGTCTTTCTCGTTGACCCAGATGGTCCTGACACCTCTTTCCTCGAGGAGCTTCGGGAATCCTCCCAGGTAGTTGATCTTCTGCGGGTCNNCACTCGTACGCCAACTGCTGCGCCATGACGTTCCCCTCGACCGGCTCGCCCAGCGACAGGAACCCCTGCCGGGTCACGCCCAGCGTCAGCTCCACCTCCGCCACCAGTGTCACGCAGAGCGCGAAGGCCCGCTGCATGCTCTCGGTGCGGTAAGGGTGTCCCTCCGGATAGAATCCCGCCCCCTTGACCGCCTTGTGCAGTTCGATGAGAGCCTGGACCAGGAGCCCGTTGTTGTCCGAAGGTTGTACCAGCTTCAGCAAAGGTTTCTGCGGAGCAGCCACCGGCGCCTCCCGTAAAAGTGCCCTTCCAATGAGAACCACTGGATTTTAACGTACTGCGAGAAAGCTTGTCAAAACCTTAATCCGGAGAAAGAGGCGTAAACGCGCCGCAGTTGACACCTTACGGCAGAAAGCTTAGTATTAGGTGTTTTTTTCCCGTTGGCGCGGGAGCGGAGGGATATGGCAAAGGTAAAGGTGAAGACCGGGTACGTCTGTTCCGATTGCGGGGCCACCTATCCCAAATGGCAGGGGCACTGCACCGCCTGCAATGCCTGGAGCACCGTCAAGGAAGTCCGTCTCGGCTCCGAGCGTCCCGGCCGTCGCGACGGGTTCGCCGGGGCCAGCTCCCCCGTCACCCTCCTCTCCAGCGTCGACTGCACCGAGGAGTCCCGTTTCTCCAGCGGCAGCGACGAGTTCGACCGGGTGCTCGGGGGGGGCTTCGTCCCCGGCTCCGTGATCCTGATGGGAGGCGACCCCGGGGCCGGCAAGAGCACCATCCTGCTGCAGACCATGTGCCACGCGGCGTCAGCCAGGGAGGTGCTCTACGTCTCCGGCGAGGAGTCGCTCCAGCAGATCGCGGGGCGGGCCAAAAGGCTGCAGCTCCCGGTGGAGCGGGTGAAGATGCTGGCGGAAACCTCCGTCGAGCGGGTGCTCGAGGCGGCGGACGCCGAGCGCCCCGAGGTGCTGGTGATCGACTCGATCCAGGTGATGCAGTCCGCCGGGGTCGATGCGGCGCCTGGGGGTGTCTCGCAGGTGCGCGAGAGCGCCGCGGCGCTCACCTGCTACGCCAAGACCAGCGGGTTGGTGCTGATCATGGTCGGCCACGTCACCAAGGACCAGTCGCTGGCCGGTCCCATGACCCTGTCCCACATGGTCGACACCCAGGTGATGCTCTCCTCCACGGAGGACGCGCGCTACCGGCTGATGAGGACCACGAAGAACCGCTTCGGGCCGGTGAACGAGCTCGGCGTCTTCGCCATGACGGAGAAGGGGCTGCGCGAGGTGAAGAACCCCTCCGCGATCTTCCTCTCCCGCACGGACAACGCCGCCCCGGGGAGCCTGATCAGCGTGCTGTGGGAGGGAACCAGGCCGCTTCTGGTCGAGATCCAGTCCCTCGTGGTCTCAGCGCAGTACGGCTCGCCGCGCCGGCTCGGCATAGGGCTGGACCAGAACCGGATCGCCATGATCCTCGCCGTGATCACCAAGCACGGGGGGCTCGTCCTCTCGGACCAGGACGTCTTCGTGAACGTCGTCGGGGGGATCAGGGTCCTGGAGACCAGCGCCGACTTGGCCGTCGCGCTCGCCATCGTCTCCAGCCTCAGAAACACCGTGCTGCCGCAGGACCTGCTGGTGTTCGGAGAGGTGGGACTTTCCGGGGAGATCCGGCCGGTCTCCAACGGCGAGGCGCGGCTGAAGGAGGGGGTGAAGCACGGCTTTACCCGCGCCATCGTCCCTAAGGGAAACGCACCGAAAAGGGGAGTGCCCGGGATGGAGGTGGTAGGCGTCGCGTCCCTTGCCGAGGCGCTTGACGCCATCTAGGTTCGCCAAGAAGCACGCGGTCCACCGGCATTTCGGGAGTTTATTCATTACAGACAAAATTTCACTTTACTAATGGGGAAAATTCCTCTTTAATGTCGTATTGATTAGAAAAGGAAAAGGTGTCATGAATACGGAAAAGCTCGAGTATTTCAGAGGAATCCTGCAGGAAGAAAAAAGAATGCTCCTCGAAGAGGCAGGCCGCACCGTCTCCGAGATGAATTCCGACACGACCAACTTCCCCGACCCCACTGACCGGGCCACGCAGGAGTCGGACCGGACCTTCGAGCTGAGGATCCGGGACCGCGAGCGCAGGCTGATCAACAAGATCCAGGAAGCGCTTGGCCGCATCGACGCAGGCACCTTCGGCATCTGCGAGGTGTGCGAGGAGGACATCAGCGAGGCGCGGCTCAAGGCGCGTCCGGTGACCACGCTCTGCATCGACTGCAAGATGGAGCAGGAAAAGAAGGAAAGGCTTCGCTAACCCCCTAAACCTCACGAGCTGCTGCCTTCGGAGTCCACATGGTTGTCCGGAAGGGAAATAACCTCCTGGAACAAGCGCTGCGGATCGCCCAATCGTCCGGGCGCTCGCACCAGGTCCGGCTCAACTGCCTGCTCCGCATGGCGGCCCGGACCCTCGCCCTCACCTCGGCAAAAATCTATCTTCCCGACCCCCCGAAAACGTACCTGAGCCGGCGCTTCGGCACCACCCTCCCCCATGCCGGTCGCAGTTGCCTGATCCCCTTCGACGCCGGTTGCGC
>DNJC01000071.1:3391-5541 GCA_003490025.1 Geobacter sp. | reverse complement strand
CCTCTCCCGGAGGGCGAGGGAGAGATATTGTAAGCTCGCATAGTTACTATAAAGAAACCGGACGCAGGAGCGTCCTGCAATGTGTTCCCACGCGTAGGAAATAAAACCAGGCGAAAAAGAAGGCCGCGGCGCCGGATTGAACTTCCGGTTGCCGCGGCCTTTTCGTATTCTGTTGCCGGCTCCCTACGCCGATGTTAGGCTCCCTCCCCTTCAACTGGGGGCGGGTGGGAATGGGTGAATGGGGGGGACAGCTCTCGCGCAGCGGGAGGAGCCTGCGCCGAGGAGTCCTAGCGCCGGCAGTAGGTGATCACCGAGAGCACCGCCCCCTGCGGGTCCTGGATCACGGAAAATCTCCCGACCCTCGGGATGTCGGTGGGGGGCACCAGCACCTTCCCCCCCAGCTCCTCCGCCTTGGCGGCGGTGAGATCGACGTCGGTGACCGTCACGTACACCCCCCAGCCAAACGGCTTGGGATGCTCGGAGCGCTGCGGTGCCATCCCCGCCACCTCCTTGCCTTCGACCTTGACCAGGGTGTAGTCCCCCTCCCCGTTCCACCGCTCGGTGGTCCACCCGAACAGCCGAGTGTAGAACGATTGCGCAGCCGGCACGTCGGTGGTGGTCAGTTCGAACCAGCTGAAAGCCCCCTGCTGCATGAATCGATCGGTCATGACGTCACCTCCGGGCTGCGGTTTTCGGGCAATTGGGCAATTGTACTACGAAAACCAAACTTTACCGTACTAGCGCAGACCGAGCCGGCCGAGGAAGATGCCGAGCCACTTGTTGAAGGGATTGTCGCGAGAGAGGAACGCTATCGGGGAAGGCTTCCTGTTGCCGAGCCGGGCCAGGAGGGACGCGATCTCCTTGCTCCCCCCCACAGACATCCCCTTGCGAAGCGCGGAGAGCGTCTCGGCCTTGTCCCCGGCAACCTGGTGCACCTTGGCCAGGTTCAGGTAGTGCACCGGGTTTTCCGGCTCGAGTTCGATGGAGGCGAGGCAGAGGTCGCGCCCCTTCCTGAACTGCCCCCGCTCCTTGGCGATGCAAAAGCCGAGGTACGAATGCAACAACGGGTCGTCCGCTGTCTTGAAGGCCCGCTCCAGCTGGGCCAGCGCCGACTGGATCTCGCCCGCGGCAAAGGCGTCCAGTGCGCGTGCTATCACTTTCTCGACGTCATCCTGCGGTATAAGCTCCATCGTCCACCTCCGGAAACTACAGCAGTAACAGCAGATCCTGGTGTCTCTCTATCCTGGCCATGGCGGGCATGTCGCCGCGGTAGGCGACGAACGGGACCCCGGCGCCCTGCGCCGCCTGCCGGTCCACGTCCGAATCGCCGACAAATAGCGCCTCGCCGGGCGCGATGCCGTAATGCTCCAGCACCTTCAAAAGCGGCTCCGGGTGCGGCTTGGGGTTCCGCACCCTCCCCGCCGTCATGACGCAGGAAAAGAAGCCCTCCAGGCCGAACGACTCGAGGAGGCTCTCCATGGAGCTCGCCCGGTTGGTGCAGACGGCGAGTTCCACCCTGCCGCGCAGCGCCTCCAGCGTCTCGCGCAGCCCCTCTTCCATAACCATCAGGGGGAAGAGCTTGCGGTAATCCATGCTGGCGGAGAAGGCGCGCACCTCGTCCATCCTCTCCTCCCCCTCGAAGAGGCGGGCGAGGACGTCCCTGTTGCAGTAGGTGTGCAGGATGCGCATCATCTCGGCATCGCTTCGGTCCAGGGGGGGCTTGCCGAAGCGCTCCACGATCTGCCCGTAGAAGGCGAAGTTCGCCTCGAAGGAGTCGAACATCACGCCGTCGCAGTCGTAGATGACCGCCTTGATCTCTTGTGTCATTGCCCTTCCTTGCCCGACGTCCCGGCCAGGTACTCCTCCCATTCGATGGGGAGCATGTGCTTTTTCCTGTTGTTGCACTCCTTGCAGGCGGGGACGACGTTGCCGCGGCTGCTCTTGCCGCCGCGTATCACAGGAACGATGTGGTCCATGGAGAGTTCGGCCGGCGAGAACTTCGCCCCGCACCAGTGGCAGACCCCCTTGCCGACCCGGTTCTTCCACCACTGGCTGCGGCGCATCTCGCGCGCCTTTTCCCGCTCGCGCCTGATCTCCTCCTCGGAGACCTCGATTATGAAGTAGTCCAATGCTTCCGCCTTTAAAACCGG
>DNJC01000071.1:0-3205 GCA_003490025.1 Geobacter sp. | reverse complement strand
CGCAGGATGCTCCCGTACCCCCCGACGCCCGGGTTGCCGCTGCAGGCGCCGTCGCAGAATATCTCAACCTGCATCGACGCCCCCCTGTTCCTGCAGCAAAAGGCGCGCGATGGCGTCCATCACCCGGTCCACGATCATCTGGTGCGTCTCCTTGCAGTCATCGAGCTGGTACAGGTCGCTGAAATCGAGCGGCGAGCCGAAAACCACGCCGCCTTTGGCGCCCAGCGACGGGAAACTCCACCGGTTCACCCCCATGAGGGCGGTCGGCACCACGTGCGGTCTCGTGTCGTAGATGATCTTGCCGACGCCGCGGTTACCCTTGCCGAGGACGCCGTCCTTGTGCCTGGTCCCCTCGGGAAAAAGCATCACCTTCTGGTCGGCGAGAAGCTGGTTTATGTATTTGCCGGCACGGACGTCCCGGCCGCGACGGACCGGGAAGGCGCCCCAGGAGCCGTACAAAAGCCCCATCAGCCGGCTCTCGAAGAGTTCCTCCTTGGCCGGTGCCCAGAGCATCTGCAGGGGATTCCCCCTGATCACCGCCCAGGGGAGAAAGACGGTATCGTACGCGGAGATATGGTTGGAGGCGACCAGCACTCCTCCGTCGGCGGGGATGAATTCCGCCCCCTTGATGCTGAAGCGGTTCAAAACGGAGGCGTAGGTGCCGATCACCCAGATGGAAAAAGTCACCCAGAGGCGACGCAGCAGTGAGACCTTCAAGACGGCCCTCTTCACGGTGGATTTTACAGCGGAAAGTTGACTTATAGCATGAATGCCGGACCGGGGGCAACCGTTTCCGGCGGGGGGGGATCAGCCGTTGAGCGTGAAATAGAAGGTGGCGCCGCGCCCCGGGCTCCCCTCGCCCCAGACCCGGCCGTGGTGGCGCCGGATGATGCGGCGGACCGTGGCGAGGCCGAGTCCGGTCCCGGGGAACTGCCGGTAGGTGTGGAGCCTTTTGAAGGGCTGGAACAGCTGATCGCTGCGGGAGGAGTCGAAGCCTGCGCCGTTGTCCCTGACGAACACCACCGTCCCACCCTCTTCGGGGGCGAGGGTCCCGATTTCGACCGCCGGGTCGGCGACCCCGGAGGTGTACTTCCAGGCGTTGGAGAGGAGATTCTCGAGGACCACGCGCAACAGGGCGGGATCGCCCTCGACCAGGAGTTGCGGCGGCGCGGTAAAGGAAACCTGCCGCTGCGGCTGCGCCTGCCGCAGTTCGCAGGCGATCTCGCGCGCCAGGCCGGAGAGGTCCACCGGCTCCGTGACGATATCCATCTCGGTGACACGGCAAAGCACCATCAGCGAATCGAGGAGCGCCTCCATCTGCACGCAGCCGTCGTGCGCCAGGTTCACGAAGAACTTCCCGTTCTCGTCCAGCAGGTCGCGGTACCCCAAAAGCTCCTGGGCCGAACTGTAGACCCTGGTGAGCGGGGCGCGCATGTCGTGGGAAATGGCCTGGCAGAACGCCTCCAGCTCCCGGTTCGCCTGCTGCAGTTCCTGCGCCTGGCGCGTGAGGGCCGCGTTCAGCGCGGCCGCCTCCTGCTCGGCCATCTTCCGGGCCGAGATGTCACGCACCACCTCGATGCCGAGAGCAGGCCTGCCGTCCCTCCCGTTGAGGACGGAGCTGATGATCTCGACGTTACGTGGCACGGCGGGAGGAGAAAGCTCGACCCGGTGCACCTTGCCGTCCTTGAACGCCTCGACGAGGTGGCACTCCGGGCAGACTTCGCTCCTGTCGCGATAGGCCTCGTAACAGTGCCTCCCGACATGGGCTCCCGCCAACTCCTGGTGGGCGCTGTTCTGGTAGACAACGGTCAGGTCCGGGGCCTGGATGGAAATGGCGTCACCCATCGCCTCCACGATCCCCTCGAGCTTCGCCTTCTCGTCCTCGGCCTTTCTCAGCGCCGTTTGCAGCTCGCTCTCCAGCGCGGCCCGGACGCGATGCGCGCGCCTGCTGTACCAGAGGAGGCAAGACACGAGGAACAGAACCACGGTGAAATCCGCTATCTCATGAGACCCTACCTCGATCAGGAGCCGGGAAAATGGACGCTCCCCGAAGACCGCGTAGTCCGTCACCGCATGGAGGATGCGGAACATGACCATGAGCAGGGCGCCGATCAGCACCTGCCTCGCCAGCGGGCCCGCGCCGAGCTGGATATACCCCCTGTTTTTCGAAGCTTCGGATGTCATTTCCAGATCCCGTCTATGGAGATGCCGCAGCCGGGGCAGTTCCCCTCCGCGACGAGGTTTTTCTCGACCAGGTAGCCGTACCTCTTGATCAGCATCTCGCCGCAGGACGGGCAATAGCTGTTCTCACCACCCTCGCCGGGCACGTTCCCCTCGTAGACGTAACGAAGCCCTTCGTCCAGGCCGATGAGCCGGGCGTTGCGCAAGGTGGCGACGGGGGTGCGGGGCTGACCGGTCAGACGGTGCGTCGGGTAGAACTGCGAGACGTGCCACGGGGTTTCCCTGCCGATCTCCTCAGAGATGAACCTGGCGATGCCGCGCAGCTCCTGCTCCGAATCGTTCAGGTTCGGTATCACCAGGGTCGTCAATTCCAGCCAGATGCCGTGTCTCTTGTAGTCGCGGATGCACTCCAGCACCTCCCCGAGCGCCGCCCCCACCACGTCCCGGTAGAAGGAATCGGTGAACCCCTTGAGGTCGATGTTGGCCGCGTCGAGATACGGGGCGATCACCTCGAGAGCCTCACCGGTGATGTATCCGTTGGTGACGAAGATGTTCTTCAGCCCGGCCTCCCTGGCGAGCTTCGCCGTCTCGAAGGCGTACTCGAAGAAGATGGTCGGCTCCGTGTAGGTATAGGAGATGGAACGGCACCCGGCGGCAACGGCGCGCTCCACTATGGTCTGCGGCGCGACGAAGCTCCCGGAGAACTCCACGCCCCCCTCGTCCGGCTGGGAAATGCTGTAGTTCTGGCAGTGGAGGCAGCGGAAGTTGCAGCCGACGGTCGCAACGGAATAGGAGCGGCTCCCGGGAAGGACGTGGAAGAGTGGCTTCTTCTCGACGGGATCGACGTGCTCGGCCACCGCCCTGCCGTAGACCAGCGAGTAAAGCGCGCCGTCGCGGTTCTCGCGCACCCGGCAATGCCCGCGTTTGCCCGGGCCGATCAGGCACCGGAAACGGCACAAGGCGCACCGCACCCGGTCCCCATCCAGCCTTTGGTAGAACATGGCTTCCTTCATGTCAGCCCCCG
>DNJC01000157.1:783-4160 GCA_003490025.1 Geobacter sp. | reverse complement strand
TTCACCTTCATTTCGCGAGAGTGATGCGGCGACAAATCCGGTAATCCGTTTGCTTACCAAACCAGCGCAGTAAAAGGAGGATGGCATGAAGCTGATCAGCGAAGAGAGTCTTGCCCGCGCCTATTACCAGGTCAAACCTTTTATGCCGCGCAGGTTGCAGCTTATGCTCCGCGGTCTGGTCGCCAAGCATAAAAGGAACTTCTATCGTTCCGTGTGGCCCATTGACCCCGACGCCGGCCACGTTCCTCCCGGCTTTCCCGGCTGGCCGGGCGGCAGGCGTTTCTCGGTGGTGCTCACCCACGATGTCGATACGGCGCGCGGAGTAGCCAGGTGCGAGCAGCTCATGGCGCTGGAGCAGGAGCTTGGCTTCCGCTCCTCCTTCAATTTCGTGGTGCACGATTACGATCTCTCCCCCGACCTGCGTCACAAAGTCGTCGAGCAGGGGTTCGAGGTGGGTGTTCATGGTCTGGAGCACAACAGGAAGCTGTACGAGTCGGCGGANNCCCTGCGTCTATCACAATTTCGAATGGCTGCATGGGCTGGACATCGCCTACGAAGCGTCGGCCTTCGATACGGACCCCTTCGAGCCGCAGTCCGACGGGCTGAAGACCATCTTCCCGGTCCACCAGCGTAAGGTCCCGGGGAGGGAGTACGTGGTGCTGCCATACACGCTGCCGCAGGATTTCACCATGTTCATCCTCTTCAGGGAAAAGGACATCAGTATCTGGAAGGAGAAGATCCGCTGGATCGCCGAGCGCGGCGGCATGGTGCTCCTGATCACCCACCCGGACTATATGTGCTTCGACGGCTGCCAGAGCTTTGAGGAGTATCCGGCGCAGTTGTACCGGGATCTGCTGACCCACATAAAGACCGAGTACGAAGGTCAGTACTGGCACCTGCTGCCGCAGGAAATGGCGTCCTTCTGGAGGGAAAGCGTCCTGTGCGAGTAACAGCGGCCTCGGCGGTGCGCCGGGTGAACTACATCGAGCAGCGCAGGAGTCCGGCATGTCCATGAAGCCTGTGAGCTGGCTGCTGCTCCTGAACGGGCTGTACGCGCTCCTCCTCATCTCGATAACGCTCTTCAACCGGCTGGGGCCGGACCGTTTCTGGCTGGGCGCCCTGAACTTCTATCTCCCGCAGGCGATGTGGGCCGTGCCGGGGGTGGTCCTGCTCATCCTCACCCTCAGGCTGGACCGCGACTGGGCCGTCCTCCCCCTGCTCTGCGTCGCCTACGTTTTCGGGCCGATAATGGGATACAAATGGTCGCTGCCGCCGACCGGGACCGAAGCTGCCGGGACGGCCGTCAGGGTCATGACCTGGAACATAAAGTACGGCAAGCACGACCTGGCGCCGCTCATCGCCGAACTGCAGCGGTGCCGGCCGGACGTCGTCCTCTTTCAGGATGCCGTGCACGCGACCACAGGGCCTTTGGCCGACTACTTCTGGAACTGGCAGGTGCTCAGCTACGGGCAGTATCTCATCGCCAGCCGGTACCCCCTTTCCAGCGCGCAGGTCCGCGAGTTCCCCTACCTCGACAAGAGGAAGGGGAACTTCCTGCGCTGCAAGCTGCTGGTCGGAAAGTCCGAGGTTTCCCTGTACAACATCCACTTCAAGACTCCCAGAAGGGGCCTCAACGCCTTCAGGCAGGCCAAGCACGATGCGTGGTATCTCCCTGTCGCCATCGAAAGGTTCGACACCAACGTGGATGTCCGCCGGGCACAGGCAGAAGCGGTGGCCGGGTATCTCGCCGACGAGAAGGGGCTTGTCATAGTGGCCGGCGACTTCAACTCCCCCAGCAACTCCCTGGTCTGCGAAACACTGAAGGACGCCGGGCTGCGCGACGCGTTCGACGAGCGCGGCAACGGGTACGGCTACAGCTACGGCCATTTCCTTCTCAAGAACAGGCTCCCCTGGCTGCGCCTCTCCTGGATGCGCATCGATCACATCATGGCGACTTCACCAATGATCCCTCGGCGCTGCTGGGTCGGCACCGGGGCGGCGTCCGACCACCGGCCGGTGGTGGCAGATTTTATCCTGAAGGATCCCGCCTAGTTATACGGCCGCCGGACCGTTACCATTTGCACTTTTTAAATGAGCGTGCTAGTTATGGGGCTTTCCTGGACATCTGCAAACGGGTCAGTCAGGAACTCCATCGAGGCCCGGACCGGAGTTTTCAGCATGCTTATTCTCACACTCAACTGCCGGAGGTTCTCCGTGCAGTACCAGCTTTTCGATTGGGGAGCGCGGACCCCCCTGGCAAGCGGCACCGTCGAGAGGATCGTCCTGGGCGACTCCTTCCTGACGCACAAGGTCCACGGCAAGGACCCCCGGCACCTGGAGGCCGAGTGCTCGGACCACAAGGGGGCCCTGCAGCTCATTCTCGACACGCTCGCCGATCCGAAGGAAGGGGTCATCCCGGACACCGGCAGGATCAGCGCGGTGGGGCACCGGGTCGCGCACGGCGGGGAGAAGTTCACCCGGTCGGTCCGGGTCGACGAGGAGGTAGCGGAGGCGATCAAGGAGATGGCGACGCTTGCGCCGCTGCACAACCCGCCGAACCTGGCCGGGATCCGTGCCGCGCAGGAACTCCTGCCGGAGGTGGCGCAGGTCGCCATCTTCGATACCGCCTTCCACCAGACCATGCCCGAAGCGGCGTACATCTACCCCCTTCCCTACGAGTGGTACAAGAATCACGGCGTCAGGCGCTACGGGTTCCACGGGCAGTCCCATCTCTGGGCCGCGCGCAGGGGGGCCGCCCTGGCCGGTGTGGATCTGCAGCGAAGCAACCAGGTCACGGTCCACATCGGAAACGGGGTCTCGCTCTGTGCCCTCAAGAACGGGGTCTCCGTCGACACCAGCATGGGACTGACGCCGCTGGAAGGGGTGATGATGGGGAACCGCTGCGGCGACATCGATGCCGGTATCGTTCCCTTCATGATGAACGTGGCGGGGATCTCGGCCGCCGAGATCGACCTGTTCATGAATCAAAAGAGCGGCGTTACCGGGATCGTGGGGCGGCAGGTGAACCGACGCATCCTGCTGCTCGAGGCGTTGGAGGGCGATGAGCGTTGCAGGCTTGCGCTGGACATGGAGGCGTATCGGCTGAGGAAGTATCTCGGGGGGTACCTTGCCGTGATCGGCAAGCCGGATGCGGTGGTCTTCACCTACACGGCGGAGTGGCAGGACTGGCCGGTGAGGGGGATGGCGCTCAGGGAGATGGAGCAGTTCGGGATCAGGATCGACGCGGAGAAGGATGCCGAGGCGCTTCGCTGCGGCGAGGAGATGCTGATAAGCGCGCCGGATTCGAAGGTGAAGGTGTTCGTGGTCCCGTCCGGCGAGGACATGGTGCTCAACGAGGACGTCGCCTCAATCATGGG
>DNJC01000157.1:0-710 GCA_003490025.1 Geobacter sp. | reverse complement strand
TAGAGCCAGTCCGAGGTGAAGGCGAAGAACTGCATCCTCGCGCTCACCGGCGCGAACGCCTCCTCCATCGACTCGCATCCCGATGAGACGTCGTAGAGGTCGAGGGCCTTCGCCAGGTAAAGGAAGGAGTTGGCGTCGAAGCGGTCCACGAAGTTGTAGCCGTTGTAGTTGAGGTAGCGTTCCACCTCGAACTGCCCGAAGAAGTCGAACTGCCCGTCCCGTGCCGAGAAGCGGCGGTCGAACTTGGCCGTCATCGACTCGTCGGACAAGAAGGTGATGTGCCCGATGCCGCGGGCCAGCGCCAGCCCGTCCTTCGGATTCTTGCGGTACTCCCCTTTTTTCCAGTTGGGATCGTTGAAAATGGCCCAGCGCGCCACGGCGTTCAGCGATATCGCCTGCGCCGACGGGCGCGGCGTCGTGGCCAGCACGATGGCCGAGGCGACCCGCTCCGGGTACTGGGTCGCCCACTCCAGCGCCTGCATCCCCCCCATGCTCCCCCCCAGCACACAGAAGAGCCTCTCTATGCCGAGCCGGTCCATCAGGAGCGCCTGGGCCTTCACCATGTCCCGCACCGTGATGACCGGAAAGGTGAGGTTGTACCTTTTCCCCGTTTTCGGGTTGGTCGAGGTGGGGCCGGTGGAGCCGAAGCAGGAGCCGATGACGTTGGTGCAGATGACGAAGTAGCGGTCGGTGTCGAGCAGGCAGCCGGG
>DNJC01000108.1:6209-20037 GCA_003490025.1 Geobacter sp. | reverse complement strand
GGCAGCCGCCATTGCGGAAATGGCCGGTGCCGACGGCATCACCATCCATCTGCGGGAGGACCGCCGGCACATCCAGGACCGCGACCTCAAGATCCTGCGCCAGACGGTGCAGACCAGGCTGAACCTGGAGATGGCGGCGACCGACGAGATGATCGCCATCGCCCTTGCCGTGAAGCCGGAATGCTGCACGCTCGTCCCCGAGAAGCGCGCCGAACTGACCACCGAGGGGGGGCTGGACGTCAGGATCCACCAGGAAGCCCTGAAGGGGGCCATAGAGAAGCTGCAGCAAGGCGGGATCATCGTCAGCCTCTTCATCGATCCGGACCCGGACCAGATCAAGGTCGCCAACAAGATTGGGGCCGATTACATCGAAATACACACCGGCTCCTTCGCCGAGGCGAGGAGCTGGAAAGAGGAAGAGCTGGAGCTGATCAAGATCGAGAACGCAGTGAAGCTCGCCCGCAAGCTCGATCTGGGCGTCAACGCCGGTCACGGCCTCAACTACATCAACGTCAAGAAGGTGGCGGCCATCGGCGGCATCGAGGAATTCAACATCGGCCATTCCATCATGTCCAGGGCCATCCTGGTGGGGCTGGACCGCGCCGTGCGCGACATGTCCGAGCTGGTCAGGTACGCGTAAACTAAGATAAAGATAAAGATAAAGATAAAGATTTAGGTTGAGGAGCTGGACAAACAACGAGAAGAGGAGAGATCAATGGCAACGGCAAAAGCACGTCATATTTTGGTGGCAACCGAGCAGCAGTGCCTCGATTTGAAGAAGCAGATTGAAGAGGGAGCGGATTTCGCCGAGGTCGCGCGCAAGAACTCCTCCTGCCCGTCCCGCAACCAGGGTGGGGCGCTGGGCGAGTTCCGTCCGGGGCAGATGGTGCGCGAATTCGACGAGGTCGTTTTCAGCGGCGAGGTCGGGAAAGTACTCGGCCCGGTGAAGACCCAGTTCGGCTACCACCTGATCGAAATCACCAGCCGCATGGAATAGTCTGCCTTCCACCCCCCTCGCCCTCCGGGAGAGGGGCAGGGGTGAGGGCGGTGCCACATGCGCTGCAAAACTCAAATTTATCCGTAGCATCACCTAACTTGGAAGTTAGCCACCATCTCAATGCTGCCGATGCCCTCACCCCGACCCTCTCCCGGAGGGCGAGGGGGAGTTGGGACGGTGGGATGAGTCTGGAAAAAGGGTAAAACGATGGCAGACAAATCGCAGCAACAGTCCCTGGTAAGCCTCATCTTCAGCGCCCCCGTGCTGCTCGGCCTGGTCGGTGTCGCCTGCATGATCTACGGCGTGGCGGACGGCTTCAGGGTGATGCAGTTCTTCTTCGGCCTCTGCATAGTCGGCGGGAGCGTCGCGCTGCACTTCATCAGGAAAAAGGACTGGGACGCCCACTGGCAGGAGCTTGACCGCGTCCGTGAGGCGCATGAAAAGCGCGCCGCGGAAGAAGAGGCCGCAAAGAAGAAGTAGGGGTGCAACAGTTGAGCAGATTGAACCATGAGAAGGCGGGGTAGCTATCATGAGCCAGGGCGAATTGGATAACAGTCATGCCTCTCATGTTCACCTATTTGTTTTTATTGCAATTTTGACCCTTTAAAGTTATATTTAGGTATAACTTTGTAGGGGGTGGACTATGCACACAACAAACCTGCGTAAAGTAGGCGGTTCGATCATGCTTGCCGTACCACCGGCCATCCTCGATATCCTGCATTTACACGCTGGCTCTACGGTTGGCCTGGCCGTCGATCACGGCCGCCTTGTGGTTGAACCAACATTGCGTCCGCGATACAGCCTAGACGAACTGTTGGCTCAATGCGACGCATCGGCCGAGGTCAGCGCAGAAGATCGCGCTTGGCTGGATAGCAAGCCAGTCGGCAGTGAGCTACTGTAATGGAGCGTGGCGATATTTATCTGGTTTCACTAGACCTGACTTCAGGCCATGAACAGCAGGGGACACGGCCCGTTCTGGTTGTGTCTCCGTCATCCTTCAACCGTCTAACAAAAACGCCAGTCGTACTGCCAATTACCAGCGGGGGCAACTTCGCGCGCACGGCTGGCTTTGCCGTATCGCTGATTGGGGCTGGAACGAAAACAACGGGTGTAATCAGATGTGACCAGCCTCGCGCGCTCGATTTAGCCTCGCGCAGTGCACATAAACTGGAGGGTGTACCGGTGGCGATCATGGATGAAGTCCTGGCGAAGTTGTCCACGATTTTCGAGTGATCGGGCTGCTCGCAAAGCTCAGGCTTTGCATCTTGAGGAAGCGAAGCTTCCGGTTGCGGTGCATTCCCAAGCAGGAGCTTGGGAACGAGAGGGAAGAAGTAGCATGCAACAGATTGAGCGGATTGAACGTTGATGGAAACCATGAGAAGGCGGGGGTAGCTACCCCGCCTTTTCTCGTTCCCAAGCTCCAGCTTGGGAACGAGAGGGGCTGTCCCATTTCCCCCTCTCCCTCCGGGAGAGGGTCGGGGTGAGGGCGTTGCAATGGGCAACAATCTCACGCAGTGGCAGCTCCCTCACCCGGCCTGCGGCCACCCTCTCCCGGAGGGCGAGGGGCGAGGGGCAAGCGGTCAGTGTGCCAAAAGGTCAGTGTGCCGGTGGCGGCGGGGCGTGCTTCTGCGGCTTCTTCAGGAGCAAAAGGAGCGGGATTATGACCAGGAAGGCGAGTCCCACGACGAAGAAGATCCTGTTGTAGGAGAGCATGTAGGCCTGCTTCCTCACCGTGCCGTAGATGATGGCGAGCGCCGTCTTGTCGGCAGCGGCCGCGTCCATGCCGCGCGCCATGGTGGCCCCCTTCAGCATGCGGAGCTGGGACTGGACCAGCGGGTTGTACGGGGTCACGTGGGCCACCAGGCTGGTCTGGTAGAACTGGGAATAGCGGGCCAATAGCGTGGCCGAGATGGCTATGCCGACGCTGCCGCCGATGTTCCTCAAGAGGCTGAAGATCCCGGTGGCGTTCCCCATTTCCTCCCTGGATATGGTCGCCAGCGTGACGGTGGTCAACGGGACGAAGATCATCGCGAGCCCCACGCCCAGCACCACGCGCGGCCAGACGAAATCGCGGTAGGCCGCCTCCAGCGTGAATCCCTGCATGATGAACATCGACGAGGCTGCTATCAGCAGCCCGAGAAAGACAACCTTCCTGCCGTCGTAGCGCTGGATGACCGCACCGACGAACGGCATGCAGACGAGCGTTGCGACGCCGCCGGGCGCCAGCACCATGCCGGCCATGGTCGCGTTGTACCCCATCAGCGTCTGCAGGAACAGGGGGATCAGCATGATGGAGCTGTAAAGGCAGAAGCCGACGGCGAACATGACGAGGTTGCCGGCCGAGAACGAGACGTTCTTGAAAAGCCGCAGGTTCACGATCGGGTGCGGGTGCGTCAGCTCGACGTAGAGCAGCGCCAGCAGCGAGAGGAAGCTCACGGCGGAGGAGGCGATGATGAAGGGGGAGTTGAACCAGTCCTCCTGCTGTCCCTTGTCCAGCACGATCTGGAGCGCGCCCAGTCCCAGGGTGAGGAGCCCCAGCCCCCAGTAGTCTATGGAGACCTTGGTCCGCTTCAGATAACTCGGGTCGTAGATGAAAAAGCTCGCCATGACCACCGCGACGATCCCTATCGGTATGTTGATGTAGAAGATCCAGCGCCAGGACATGTTGTCGGTGATCCAGCCGCCGAGTGCCGGGCCGATGATCGGACCGAACATAGCGCCGACGCCGAAGATCGCCATGGCCATCCCTTGCTGGTAGGGCGGGAAGGTCTCCATCATGATCGCCTGGCTCATCGGGATGAGGGCGCCTCCGGCGGCCCCTTGCAGCACCCTGAAGAAGATCAGCAGCGCAAGGGTCGGAGCCGCGCCGCACATGAGCGAGGCGAGGGTGAAGAGGGTGATGCAGGTGATGAGGAACCTTTTGCGGCCGAACATGCGGGCGAGCCACCCCGTCATCGGGAGGACCACCGCGTTACTCACCAGGTAGGAGGTGAGGACCCAGGTGATCTCGTCCGTCCCGGCGTTGAGGCTTCCCTGCATGTGGGGGAGGGCGACGTTGGCGACCGAGGTGTCGACGATCTCCATGATGGCCGGGAGCATGACCGTGATGGTGATCAGCCACTTGTTTACGTTTTTCTCTTCAGCCGTTTTCATCGGACCGCCAGAAGGTTACTTGCCAATGCCCATGACTTGGCCGAAGGTCTTGCCGGTCAGGATGGTGGGGACCACGCTCATGCCGACGCGCAGCAGGTGCTCGGGGTCGCTCCCCTTGTCGATGGCGATCCGCACCGGGATCCGCTGGATCACCTTCACGTAGTTGCCGGTGGCGTTTTCCGGGGGGAGCATGGAAAATGCCGCGCCCGTTCCCGCCATGATGCTCTGCACGGTGCCGGTGAAGTGGCGTCCGGGATAGGTATCGACGGTGAATGCCACCCTCTGTCCAGCCCTCACGTCGGCCAGCTGGCTTTCCTTGTAGTTCGCCGTTACCCAGGCGTCCTCCAGGGTGACCACCGCCATGAGCGCCTGGCCCGGCTGCACGTAATTGCCAACCTCGACCGACTTCCTGGTGATGTAGCCGTCGCTGGGGGCGACGATACGGGTATAGGAGAGGTTCAGGGTCGCGGCCTCGACTTCACCCTGCTTCTGGGCCACCCTGGCGTCCTTGGAGCCGGTGCCGGAAATGCCGATCATCGCCTCGGCGCGGTTCTCCGCTTCCTGGGCTTCCCTCAACTGCGCCTGGGTCACCCGCTGCGCGGTCCGGACCCTGTCCAACTGCTCCCTGGGGATGACCTCCTTGGCGTAAAGCGCCTCGGCCCGTTTCAGGTCGAGGTTCGCCTGCTCCATCCGGGCGTTGGCGAGCCCGACATTGGCGCGGGCGCTCTCCACCTGCGCATAGTCCCCCGAGGTCTCGTTCTTCGCCATCTCCAGCGAGGCAGCGGCGGTCTTGGCGCGGGCCCGGAAATCGGCGGCATCGAGTTCCACCAGCAGGTCCCCTTTGTGGACGTACTGGTTGTCGGTCACCAGGACCCTTTGCACGGTGGCCGGGATCTTGCCGGCGACGGAGTGAACATGCGATTCGATGAAGGCGTTGTCCGTCTCGATATGCGTCTTGCTTTTGACCCACAGGTGAAGCCCGTAGGCCGTGGCGACAATGAGGATTATCAGCAATACGATGCCGCCTCGCTGTTTCTTGTTGAGCCCCCTCCTGGCGGGCGTTTCCTGTTCCGTTTCTACGGTGCTTTCCTCAGCCATTCCATTCTCCAGGGCAATCAGCTAAATCAGTGATGAACTTGTCTTGAAACCTCTATCTTTACCTTTATCTTTGCCTCAACCTGTTTTTTAAAGCTCCCCCGTCGCCCTCTTCACCCTGGCAGCGGCGACCTGGAGATCCAGTATGCTGCGGTAGTACTCGGTCCTGGTCTGGGTCAGGAGGGTCTGGGCGTCGATCACCTCGGTGGCCGTCCCGACCTGCTCCTGGTAGCGGTCCTTGGTGATGCGGAGGTTCTCCATCCCCTGCGCGATCGCCTTCTCGGCGACCTTGATCCTCGCTTGCGCCACCTTCATGTCGTTTTGGGCCATGGAGAACTCCAGCCTGACCCTCTCCTCGAGATCCCTCAGCCTTTCCTCGTCCCTGAAGCGTGCCTGCACCGCCTGCCGCACCCGGGCGGTGGTGGCGCCGCTGTCGAAGAGGTTCACCTTGAAACCGAGCGTCGCCGCCCAGATCGCCTGCTCCCGCACCCTGCTGTTATCCAGGTAGTCCACGCCCAGCTTCGCGAAGATCTCCGGGTAGTAGTTGCTCTTCACCTCTTTGACTGCGAGGTCTCCCGCTGCGACCACCGCCCTCAATGCGGCGACCTCCCCGCGTTTGGAGAGATCGGGCGTCGCTTTCGGGTTGACGAGCGGGACCGGCTCGAACTCGGGCTTGAGTTCGCCGCGATAGTCGGCAGGGGCGCCGGTCAGGTAGTTGAGCACCAGCCAGCCGTTTTGCTGTTCGTTTAGCATGCTGTACTGGTTCTGCCTGCTGGCCGCAACCCGCACCTCGGCCTGGAGCAGGTCGTTTCTTGTCACTACGCCCTGGTCGAAAAGCGCCTGCGCCGTCTTCTGGTGCGAGACCATCTGGATGACCTCGTCGTCGGCGGCTGCCAGCAGCTTCTGCGCGGCCATGATGCCGAAGTAGGCGCGCACCACCTGGAGGAAGATATCCTGCTCGGTAGCGGAATAGGAATAGAGCGACGCGTCACGCTGCAGCTTCGCTATCCCCTGGCGCGCACCGGTCCGGCCGAAGTCGTAAAGGGTGTCGTAGAGTGCGACGTTCGCGTAGGGGAAGCGGGCATCCTGGGTCTCCTGCTCGATGGCGCCGAACTTCACTGCCTGCGCCCTCAACTGGGCGACGTACCCCCCCTGCAGGTCTATGCGCGGCCTAAGCCCCGTGGCGGCAATGCCGATCTGTTCCTCGGCGATCTTCACCTCATGGGAGGCGGCTTTCAGCGTGTTGCTGGTTGCGGCAGCCTTGTCCAGACATTCCCTGAGGGTCAGCTGTTCCGCCCGGGCAACCGAGGCAGCCGCGAGCGAGATCACTGCCAGTAAAACTATAACTTTTCGCATGCATGCTCCCGGATCAGTTGCGGATTTTCTCCAGCAGGGACTTCAGTGTCTCGACCTCCTGGGGGTCGAGCTTCCCGATGAATTTCTCCTGCGCCCGGAGAGCCAGGGGGGTGAGTTCCGGTTCCAGCGCCTTCCCCTTTTCCGTCAGGCAGACCATGTAGGCGCGGCGGTCCTCCGGATGAGCGCGCCTCACCACCAGTCCCTCCTTTTCCAGCCTGTCGATCAGTCCCCCCATGGTGGTCCGGTCGATCTGGCTCTTGGCAGACAGGAGCGCCTGGGTGATGCCGTCCTCCCGCCACAGGAAGCCGAGGAGGCCGAACTGCTGGGGAGTCAGGTCGTACTGCTCGAAATGCTCCTTGAAGATCAGGCAGGCGCGCTGGTACGCCTTCGCCAGCAGGAAGCCTACCATCTTCTCGATGTCGATCGGCGTCGTTCCCTCAGTACTCATAGAACCTCCTCCCGGTAAATGGTTTCCTGTGTACGACCGGTGCTTCAGCGCCCTGACCGCGAGCCGGAAAAACATGAAATATAGCCGTAACTTTGGCGAGTTTGCTGCTGCGGAAATGCTCATTATCCATATAATCAGTATGCTGTCAATATCATATCCACCCAAACCAACGGGGAATTCTTCGCAACGGTTTCAATAATACTTCCACAACTATAGCAAGTTTTAATTGTTAACACTGGTTTATCGTGATATCTTAACAAACTGCATCTTGTGGGACAGCACATCACTCTTTGTCAGGACTCAATATCACTCAGCCAGATAAAAGAAACCCACACTGAATCGTGTGACCGTCAGGCGCGGCTGCTGTCGACTTAGGCGCCTGGTATCTGGAATTGGCGCGGCTCCATTGGGCGCTTTCAGAAAGAAACCGGGGACAGTTATGCCAAACGCCTCGAAACAGCTCTCACCTAATGCCATAATGGCCGGTACCTTTAGCGTCTTTTGCCTTCCGTTCCTGATGTTGCTGTTGTTCCCCTTGGAACTCGGCATGGTGATGGACAAGAGTTCTTACCTCGTTTTCCATAACATCGCCGAGTTCTTCAGCATCATGGTTTCCCTGTGCATTTTCAGCGTGGGTTGGTACACCTGCGAGCAGTCGAAGGACCAGCGCGCACTGTTCATGGGGACAGCCTTTCTTGTCGTCGGACTCCTCGACTTTATGCATACCATGAGCAATCAGGCGATGCCCGCCTTCATAACGCCCAACTCCTTCAACAAATCTACCCAGTTCTTGATCGGCGCCAGGCTCCTTGGCGCTGCCACATTTCTCGCCAGTGCCTTCATAAATCCAGAGCAGGAAAGACGCTGGATTTCCCGGCAGACCATGATGGCCGCGGCGGTCGCCTTGACGGGCTCCATCTTCATGGCCGTCGTCTTTTACCCCGAATACCTCCCTGCCACGGCCATTGAGGGGGTGGGGCTGACTCCGTTGAAGAGATTCCTGGAATTGGTCGTCATCTTGCTGCTGGCCTGCTCCTGGCTTGTGTACTGGAGGCGGATGGAGAAAACGGGAGACAGGCATCTGCTGTACTTCCTGGCGGCCTTCATCATCTGCATCTTCAGCGAGGCCGTCTTCGCTTCGTACACCAACTGTTTCGGCACTTTGAACGTGCTGGGGCACATCTACAAGGTGGTGGCGTTTTACCTGATCTACAAGGGGATTTTCGCTTCGGCGGTACAGAAGCCTTACCTGCACCTGTCCGAAGCAAACCAGAAGCTTTTGCGCCTGAACCGGCTCTATACAGTGTTGAGCGAAACCAACAAGGGGATCGTCCGCGCCGTTGACCGGGACTCGTTGTTCCGTGAGATCTGCCGCATAGCTGTGGAGCATGGCGGCTTCAACATGGCCTGGATCGGCGTGGTAGATGAACAGACGGGGAAGGTCGAGCCGGTCGCCTGGAGCGGCAGGAACGAGGGGTACCTGGACGCCGTCTGCGTCCGCGTGGGACCGGAACACGACCCGGTGGAATTGACCGGCGCCGCGATACGGGAAGGGTGCTTGAAGGTCTGCGAGGATGTCATGAACCATCCGTGCGCCGGGCCCTGGCGGGAGGAAGCGGGAAAGCGGGGGTACCGCTCCTCGGCCGCCATCGCCTTGAAGCTGGACGGGAAGTCGATCGGGGCGCTGACCATCTACGCCGGGGAGATGAATTATTTCCGCTCCAAAGTTGCCGGGCTGCTGTCGCAGATGGCTTCGGATATCTCCTTCGCCCTCGAAAACATGGAAGGGGAATCCCGCCGGCGCGAGGTGGAACTGGCGTTGAAAGAGGAAACACTGGAACGGCTGAGGGTGATGGAATCGCTTTACGAGAAGGATCAGTTGCTCGTGCAGCAGAGCCGGCTGGCGGCGATGGGGGAGATGATCAGCAACATCGCCCACCAGTGGCGGCAGCCGTTGAACGTGGTGGGGCTGATCGTCCAGGAACTGCAACTGAGGCATAACCAGGGGGGGGTGACCCAGGCTTTCTTCGACGAAAGGGTAGCCAACCTGATGGGTGTGCTCCAGCACATGTCGCAAACGATCGACGATTTCCGGACTTTTTTCCGACCCGACAAGAAGCGGGAATCGTTCCAGGTGAGCCGGGTCGCGACCAGGACCTTCTCCCTCATCGAAGGGAGTTTCAAGAACCTGGGTATCGGGTTCGAACTGAAGATAAAGGACGATCCCGAGATATACGGTTACCCGAACGAATACTCCCAGGTACTCCTGAACCTCTTGAGCAACGCGAGGGACGCTTTCTCGGAGCGCGCGCCCGACCACGAGAGGCTGGTCAGCATATCCTCCTTCACCGAGAGCGGCAGGTCGGTGCTGACCGTTTCCGACAACGCCGGTGGAATCCCGGAGGGGATCATCCACAAGGTGTTCGATCCTTACTTCACAACCAAGGGGCCGGAGTGCGGGACGGGGCTCGGCCTGTACATGTCGAAGTCCATCATCGACAAGAGCATGAACGGCAGACTCACCGTCTGCAACACGCCCGGCGGTACAGAGTTCCGGATCGAGGTCCCCAGCGGCGGGAGTGAGCAGTCGTGCCCGGCTTGCTAGTCTGGCAGCGGGGCTTTGCACGGGGGCGTAGGGCGGGGTGGGCTGGCACAGCAAAATCGAAATTTGCATCGGAAAGATTAGGGGTAGGCTATGACTTCGCTGAAGTTTTCCCTATTGGTGGTCGAAGATGACGGTTACACCCGGAACACCATCCTCGACATGATCGCCGCCAGTTATTCGGACCTGAAGATCCACTCCGCGGATAACGGCAGGTCAGGTCTCGAGAGTTTCAAGCTTCACTCGCCCGACATGGTGATCACCGACATCGCGATGCCGATGATGGACGGAATCTGCATGGCGGCAGAGATGAAGCAGATCAGACCGGACGCGGTAATCGTCGCGGTCACCGCCTACACGGACCCCGCCGACATGCTGAGGGCGATCGAGATCGGCATCGACCACTATCTTCTCAAGCCTCTCAAGGTGGACAAGCTCTTCGGGCTGATCAACAGGGTTCGTCACTCGAAAGCGGAGGCGGCGCAGCGCAGGCAGACCAAGGAGGCCCATTGTCGTTGCGAGGCACGGCATCAATATGAACTGAGACACCTGAATAAGATGCTGGAACGGCGGGTCAGGGAGCGAACGGCAGGACTCGAGGCTGCGGTCCGCGAGTTGGAGGCGTTCAGTTACTCGGTCTCCCACGACCTCCGCGCCCCCTTGCGCCATATCAACTGTTTCAGCGCCATGCTGGCCGAGGACTTCGGGGACCATCTACCGGAGCATGCCCGCGGCTACCTGGACAGGATCGGCGCGGCATCAAGCAGGATGGGCGCTCTCATCGATCATCTGCTCGAGTTGTCCCGGGTCATGAGGGTTGGCATCAGCCCGGAACCGGTGGACGTGAGCACGCTGGCGGCATCGATACTCGCCATGCTGCAGGAGACGGAGCCGGCCCGTCGCGTCGATGTCGTCATGGAAGAGGGGATCACGGTCTCCGGCGACCCGTATCTGCTGAGGCAGTTGCTGGAGAACCTCCTGGGCAACGCCTGGAAATACACCTCCAGGAAGGAGGTCGCCCGCATCGAATTCGGCAGCATGCAGGTGGCTGGGGAGGAGACGATCTTCGTCAAGGATAACGGCGCCGGTTTCGACATGGCCTACCAGGGCGGCCTGTTCCAGGTATTCCAGCGCTTGCACGGAGGAGAGGAGTTCGAAGGGCTGGGAATAGGACTTGCCACGGCGCATCGCATCGTCCAGCGCCACGGGGGGAAGATCTGGGCGGAGGCAAAGGTGGAGGAAGGGGCCACCTTTTACTTCACGCTCCCCGCCACAAGCAGGAGCTTGACCACCGTGGACACAGAAGAGCGAAGGTTCAGGCTTTGCGACAGCGGAAGGGGGCAAGCCCCGGCGGCATATGCGTGACTCACGTGTTGTTTAGGGTGAGTACCTCCCGATCGGCGGGAAGTTGGTCAGGGTACGGGGCCTCGCGAGCCGATTCCGTGAATCCTGCTACTGCGTGACGCTCAGGGCCAGTCTCCCTTCAGCGGGGGGCTGTTTGTCCTCGGGGACGACGCTCTTTTGCACCTCGGGCTGCTTGTAGGGGGGGAGCCGGTAGAGCCTCTGGTACACCTCCATGCTGCTCACCACCTTCTTCACGTACTCGCGCGTCTCGCGGAACGGGATGCTCTCGACGAACTCGTCCTGCGGAAGGTCGCCGTAGCCTTTCTGCCATCTTTTCACGTTCCCCGAGCCGGCATTGTAGGCGGCGACTGCAAGGGTCAGGTTCCTTTCGTAGAGCGAGAGCAGGTCCTTCAGGTGCCGCGCGCCAAGCTTGATGTTCAGGTCGGGGTTGGTGAGCTTCAGCGACCCCCCCTTGGACATGCTCTCCGCGGTCGCCGGCATGATCTGCATCAGGCCGACGGCCCCGACCGGCGAGAGGGCGGCGGGGAAGTAGTTGCTCTCGGTGCGCATGATGGCGTAGACGAGGCTCTCCGGGAGCGCGTTTGCGGCCGCGTTTTTAGCCACGTCTTCCTGGTACGCCAGCGGGTAGTTCACGCCCCAGACGGTCGCGCTATCCTTATCTCCCTTCCTCGGCTTTTCCTTCGCCATGGTGTGATATGCGCCGTTAAAGTTCTCCATCTCCAGGTAAAGCCTCGCTACCCCTGCCGCACTCTTGTTCTTTTTGGAGCCGGTGAGTTCCTTGGCGGCCTCCTCGAACATGCCGAAGGAGATGAGGGCCTTTTCCCGTTCGAACCCGGCCGGCATCGGCAGCGCCTCGGCGAGGTTCTTGGGGGGAAGGGGCAAGTCATCGCCGCTGCGCCACTTGTTGCCAATCAGGGCGTAGTATCCCATCGGGAACTCGGAGGCAAGCGCGCCGTATGCCTCCTCGGCGCCCTTGCCGTCGCCGGCGGCTGTCAGCGTCTTTGCGAGCCAGTAGAGCGCCTTTTCCCGCGCCTCGTCCCTGTCGGCCAGCTTCCTGAACAGCGGGGCCGCCTCATGGTAGGCGCGCGACTGGTAGCCGGACCATGCCGCCTCCCACATCACGTTGCTGTTTTTCTGGTTGCCGCTCCGGGCCAGGTACCTCTTGAAAAGCGGCAGCGCCTCGCTCCACTTCCTCTGGAAACGCTTCAGGTATGCCGCCTCCAGCAGGGCCTCCTCGCTGACGCTCCCTCCCTGGGGATCTTCCGCGAGTTTGGCGAAAAGCCGGAACGCATCGTCGGCTTTGCCGGTCTTGTCGAAGATCCTCCCCGACCAGAGATCGGCCTCGCGGGAGCCGGCGCCGGCGATGCCGGCGAAGGTAGACTGCGCCTGCTGATAGAGCTTGGCCTTGTAGAGCGCCTGCCCCTTTTTCAGCATCAGTTTCCCGATGAAATCTTCTTTTTCGCCGGTGAGGGGTATCCCCGCATACGCCTCGGCAGCCTGCTTGTAGCGGCCGAGCCCGTACAGCGTCCCCGCGCGCTTGAACAGGTCGGCGCCGCTGTACGGCTCGAGGTTGACACCGCAGGCGCCGAGACGCTGCAGTTCGCGGGCCGATTTGTCGCCGAAGGGGGAGGCTGGGTAATTGAGGTAGATACCGCGCAGCATTGCGGCCCCGGCAGCCGGGTCGCCCAGCTTTTCGCGGCAAAGGGCCGAGCCGAAGAGGGCGGAAATGGAATCGTTGCCCGAGGGGTAGCGTTCGACGAAGGCTGAGTAGGTCTCCAGCGCCTCCTTGGGGAAATTCCCCGCGGCGAGGGTGTCGGCGTAAAGGATCATCGCCGGGCGGCAAAGGCGGCTTTCAGGGTACTGCTTGAGAAGCTTGTAAAGGGGGGGGAATGCCTCGTCCAGGCGCTGCAGCTTCGTGAGGGCGAGTCCCTGGTAGTAGAGTGCGTAGTCGGCTAGCAGGGGGTAGGTCTGCGCCGCTGCGGCAAGCTGCGTGGCGGCCTCGTCCCAGGACTCCATCTTGGCTGCGGCGATGCCGAGCACGAAGGAGCGGGCCCCCTTGTCGGCGATCTTTCCTCCCGCGTCGCGGGCGCCTTTATAGTCTTTCAGCTGCATCCGGGCGGCAGCGGCGGCGAGTGCCTGGTCGGCGGGGTTGCCCAGGTTGACGGCGGAGGCGGGTAGGGTGGCGCAGAAGAACAGCACGGCTGCGGCGATAAAACGGCAAAGCATGGAGACTCCCTTGTCTTGTGACCGAAAAACTAACCCCTATTTCTACCGGAGCGGAGAGGAAAAGGCAATGCTGAAAAGCAATGGACAATTGACAATTGACGATTGACGACGGAAACCGCGAAAAGCAATTGACAATGGACAATTGATAATGGACGACGGAAAGTTCACCCCCTCGCCCTCCGGGAGAGGGTGGCCGAAGGCCGGGTGAGGGGGGCGCCACGAAGGCGATCCGCAGCCCCAGCCAACGCCCCGGTCCCCTCCCTCACCCCAGCCCTCTCCCGGAGGGCGAGGGGGAGCTTGCAGAGCGCTGGCAAAGCTGACGAAGCGTAACACCCACAACTGCAGGAGCGGCATTCCTGCCGCGAACCTTGACTTTCAACGCCCCGTTCTGCATTATCCATTGATCTATTTATATAAGAGGGAGCCGAGAGACGGAGCCCCATACTTTTTATTCCCAACAGGGGTTTGTTCATGCGCAAAGGAAAAGACGCGGTAATGAGGTTGCTCGCCAAGGGCGAACCGGTTCCGTACAGACAGATGCTCAAGGCGCTAAACATATCGCGCCGCGACAGGGACCAGCTCGACA
>DNJC01000108.1:0-6064 GCA_003490025.1 Geobacter sp. | reverse complement strand
GTCCCGGACGACCCGCGGCTCGGGCGCGACCTCTTCGTGCCGCCCGGCCCCTCCGGGGGAAGCGCCAACGCGAAGGACGGAGAGATAGTGCTGGCGCAGATCACCTCCTACCCGAGCGGCGCGCGCCCGCTGGAGGGGAGGATCGTCGAGGTCCTGGGGAAAGCCAACGACCCCGAGGTGGAGGCGCTCACCGTCATCAAGAAGTACGAACTCCCGCACGTCTTCGGGCCGGACGTCCTGGCGGAGGCGGAGAAACAGCCGCAGCAGGTGCCGCCGGAGGCGGTCTCGGGAAGGGTCGACCTGCGCGAGCGCCTCACCGTCACCATCGACGGCGAGACGGCGCGTGACTTCGACGACGCCGTCTCCGTCTCCCGCGAAGGGGACAAGATCCGCCTCTGGGTCTCCATAGCGGACGTCTCGCACTACGTCGTCGAGGGGTCGAAGCTCGACACGGAGGCGTACCTCCGGGGGACCTCGGTCTACTTCCCGGACCGCTGCATCCCGATGCTCCCGGAGCAGCTCTCCAACGGGATCTGTTCGCTCAACCCGCAGGTGGACCGGCTCACCATGACGGCGGAGATGCTCTTCGACGCCAGCGGCGCAAGGATCGACCAGAAATTCTACACCAGCGTCATCAGGAGTACCGCCCGGCTCACCTACACCACCGTGAAGCGGATCCTGGTGGACAAGGATCCCGAGGCGATGGAGACGAACTCCCGCCTGGTGGCAGACCTCCAGGTCATGGAGGACCTCTCGCTGCGCCTGAACGCCGTGAGGAGGGAGAGGGGGAGCATCGACTTCGACCTCCCCGAACCGCAGATCATCCTGGACCTCCAGGGGGAGACCACGGCGATCGTCCGCGCCGAGCGCAACCTCGCCCACAGGTTGATCGAGGAGTTCATGCTGGCGGCCAACGAGGCGGTGGCCCATTTCCTGGAGACCACGCCGGTCCCGTCGCTCTACCGCGTGCACGAGAACCCGGACCCCTTGAAGCTGCAGGACCTCTCCGAGTTCGTCTTCAGCTTCGGCTANNTACAGCGCCGAGAACCTCGGCCACTTCGGCCTGGCCGCCCCCTCCTACACCCACTTCACCTCCCCCATCCGCCGCTACCCGGACCTGGTGGTGCACCGGATCCTGAAGCGGGTCCTCGCCGGCAAGATGAAGCAGGTCGACAAGGACCGCCTGGAGGCGCGGCTCCCGGAAACGGGGCTGCACACCAGCCGCCGCGAGAGGATCGCCATGGAGGCCGAGCGGGAGATGGTGGATCTCAAGAAGATGCAGTTCATGAGGGACAAGCTCGGCGAGGAGTACGACGGCTTCATCACCGGCGTGGCGCCGTTCGGCCTCTTCGTGGAGCTGGTCGAGCTCTTCGTCGAGGGGATGATCCCGGTGGCGACGCTCCCCTCCGACTACTACGTCCACATGGAGAAGAGCCACTCCCTGATGGGGGAGAGAAGCCGCGCCGTGTACCGCATCGCCGACCGCGTGAGGGTCAAGGTGGCGGCGGTGAACGAGCCGCGCAAACAGGTGGAGTTCGCCCTGGTCGGGACCCTCGAAAAGCGCCCCATCGAGCCTCCCAAGGATCCCGGCGCCTTCGCCAAGGTCCCGATCAAGGGGAAGCGTCCCGCACCCCGCCGGCGCTGAAAGCTGTTGCGCTCGCTTTAGCCGCTGTGATATAAAATCTGATTGAGCTCTACGCGGCATTCATTAGGAGAAGTGAGGTTTATGGAAGAAAAGGTACTGCCGTTCATGGAGCATCTGGTGGAGCTCAGGAAGCGGCTCATCGTATGCGTCATCGCCATCGTCATAGGGATGGGGGTGGCGTGGAACTTCTCCAACGACCTCCTGAAATTCGTCGAGAAACCGCTGACCGGCAAGACCTACCTGAGCGACATCAAGAAAACGCTGTACGGCGAGGTGAAGAAGCGCTACCCGCAGGCCTACCAGCAGTTCAAGCTGGAGGAGGACCACGCGGTGGCGGAAAAGCCGCGCATGCTGAACTACAGCGCGCCGCTCGAGCCTTTCTTCGTCCAGTGCAAGATCGCCATGCTGGCCGGCCTCATCATCGTGCTCCCGGTCCTCTTCCACCAGTTCTGGCTCTTCGTGGCGCCGGGACTGACCCGCACCGAGAGGCGGCTGGTGGTGCCGTTCGTGACGGCGGCCTCGGCGAGCTTCTGCGTCGGCGCCATGTTCTTCCTGGTCATCATCTGGCCGGTCATCATCAACTTTTCCCTCTCCTACGAGGCTGCGGGCCTCCAGAGCTGGTACAACATCTCGTCGTACATCAACTTCTGCCTGCGCCTCATCCTGATGTTCGGGGTGATCTTCGAATTGCCGATCCTTGCGCTGCTCCTGTCCCGTTTCGGAATCGTCAATTACAAGATGCTGGCCACCAAGAGGAAGTACGCGCTCCTGGCGAGTTCCATCGTCGCCGCCTTCCACGCGGACCTGGTGACCATGTTCGTCATCATGATCCCGCTCTATCTCATGTACGAGATAAGCATCTGGGTGGCTCTTTTGTTCGGCAAGAAAAAGCCTCCCGTTGCCGAGGCGGAACCGGCCGAGGCCTGAGGATTCTCTACACGCATGTTCATTTTTAAGAGCGTTTCCGAAATAAGGGAAAAACTGCGGCGCCCCGTCGCCACCATCGGAAACTTCGACGGCGTTCATCTTGGGCACCGCGAGATCTTCCGCCGGGTGCGGTCGCTGGCCGAGGAAAAGGGGGGCGTGTCGGTGGTGATCACCTTCGTGCCGCACCCCCTCAAGGTGCTGGCCCCCGAGCGCGGTCTGAAGCTCATCACCACCTGCCGCGAGAAGGAGTCGCTCATCGGGTCGGCCGGGATCGACTACCTGCTCGAGATCCCCTTCGACCGGGAGTTCGCCGCCATCTCCGCCACACAGTTCGTGCAAAAGGTCCTGGTGGACGCGATAGGGTTGGAGAGCCTGGTGATCGGGTACGACTACGCCTTCGGTCGCGGCAGGGAAGGAAACGCGACCCTGCTGAAGGAACTGGGCGGGCGCTTCGGTTTCGCCGTGGAGGAACTGCAGCCGATTTCCAACGGCGCCACGGTCTACAGCAGCACCGCCGTACGGAACATGGTGCTGCAGGGGAACGTGGAGGGGGTGGTCGACGTCCTGGGACGCCACTACGCCGCCACCGGGACCGTCGTGCACGGCCACCGGCGCGGACAGCAGTTGGGCTTCCCGACGGCGAACATCATCACGGAGAAGGACCTCCTCCCGGCTGCCGGCGTCTACGCCGTGAAGGTCTGCCTCGGGCAGAGACTCCTGGACGGGGCCTGCAACATCGGGACTAACCCGACCTTCGGCAACGACCGGGTCTCCCTGGAGGTGTTCCTCTTCGATTTCGACGGCGACCTCTACGGACGCGAGGTCACCCTCTTTTTCATCGAGAGACTGCGCGAAGAGAGGCGTTTTGCCACTCTCGACCTCCTGAAAGAGGCGATAGCCGCCGACGTCGCGCGCTGCAAGGAGATCCTCAAGGATGCCGTGCCGGTTGGCGCGGGCGACTGGGGCGGGCAGGAGTGCGGGGACGCGCGATAGACGCAACATTTCCAGGTCAAGAGCAAAACCGATGACAGGAGCCAGCTTGTTCAAGGAAAAACCAGATAAAAAGCTCTGGATCGGCATCGCAATCAGCGTGTTTCTCCTCTTTCTGCTCTTCAGGAAGATCGATTTCGATAAAATGGCGGCCGCCTTCGCCGCGATGGACTACCGCTTCCTTGCGCCTGCCCTGGTCCTCACCTTCGTGAGTTACTTCATGCGGGCGGTGCGCTGGAAGTTTCTTCTCCTTCCCACCAAGCGGACGCGGCTCTCCAACCTGTTCCCCTCCACCCTGATCGGCTACATGGCCAACAACCTGCTCCCCGCAAGGCTCGGCGAGTTCGTGCGCGCCTACTCGCTGGGGCAAAAGGAAGGGATCGCCACCTCCGCCGTATTCGCCTCCCTGGTGGTGGACCGCCTCTGCGACGGCTTCACCATCCTGTTCGTGCTCCTGATCACCTTCTTCACGGTGAAGCTCCCGCCGGGGATGGAACTGGTCCAGGCGGGGCTCGTCACCGGCGGCTACGTCACCTTCGCCCTCTACCTTTGCGTCCTCGCCTTCCTGGCCCTGCTGAAAAAGCGGACCGGGGCGACTGTGGCCCTGGTGGAGCGTCTGGCGCGCCCCTTTTCCGGGAAGCTCGCCGACCGGGTAGTGGCGCTTCTGGACTCCTTCATTTCAGGGATCCGCATCCCGACCGACCCGGCCGGCATGGCCGCCACGCTCTTAAGCTCCATCCTGGTCTGGGCCACCGCCATCTGGCCCGTGGACCTGGTGCTGCGTTCCTTCGGGGTGACGCTCCCGATCACCGCGAGCATGTTCATCATGGTCTTCCTGGTCTTCGCGGTCATGATACCCGCCGCCCCCGGCTTCATGGGGACCTACCACTTCGCCTGCGTCACGGCCCTCTCCGCCTTCGAGGTCGGGAGCGAAAAGGCGCTCAGCATAGCGATCGTCTCGCACGCCATGGGGTTTTTCCCTGTGATCGTGGCGGGGCTTTACTGCCTCTGGCGGGACAAGCTGTCGCTCAAGAAACTGAGCGAAAATAACGAAACAGGAGCCCCCGCGTGAACAATAGAGGACTCTTCAAAAGGCTCGACCCGTTCGCCATACTCGCCTTCGGCATCCCCTTCTTCGTGTACATGCTGACACTCGCCCCGTCGGTGACCTTCTTCGACAGCGGCGAGTTCATCACGGCGACGGCGTCCCTGGGCGCGGCGCACTCCCCCGGGTACCCGCTTTTCATCAACTACGCGAAGCCGTTCACCTGGCTCCCGTTCGGCAGTATCGCCTTCAGGGTCAACATCGCCACCGCGGTTTCCGCCGCTCTCGCCTGCTACGGCGTCTATTTCCTGACGCTCCACTTTTTGCGCGACGAGGAGTTGCCGTGGCTCGGGAGGCTCGGGGAACTGGCTCCCAGGCTCGCCGCCCTCTCCGCCGCCGTCACCTTCGCCTGCACGGCGAGGCTGTGGCTGCAGTCGAACCACGACAAGCCGTACCCGCTTCTCTCCTTCATCTGCGCCGTGGTCTTCTACCTCATGCTCCTGTGGCGCGAGAGCTACCTGGCCGGCGAGGAGCGCCCCTGCTACGTCTACCTGGGGGCCTTCCTCTGCGGGCTCGGGACCGGGGCCCACCAGATCATGGTGCTGATGATACCGGCCTACGCCTGGATTCTGATCTCCGCCGACCGGCGCGTGGTCCTGAGGGTGAAGGAGTTCATCCTCGCCCTGGCCTTCGGCATCCTCGGCTTCGCCATCCACCTGCACCTGATCGTCAGGGCGCTGCAGAAGCCCCTTCTCAACTGGGGGGACTCGAAGAACCTCACCCAGTTCCTCTGGAACATGCTCAGGAAGGGATACCCGATGGAGAAGCCGGCCCGCGACTGGAGCCTCCTCTGGGCGCAGGTGAACGGCTTCAACGTCCCGTACGAGTTCACCCTGGCGGGGCTTTTGCTCCTCATCATCGGTCTGGCCGCTTTCGCGGTGAGGAAGAGGCACCTGGTCCTCGCCTACCTGATCAGCATCTTCTCTTTCCTGCTGGTGATCGCCGGATACTTCAACACGCCGCGCGAAGTGATCTTCCTGACCGAGGAGTTCTTCACCCCGCTCTATCTCCTCAGCGCGGTCTTCATAGGGGTCGGGCTCTTCACGGTGCTGAAGGAGACTCCCAACATCCTTCTCGCCATGTCTCAGCTGCGCCCGGGTCGGTTCCGTTTCCTGGCGCCACTCTTCAACATGCTTAACCTGATGGGCAAGGCGCTCTCGGAGTTGTGGAGGAAGCCGGCGGTGCAGTTGGCGATGCTTGCGCTTCTCTTCGTGCTGCCGGGAACCGTCTGCGCGCTGAACTATGTGGAGAACGACCAGCACGAGAACTACATCGCCTTCGACTACGCGGCCAACACCCTGCGCTCGCTGCCGCAGGGGGCCGTGATGTACACCTGGGGAGACTCCGGCGCGTTCCCGCTCTGGTACCTGCAGGGGGTGGAGCGGATGCGCGAGGAC
>DNJC01000128.1 GCA_003490025.1 Geobacter sp. | reverse complement strand
CTGCAAGGACGGCCCGGTCTTTACCGCCGGGGAAGTAAAGGCGATGTCGCAGGAGTTCTAGACTTAGATCGGTAATTATTCTCGCTTTTCCCCGGAGGGCTTTGGACATGTTCCAAAGCCCTTCTTGCTCTTCAGGAAACTGTATCGGCAGAGACTTGCCAGGACCGAGCACCTCTAGTTGAATTTAGCGGCAGCTGTAGCATTCTCCTTTAGTTTCGCCTTGACTTTAGAGACCGAAGTGCGCCAGTCTGCGGGTTTTGGAGGAATTCCCGATGCCGTATCTCCTTCTCACCCTGAGCGCCCTGATTTGGTCGGGTAATTTCGTGATCAGCAGGGCGATGAATGATGTCATCCCGCCGGTGGGGTTTGTCTTCTGGCGCTGGGTGGTGGCGGCTGTCGTGCTCGCTCCTGTCGCCCTGCCGCGCCTGCGCCGGGAATGGCACCTCGTCCGCGACAACTGGGTCACCATCTGCATCTGCGGTCTCTTCGGTGTGACTCTCTTCAACTTCCTGATCTACACGGCCATGCACACCACTACCGCCATCAACGCGGCGCTGGTCAACTCCGCCATTCCCGTCTTTATCATCATCTTCGCGCGCATCTTCTACGGACAAAGGGTAGTCCTGCGCCAGCACGTCGGCATCGCCCTTTCACTCATCGGCGTCGCCGCTATCATCCTGCGGGGGGATCCGTCCCGGATCCTGACGCTCACCTTCAATCACGGTGATCTACTGGTGCTGCTGGCCGCAATCGCCTGGGGCCTCTACTCCGTCGCCATCAAGCGCTACCCGCAGGGATTGAACCCTTTCGTGTTCCTGTTTTGCATCTCGCTGTGCGGCCTGGTCATGCTGATCCCGTTCTACGCGTGGGAGATCGCGTCCGGGAACCTGATGGTCTGGAACAAGGCGACCGTGCTCAGCATCGGTTACGTCGGGGTCCTCGCCTCGGTGGTCGCCTTCACTTGCTGGAATACCGGTTTGCGGAAGATCGGCCCTCACATAGGTGGGCAGTTCGTGCATCTGATGCCCGCCTTCAGCACCATCATGGCGGTCGTCTTTCTCGGGGAGCGCCTTTATCTCTTCCATGTCGCAGGAATCACGCTTATCTTCGCCGGCATCATCTGCGCCACCTGGCGGGTGAAGACGTTGGGGTAACTAAACCTCCCCCCACGCCCGCGGACTAAAAGTTTGTCGGAGCAAACATCCAATTTACAACCATAAACTGAAAGTTTGTCCTCGCAAACTTGTAGTTTGGGATCGGAAGTTGAAAGTTCGGCTTCACAGACACAATCTTTTCCTCCGTGGCAACGCCCTCACCCCTGCCCCTCTCCCGGAGGGCGAGGGGTTTTCGCCCAGTCCCCAGCCCCCAGCCCCGCCGTTGGGTTTTAGTTGTCAATTGTCCATTGTCAATTGTCAATTGCCTCCCGGCTTTTGTTACTTTCCGTATACTTGCTTGCGTAATTCCCCTTGGTACTGATATCGTATTCACTATCGCAGTAGTCTGCACCAAATCCCCAGACGCAAAGAAGGTGACCCCAATGTTCGAAGTTTTAAGCAACGAGATTCTCGCGGAAAACCTCCACAGGATGGTGTTGGTCGCGCCTCGAATCGCTCGAGCAAGAAAGGCCGGGCAGTTCGTGATGGTGAGGCTGGCCCAGGGTGAAGAACGCATCCCCCTGACGATCGGCGACGCCGACCCGGAAGCCGGCACGATTACCCTTTTCATCCAGGCAATCGGCGCCTCGACCCGCAAGATCGTCGACACCCCCGTCGGCGGCTTCATCAGGGACGTGGCCGGTCCGCTGGGCAAGGAAACGCACATCACCAACTGGGGACGCGTGGCCTGCGTGGGCGGCGGCGTAGGTACCGCGGTGCTGTTCCCGCTGGTAAAAGCGTTGGCCGAGGCGGGAAACGAGATAACGACCATCATCGGCGGCCGCTCCGGCCGCTACATAATACTGGCTGACGAACTGGGGCCGCTCTCCAAGAACTTGCTGATAGCGACGGAGGATGGCAGCCTCGGGACCAAAGGGTTCGTCACGGGCCCGCTTGCCGAAATGCTCGCCGACCCGCAGCGCGCACCCCGGGCTGTTTTCGCGGTCGGGCCGGTACCCATGATGAAGGCTGTCGCCAACATGACGCGCGAGCCCGGCATCGAAACCATCGTCAGCCTCAACCCGATCATGATCGACGGCACCGGCATGTGCGGCGGCTGCCGCGTGCAGGTCGGAAAGGAAACGAAGTTCGCCTGCGTGGATGGCCCGGAGTTCGACGCGCACCTGGTCGATTTCGACGGCCTGAGCGACCGCCTCACCAGCTACCGCAAGGAAGAGGCGGTCAGGCATGCGGCAACGGATTGCAAGTTAGTCAAGGAGGTAGCGAAGTGAGCAACAAATTGTCCCCCAAAGAGAGGATGGCTATAGAGCGGGTCCACATGCCGGAACTTCCGGCGGACGTGAGGAACAAGAACTTCGAAGAGGTGAACCTCGGGCTGAACTCAGGGCAGGCCCGGAAAGAGGCGGAGCGCTGCCTGCAGTGCAAGAACAGGAACTGCGTGGCCGGCTGCCCGGTCGGGGTCTCGATCCCCGAGTTCATCGACGCGCTGGCGTGCGAGGACCTTCCCCGCGCCGCCCAGATTCTGCGCGGCGACAACGCACTTCCCGCCGTTTGCGGCAGGGTCTGCCCGCAGGAGACCCAGTGCGAGGCACTCTGCGTCCGTGGTCTCAAGGGAGAAGCGGTGGCGATCGGTTACCTGGAGCGCTACGTGGCCGACTGGGCCATGCAGCACCCAGACCAGCTTTTGCCGGATGCGAAGCCTGAGCCGACCGGCAAATCGGTTGCCGTCGTCGGTTGCGGGCCTGCCGGCCTCACCGCCGCCGGCGAACTGGCCCGGCAGGGGCACAAGGTCACCATCTTCGAGGCGCTTCACGACACCGGCGGCGTGCTTCGCTACGGCATCCCTGAATTCCGGCTCCCCAAGGACATCATCGACCGCGAGGTTTCCGTCCTTTCCGCCCTCGGCGTGACCATAGAATGCAACGTCATCATCGGCAAGACCCTGACCATCTCGGAACTGAGCGACGATTTCGACGCCGTCTTCATCGCCAACGGCGCGGGCCTGCCGACCATGCTGAACATCGCCGGCGAGAACCTCAAAGGTGTCTATGCCGCCAATGAATTCCTCACCCGCGTTAACCTCATGGAGGCTGGCCGCAGGGAAGACAGCTCCACCCCGATACTGAAGAGAAGCGAGGTCGCTGTCATCGGCGGCGGGAACACGGCCATGGACTGCGTCAGGACCGCGAGGAGGCTTGGCGCCGAGCGCGCCATGATCGTCTACCGCCGCGGCGAGGCTGAGATGCCGGCCAGGGTCGAGGAGATCAAGCACGCCAAGGAGGAAGGGGTCGAGTTCATCATGCTCACCGCCCCCCTCGCCATCGTCGCCACGGAGGACGGCTGGGTCTCGGCACTCAGGTGCCAGAAGATGGAACTCGGCCCGGCGGACGATTCCGGTCGTCGCAGACCGCAGCCGATCGTGGGTTCCGAGTTCGACCTCCCGGCCGGGATCGTGATCAACGCCGTCGGAACCAGCGCCAACCCGCTCCTCACCGCCACGGCACCCAACCTCTCCCTCAACAAGTGGGGCAACATCGTCACCAACGAAGAGGGTGAGACCAGCATCGCCGGCGTTTTTGCCGGCGGCGATATCGTCAGGGGCGGCGCCACCGTCATCCTCGCCATGGGCGACGGGAAACGCGCGGCGGCAGCCATCAACGACTACCTGAAGCGGTAACTTTCCCGCTCATACAGCACCAACGAGAAGAGGAGAGCGCCGGTAAGCGCTCTCCTCTTTTTGTTTGCTCTGTTCCTGCCTGGTGCCCCCACCCACAGCCAAGTAGTGGTCATCGCTCCCCTTCCCGCCTGTACCCGGTCAGGGGAGCGGGAGCGGGAACAGCACACTGAAGGTGGTCCCCGCTCCTGGCTCACTGTCGACAAATATGGCTCCGCCGTGTCGCCTCACTATCCCTTGCACCGCTGTAAGCCCGAGCCCTCTTCCCGGAAGCTTGGTGCTGAAGAACGGATCGAAGATGCGCTTGATGGTGTCACCATCCATCCCGCAGCCGTTGTCCGCAACTTCCAGGTACAGGTACCGGCCGGGCAACTGTTTTTGTTCCAGCCGACTCTTCTCCAGCTGCTCGGCGCCATATTCCGCCACGCCGGTGGCTATCTTTACGTTGCCGCCCCCCTCTCCCATCGCCTCCGCCGCATTGGTGATCAGGTTTATGACCAGCTGCTGCAGATGGGCGGGGTCGCCCTCCAGCAACGGGAGGTCCGGCTGCAGTTGGGCCGTCACCTTCACCCCCTTCAGGACCGAAGCCTTCAGCAGATCCGCATTCTCCCCCACCATTCTGTTCAGGTCGAGCGGCTTGACTTCGTTTACCCCCTTCCTCGGGTAGGCAAGCATCTGGCGGGCCAGGTCCGCTGCGCGTTTTGAGGCTATGAACGCGTTGTCGATGTACCTGGTCGCCGGACTCTCCGGACCGACCACGTGCTTGATCAGTTCGAGGTTGCCGCTTATAGCCATCAACAGGTTGTTGAAGTCGTGGGCGATTCCCCCGGCCAATACGCCCAGTCCTTCCAGCTTCTGGGTCTGCATCAGCTGCCTTTCCAGCTCCTCGTGCTCCTGCTCGGTCCGTCGCAGAGCCGCTTCTATTTCCAGGTGCAGCTCCTTCATCTCCGCTAGCTGCCGGTCCAGTTCCAGCTGCTGCTCGTCACTGCTCCGGTCCTCCTCCGTGGTGGCTGCGACCGGCGCGTCGCCCTCCTCACCTCCACTGCCGAGCGCTTCCCCCCTGGCGCCGGACTGATCCCCACCGGACGCAGTTCGGCCACCTTCGGACATGTGTCCGAGGCCGAGAAACATGGCAATACGACGCGATTGGAACAGCATGTTCTGGCTCCGGCGGCTCCTGCCGCCCGTAAAACTGAATCGACAGTAGCCGCAACTGACATTGCAGAATCTTAATTATTGCCACGATTGGAGCAGAGGGATTTTCATCTCTATCAGGATGAATTTTATCGCCTCGTTGGACGTATCGGCAGAGATGGTTAACACTTGAGGGGAATGTGGAGAGAGTGGAGGGAAAATTAAAACCCCCGCCGGCGTACCGGCGGGCCTGTCGCAGCTACATGAAGTGCCAGATCAACCCGATGTCGTAGGAAGTCTCCCGGACCTTCGATGAGAATGCAAAGGTCCCGCTTGAGTCGCGCTCGGTGATGCTCTTGTCCAGCGAGCACATCCCGCCTGCATGCGCTTCGAACCTCCCGGACAAGCGATACCCGATCCCGAGCGTGAAGTGGTGCTCGGTAACCGCCGGGAATCCCACCACCCGCAGATACTCGTAAAGAAGGGTCGGGACCGGCTCCCCTTGGACGGAACTGGTGCCGGAAGCGTTGAAGTTGTCGTGAACCTTTACCGGGCTTTTGCCGTAGTTGTAACCACCACGCAGGGTGAGTCCGTCCGGGTTCTTGTACTGCACCCCTATGGCGTAGACCCACTGGTTGGACCAGTCAAAGTCGTTGTATCCGGCCGCGTCCCGCCAGTTGAGCCACTTCACGTCCGTCGTGAGCAGCATCGTCTCCGTGGGATGCCAGGCGGCGCCTACGACGACCGTCTGCGGGGATTCCATGTCCAGATCCCGCCTGGCGCCGCCGGAGCCGAAGTCCGAAACGTTGGTGTGGACGACCTTTTCCGGGGTGGTATAGCTCCCCCCGAGAGCGAAGTCCCCCATCCTGTAAATGGCGCCGAGCTGGCCGCCGAAACCGTAGTTGTGGGTGGTTCCCTGCCCCAGGTCCAGCGAACCGTACAGCAGGTGCAAGGATGCGCCGATGGAAAGGTCGGGCGTGACCAGGTAGGCGAGGTTGGGGGCGAACTTCATGATCTGGAGCTGGGTGTAGATGTCGCCCTCGTTTCCAGGGTTGGAGGAGTTGAGGTCGATCCCCTTGTCGCGGTAATCGACCCCCATGCCGGTAATGCCGAACATGCCGAGACCGAAACGGACCCGGTCGTTGATGGGGGTGGTCATCCCGACGGCGGGAATGATGAACGGCTTCATGTTGCTCTTGGCCGCGTAGGTGGTAGGGCCGACGCTGACCCGCGTCTTCACGGACGGATCGTAGAACGTGGCTGCGAAAACGGTTTCTGAACCGGGGCAGTAGGGCCCCATGCACATGGCGGCGGGGTTGGCGAAGATGGCGCCGATGGCATCCTGCGGCGCGGCGACACCCGCCCCCCCCATGGCGCGGGAAGAGGCGGCGACCCCGATCAGCGTGTCTCCATTGGTTGCCTGCGCCTCGGGTAGCGGCGCCAGGAAGAGCATCACCACTGCTGCAAGAACCGATCTTTTTGCCATAGCCCGCCTCTCTTAATTAAAGACGCAGCGAATATAACATTAATCATATGCCATGTAAAGCATCAATTCATATGAATTTTGGTATGTAAAGATGCCGATTTCCCGCCCCCTTACAACCACCCTTTGCGCTTGAAGTACCAGTACGGCGCGATACCGGAAAGGAGCATTAGCACCAGGGCCCAGGGATAGCCGAGGACCATCTTCAGTTCGGGCATGTAGTCGAAGTTCATCCCGTAGATGCTCGCCACCAGCGTCGGCGGCAGGAATACCACGGCGGCGATGGAGAAGATCTTGATGATCTGGTTCTGCTCGATGTTGATGAAGCCCTGCGTGGAGTCCATCAGGAAGTTGATCTTGTCGAACAGGAAGGTGGTGTGCGACATCAGGGTCTCGACGTCTCGGGCGATCTCGCGCAGCGTCTCGGTCTGGTCCGTCTGGTCGCGCAGGTGGCGCAGCAGGAAGGAGATGTCTCGCTGCGTATCCATCAGGCAGAGGCGGATCTTCCCGTTGCTGTCCTCAAGCTTGGCGAGCTTGCCGATGGCGTCTTCCAACTCGGACTCTTCGTCCTCGAGCACCATGTGGCTGACCCCTTCGAGCTGCCGGTGGATATCCTCCAGGGTGTCCGCGTGGTTCTCCACTTTCTGGTCCAGCAGGAGGACCAGCAGTTCGGCGGGGGTGCGGCATTCCACGTGGCCGCGCCTTGCCCGCATGCGGAGCAGGCGGAAGTCGGCGAGGTCTCCCTCGCGGATGGTGATGAGGTGTTTTGCCTGCAGTATGCAGGCGACCGACAGGGTGATGTGGCGCCCCTCGCTTTGCGACAGGAAGAGCGGGTGCACGTGAATTCCCGCCTGGTCCACGAAGCATCGGGCGGAGATCTCGATCTCGTCGAACTCGTCGGACTCCGGAAGGTCGGTGTGCAGGAGCAGCTCCAGGAGGTCCCTCTCCGCGTCGTCCGGCTCGTGGGCGTCGATCCAGTCCGCCTGGAGTATCCGGCTGGGGAGTTCTTCCAGTTCGAACTCCATCTCCTTGATGAGCCCGTTGTCTATCTTGAAAAGCCTGAGCATAGTACCCCCGCTTGGCCCAGTGCCGCCGGCGGCTGCGGCGAAGCTGGCAACTGGATCGTTTGCTTCCTAACAAGAAGGGCGGCCTCATCGGCCGCCCTTTCCATGGTCTTTTTACTATTTCTGCGTCAGCCGGTGCACGCAGTCGACCATGAAGATCGCCTTTTCCGGCGGGACCGTCGGAAGGATGCCGTGGCCGAGGTTGAAGATGAGGCCGGGCCTGCCGGCGTTCTCTGCCAGCACCCTCTTGACTTCGCGCTCAATGATCTCGTTGGGAGCGAAAAGGACGGTCGGGTCGAGGTTCCCCTGTACCGGCATGTCGCCCAGGATGTCGCGCGCCTTGCCGAGGTTCACGTGCCAGTCAAGGCCCATGACGTCGCCGCCTGCCTCCTTGACGATCTCGAGCATGGTCCCCGCGCCCTTGACGAAGTGGATGACCGGGACGTTGGTGCGGTCCAGGCCGTTGATGAGGCGCTGGGTGTACGGAAGGACGTAGCGCTCGTAGTCGGCCGGGGAGAGCATGCCGCCCCAGGTGTCGAAGATCTGGATCGCCTGCGCGCCGGCCTTGATCTGGGCGTTCAGGTACTCCATGTCCATGGTGGTGATCTTGTCCATGAGCGCCGCGTAGACATCGGACTCGGCGTACATCATCTTCTTCAGGGCGGCGAAGTCCTTGGACCCCTTCCCCTCGACCATGTAGCAGGCCAGGGTGAACGGTGCGCCGCCGAAGCCGATCAGCGGCACCTTGGCTGCGAGTTCCTTGCGGAGCAGTTTGACTGCGTCGAGCACGTAGGGGACGTCGGTCTCCATCTTGGGGATCTTGAGCGCCTCGACGTCAGCCATGGTGCGGATCGGTTTGGCGAAGACCGGCCCCGGGACGAAGTCGAGCTCCATGCCCATCGGCTCGATCGGGGTGAGGATGTCGGAGAAGAGGATGGCTGCGTCGACGCCGAGGATGTCGACCGGCTGGATGGTCACTTCGGCAGCCAGTTCGGGGGTCTTGCAGAGTTCCAGGAAGGTGCACTTGGAGCGAACCCGCATGTAATCTGGGAGGTAGCGACCGGCTTGACGCATAAGCCATACCGGCACTCTGTCCACCGGTTTCCCCCAACAAGCGTCTAAAAATCGATTATTCATTGTAATCCTCCTGGTTAATTAATTGAGGTTCTCGAAGCACACTTCATTACAACGGTATGACGGGTTCGGCTTGGAGCGACGTCCCGCCCGGGCCGCCACCCTCACCCTGTCCCTCTCCCGGCGGGCGAGGGGACGTCGGGGCGACGGCATTTCCTGACTTGCGGCAAAAAATCGGGGTTACAACGACGTAGAACCGGTTCCGTTATTCCTTTTCGCGCTGCACGCGGATCGGGACGTAGTTGCAGAACGGTTCTTCTTCCATGTAGTCGCCGTAGACCGCATCGGCGCGCGCCCGGCAGCCGCCGCAGACGTTCAGGTACTCGCACTGCCCGCACTTCCCCTTGTAGCTCTTGAAATCCCTGAGATCGTTGAAGATCTCGGAATTCTCCCAGAGTTCCCTGAACGGCGTCTGCTTCACGTTGCCGGCGGTGCGGTGGAAGTAGGAACAGGGCTTCAGGTTCCCGTAGCAGTCGATGAGGCAGATGGTCTGGGCCGCGATGCACCCCTTGCCGCCGCCGGTGGAGAAGGTGAGCGAGCGACGCTCGAACTTCTCCCCTTCCGCCTTCGCCTTCTGCGGCACGATGCGGTAGTAGTGCGGGGCGCAGGTCGGTCGCATGAGGATGTCGTCCTCGTTCTTCTCCTGGTGGTAGTGCCAGTCGAGGATCTCCTCATAGTCTTCCTTGGAGATCAGCTCGCTCATGATGTCCTCGCCGCGACCGGTCGGGACGATCATGAACATGTACCAGGCGGTGGCGCCCAGGGACTTGGCAAGCTTGAAGGTGTTGGCGATGTCGCTTTGGTTCCTTTTGGTGAAGGAGGAGTTGATCAGGAACTTCTGGCCGTGCTTTCGGAACAGCTCGGCGGCGCGCAGCACCCCTTCGAAGGAGCCGGGGCACTGGCGGAAGTTGTCGTGCACCTCGGCGGTGGAGCCGTCCAGCGAAAGGGAGACCATCTTGATGTCGGCCTGCTTCATCTTCTCGCAGACCTCGTCGGTCACCAGAGAGCCGTTGGACGCCATGCACATCCTGAGGCCGAGCGAGGTGCCGTACTCGGCGAGTTCGAAGATGTCGGGCCTCATCAACGGCTCGCCGCCGGAGAGGACTACGACCGGCTTCGAGAATTCCGAGATTTCCTTGAGGAGGTTCTTCCCCTCTTCCGTGGTGAAGTCACCCTCGGAGGAGGTCAGCTCTGACGAGCAGCGGCAGTGGACGCATTTGAGGTTGCAGCGCTGGGTGGTTTCCCAGGCGATCCATTTCGGTACGAACTCTTCGGCCATGTCATCTCCGTTTAGTGACCTGGAAAGCGTTGCATGCGGCGGGGGGCTCATCGGCTCGGGCAGGGAATAAATTCACGCCAAAACTGTCGGCTCTGCGACAAGGTACGCTCGAATTGTCTGCTGCCCACAAGGTGCGTCGGAGCGGCATCCAGGAGGTAAAAAGTTTAAAGCAAACATTACTATGAAAGGGGCGGAAAACTCAAGAAGAAACGCCTATTCCGCCATTTTGCGGTTGAAGGTGTAGACGGCGAGGGCGAAACAGAGAGCGGCGGTCACTACCAGGTTGATGAAATACTGTGGCGGGATGGAGCCTGAGAGTAAAGCGTCCCTTGCCCCTTCGAATACGGCGGTGGTCGGCAGGAGTCTTATCAAAGGGAGGATGGATGCCGGGTACGATGAAAGCGGGAAGAAGATCCCGGCCATGAAGATGAGCGGCACGATGACAACCGACTGCACCCGCCCGATGTTCTCGGGCTTGTCGATGACCGTGCCGCAGATGGTCCCGAGGCAGGAGAAGGTCATGGACGAGATGGCCAGGCACAGGACGTATGCCGGCAGGTGGCCGTAGTCGATGCGAAACGGCGTGAGGAACAGGATGACGAGAAAGACCACCGCTCCCTTGATGGCTCCCTGGGAAAAGCCGGAGAATATCTTGCCGATGACTATGTCGTAGACGGTGACGGGGGTGACGCGGTACTCCTCGATGGTGCGCTGTACCTTGCGGTGGAACCACATGCTCCAGGAGCTCTCGTCGAAGGCGGCGTTCACTGCCGTCATGGATATGAGGCCGGGTGCTATGAACAGCGGATACGGGACCCCGTTAACCTCCGATATGTACCCCTTGAGGCCGAAGCCGAAGGCGAGGTAGAGGGTGAGCGGGTAGGCGACGACGGCGATGAGCTCCGAAAAGATGCTCCGCCGCAGCACCAGCATGTCCCTGCCCCATATGGAGAGCGCACCTCTGAACATAACAACCCCTAACCCGTTCAACGTTCAACGTTCAATGTTCAACGTTCAATGTTCGTGACTTCAGTTCTAGTTTCTAACTCTGAACTCTGAACTTTGAACATTGAACAGCCTCTACTCCCTCACCTTTGCCCCGGTGAGCGAGATGAAGACATCCTCCAGGGTCGGCTCCTTGAGACAGATCTTCCTGATGTCCGCCCCCGCCAGCGAGTCCATCAGCGGCTTGATCGCCTCCTCACCGGTCAGCGTGATGTGGAAGGTCGCCCCGTTTCTCTCGACGGAGCGGACAAACGGCAGACCGGCGAGCTTCTCCGCGTACCCCGCGCCGTCGTCGCGAAACTCCACCTGCAGGACGTGGGCGCGCGAAAAGGCGTCCTTCAGCTCGGTCGCCGTCCCGTCGGCAAGGCTCTCGCCGTGATCCATGATCATGATCCGGTCGCACAGGGCGTCGGCCTCGTCCATGTAGTGGGTGGTGAGAAAGACGGTCATGCTGTGACGCAGCCCCCTGATGTGCTCCCAGAGCGCGCGCCTGGACTGCGGGTCGAGGCCGGTGGTCGGCTCGTCGAGGAAGAGTACCCGCGGCTCGTGCACCAGGGCGCGGGCGACGACCAGCCGGCGCTGCATGCCGCCGGAAAAGGTATCGGGGAAATCGTGCTGGCGGGAGGCGAGCCCCGTCATCTCCAGGAGCTCGTCTATGCGCGGGTTGTAGGCGGACGCGCGCATGCCGTGCAGCCTTCCGTGCAGGATCAGGTTCTCGCGGGCGGTGAGGTAACGGTCGAGGTTGTTCTCCTGGGGGACGACGCCGATCACCCTGCGCACCTCCTTCCCCGCGGTGAGGATGCTGAACCCCTCGACGAAGGCGTCCCCGAGCGTCGGGCGCATCAGCGTGGTGAGGATCTTGATGAGCGTGGTCTTGCCGGCGCCGTTGGGGCCGAGAAGGCCGAAGACCGTGCCGCGCGCCACCTTCAGCGAGAAGCGGTCCACCGCCTTGAACCCGTCGTAGGTCTTGGTTATCTCGTTGAGCGCGATGGCATGGGTCATGATAGGTCCCGGAAAGTTTTTACCCTATCGGGAACAGCAGCGTGAAGGTGCTTCCCTTCCCCTCTTCCCCCTCGACCCAGACCACACCCTCGTGGGCGTCCATGATGCCGCGCACGATGGAGAGCCCGAGCCCCGACCCCTTTGACATGAAGGCGGTGGCCCCGGAGGAGTGGTGGCCGATGTCGCCTACCCCGTAGAACTTGTCGAAGATCCTCACCCTCTCGTCCGGCGGGATACCTATCCCGTTGTCGGCCACCTGCAGCAGGTAATAGCTGTCGGCCGAGGCGGTCCCGTTGGGAAAGCCCGGGTAGAACTGGCGCACCACCGGGGTGATCTCCTTCAGCTGCGACTTCCTCAGCACCCGTCCGGTCAACCGCACCTCCCCGCCGTCGGGGGTGAACTTGATCGCGTTCTCGATCAGGTTCCTCACCGCCAGGGTGACGAACCCCTCGTCCACCGGAACCGGGGTCTCGTCTCCCTTTATCCGCACCGCTATGTGCCGCTCGGAAAGAGGGAGCGCGAAGAGGTCGTGGGCCTCCCGGCAAAGCTGCATCAGGTTGGCCGGCCTCTTCTGCGGGAGCGGTCCCAGGGCCTCGATCCGCGATATGGAGAGGAGATCCTCCACCAGCTTCCTCAACTGGATCGTCCCCTCGTACACCGAAACGAAGATGTTGTGCTGCTCCGGCGTCATCTGGATCCCGGAGTACTTCAGGAGGAATTCCACTCCCCCCATGATGGAGGTTATCGGCGTCTTCAGTTCGTGGGAGGCGATCCCGATGAAGTTGTTCTTCACCGTGTTGAGCCGCCCCAGCTCGATGTTGGCCCGCTTCACCTTCTGCAGGTTCTCCCTCAATTCCTCCTGGCTCAGGTAAAGCTCCTCCGCCTTCTCCTTCATCTTGTCGTAGAGGCTGTAGTTGTCGATGAGAACGGCGAGCTGGCCGGCGATGGAACTCAAAAGGAATACGTCGCGGTCGCTGTAGCTCCGGCCGGAGAGGGTCCCGACCGTCATCACCCCCATCACTTCCTGCCCTATCTTCAGCGGCACCGTGCACCAGGAATGAAGCCCCATGGCGACGGCCGGTTTTTTCGCCTTGGGCGGGAAGCGCTCGTCCGGCTGTTCTCCCAGGAAGGGGCGGCCGGAGAGCGCCAGCTCGTACCACTGGCTCTCCTGGGGAATGTACTTCATGGCCTTTTCGAAAGCGGGCGAAAGCCCGAGGGAGGCCCGCATGTTGAGCCGGTCGCCGTCGAGGAGGTGGATGCAGGAGAAGTCCATCTGCAGCATGTTGTGCAGCTGGAACAGGAGATCCCCCATCACCTTGTCGACCCCCTTGGTGTACTGGAGGCGGAAGGCGACGGCGTACAGCGTGAGCAGCTCCCGGTCGCTGGTCCTCTTCTCCTCCTCCACCTGTCGTCGCTTGGTGATGTCCTTGATGATGAACACGAAGCCGGGGCTGTCGCTCCCCACGACGCTCATGGGGTAGCTCGCCACGTTGTACCACCCGCTGAGCTTCGGGAAGCAGATGTCCTCGTCCGTCTCGCTCTGCATGGTGTGCAGGAAGCGGAAGTTTTTCCGGTCCGGCTGCGAGGAGCCGTAGAAGATCTCGTCTATCTTCCTGCCGATGACAGCCTCGTAACCGCCGGGGAAGTAGGCGCTCACCCGCCCGTTGCACCGGGAAATGACACCCTCCGCATCGGTGATGATGATGAGGTCGGAGACGGCGTCGAATACGGACTCCCACTCCGCCTTGCCGCGGCGCACCGCCTCCTGGGTGACCCTGTGCCTTCTGCGGGAGTCGGCCTCCCTGAGTTCGCGCTCCACAACCGGCACCAGGCGGGCCAGGTTCCCCTTCATCAGGTAGTCGTGCGCGCCCGCCTTCATCGCCTCGACGGCCAGATCCTCCCCTATCTTGCCGGAGACGATGATGAACGGGAGATCGTGCTCCGTCTCGTGCAGCACCTGCAGAGCGCCCAGGGCGTCGAAGGAAGGCATCCGGTAGTCGGAGATGATGACGTCCCAGGTTGCCTCATGCAGCGCTTGGCGCATGCTGTTCGCAGTCTCCACCCTCTTGTGCTCAAGCCGGTAGCCGCCCCGGGTCAGCTCCCTTATCAGCAGCAGGCTGTCTTCTTCCGAATCCTCTACCAGCAGTACTTTGAGCAGCTTGGGCATTGGGGAAACCTCAAAAACAATTGACAGTTGACAATGGATAATTGACAACGAAAAGCCGGAACTTTTCCTGAGTGATCATCTTCCGATGTAGTGGACCTCCCTCCCCTTCAAGGGGAGGGGCGGGGTGGGGATGGGTCTGTTTTGCGTCGTCAATTGTCAATTGTCCATTGATTTACAGCGTGAAATAGAAGGTGGCGCCTGCACCGGGGGCGCTCTCCGCCCAGATTTTCCCGCCGTGGCGGGCCACGATGCGCTGCGCGATGGCGAGACCGACGCCGCTCCCCTCGAACTCGTCGGCACGGTGCAGCCTGTGGAACACCGAGAAGAGCTTCTCGGCGTAGGCCATGTCGAACCCTACGCCGTTGTCGCTGACGAAGTAGGCCTTGCTCCCCTGCTTTTCGGCGGTGCCGAAACGGATCCGCGCCCGCTCGGTCTTGGAGGTGAACTTCCAGGCGTTGCCGATCAGTATCTCCAGCAGTTGCCTCGTCAGCCGCGGGTCAGCGTCCCCTTTGACCCCCTCCTGGATCTCGAACTCCACCTGGCGCTGCGGCTCCCGGTGTTTCAGCTCCAGGGCCGCCACCTGGACCTTCACGCTCAGATCGATTCCCTGCCGGTCCAGCTCGGCCCTCCCCACCCGCCCAAGCTGCAGCATCGAGTCTATCAGGTGGGACATCTTGTCGGCAGCCTGGCTGATGCGCGTCAGGTACTCCTGCGCCTGGGGGTCGAGCGCCGAGCGGTAATCCTCCATGAGGGCCCGGCTGAACCCGTCGATATGTCGCAGCGGCGCCTGCAGGTCATGGGAGACGGAATAACTGAAGGTTTCAAGTTCGCGTCGCGCCACCTGCAGTTGCGCCCCCTGCTCGGCGACCTGGCCCTGCAGCACCGCCTCGCTCTCCCCCTCATGCACCAGGACCAGGTGAGCCGGCTCCCCGAGGAACTCGCAGGGGCGGCAGACGAGCTGCACCTTGAGCTGGGAGCGGTCCTTTCTCAGCTGGCGGCAGTTGGAGATCCGATCCATCAGGGGACCTGCGCAGCACCCCTTTCCCCCTTCCCCGAGTTGAGCGAGGGAAAGTTCCAGGAACTCGTCGCGTGCGTATCCGTACAGGTTCAGTGCCGCCTCGTTTACCGCCAGAACCTTCTTCGTTTCCCGGTTGCACACCAACATCGGCTGAGGGTTCGCCTCGAACAACTGGCGGTATCCCGCTTCGCTTTCACGCAGTGCCACTTCGCCCCCTTCCCTGCACGGAATATTACATCACACGGCCCTGCCCTTCCCATGAGAGGCTCTCCCCCTCGCGAACAATGATCTACTTTACTATATTTGCGGGAAGTCACCATCCCCGCGCCCAAAAGGGCGCCTTCTATCCCTCCTCTTCCTCCTCGACGGCGGGAAGAAGGATGGTGAAGGTGCTTCCCGCGCCCGGCTCGCTCTCGGCCCAGATGTAGCCTTTGTGGGCGTCGACGGCCTTCCGGCAGAAGGCGAGCCCCAGCCCGGTCCCCCTGCTTTTCCCCTGGCGACGGTTCCTGGCCTGCACGAAACGGTCGAAGATGGCCCCCAGGGACTCCTGCGGGATACCGACCCCGCTGTCGCGGACCTTTAACCTGACGAAGCGACCCTCGACCGGCAGATCACGCTGCGGGTAGCTCTCTTCAGGGATAGTGGCGATGACGGAAGCCACATCCTCGACCAGGTCCGCCGAGACCTCTATCTCCCCACCTTCCGGGGTGAACTTCACCGCGTTGGAAAGGAGGTTTCCGAGAATCCTGTTGAAGGAACCGCGGTCCGCCAAAACCGACGGCACCCCTTCCTGGACGGTCCCGGAGAGCATTATGCCGCCGCGCCGGGCCACGGTCTGGAACTTGGTAACGCTCCTCGCGAGCAGGGCCGCCGGGTCCTCGTCCTTGAAGTAGAGCCGCATCTTCCCCGCCTCGAACTTGTGGATGCCGAGCAGGGTGTCGATCATCTCCACCATCTCCTCGCAGCTCTCGATGGCGGCATTCAGATATTCGCCCTGCTCGTCGTTGACCGGCCCCAGCTTCGCCTCGCGCACCAGGTCGATGGAACCGACCACCGCCGTGATGGGCGATTTCAGGTCGTGGGAAAGCATGCTGACGAAGTCTTCCTTTTCCTGCTCCAGTTCCCTCAGCTTGGAGATGTCCCGTATGATCTCGACGCTCCCCACCAGCTCTCCGGCGCCGTTTCTAAGCGGCGTTGCCGAGGAAAGGACCGGGACGTCTCGCCCGCCGATCTGCAGGGTGTACGCCACGTCGAGGCAAGGCTCGCCGGTCCTCAGCACGGTCCTCCCGGGAAGCTCGCCTCCCGGCACCTCGGCCTTCAGGAGTTCCTCCAGGGTCTTCCCCAGGACCCCGCCATCCTCGGCGGAGAGCGCCTGGGCGGCGTGCCTGCTCGCCGTGATCACCCGCCCCTGCAGGTCCACGGCGAGGAGGAGGTCCGCCATCCCCTGGAGCACCGCCTCCATCTTGAGCCGCTCCTCGTCCAGCTGGCGGGAGAGCCTGGCGTTTTCCTTGCGGGTCTTGTCGATGTCGATGGCGCGCTCCACCTTCTGCAGCATGTCGTCGGTGGAGAACGGCTTGGAGATGTAGTCGAGCGCCCCCTTTTTCATGGCGTGCACGGCGATGTCCTCGCTGCCGTGGGCGGTCATCATGACCACCGGGGTCTCGGCGCAGTTCACCCTGCTCAGCACCTCCAGCCCGTCCATCCTCGGCATCTTGATGTCGAGCATGATCAGCGCGAAATCCTCCCGCACGATCTCCTCCAGCGCCTCCACCCCGTCGCGCGCCCGTACCGTTTCGTACCCGGCGTCCTCCAGCTGCAGCTTGAGTATGAGCGCTATATCCGGCTCGTCGTCAACGATGAGTATCTTACCCTTTTCCATCTGTCTCCCCTATGATCGGAACGGTGAAGCTGAAGGTGTTGCCGGTTTCCTTCCCGGCGGTGTAGAAGATCCGGCCGTGGTGACGCTCCACGATCTCCTTGCAGATGGCGAGCCCCAGGCCCGTGCCGCCTATCTTGCCGCGCTCTGCGCTCTGTATCTGCTGGAACTTCTTGAAAAGTTTCTCGCGGTCCGCCCACTCGATGACGCGCCCCCGGTCGGCCACCGATACCACGACGTAATTCCCGTCCTGCTCCGCGCTCACCATGACCACCTTCCCTTCCGGCGAGAACTTCACCGCGTTGGACAGCAGGTTGGTGATGACCTGGATCAGGCGGTCGCTGTCGCCGTACACCGGGGGGAGGTGCTCGCCCACGCTGTTCACGATGGTGATGTCCCTTCCCATGGCGTAGGACTTGATCTCCTCCACCGCGTAGACGGTCACCTCGCCTATGGAGACCGACTTGAAGTTGAACGCCATCCCGCCCGATTCTATCCCGGAGATGTCGAGTATCTCGCTGATCAGCCTGATCAGCCGCTGCGTGTTGCGGAAGCAGACGGTCAGAAGCTGCCTTTCCGTGTCGGTGAGCCATTTGCCCCGGGTCAGCAGCAGCTGCAGCGACCCCTTCATCGAGGTGAGCGGCGTCTTCAGTTCGTGCGAGACGGTGGAGATGAACTCGGTCTTCATCCGGTCCACCTGCTCCTCCACCGTCACGTCCCGGATGGAGAGGACGATGCCGGCGAAGGTCCCCTCCTCGTCCGCCAGCGACGACATGTAGACGTGCAGCCGCTTTCCCTTCACGGTCAGCTCTTCCTTGCTCCCGACCCCGCGATCCGGCTGCCCCAGCTCCCTCAGGCGGTCCAGCAGCGCCGAGAAGCCGACCAGGTGGCAGACCAGCTCGATCGGCTGCCCGATGACGCGGTGCGGCACCATTCCGAACAGTTGCTGCGCGGCCGGGTTGAACAGCACCACGCGGTTCTTCGGGTCGGTCACCACGACCCCCTCCGCCATCCCGGTCAGAACCGCCTCCAGCCTCCCCATCTCCATGGTGAGCGCGGAGGTGCGCTGGTCGACCTTCTTCTCCAGCTGCTCGTTCAGCTCCTGGAGGTCCTCCGTCTTCTTGTTGATGATGCCGTCCCGCTCCTTCAGCGCTTCGGCCATGGTGTTGAAGGAGGCGGCGAGCTGCCCCACCTCGTCGTCCTGGCTCCCCTCGACCCGCTGGTCCAGGTCCCCCTCCTCGATCCTCCGCGCGCCTGCGGCCAGCTGCCGCAGCGGACCGGTCAGGCGCCGCGAGGCCAGGAAGGCGAGAGCGAAGGAACAGAGGATGCCGATGAAGGCGGAGGCAAGGATGTTGGCCAGGTTCTCCTGCCTGCTCTTCTTGAACCGTTCCGTGGAGACCGCGACGGAGAGGGAGCCGACGAATTCCCCCCTGCTGTTCAAGAGCGGGTCTATCGCCGTCTCGTAGCTCCTGGAGCCGACCTTGACTTCACCCCGGAACACCTCGCCCCGCTCCAGCACGTCCAGTACCCGAGGCGACAGGTTCGAGAAGCCGGGAAGGTTCACCGGAAGGCTGCTGGCAATCCGCATCCCCCTCTGCGTGATGGTGACCTCTACGCCGTTTCCGACGAGGTCGTGCAACTGCTCCGGGAGGCTCGGGCGATTCAGGATTTCACCGGTGAGGACGCACCCCAGCACGTTGCCGTCATCTCCCAGCACCGGCGCCGCGACCGTGACCATCAACACCTCTCCCTCCGGCTGTTTGCAGTAGTCCGGCAGGCCGGACCGGCAGAGAAAGCCCCCGGAGACGAGCTCGGTGGAGACGACGACCCGCTGGCTCGCCAGCGCCTGGTCCACCACCACCGGGACTTCCAGCGGCTCGTCCGACGCCGGGCCGTGCAGCCGTGCCAGGATCCTCTTGTCTGCGTCCACCAGCACCATCAGGTCCATGAAGGGGAGCACCGTGTACCAGCGTTGCAGCCGGTCGGTGAGCCAGGCGCGGTCCCGTTCCCGGATGCGCTGCTGCACGCTAAGGGAGACCGTAGACTGCATCAGTGAGTATTTGACGATGTCGGCCTGGTGGAAGTACTGGCCGCGGGCGAACTTGAGGTTGGTTTCCAGGCTGCGCTCCGCCTCGCTTTGGAGGGAAGCGCCGAGGGTTTTCATGGTGGAGTACAGCAAGGTGGAATAGGAGACGGCGAGTATGACGAGAATGGACAGGAGCAGTTTTGTTCTTATGCCAAAACGTGGGTGCATCGCCTATCCTTTGAAGACAGATAAAGATTAAGACAAAGGCAAAGGAGTGGACCTCTATCTTTGTCTTAATCTTAATCTTGATCTTGATCTGTTTTTAAGCTCCTTCGGCCTTCAGGTTCCTGGTCATCAGCTCCAGGACAGCCTGGCGGGCGGGCTTGTCCTCGTAGAGCATCTTGTACATCTGCTCGATGATCGGCATCTCCACCCCGAGCTTCTTCGCCAGGTTGTACGCACTCTCGGTGGTCTTCACCCCTTCCGCGACCATCCGCATCTCTCCCAGGATCTCGGGGAGCTTCCTCCCCTGCCCTATCTGGATGCCGACACTGCGGTTCCTGGAGAGGTCGCCGGTGCAGGTCAGGACGAGGTCACCCATCCCGGCAAGCCCCGCGAAGGTCGCCGGCTGCGCGCCCATCGCGACGCCGAGCCTGGTCATCTCGGCCAGTCCGCGGGTTATGAGGGCGGCCCTGGTGTTGCACCCGAAGCCGAGGCCATCGGAAATACCGGCGGCGATGGCGATGACGTTCTTGATGGCGCCTCCCAGCTCGACGCCGATCACGTCCTCGTTGCGGTAGACCCGGAAGAAGCTGGTGGTGAACGCCTCCTGCACCCGGCGGGCAACCTCCTCGGACTTCGAGGCGGCGGTGACCGCCGTCGGCATCTCCTGCGCAACCTCCCGCGCGAAACTCGGCCCCGAGAGGGCGGCAAAGCGGGCGTACTGCTGCGCCGGGAGGATCTCCTCGTATATCTCGGAGACGGTGGCAAGGGTGTCGACCTCTATCCCCTTGGAGGCGCTGACGATGATCGCCGCCTCCGGGATGAACTGGAGCGACCCAGCCATGACGCGGCGCACGAGCTGCGACGGGACCACGCAAAGCACCATGGTGCAGCCGCGGTACGCCTCTTCGAGGTCGTTGGTGAAAGCGAGATCAGGGGAGAGCTTGATGCCGGGGAGGAACATGCCGTTCTCCCCCGTTTCGCGCATCTCCTGCACCAGTTCCGGCTCGTAGGCCCAAAGCGTCACCGCATGTCCCTTTTTGGCCAGCAGGTCCGCGAGCGTGGTGCCCCAGCTGCCGGCGCCTATGACTGCGATTTTTTCTTGCATATGTTTGAGCTCTCTCTTTTGTTGACTAGTATTCCTCGGCCATCCGCAGCGGGGGTTCCTCGCCCCGCTCCAGCGACTCCCTCGCTACCTCCATGCTCTCCAAGGCGAAGGCGCGCAGGAAGGGGTGCTGGTGGTGCGGCAGCGACCCCGAGGGGATGCTCTGGGCCAGCGCGATCACCCGCTCCACGTCCCGCTGGCCGCGGCAGCAGCGGCGCATCATGTCGGCGGCCATCAGCAGCCTCTCCCGCACCAGCTCCAGCTCCGGGGCCAGAAGCTCGGCGCATAACCGCTCCAGCACATGCTCCTGATCCTTGCCGCTGCGGTACTCCTCGGCGAAGTCGTGGACCCGCTGCGACGCCATGAACCACCCCGAGAAGAAGGGATCGGCGAAGAGTTCGCGGGAGATCTGCTCCCCCTCCTGATAGCTCAGAACCCGGTACCGCTCCAGGACGGGGAGCGTCGAGGCGAAGTGGACCGGCGTCATCTCCTCTCCGGCGAAGATGCCGCGTCGCATGTAAAAGTCGGCGGGAAGATAGCAGAGGTCGCCGCTCCAGTAGAGGGCGTCGCGCACCAGGTCGATCACGTACGCCGGCGGCACGTGGTGCAGGTCGTCCTGGGCCCTGAAACCCTCGAGTTCCGCCCCGAACTGCTCCAGGGTAAGATCCGCGCCACCCCAGGCCGCCAGTATCCCGCGTCTCTCGTGCACCTGCAGGTACAGCACGGAGACAGCCCCCTTCCCTACCCACCTGGAGATCATCAGCGAACGGTAGCCGTCCCCGTCGGGCATGGTGGCGTAGCCGGCATGGAACGGCAGCGACTGGCGCGGCGGCGGCGCCTGCACGCCGAGGAAGCAAAGGCGGCGCAGACACCTCGTCGCGTAGGGGACGAGTTCCGGGTCGGCATCGGCGATGAAGTTCTGCAGCACGCCGGCAGCCATCGGGTTCTCGATCTTCCCGAGTGCGGTCAGGGCGGCGTGCACTATCTCGCGGTCCTCGTGCCAGAGCATCGCCTCCAGCATGCGGGCGCTGTTCGGGTCGTCGGAGTGCGACAGCTCGCGTATCACGATCTGCTGGACCTCGGGCGGGTAGGAAAGGAAGTCGTCCAGGAAGGTGACCATCCCCTCCTCGCCGAGCCTGATGGCGCTTAGTACCGTCTGTTCCAGCGTGCTGCCGGTGCTCCTGTGTTCGGTCTTGAAGGGAGCGGAGTCGACATCGACGCCGTACCCTTCGAGCGCGACCATGAGGGCCGCCTTGCCGTCTGCGCCGAGATCGTGGCGCTTGAGAGCTATCTGGATCAACTGTTCGAGCCAGTCCTCGGTTTCGAAAAAGTCGAGTATGTAGGCGTACTTCGTGATCATCTCGCCGGAGTTCTCGCGCCAGAGTTCGCGCACCAGCGGGCGCAGGGCGCGCCGCCCGGCCTGCTGGAACTTCTGGCCGATACGCTCCATCTCGTGGATGGAAATACCGTCGCCGCGAAGCCTCCCCAACAGGTCCAGGATGTCACGGCGCTCCTGGAGGGAGTTGTCTATCTTGTTCGTTTGCTGCATAGGCCGCCCTTTTTCAAGACATGGCACCCCTCCCATGGGGGAGGGAAAAATTACAATTCCTGCTTCTTCCTGTTTCCTACCGGCCAGGATTCGTCCGTCACCGGCTTTTACAGCTCTCTCCAACTCTCCCTCGCCCCCCGGGAGAGGGCCGGGGTGAGGGCGCTGATCGCGGCAGGAATGCCGCTCCTACAGTTGGACGTGTCTTCCTACTCTTCGCCCTGGTCGTCGGCACCCTCGAGTTCCACGATATCGTCGATCTCGGAATCCTCGACCTCCTCGGTGTCCTCTTTCTCGGCGAGACGCGCCACGGCGACCACCCTCTCGTTCTCCTCCTTCACCATGAGCCGCACACCCTGGGTGTTCCTGCCGATGATGGAGAAGCCGGCGACCTGCACGCGGAGGATCTTGCCCTGGTCGGTGATCAGCATCAGGTCGTTGTCGTCGTTCACCTGCTTGATGTCGACCACGCAGCCGTTTCGCTCGGTGGTCTTGATGGTGATGACCCCCTTGCCGCCGCGCGACTGGGTGCGGTACTCGCTGATCTCGGTCCGCTTGCCGTAGCCGTTCTCGGTGACGGTGAAGATGGTGGAGTCGGTGAAGTTCTCGTTGAGGATGGACATGCCGATCACGACGTCCTCGTCCTCAAGGGTCATGCCGCGCACACCGCGCGAGACGCGCCCGACGGTGCGGACATCCTCCTCCTTGAAGCGGATCGCCTTGCCGTGGGCCGAGGCGAGGAGCACGTCCTGCTTGCCGTCGGTGAGCGCCACGGTGATCAGCTTGTCCCCCTCGTCCAGGTTGACGGCGATGATCCCCCCTACCCTCGGGTGCGAGTACTCCATCAGGTTGGTCTTCTTCACGACGCCGTTTCTGGTGGCCATCATGATGAACTTGTCGTCCACGAACTCCTTGACCGGGAGGATGGCGGTGATCTTCTCCCCGGCGGCGAGGTTCAGTAGGTTCACGATCGCCTTGCCGCGCGTGGCGCGGCCTGCCTCGGGAATCTCGTACACCTTGAGCCAGTACACCTTGCCGGCGTCGGTGAAGAACATCAGGTAGTCCTTCGTGGAGGCGATGAACAGCTGTTCCACGAAATCCTCTTCCTTGGTCTTCATGCCGGTCTTCCCCTTGCCGCCGCGGCGCTGCGCGCGGTAGAGGGTGACGGCGTTGCGCTTTATGTAGCCGGTGTGGGAGATGGTGACCACCATGTCCTCTTCGACGATGGTGTCCTCCAGCGAGATGTCGGCCGTCTGCATCACTATCTCGGAGCGGCGCTTGTCGCCGAACTTCTCCTTCAGTTCGACCAGCTCGCCCACGATGATCTTGAGGATCTCGGACTCGGAGGCGAGGATCTCCTTCAACCTGGCGATGTACTTCAGGATCTCGCGCAGCTCGTCGAGGATCTTGTCCCGCTCCAGGCCGGTCAGGCGGTGCAGCCTCATGTCGAGGATCGCCTGGGCCTGCAGGTCGGAGAGCCCGAAGGTCTCCATGAGGCCGACCTTCGCCTCCGCCGGCGATGCGCTCGCCTTGATGAGGGCGATCACCGCGTCCAGGTTGTCGAGGGCGATCTTCAGGCCTTCCAGGATGTGGGCCCGTGCCTCCGCCTTCTTCAGGTCGAAGATGGTGCGGCGGGTGACGATCTCCTTCCTGTGCTCGATGAAGAAGTCCATCGTCTCCCTGAGCGTCAGGACGCGCGGCCTGGAGTTCACGATGGCCAGCATGATGATGCCGAAGGAGGACTGCATCTGGGTCTGCTTGTACAGGTGGTTCAGGATGATGGTCGGGTTCTCGTCCTTCTTGAGTTCGACCACGACCCGCATACCCTCGCGGTCGCTCTCGTCCCTCAGGTCGGAGATTCCTTCAATCTTCTTCTCCTTGACCAGCTCCGCGATCTTCTCGACCAGCCTCGCCTTGTTCACCTGGTACGGGATCTCGGTGACCACGATGGACTGGCGCTCGGTCTTCTTCTGGGTCTCGATCTGCACGCGGGCGCGCATCTGGATGATGCCGCGGCCGGTGCTGTAGGCCTTCATGATCCCCTCGCGGCCGTAGATGAAGCCGCCGGTCGGGAAGTCCGGGCCCGGGACCAGTTCCACCAGCTCCTCGAAGCTCAGCTGCGGATTGGCGATAATCGCTATGATGGCGTCGATCACCTCGGTGAGGTTGTGGGGCGGGATGTTGGTGGCCATGCCGACCGCGATGCCGGCGGAGCCGTTCACCAGGAGGTTCGGGAACTTGGACGGCAGCACCAGCGGTTCTTTCAGCGAGTCGTCGTAGTTCGGGCCGTACGGCACCGTTTCCTTCTCGAGGTCCGCCAGGAGTTCGTGGGCCAGCTGCTCCATCCTGATCTCGGTGTAACGCATCGCGGCCGGGCTGTCGCCGTCGATGGAGCCGAAGTTACCCTGGCCGTCCACCAGCGGGTAGCGCAGCGAGAAGTCCTGGGCCATCCTGACCAGGGTGTCGTAGACGGCGGTATCGCCGTGCGGGTGGTATTTACCGATGACGTCGCCGACGACACGTGCCGATTTTTTATACGGCTTGTTCCAGTCGTTGCTCATGTCGTACATGGCGAACAGGCAGCGCCTGTGTACCGGCTTCAAGCCGTCGCGTACGTCCGGAAGCGCGCGGCCGACGATGACCGACATGGCGTAATCCATGTAGGAGCGCTTCATTTCGTCTTCGATGTTGACCGATATCTTGTTCAGTTGATTCAGCATTTAGGAAACCTCTTTCCGTCAAAAGGCGGCATCCGGGGGCTGGAAAGACCCTTTTTGCCGTCGCATTGAAATATATGCAAATCGCTTTCCCTCCCGAACGGAGGGCCAAATTTTTTTCCTTTAACAGTTGCTGCCGTCCAGTTCCGTCACGCCATTTCGCGCCGGGCGGGTCGTCGTCCGATTCCCCGCCCCCGGAGGGGGAGGGCCAGGGAGGGGGTTTGCTGTTACTGTCCCGCCCGTTTCCCCCCTCCGGGGGGAGGAGGATGGTTTAGCGTTCCCTCCCGAAGGGAGGGGCGGATTTTTTTCTATCTCCCTCCCCTTGAAGGGGGAGGGACGGTACAGCGGAACATCATCGCTAATCAGCAGATTTTCCCTAGATGTCGAGGTTCGACACGTTGAGCGCGTTCTGCTCGATGAAGTCGCGCCGCGGCTCCACCTGGTCGCCCATGAGTACCGTGAAGATCTCCTCGGCGGCGACCGCGTCCTCGATCTTCACCTGCAAGAGCACCCTGTTATCCTGGTGCATGGTCGTCTCCCAGAGCTGCTCGGGGTTCATCTCGCCGAGACCTTTGTAACGCTGGATGTAGAGACCTTTCTTGGCGCTCTCCAGGAAGTAGGAGAGGATTTCCTCCTGCTTTTCTGTCTCCAGCAGCAGCTTGTCCTCGGTTCCGTAGATGGTGCCGATGCCGCTCCCCATCGTGGAGCGCACCCTCTTGTGGCTTTCGAGCAGCATGCCGTACTCGTAGGAGTCGAGCACCGAGAAGATCTGGTGGTCCACCTTCACCCTCAGGTTGCCGAAGGCGAAGATGATGCTGCTCTCGTCGTTTACCTGGGTGTCTACCTCCGGGAAGGCGTCCTTCAGCTTGGGAAGGATCGCCACCAGGTCCTTCATCTCCTCCATGCCCGGCTTCACGCCGCACCTCAGGAAGACGTTCAGCAGCTGGTCGTTGATCCCTTTCTTGACCACCTTGTCGAACAGCTCGTCGAAGTCGATCAGCTGGGTCAGGATAGGGATGATCTGCTTGCCGCGGTAGACCCGCTCGTCGTTGCCTACGCCGAGCTTCAGGGTCATGTCCTCGGTCCCTTCCTCGAGGAGATAGGCCTGCAGCGCCGGCTCGTTCTTCAGGTACTGCTCCTTCCTGCCGCGCTTGATCTTGTACAGCGGCGGCTGGGCGATGTAGAGGTAGCCGCGTTCGATCAGCTCCAGCATCTGGCGGAAGAAGAAGGTGAGGAGCAGCGTAAGGATGTGCGAGCCGTCGACGTCCGCATCGGTCATGATGATGATGCGGTGGTAACGGAGCTTCGCCATGTCGAAGTCTTCCTTGCCGATGCTGGTGCCGAGCGCCGAGATCAGGGTCCTGATCTCCTGGGAGGCGAGCATCTTGTCGAAGCGCGCCTTCTCGACGTTGAGGATCTTCCCCTTCAAGGGTAGGATCGCCTGGTACTTCCTGTCGCGCCCCTGCTTCGCCGAGCCGCCTGCGGAGTCGCCCTCGACCAGGAACAGTTCGCAAAGCGCCGGATCCTTCTCCTGGCAGTCGGCGAGTTTCCCCGGGAGCGTCCCCACCTCGAGCGCCCCTTTGCGGCGGGTCAGTTCGCGGGCCTTTCTTGCCGCCTCCCTGGCGCGGGCCGCGTCGATCGACTTCTCCAGGATCTTCCTGGCCATCTGGGGGTTCTCCTCCAGGTAGGTGGCCAGCTTCTCGTTCATGAGGGTCTCGACAAATCCCTTCACCTCGGAGTTTCCCAGCTTGGTCTTGGTCTGCCCCTCGAACTGCGGCTGGGGTATCTTCACGGAGATGACCGCGGTGAGCCCTTCGCGCAGGTCCTCGCCGGAGATCGCCACCTTGACGTTCTTCAGGAGGTTGTTGGTATTGGCGTAGGTGTTCATGGTGCGCGTCAGCGCCGCCTTGAAGCCGATCAGGTGGGTGCCGCCCTCGTGGGTGTTGATGTTGTTGGCGAAGGAGAAGACCTTCTCGTCGTACGAGTCGTTGTACTGCATGGCAATCTCGATATCGACCCCCCCCTTCTCGCCCTTCATGAAGATCGGCTCGGAGTTGACCACGTTCTTGTTCTTGTTGAGGTATTCTACGAAGCTCTTGATACCCCCCTCGTAGTAGAAGTCGTGGTCCTTCTCGGTCCGCTCGTCGTGGATCTTGATGCGCACGCCGGCATTGAGGAAGGCCAGCTCCCTGAGTCTCTTTGAGAGGACGTCGAAGGAGAACTCGGTGGTCTCGAAGATCTCGCCGTCCGGGAAGAAGGTGATCTTGGTGCCGCGCCTCTTGGTGTCGCCGGTGATCTCCAGGGGTGCCTGGGGCACGCCTTTGCGGTAGGTCTGGGTGTAGAGGTGACCGTTTCTGCGGATCTCGAGGTCGAGTCTCACGGAGAGCGCGTTGACGACGGAACTCCCGACGCCGTGCAGACCGCCGGATACCTTGTAGGAGGAGTTGTCGAACTTGCCGCCGGCGTGCAGCACGGTGAGCACGACCTCGGCCGCCGACCTTCCCTCGGTCGGGTGCATGTCGGTCGGGATGCCGCGGCCGTTGTCCTCGACGGCGACCGAGCCGTCCAGGTGAATGATGACCTGGATCGCGTCGCAGTAGCCGGCCAGCGCCTCGTCGATGGCGTTGTCAACCAGTTCGTATACCAGGTGGTGCAACCCCTGGGCGGCGGTGGAACCGATGTACATGGCGGGACGCTTTCTTACCGCTTCCAGTCCTTCCAGTATCTGGATCTTATCTGCCCCGTAATCGGCGTGTTCTTCTGTGCTCATCTGTACCTCTAATAGAGAATTTTTCCGTGAGTGATGCGAAAGGTTCTGTTCTCTTCCATGTCGTCCATGGCGACGTTTTGCGGGGAGGTGGTGGTGATGAACACCTGCATCTCCCTTTTCTTTAAAAATTCCATGAGGTTGTGGTTGCGTTCCCGGTCCAGCTCGCTGGTCATGTCATCCAGCAGCAGCACCGGGGGCGCGTTGAAACACCTCGTTATGAACTCTATCTCCGCCATCTTCAGCGCCAGGACGAACGACCTTTGCTGTCCCTGCGAGGCGAAGTGCCTGGCCGAGCGGCCGTTCAGGCCGAAGTAAAGATCGTCCCGGTGCGGGCCTATGGCGGTGGAACAGCGTCTTCTCTCTTCCGCCGCGTGCGCCTTGAGCGCCTCGGAAAGCGCCGCCTCGGGATCCTCCGCATAGCGCTTCCCGTCCACCCCGTGCAGCCGGTACTCTATCTGGACCGTCTCGTCGTTGCCCGAGATCTCGCTGTAAAAGCCCTGCAGGAGTTTGGCTATCTCGGCAAGGTACGCCTTTCTTCTCTCGATGACCAGCTTTGCCGCGTGCACCAGCTGCTCGGTCCAGACCTCGATCCCCGCGCCCTCGTTGATCTTCAGGAGAGCGTTCCGGTTTTTCAGTATCTTCGAGTAGTCGTGGTAGGCCGCGAGGTAGCTGAGATCGCAGGTGAAAACCGCGCGGTCGAGATACCTGCGCCTCAAGTCCGGCCCGCCCCGCACCATGGATATCTCTTCAGGGGTGAAGAGCACCACGTTCAGGTTGCCGAAGAAATCGTCCAGCCGCGTTGCCAGCTTGGCGTCTATCTTCGCCTTTTTGCCCTGCTTCTCCAGGAGGACCGAAATCTCCCTGCGGACCTGGTCCCGCTCCACCACCCCTTTTATCAGCGCGAACTCGGCTCCGAACGCGATCAGCTCGGCGTTCTTCGCCTGCTTGAATGATTTCATCGTGGCAAGGAGATAAATCGATTCCAGCAGGTTGGTCTTGCCCTGGCCGTTGTTGCCGTAGAAAACGTTGAACTTTTTGCCCGGGGCAAGTTCCATGTTTTGCAGGTTACGGAAGGAAGCAAGTTTGAGCTTTATCAGTTTCATCTAGAGGCAGATCAAGACAAAGATTAAGAAAAAGAAAGAAACGGGCTTTTCCTGCATGTCAGCGACTCCTACCAAACACTTAGCCTTCTCGATCTTATTCTTAATCTTCATCTTTGTCTTTATCTGCTTTTAAAGCCTCATCGGCATGATGACTGCGAGGAACTCTTCCGTCTCCACAGCCTTCATGATCACCGGGGAGAGCTCGTCCTTCAGCTTCAGTTCGACATCGCGCTCCTCCATCACGGAGAGGACATCGATCAGGTACTTGGCGTTGAAACGGGCCGAGATGCTGTTCCCTTCGTAATCCACCTCGATCTCCTCGCGCGCCTCGCCGAGTTCCGGGTTGCTGGAGGAGATGATCACCTGCTCCGTACTCACCTCGATCTTCACCCCCTTGAACTTCTCGCTGGAGAGGATGGCCATCCTTTTCAGCGAGTGGAGGAACTTGTCGCGGTTGAGCTGCACGATCCGGTCGTTCGATACCGGGATGACCTTGGTGTAGTCCGGGAACTCGCCGTCGATGAGCCTCATGACGACCACCGTGTTACCCTTCTTGATCACGGCGGAGTTGTCCATGAAGCCGAGCATGATCTCGCCGGCTTCCTCCTCCACCATCTTTTTCAGCTCGAAGATACCCTTCTTCGGGAAGATGACCCCCTTGGAAAGCTCGGCGGTGATGTTGCCGGTGATGTTTTTCTGCGCGACCGAGAGCCTGTGACCGTCGGTCGCCACCATTTTCAGCACGTTGCCGCCGTTCTCGTCGAACGCCTTGATGAACACGCCGTTCAGGTTGTACTTGGTCTCGTCATAGCAGATGGCGTACGACGTCTTCTCTATCATGTCCGCGAGGATCTCGTTTTTGAAGACGAGGAAGTTCTCCTCCTTGATCTTCGGGAAGTACGGGAACTCGTCCGAAGAAAGCCCGACGATGTTGAAGCGGGCCTTGCCGCAGATGATCTCGACCCAGTCGTTATCCTTGGTGGTGAACCAGATCTCCTCGTCCGGCAGCTCCTTTACTATCTCGTAAAGCTTTTTAGCCGAGACGGTGATCTTCCCTTCCCTGATCACCTTGGTAGGGTAGGAACTCTTCATCCCCACCTCGAGGTCGGTCGCGGTGATGTAGAGGAGATCGTTTTGCACCTCCAGCAGGGCGTTGGACAGGATCGGCATGGTGTTCCTTTTTTCCACGATCCCCTGGATTCTCTGGAGGGCCTTCAAAAACATCTCTTTGCTGATCCTGAATTCCATGTGGTCTCCTTCGCCTGTCGTCTTCTTTTATTATGTTTTTTAGTTTTTCAGTAGTAGTAGATAGTGTCCTGTTGAAAAGTGGACAAGCCCGCTTACCTTTTGATCTGACTGACTTTTAGGGCTGGGAAAGTCACAGGCATAAGGCCTTGAGTTTGTCTCTTTTCTGCACAGGATCTTTTGACACTGCCCGAACCGGGCTACTTATGCACAGTTATCAACGTCAAGCGAACAGCTTTTTCTTGATGTCTTCCACAGTCGATTTCAGGTCCGCGTCCGCTGCCATCTGCTTCTCTATCTTCTTCACGCTGTGGATGATGGTGCTGTGGTCCTTGCCGCCGAATTTATCGCCTATCTCAGGGTAGGACGCCTTGGTCAGCTCCCTGCATATGTATATGGCGATCTGGCGCGGCACGACCAGCGTCTTGATCCTCTTGTCGGATTTCAGCTCGGAGACCTTGATCCGGAAGTGCTCCGCCACGTTCTTCTGGATCATCTCGACCGTGATGTCGCGGGTCTTCTCGACGATGATGTCCTTCATCACCTCGCGCGCCATGCTGAGCGTGATCTCGTTGCCGGTGAGACTCGCGAACGCCTCCAGCCTGATCAGCATCCCCTCCAGTTCGCGTATGTTGCTGGTGGCGCCGGCGGCCAGGAACAGAGCCACGTCGTCCGGGAGGTTGACCTGGTGCAGGTCGGACTTCTTCTTGAGAATGGCGATCTTGGTCTCTATATCCGGCGGCTGGATGTCGGCGATGAGGCCCCACTCGAAGCGTGACCTGAGCCTCTCCTCCAGTCCCGGGATATCCTTGGGGAACTTGTCCGAGGTCACCACGATCTGCTTGTGGGACTCGTAGAGCGCGTTGAAGGTGTGGAAGAACTCCTCCTGCGTCGCCTCCTTGCCAGCCATGAACTGGATGTCGTCGATGAGCAGCAGGTCCATCTTCCTGAACTTGTTGCGGAATTCCTCCATCTTCTTGTAACGGAGGCAATTGATCATCTCGTTCATGAACTTTTCGGACGAGTAGTAGCAGATCTTGGCCTTCTGGTTCTTGGCGAGGATCTGGTTCCCTATGGCGTTCACGAGGTGCGTCTTGCCAAGACCTACGCCGCCGTAGATGAAGAGCGGGTTGTAGTTGCTGGCCGGCTTGTTGGCGACCGCCTGAGACGCCGCGTAGGCGAACTGGTTACTTGCACCGCAGACAAAGGATTCGAAGGTGTACTTCGGGTTGAGATTGGAGATGAACTCAGTCTTCTTGTCCTTCTCTTTGTCTTTATCTTTGTCCTTGGTGCTCTTAGTCTCTTTTTCCGGCTTTGGCTCCTGTACCGGTTCCGGCTTCGCTTCGGCTATGTGGAACTCGATCTGCCAGCTCTTGGAGCTGATCGCGGAGATCGCTTCCTTGATCATGGCGAGATATTTGTCGGTAACCCATTTCTGAAAGAAGGAACTCGGTACTTCGAGGACTATAGTGTCATTGGTGGCGCCCAGAAACTTCAACGGGTCGATCCAGGTATTATATGTCTGCTCGCTTAACACGTGCTTGAGATTTGTCTGGGCTTCCAGCCAAATATTTTCCATGGGGAGAGGCCTTTTTTTCACTGTTTTTAAACAGCTTTATCAACAAGTGTTGATAATAAATTAGATAAGTGATATCGGTGGTTTACCGGATTTTGAATACAATAAGGCTATGTTAATTTTTCCGAAGCAGCAGACTAGCAGAGACACCCCGTTTTTGCAAGGCAAAACTTGTACGGGGAAAAACGTCTTGACAAGGTTTGGCATTTATGTTTAAGTTCGTCACTTGCCTTTAAAAGTATTGTTACCATAACGTTTAAGGAGTTGATAAAGATGAAAAGAACCTACCAGCCCAGCAACATCTCCAGGAAAAGGACCCACGGTTTCCTCGTGCGTATGGCCACCAAAAACGGCCGTCTCGTGATCAAGAGGAGAAGGGCTAAAGGGCGCAAGCGCCTTGGCACCACCATCGCTACCAAGTAATTTCCTGTTTGTCCGGCTCGGAGTTTCCCAAGTCTGAACGCCTGCGCAAGCGCCCTGAGTTCACGCAGTTTAACGACGGCGCGTTGAAGATGCACACGCAGCATTTTCTGCTGCTTTGCAAGGTGAATTCCGGGTGCGGCACCAGGATCGGTTTTACCGTGAGCAAGAAGGTGGGTAATGCCGTGGTCAGAAACAGCATCAAGCGAAGACTGCGGGAGTTTTACAGGCAGAACAAGTCTCTTTTCATAGCGGCCGACATGAACATCGTTGCCAAGAAAGGGGCGGACTTGCTTGACTATCACCAGATCACAACCGAGCTCGCAGCCGCCCTCGGGCGGCTGCGTAAAAAATATGCTTAATAGAATACTGATAGGCCTGATCGTTCTCTACCAGAGGTTCATCTCTCCGTTCAAGGCCTCTTCCTGCCGTTTTTACCCTACCTGTTCACACTATTCCATACAAGCATTTGAAAAGCACGGCCCCCTGAAAGGTTTGTGGCTCACGGCCGCTCGTATCCTCAGGTGTCATCCGTTCCACCCGGGCGGTTACGATCCGGTGAAATAGCCTCCAGGAGACATACATGGAAAAACGACTCATCATAGCGATACTGCTCTCCATTGGAGTTCTGTACGCTTACACTTTCATCTTCCCGACTCACAAACCGGTTCCGGCCGGGGCGGTGCCCAAGCAGGGCGCCATCAGCTCCGCTACCGTTGCCGCTCCCCAGCCCTCAGCGGAGAACGTCGCCGCCGCGCCGGCCCAGCCCGTCGCGGCAAAGGCGCAAGGTGCCGCGTCTGCCAAGGACGTAACTGTCGACACCGACCTGTACACCGCCGTCTTCTCCACGGAAGGGGCGGGGCTCAAGAAGCTGGTTCTGAAAAAGTACAAGGACGCGGCGGGGCCGCTGGGCAAGGGAATCGTCCTGGTGGACGAGACCGCTCCCAACCGCTTTGCGCTTCTCAGCGACTCCAGGGAATTCGGCATCCTCCCGACCACCGTGTATGGCACCGCAGCCGGCGACCTGAAACTGACCGACGGCAACAAGGGGACCATCGAGTTCACGACCACGACGGGGCAGGGGATCCAGTTCAGTAAGATATTCAGCTTCTCCGGTTCATCCTACAGCATCGGTCTGACCGAGCAGGTACAGAATGTCGGCTCCGTTGCCCTTACCGGTTCGGTGCACCTGCTGCAGACCTCGCGTGTCGTCGCGGATCACAAAGGGCAGGGGAGGTACGAGGTTTACGGTCCCTCCACGCTCGCCGAGGACGCGCTGAAGACCGACAAGCTCGACGACCTGCTCAAGGCCCCCGCCCAGTACAACAAGGGCGTGGTCTGGTCCGCCTTCGCAGACAAGTACTTCATGGACGGCATCATTGCGGACAAGGGGAGCATCGGCCTGGTCCGCATCTCCCGCCCCGGCGCGGACTCGATCCTGAGGGACATCGCTACCCCAGCGCTTTCCGTCGCTCCGGGACAGAGCGCCGCTGCCGGCTACTCGGTGTACTACGGTCCTAAGGATCTGGATATCCTCAAGGCGCAGGGTAACCGGCTTGAAGAAGTCATCGATTACGGGTGGTTCGCCGCTATCGCCAAGCCGCTCGTCGCCTCGCTGAAGTACCTCTACAAGTACACCGGCAACTACGGCCTTGCCATCATCATCATCACCTTCATCCTGAAGCTGCTCTTCTTCCCGCTCACCCACAAGAGCTACAAGTCGATGAAGGATATGCAGAAGCTTCAGCCCAAGATGACCGAGCTGAAGGAGAAGTTCAAGAACGACCGCGACGCCATGAACCGTGCGGTGATGGAGCTGTACAAGACCCACAAGGTCAACCCGATGGGGGGTTGCCTCCCCATGGTGGTCCAGATCCCGGTATTCTTCGGCCTGTACCGCGCGCTCATGTACTCCATCGAGCTGCGCCACGCGCCGTTCTACTTCTGGATCACCGACCTTTCCGCCAAGGACCCGTACTACGTGACCCCGATCATCATGGGCGCCACCATGTTCATCCAGCAGAAGATGACGCCGTCCAACATGGACCCCGTTCAGGCAAAGATGATGCTCATGCTGCCTGTCGTCTTCACCTTCATGTTCCTGAACTTCCCGTCCGGTCTCGTCGTTTACTGGCTGGTCAACAACGTGCTGACCATCGCTCAGCAGATGTACATCAACAAGACGGTCCACTGACCGGTAACGGAATTAACCCATGTATGTACGCGATACCATCGCAGCAATAAGCACTCCGGTAGGTGAGGGTGGGATCGGGGTAGTGAGGATAAGCGGTCCCGAGGCCCTCCCCATCGCCAGGAGCATATTCAGATGTAAGTCGAACGGTGGCCTAAAAAGCCACCGTTTTTCTTATGGTGCCGTGCTGCACCCCGAGACCGGCGAACTGGTCGACGAGGCGATGGCCGTCCTTATGAAAGGCCCCAACTCCTACACGCGGGAGGACGTCGTCGAGATACAGTGCCACGGCGGTTCTTTGGTGGTATCCCGCATCCTGTCGCTGGTGCTGAACGAAGGGGCGCGGCTGGCCGATCCCGGTGAGTTCACCAAGCGGGCGTTCCTGAACGGGCGCATCGACCTGGTACAGGCAGAGGCCGTCATGGACGTCATCTCCAGCCGTACCGACGCCTCCCTCGCGCTGGCCCAGCATCAGCGGGAGGGCCTTCTTTCCAAGCGCATCTCCAGCGCCAAGGACGGCATCCTGTACGCCCTGGCCTATGTCGAGGCGTTGATCGACTTCCCCGAGGATGACGTGGACGTGGCCGTGGAGACCGACGTCCTGGGGAGGGTGGCCCCGGCCTTGGAAGAACTGAGCGCCCTCATAGCCGGGTTCGACGAGGGGAGGGTGCTGCGTGACGGCGTCTCCGTTGTCATTGCCGGGAAACCGAACGTAGGGAAGTCCAGTCTGCTCAACACGCTGCTGATGGAAAAGCGCGCCATTGTCACCTCCGTCCCCGGCACGACAAGAGACCTGATAGAGGAAGTGGTCAACATCAACGGCCTTCCCGTCAAGCTTCTCGATACGGCAGGGATCAGGGAATCGCAGGACCAGGTGGAGCAGGAGGGGGTGCGGCTGTCGCTGGACCGGATACCCAAGGCAGACCTGGTGCTCTTTGTCGTTGACGGTTCCGCTCCGTTTGGGGATGATGATGGCGCCATACTGCAGGCCATCGGTTCAAAGAGCTGCCTGGTCGTGAAGAACAAGAGCGACCTGGCCGGCGGGTTGCAGCTTCCGTCCGCGTGCGCCGCGCCCGTGGTCGCCATATCCACCCTGACGGGGGACGGCATCCCGGAACTGCGCGATGCCATCAGCAATGCCTTCATGCATGGCGCAGCCATCGACAGCCGCGAGTTCGTCGCGGTCTCGAAGGCAAGGCACCGCGATGCGCTTCTCAAGGCGAAAGTAGCGCTTGAGTCCTTCGTCGCCAACCTCCATGCCGGTGTGAATATGGAACTCCTGCCGGTTGACCTGCGCGAGGCGCTGGACGCGGTAGGGGAGGTGACCGGCGAGACCACCGCCGACGACGTCCTGGATCGCATCTTCTCCAGCTTCTGCATCGGGAAGTGATGGGTGGATTGAAAATACAGGTTTTTGCGATGTGGATATGGGTGAACTAACTGTTTTTATTGGTTTATACCCCAATGTTCCACGTGAAACAATACTGTATCCGGCGAGGAGCTGAATGAAGAGGCGGGGCCAGTTTTATTGTTCCTACGCTCCAGCGTGGGAACACAACGTGGGGACGCTCCCGCGTCCGTTTTTCCTGTTGGCGGTTTTAGAGATAGAAGCTTCAGCTGACGCTGGAGCGTCAAGATCTTTGCGTTCCCACGCTGGAGCGTAGGAACGATGAAAAGGCTCTGGGTTGCAAAACCTCTTACGAACTCCCCCAACTCTCCCTCGCCCTTCGGGAGAGGGTAGGGGGGAGGAGGGGAGCAGTTCCAGCGTCGTGGCAAGGTTTCCTGTAGGAGCGGCATTCCTGCCGCGATCCGTTCGCACAATCGCGGCAGGAATGCCGCTCCTACAGGGGCGAAGAGGGCAGGGGGAGGGTTTTAGAGGGCCCGACAGAGATGTTCCACGTGAAACATCGATGCCAGGTAGCAGCCCCTTCCGAGAAAGACAATGCAGCAGGTAGTGAAGAAAAGGAGTAAGGCTTGATAGTCTACGATAAGAAATATGACGTGATCGTCGTCGGTGCCGGACACGCCGGCTGCGAGGCGGCGCTGGCCGCTGCGCGCATCGGTTGCTCCACCCTCATGCTCACCATCAACCTGGACGCCATCGCGCTGATGTCCTGCAACCCGGCCATCGGCGGCCTTGCCAAGGGGCACCTGGTCAAGGAGATCGATGCGCTCGGCGGTGAGATGGGGCGCAACATCGACGCCACGGGCATCCAGTTCCGCGTGCTCAACACGAAGAAGGGCCCTGCGGTCCGCGCGTCCCGCGCCCAGGCGGACAAGCAGTTGTACCGCCTGCGCATGAAGCACGTGATGGAACAGCAGGACAACCTGGATCTGAAGCAGGTGGAAGTGACCTCGCTCTACCTTGAAGACGGGGCTGTGACAGGCGTCGATACCAAGGGGGGAGTAAGGTACCTCGGCGGGACGGTCATCCTCACCACCGGCACCTTCATGCGCGGACTCATCCATATCGGTCTTGTCAATTATCCCGGCGGCAGGGCAGGGGATCTTCCCTCCATCGGCCTTTCCGACGGCCTCAAGGATTACGGCTTCGATGTGGGGCGCCTGAAGACCGGCACCCCTGCGAGGCTGGATGGCAGGACCATCGACTTCAACAGGCTCGAGGCCCAACACGGCGACGAGAATCCGATACCGTTCTCCTTCTCTACGGAACGGATCGAGCAGTCGCAGGTTCCCTGTCACGTCGCCTACACCAACCCGAAGTCCCATGACATCATCAGGGGCGGCCTGGACCGCTCGCCGCTCTATGCGGGTATCATCGAGGGGATCGGCCCCCGTTACTGCCCGTCCATCGAGGACAAGGTGGTCCGCTTCCCCGAGAAGGACCGGCACCAGACGTTCATCGAGCCGGAAGGGCGGGAGACCGTCGAGGTCTACCCGAGCGGCATGTCCACCTCGCTCCCCATCGACATCCAGTGGGCCTTCTACCGGAGCATCGAGGGGCTGGAGCGGGTCGAGATCATGCGCCCGGCATACGCCATCGAGTACGACTACGTGAACCCGATCCAGCTGCACGCATCGCTGGAGACGAAGCTGCTGCGCAACCTGTACCACGCCGGGCAGATCAACGGCACCTCGGGGTACGAGGAGGCGGCGGCCCAGGGATTGATGGCCGGCATCAACGCGGCGCTCAGGGTGCAGGGGAAGGAGCCGCTGATCCTGGGGAGAAGCGAGGCGTATATCGGCGTCATGATCGACGACCTGGTTACGCTGGGTACCAAGGAGCCGTACCGCATGTTCACCTCGCGCGCCGAGTACCGGTTGCTGCTCCGCGAGGACAATGCGGACCTGCGGCTGAGAGAGAAGGGGCATGAGGTTGGGCTGGTTCCTGAAACCCTGTACAAGACATTCCTGGCGAAGAAAGAGTTGATCGACACGGAACTGGAGCGGCTGGGAAGAGAGCGGCTCACCCCCTCGGCAGCCGGTGAGGAGCTGTTGCAGGAGTGGGACCTGGTCGGCATCCAGAACGCGATCAGTTACGAGCAGCTGTTGCGGCGTCCCGATTTCACCTGCCGCGACCTCTCCCGGGTCGACCCCGGAATCATGGAACTCCCCGAAACCATCCGCGAGCAGCTCGAGATACAGATCAAGTACAAGGGGTACATCGGGCGTCAGCTGGAGCAGGTAGAACGCGCCGCGAAGCTCGAGGGCGCAAGGATACCGATGGAGATGGACTATGCCACCATCTCCGGGCTCTCCACGGAGGTGCGGGAGAAGCTGGCCCGATTCCGCCCCGACACGCTGGGGCAGGCTTCCCGCATACCCGGCGTCACTCCTGCCGGCATCACCATCCTCTCCATTGCGCTCAAGGCGAGGTACGGCAAATGAACCTGACCGCCAAGGAACTTTTGGCCGCCGGAGCGCGGGAGCTTGGATTACAACTGAGTTCGGCTCAACTGGCGAGCCTGGACCAGTTTGCCGAGGAACTGAAGAAGTGGAACCGCAAGATCAACCTCACGGCTATCACCGATGACGCGGGAATCGCGGTGAAGCACCTGGTGGACTCCCTAAGCCTGCTGAAGGTGGTGCAGGGTGGGGGACGTCTGCTGGACATCGGATCAGGTGGAGGCTTCCCGGGCATTCCGGTAAAGGTCGCCTTGCCTGAGCTTGAGATCGTATCGGTCGATGCGGTGGTGAAGAAGATCAGCTTTCAAAAGCAGGCGGTCAGGCTCCTGAACCTCACCAACTTCACTCCGCTGCATGTGCGCGCCGAAACCCTTGCCGAGGATTATGCCGGCTCGTTCGACTGGGTGGTCTCGCGGGCGTTTTCCGATATCCCTTCTTTTGTGGCGATGGCCCTGCCGGTTTTGAAGGACAGTGGGCGCATCGTTGCCATGAAGGGGAAGAACGCTGCGGAGGAAGTCGCCGCCGCCGCAGGTGACCTGGCCAGGATGGGTCTGAAGGTGGAATCGGTCCAGGAATTCACCCTTCCGGGCTCCGGCGACGCAAGATCGCTCGTGGTGATTGCTAAGGAAAATTAGCTACGGCTAATGTTTGATGTAATGAGCAAAAAGGCCTCTAGAGCGGCTTTGGCCCTGCTGTGAAGGGGAGAGGTTGTCTGAGGGCGAGAAAGGGCGCTGTAGGCGGGAAAATGGCAGCCTAATTTTTGTGCAATTAGGGCCGTTTCCCGGTGAGGCGTCTCCGCTGGGTGAACTGCAGGGTTCCACCGAACTTAGTAGGGCCACCACCCTCACCCCGACCCTCTCCCGGAGGGCGAGGGGGAGTTGGGTCGAGTTGGAGTTAATAGGTGGCGTCGGGCTTGAAGAACGGCGGATCTGACGTCCACGCTCCCTCGCCCTCCGGGAGAGGGCTGGGGTGAGGGCGTTGCCATCCCGGAAGAGCTTCTTCTCTCCGGTGAACTCCGACCGATCTAAAAAACTGTTTCCCCTTTCCCGATTCCTCACCGAACCCCGCGGAAAACATCTCCCTGCCGTGCTATGCTTTCGCCACTGACAAAGCAATAATTTTGACAATTGCACGCTTTCCATGTTAAAAATAAAAACTTTTTTTGTTTACGCTGCGAATTCTGTACTCAGATTCAAGGGGGAACAAAGACATGCATCATTTCCAATACAAAGGTGACGAACTCTTCTCGGAAGAAGTCGCCATAAAAGATATCGTCGCGGCAACCGGAAGCCCGGTCTACATATACTCCAAGGCGACGCTCGAAAGACATTTCAAGGCGATGGACGATGCGTTTGCTTCGGCTGCGCATACCATCTGCTACTCGGTCAAGGCCAACTCGAATCTTGCCGTGCTGAAGACCTTCATTAACCTCGGCGGCGGCGTGGATATCGTTTCCGGCGGTGAACTGTACCGCGCCCTGAAGGTAGGGGTTGACCCGAAGAAAGTGGTATACTCGGGCGTCGGCAAGAGGGACGACGAGATTCAATACGCGCTGGAAAGCGGCATCCTCATGTTCAATGTGGAGTCCGAGCAGGAACTGGACCGCATCGACGAGGTAGCCGGGCGCATCGGCCGGAAGGCGGGGATCGCGATCCGCGTGAACCCCGACGTCGACCCCGAGACGCATCCGTACATCACTACCGGCCTCAAGAAGGCCAAGTTCGGCATCAACATCGAGCGGGCCCTCGAGCAGTACCAGCGCGCCAAGAGGCTGACAAACCTGGAGATCCTCGGTATCGACTGCCATATCGGCAGCCAGCTCACCAAGGTGTCCCCCTTCGTCGACGCCATCAAGAAGCTGAAGCGCCTGCTGCAGGGTGTGCGTGACATGGGAATCGACATGAAGTACCTCGACCTGGGTGGCGGTCTCGGCATCCAGTACAACGACGAAGCGCCGCCGCTGCCCGCCGATTACGGCTCCTCCATTCTGGAAGAGACCAGGGATCTCGGGCTGCATCTGCTCTTCGAACCAGGGAGGAACCTAGTAGGCAATGCCGGCATATTGGTCGGTAGATGCCTCTACACCAAAAAGGGCGAGGAGAAAAACTTCGTCATCGTCGATGCCGGGATGAACGACCTGGCCCGACCGGCGCTGTACGGCTCGTTCCACGGTGTAAAGCCCGTTTTCAGGAACCAGGACGGCGTCATCGAGGGGGACATCGTCGGCCCCATCTGCGAGTCCGGCGACTTCCTCGTGAAGGAGCGCGAGTTCCCGAACTTCCAGCAGGGCGACCTGATCGCGTTCATGTCGGCCGGGGCCTACGGCTTCACCATGAGCAGCAACTACAACAGCCGTCCTCGCGTCGCCGAGGTGATGGTGGCGGGCGACAGGTTCGAGGTGGTGCGCGAGCGCGAGAAGCTGGAGGATCTGATCAGGGGCGAGCGCGTTCCGTCGTTTCTCTAACATAATTACCGAGACTGTTCTCTAAACCTTAATGATAGTTACCGTAAGGAGGTAGCCCATGTTCCAAGGAAGTATTGTTGCCATCGTCACCCCGTTCAACAATGGCGCGGTGGATGAAGAAAGGCTGCGGGAGCTTGTTGAGTTCCAGATAGAAAACGGCACCGACGCCATCGTTCCGTGCGGCACGACCGGCGAGTCGTCCACCCTCAACTACAAAGAGCACGACAGGGTCGTTCAGATCGTCGTCGAGCAGGTCAACAAGAGGGTGCCGGTCATCGCGGGCACCGGGTCCAACTCGACCCACGAGGCGATCGAGATCACCCAGCACGCCAAGGACCTCGGCGCCGACGGCGCGCTCCTGGTCACCCCCTACTACAACAAGCCTTCCCAGGAAGGTCTGTTCCTGCACTACAAGGCGGTCGCGGATGCGGTGGCGCTCCCCCAGATCCTTTACAACGTTCCGGGGCGCACCGGCGTCAACCTGCTGCCGGAAACCGTGGCAAGGCTCTCCGTGCACAAGAACATCGTGGCCATCAAGGAGGCGACCGGCTCGCTGCAGCAGGCTTCCGAGGTTCTGGCCCTTTGCGGCGACAACCTCACCGTCCTCTCCGGCGACGATTTCATCACCCTGCCGATGATGGCCGCCGGCGCGAAAGGCGTCATTTCCGTCACCGCCAACATCATGCCGAAAGAGATCTCCTCGATGGTCGACGCCTTCAACGCCGGGAACCTGGAAGAGGCGAGGAGACTGCACCTGTACCTGCTGAAGATCTCCAACGCGATGTTCATCGAGAGCAACCCGGTCCCCGTTAAGACCGCAGTTGCGCTGATGGGCAAGGCCCGCGACGAGGTCCGTCTCCCGCTCGCCCCGCTGATGGAGGCAAACAAGGCGAAGCTCGTCGCCATCATGAAGGAATACAAGCTCATCTAAGCCATCCCTTGGAGTGTAATCATGATAAAAATAGCTGTTTGCGGGGCCGCCGGGCGGATGGGCGGTCGTATCATCGCCGCCATCAAGGAAGCGGAAGGGGTCGAACTCTCGGGTGCGCTTGAGCGTCCCGCGCATCCCATGGTCGGGCAGGATGCCGGCTACAACGCAGGTCTGGGCGCCATCGGCGTCGCCATCAGCGACGACATCAACGCCGTGGTGCAGGGGTGCGACGTCCTGATCGACTTCACCGCGCCCAAGGTCTCCCTGAAGAACCTCGAAGTCTGCGCTCTTTACAAGAAGTCCATCGTCATCGGCTCGACCGGGTTCACTCCGGACGAGCGCATCCTCGCGGCCGAACTGGCGCGGGAGATTCCGGCCATCATCGCGCCGAACATGTCCGTCGGGGTCAACGTCTGCTTCAAGGTCCTGGCCGACGTCGCCAAGATCCTCGGGGAGGACTTCGACGTGGAGATCGTCGAGGCGCACCACCGTCTGAAGAAGGATTCCCCGTCCGGCACCGCCGTCAGGATGGGCGAGGTAGTGGCGAATGCCCTCGGGCGCGACTACAACAAGGTTGCCAACTACCACCGCGAGGGGATCTGCGGCGAGCGGACCCATGAAGAGATAGGGATGCAGACCGTCCGCGGCGGAGACATCGTCGGGGAGCACACCGTCTACTTCATCGGAATGGGGGAGCGGGTCGAAATCACCCACCGCGCCCATACCCGCGACATGTTCTCCCGCGGCTCCGTGCGCGCGGCCAAGTGGGTCGTCACCGCCAAGCCCGGCATCTGGGACATGCAGGACGTGCTGGGGCTGAGATAAGGCGGTTCAACCGTAAGAGCTTCATTAGAAGGGAATGTTCTATGCTGACATCGACAGACATAGATAAAGTGCGCGATACCATCGTAGATGCCGTGCATCCTATGCAGATCTTCCTTTTCGGTTCCTACGCGGAAGGCCGGCAAACTGATGACAGCGACGTCGATATGGTGGTTGTCATGGAATCGGACCTCGCCCCGCATCAAAGAAATGTCGCGGTAAAGAGGCTATTTCCGCATAGAACATTCTCGTTAGACGCTTTCGTTTTCACCCCGGAGGAATTCGCCAAGTACAAGGATGTACCCGGGACCATAGTGTACACGGCTGCTCATGATGGCAGGCTGCTTTATGGATGAGGTGAAAAACGAGGTCGTCAGGCAGTGGTTTCATAAAGCGGAAAATGACCTGCAAAACATCCGCAACAACCTCGCGGCCAAAGAAGTACCGACCGATACGATCTGTTTTCATGCTCAGCAGGCGATAGAGAAAGTCCTGAAAGCCGTGCTTGTGGCACAGGGAAGGAACGTAAGCAAGACGCACGATCTTGTGAGGCTGCTGACGGAGGTACTTGAATTCATTCCGGAGCTTTCGTCATTCGAGGACCGGCTGGAAGAGATATCTGAGTACGGTGTTGCCGTGCGTTATCCGAATGGATTCAGTGAACCATCTCTTGAAGAAGCTGTCAGTGCCTATGAGACTGCTCAGCAAGTGAAAACAACAGCACTGCTAAAGATAGACCTTTGAATTGAATGGATAAGGAGATGTAATGGCAAAGATAAACGACAACTACTTGAAACTGAAGGCAGGTTACCTCTTCCCGGAAATCGGGCGCCGCGTGCGGTCGTTCGCCGCCGCCAACCCGGAGGCGAAAGTCATCCGCCTCGGCATCGGTGACGTGACCCAGCCGCTTACCCCGACCATCCTCAAGGCGTTCCACGACGCGGTGGATGATCTGGCGAAGGAAAAATCCTTCATGGGTTACGGCCCGGAGCAGGGGTACGACTTCCTGATCGAGGCGATCATCGAGAAGTCCTACAAGCCGCTCGGCGTCGACCTGAGGACCACCGAGATGTTCATCTCCGACGGCTCCAAGTGCGACTGCGCCAACATCCTGGACATCTTCGCCCTGGACAACACC
>DNJC01000058.1:6481-9409 GCA_003490025.1 Geobacter sp. | reverse complement strand
AGGCCGGTGACCACGCCGACCTCGTTCTTCTCCATCTCCTCCTCGCGCAGGAACTTCGGGGGACCGAGGTACTTGGCCACCGTGCCGGCGGTGATGACGAATTTATCTCCCTTACCCTCGGCCACCTTGCGGGCCACCTTGCGGCAGACGCTCCCGATCTCGCGCTCCAGGTTCCTTAAGCCCGCCTCCCTGGTGTACTTGGCGATGATGGTACGCAGCGCCTCCTCGGAGAAATTGACGATCGCGTCGGTGATGCCGTTTTCCTTCACCTGGCGCGGCACGAGGTAGCGCTTGGCGATGCCGAGTTTTTCCTCTTCCGTGTAGCCGGAGAGGTTGATGACCTCCATCCTGTCGCGCAGGGGGCCCGGGATGGTGTCCATCTGGTTCGCCGTCGCGATGAACATCACGTTGGAGAGGTTGAAGGGTAGATTTATATAGTGGTCCGAGAAGCTGTTGTTCTGCTCCGGGTCGAGCACCTCGAGTAGCGCCGAGGAGGGGTCGCCGCGGAAATCGGAGCCGAGCTTGTCCAGCTCGTCCAGCATGAAGACCGGGTTGTTGGAACCGGCCTGCTTGAGCCCCTGGATGATCCGGCCGGGAAGCGCGCCGACGTAGGTGCGGCGGTGCCCCCTGATCTCGGCCTCGTCGCGCACCCCGCCAAGGGAGATGCGGACGAACTTCCTCCCCATGGCGCGGGCGATCGACTTGCCCAGGCTGGTCTTGCCGACCCCCGGGGGACCGACGAAACAGAGGATGGGGCCCTTCATCTTCTTCTTGAGCTTTCTCACCGCCAGGAACTCGAGGATGCGCTCCTTCACCTTCTCCAGGAAGTAGTGGTCCTCGTTCAGGATGTCGGAGGCGCGGTTGATCTCCAGCGCGTCCTTGGTCGATTTCCCCCAGGGGATGTCGACCATCCAGTCGAGGAAGGTGCGGAGCATTCCCGCCTCGGCCGCGTCGGGGTGCATCTGCTCCAGGCGCCCGAGCTGCTTCAACGCCTCCTTCTCCACCGGCTGGGGCATCTTGGCGCTCTCGATCGACTTCCTGAGCTCGGCGATCTCCTCGCTCCTCGCGTCGGTCTCGCCCAGCTCCTGCTGGATGGCGCGCAGCTGCTCCCTCAGGTAGTACTCGCGCTGGCTCTTGCCCATCTCCTCCTTGGCGGCGGACTGGATCCGGGCCTGCATGTTGAGAAGCTCGCTCTCCTTGTTCAGGAGGTCGTTGACGCGCTTCAACCGCTCCAGGGGATCGATCACCTCGAGAAGCCCCTGCGCCTCCTCGACCTTGAGGCCGATGTTGCTCGCCACCAGGTCCGCTAGGCTCCCCGGCTCCTGCATGTTCTCCACGATGACCATGACCTCGGGCGACACCGCCTTGCCGAGCGCCACGATCTTGGCGAGTTCTTCCTTGACGTTTCTGATCAGCGCCTCGGCCTCGAGGGTGTTCTCCTGGGCCGCGGGCTCGATGATGCGGTCGATCCTGACCGAGTAGAACGGCTTCTCCGCCAGGTACTCGGTGACCCGGGCCTTGGTGAGCCCCTGCACCAGGATCTTCACCCTCCCGTCCGGGAGCTTCAGCATCCTCATGATCATGGCGACGGTGCCGACTTCGTAGATCGCCTCGGGTGCGGGGTCCTCGTCACCCACGTCCCTCTGGGTGGCCAGGAAGATCATCCGGTCTTTCGAAAGCGCAAAATCGACGGCGTTGATCGAGATCTCGCGGCCGACGAAAAGCGGCAGAATCATATAGGGATAGACAACCACGTCCCTCACCGGGAGCAGCGGCAGAACATCCGGTATGCTGAGTTCTTCGGTCTCCTGCCTGTTTTCCATGTACCTCTCCTTACTTACTCTATAGGTATCTCCCGGATGTGCGCCTTGCTCTCCTTGGACCAGGGGAACGTCACGGTCAGGAGGCCCCGACGGTAGCGCGCCTTGATCCGGTCCAGGTCCGCCGCGGGGGGAATTTCGATGGCGCGGCAGAAGCGGCCGGTGACGCGTTCCAGGCAGATGTAGTTCACCCCGGGGACCGTCCCCTCCCTGGTCAGGCCTTCGACGACCATGGTGGAGCAGCAGACNNCGAAAGATCTCATCCATCTGCTGGCGGAAGAGGTTCAGCCACTCCAACGGTTCTCTCGGGATCACCCCCATCGTCGCCCCTCTGGCCGGCCCGGCGCGCCTTGCTGGGCGCGGTTCGGGACCCGCAACGCGAACTAAAAGACCGGCCCCGTGTGGGCCACGGCGTGCCGGTGCAGATGATTTAACCATCTTTATCATGAAAGTCAAGGTAATCCGCCCTAACCTTCCCCACCCCCCCTGTTTGCAGGCTTTACAGGGCGCAAACTGGCGTCATCGTTAATGATTGGCGATTTGCAATTGAATTTAGACGCCCCGATGTGTATAATCCGCCAACCGCTCGGGGGGCCCGCTGCCGCGCCCTCTACCGAGACCGCTTCAGCCACCCTGTGACACCCGGGCCGACCGTCGCCGCGCGCGGCGCTTTCCCGACACAGACGACCAGTAAAAAGGGACATACATGAAAAGATATGCAGCACTATCCTCACTGCTGGCTGTGGCCCTGTTCGCCACCGGCTTCAACTGGCCGTTCCAGTCCGACAGCTGTACCGACGCGAAGCGGATCATCACGGAACTCTCGCCGCAGGCGAGCGAACAGAAGAGAAAGGACACCGAGAAGCGGGTGGCGGAGCTTTGCCCGACCGGGGCAGCCGGCCACTTCCTGAAGGGGCTTACCTTCGAGAGGAGCGGCAACACCGACGCGGCGATCGTCGAGTACCGCGAGGCCCTCTCCATAGACCCGGATTTCTACCCCGCCAGCGGGAACCTCGGGCTGCTGCACCAGAAGAAGGGGTCCACCGAGGAGGCCGCGGTGGAACTCTCGGCGGGGCTCAAGACCGGCGATCCGCGCTACCATGCGGGG
>DNJC01000058.1:6276-6422 GCA_003490025.1 Geobacter sp. | reverse complement strand
ACCGACAAGGCTGTGGGGGAGCTGAAGCAGGCTGCCATCGCCGACCCGGGGAACAAGGAGGTCCACCGCCTCCTCGCCGAGGGGTACGCCCGCAAGGGTGACCAAAAGAGCGCCGAGTACGAGCGGATGCTGGCGGGCATCGGCCC
>DNJC01000058.1:4115-6187 GCA_003490025.1 Geobacter sp. | reverse complement strand
TACGAGCGGAAGGCGCTCCTCGACGAGGCCGTGGTGGAATACCGCCAGGTGCTGTCCAGCACCCCGGAAAACGACCAGGCAAGGCAGCGCCTGGCCGACATCTACACGCTGAGGGGGAGCTTCAACCAGGCGCTGGAACAGTACCGCGAACTGATCAAGAGAAACCCGGCCGACCCGGTCCTGCAGCTCAAGCTCGCCCGCGCCTACGTCAACACGAAGGAACTCGATTCCGCCGCCGAGGCGTACCAGGCGACCATCAAGCTGGACAAGGAGTCGCTGGAGGCGCACCGCGAGTTCGCCAACCTGCAGAGGAAGCGGAACCTGCCGGAAGAGGCGGCAGTCGAGTACCAGGAAGTCCTGAGGCTCAAGAAGGACGACCAGGAAGCCCGCACGGCCCTTACCGCCATCTATGTGAAGAACAAGAACTACGACGCCCTGGCCGCGCTCCTGAAGGAGGGGGTCGAGCTGGCCCCCAAGGACGCCAACGCCCACTACAAGCTAGGCCTCGTCTACGAGTTCAAAAAGCAGTACCCCGAGGCGACCGCAGAGTACAAGGAGGCGGTGGCGCTGAAGGCGGACCACGCCAAGGCGCTGAACGCCATGGGGCGCGTGCAGATGAAGGACGGCCGTATCGCCGAGGCGAAGGAATCGCTCGAGGCGGCGCGAAAGGCGGACCCCGAACTGGAGGAGGCCGCGGTTCTCTTGAGCAACATCAAGGACGAGTTCACCCCGGAGCCAAGGAGCTTCCGCGGCAAGCACAAGAGTTCGAAGAACAGCAAGGCCTTGAAGAAAAGTAAGAAGGGAAAGAAAGGGAAGAAGGAGAAGGGCGAAGGCTCCTCCAAGAAATCCAGCAAGAAGAAGAAAGGGGCGAAAAAGAAGAAAAGCGCAGAGTAGCCGGCGCGCCGGCCTCCCCCCCCGCAAGCCAAATGAAGCACCCCAAGGCAGCCCGAAAAGGCTGCCTTTTTTCATGCCGCGGAGAGGGCCGCGCCCACCGCCGCAGCGCCGCTTCCCGCAACATTTATTGAACAATTTATTAAAGAGATATGATAATATCCGCTCCACTTTCCATGTTTCCGTGCCAACTGAGGTCAACCGGCACGCTGCGCTGCTTGCGAAGCAACAAAAAGGAGGGATCCCATGAACTTCTACCGGATGATATGGTCGATGGCTGCGGCACTCGTTTTCCTCGCGGCGCCGCTTGGCAGCGCGGCGATGGCGGAAGATCTCATCGTGGAGCACTCCCCCTCCGCCGGCCACTACGCCACCATCCAGGCCGCCATCGACCATGCCGCGTCCGTTTTGAGCAACCCCGGCAACACCACGAGCTTCCGTGTCGTGGTGAAGGCGGACCCGGTTGCCTATTCCGGACCGATAACCCCCATCAGCAACGTCCCCATCGTCGGCAGCAGCACCTCGGGGACCTTCATAGCCGGCAGCGGCTCCGGGACGCTGATCAACCTGGACAGCGTCACGTCCGTCACCATCAGGAACCTCACCTTCAGGACCGCTGCCGTGGGGGTATCGATCAGCAACTGCTCTGCCATCAGCATATCGAACAACGTCTTCCAGCTCGGTACGAGCGGCGTTGCCGTGTCGGTCAGCAATTCCCCTTCCACCTCCATAATCAACAACACCTTCGTCGGCAACGCTACCGGTATCGCTACCAACACCGATACCCCGATCATCAACGACATCTTCTACAACAACACAAACGCCATCACGACGCAGGTGTCGCTGACGCAGCTCTCCTACAGTTTCTTCAACAGCAACCTGAACGTCGTCAGCGATCTCGGGCTCCATTCCATCCCCAGTGCCCAGGTCCCGAACCAGAATCCCCTTTTCGTCGATGTCGCCAACAGGGACTACCACCTGCAGGCGGGCTCCGCCGCGAGAGGGTCCGGCAGCCCCAACTACCCCAACTCCTTCGACAGCAGCAGCTCCGACATGGGGGCCTACGGCGGCCCCTTCGCCGATACGCAAGTCCCGGCAGTGACAGGGTTCTTCTCCCAGTCGACGGGAACCGACAGCATGTCGCTTAGGTGGGATGCCTCGCCTTCCCTGTCCGTTACCGC
>DNJC01000058.1:0-4056 GCA_003490025.1 Geobacter sp. | reverse complement strand
CGACCAACTTCACCAGCACGCTCCCGAGCACCTTCGCGATGATCGAGGATGGGAACATCACTTCGTACACCATCCCAGGGTTGACCAACGGCACCACCTATTTCGTGGCAGTCTCTGCCGTGGCGCAGAACAAGGTCTACGCCGCGCTGACCGCCGTTGTGAATGCCGCCGTCGCCTCCGCTCCGGGGGGAAGCAACGAAAGCCTCTACTCCGCGGAAACGAGCCAAGGGGTGGGACCGACCGTCGAAGGCCCCATCTCCGTAACAGTGGGCGAGTCCCCTGAAGCATTCGACGCCTTCCCCGATTTCAAGATCGGAACCGGCTGCTTCATAGCGACCGCAGCCTACGGCAGCTACCTCGCGCCGCAGGTCCAGCTCCTGCGCACCTTCAGGGACAGTTTCCTGATGACCAACGCGCCCGGGAGGGCTTTCGTGGCATGGTACTACCGTTACGGCCCGCACGCGGCGGGCTTCATCGACGCCCATCCGTGGCTGAAGGTCCCGGTGCGGCTGGCGCTACTTCCCCTGCTGGCGCTCGCGGCATTCCTCATCTACACCCCGCCGGCGGTACAGGGCGCGCTGCTTCTGTTCGCCGTCTCGCTGGCCGCGGCCATCTACCTGAAAACCAGGCGCCGCGTCCCGGTTCAGTCGGGAGGAGCGCCCGAATGAGGTTTCTACCGGCGGCGTTGTCGATCCTTCTTTTTCCCGCCCTCGTATGCGCCGCAGAACCGCGTCAGGATCCGCGCTGGTCACTGGAACTCAAGGGGGGCGCCTTTTTCCCGGCCGTCGACAACTGGTCGCGGTACTACGGCAGCAGCCATGTGGGGGAGTGGGGCGGCGCCTTCGGCTACAAGCCTCTGCGGCAGATCGAGGTGGGCATCGAAGGAAGCTACCTGAGAAAAACCGGCAAGGGGAACCAGCCGGAGCATCAGCTATTGGGAGGGAAGGCAACCTACCGGCAACTCCCGCTGAACCTTTACGTGCTGGCGAGGGGGATTTTCCGGGAGGATCAGCTGCTGGTGCCGTATGCAGGCGGCGGGTTCAGCCGGGTCTTTTACAGGACGGAGATCGCCGGCGGCGAAAAAAGGAGCGGCTCCGTGAGCGGCTACCACGCGAGGGGTGGCGTGCAGATGCTGCTGGACCGCCTGGAGCCCGACTCCGCGAGGAACCTCTACGAGGATTTCGGCATCAGCCACACCTACCTGTTGCTGGAAGGGAAGTACACCCGCGCCATGGCCGACACGGCGTCGGGAGGCTCGGTCGACATCGGCGGCGCCAGCTGGCTGGGCGGGTTCCTGTTCGAGTTCTGAGCGAGGGGGGAAGACTTGAAGGGGAGGGAGGTTCCGCACGCTAAAAACGAGAAAAGGCCGGGGGGATACCCCGGCCTTTTCCTCTTGCTTCGCCCAGATTTATGAAATTGTTTCTAGGACCCCTCTTCGGTCAACGGGATGATGGCCACTTTGGCCTTTCCCTCACCGAGAAACCCCAGTTTCCTTGCCGCAGCCCGTGACAGATCGATGAACGGGATACCTTTCTTGCGGCAACGGTCGTTGACTACAACCGTGACTTCCTTATCGTTGGCAAGGTTCTTCACGCGAACCCTGGTCCCCAGAGGAAGACTCTGATGGGCGGCGGTCATCTTTTCGGGATGGTACCGCTCGCCGGAGGTCGTCTTTCTCCCGTGGAACTTCTTGGCATAGTACGATGCTATGCCGACCAGTTTTTTTACCACCGATTCTTTCTGCGGTTCTGCTTTTACGACGGACGATGTTTCTACAACAGGTTTATCTACTACCTTTTCTGCAGCCAGCAGGGGAAGCGTGTGGATCGGGAGGAGCATCAGACAGATGGCCAAAACACGTGCCAGCCTGCCGCTCCGCTCGGGTGATGCCATGCGCACCTCCTTTGTTGGGCGAGGTTCCCGTATAACACGCGGCAGGGCGTAAGTCAAGTTCAAATGCCCCCGTCCCGCCGTAAGCGGCTGTTTCAGCTGAGCTTTTAATGAGGGACCGATGCCGCCTTAGCAGCGCGGCCGGCCGCCGTATCATGGCGCAGCCCTATGTTGGTCGTGTCGTTAATGATGACGACCTCCCGGCTGCTGCCGTCGATCTCGGGGGTGGGGAAGGCGTGACGCTTGACCACGAACCACTTTCCGCTTGCCTTGTGCAGCATCTCCACACCGGGGGCCTCCAGGTGCGGCTTCAGGCCGTGCTCCTCCAGGAACGGGACGCAGTCGCGGCCGACGATGTCGCGGTGCGCCTTCCCGGTGAAGGTCTCCACGGCGCGGTTGAAGCGCCGGATCTTTCCGAACTGGTCGGAGAGGATGAACATGTCGCTGATGCAGTCCATGGTCTCCTCCCACTCGCGCCGTATCCCCTCCATCTGGTGGAACACGTTCTTCAGTTCCTCGTGCTTCATGTAGAGACGGGCGTCGCTTTCCAGCAGCTCCTTCTCCATGTGCCTCTGGTCCGTCACGTCGCGGGAGATCGCTATCAGGCACGCCTCCCCCCGGTACTCGATCACGTCGGCCGACCAGAGCATCTCGCGGACCTCGCCCGACTTCACCCGGAAGCGGACGTCCAGGTTCCGTACGTGACCGTGCTGGTTCAAAAGCCTCAGCATCACCATGCGGGCGTCCGGGTCGGCCCAAAGCCCGAGTTCCAGCGAACTCCTGCCGATCACCTCGTCCCTGCCGAAGCCGGTGATCTCGGTGAACGCCTCGTTGACGTCGATGTAGGTGCCGTCCTCGGCACGGGAGATGACGATGGAGTCGGGGCTCGCGTGAAAGGCCTTGGAGAACTTCTCCTCCGAGCTTCTGAGCGCCAGCTCCGCCTCGATGCGCCAGGTGATGTCCTGGTTGGTCCCCACCATGTGCAGCGGGTTCCCCTGCGCGTCGTAGGTGACCTCGGCCCGGGCGGAGAGGGTGCGCACGGCGCCGATGGCCAGCACGATGCGGAAGTCGAGTTCGAAGGCCTTCTTGTTGTAGATGGCGTCGTTCACCGACCTGACCACCATTTCCCGGTCCTCCGGGTGCACCGACTGCAGGAACCACTCGTAGGTCGGGGAGAACTCCTCCGGGTCGACCGCGAAGATGCGGTACATCTCGTCCGACCAGGTGAGCTTGTCGCTGGTGAGATCCCAGTCCCAGTTCCCCAGGCGCGAGATCCGTTGCGCCACGGCGAGCGTCGCCTGGCTCTCCCTCAGGGCCTCTTCGACCTGTTTCTGGATACTGATGTCGACCAGGGAGAGTACCGCCTGTTCGGTCCCCTCGATCACGGCCCAGTTCCCGGCCATGGATCGCGTAACGCCCGAGCGGTCCACCACCTGCAGCTCGAAGGACTGGTGCAGCGTACCCATGCCGCAGAGCTTGGGAATGCCGGGCTCCTGATCGGCGGCATTGCCGCAGCTGCTGACGAACTCGGCCCAAAGCTTCTTCCCCTCGAGCTCCTGCCGGTTGTAGCCGGTGACCGACTCGAACCCCCTGTTCACCGTCTGCAGGGTGCCGTCCGGCTGGATGATCGCCATGGCCGTGCCCGTGTTCTCGAAGATGGCCCGGTACCTCGCTTCGGACTCCTCGAGCATCTCCTGCGAACTCCTGCGCACCGTGATGTCCCGGGCGACCTGCAGCACCGTATCCACCCCCTGGTTCAGATCGCCGATGGGGTGGATGGAGATCTCCTCGTAGTGGTTCTTGCCGTCCCTGCCCCGGTAGCTGATCTCGCTTGCGGCGGAACTCGCGCTTGCGGCGCAGACGGCAATCTGGCTCAGGATCTGGTCCGACAGCCCGTGTCTGGCGACGAGGTCGGGGAAGCTGGTTCCGACGGCCTCCTTCTCGGTGAGGCCGTACTTGGCCAGGAAGACGCTGTTTGCCCCGGCGATGGTCAGGCCGTCGGTCTTGATGACGCAGACGGCATCGCGCGACGATTCGAAGAAGATCCTGGAAAGGTCGTCCGAATGGCGCAGGGCGGTCTCGGTCCTGCGGCTGCGCTCGCAGACCACGGAAAGGGAGGCGAAAAAGACGCCCAGAAGGCAGGAATAAAAGGTCCGCATCCAGACC
>DNJC01000066.1:3267-5755 GCA_003490025.1 Geobacter sp. | reverse complement strand
TCGCCCATGGTGTGCTGCTTGGCACCTGCCTTGAAGGGGAAGATCTTGGTGTGGCAGTCGGCGCACTTGTAAGCTTCGAGGTGGAAGTCGTGGCTGAACTTCACTTCGCCGCCGTCGTTCTTGAAGGTGATCGGGCCGGGCTTGAACCCTTTGTGGCACTTGTTGCACTCGCCTGCTACGGTGAATGCCTCTTTGCCGTTGTGGCAGGCGCCGCAGGATTTCCCCTTCTCCATGTCGGCCATGGAGTAGTGCTTCGCCCCTGCCTGGAAGACGAAGAGCTTGGTGTGGCAATCCTTGCAGCTGAACGCCTCGGTGTGGAAGCTGTGGCTGAAGGTTACGTCGCTGATTCCCTTGATCTTGAAGGGGATCTCGCGCGGCTTCATCCCCTTGTGGCAGTTGCCGCAGTTGCCGACGACGGTGAAGGCCCTCTTGCCGTTGTGGCAGGCGCCGCAGGTCTTCCCTTTTTCCATCTGCGCCATGGTGGCGCGGCCATCCTTGCCGGTGATCACGGTGGCGTTGTGGCATGCCTTGCACTGCCCCTTGAGTTTGGCGAGGTGGTTGGCGTGGCTGAAGACGGTCTGGCCTGCGCCTTTCACCTTGTACTCGATGTTGCGCGGCTTGCCCTTGTGGCAGTTGACGCAGTACTTGTCGTCAGCTACGCTAAATGCCTTGATGCCTGTGTGGCAGGCGCCGCAGGACTTGGTCTTTTCCATCTCAGCCATGGTAAAGTGACGACGCGTCTTCAGATTGAAGATCGCGTTGTGACAGACCTTGCAATTGTTGTTATATTTTTTCAGGTGTACATCATGGCTGAAGGTAACTGCATCGGCATTTTTGAGAGGGAACTTGATGTCCTTCGTCTCCAGCGCAAACAGTGCGACAGGAGATGCGCATATGACGAGAAGCGTCAGGATGGCAAGGCGAAACTGCATGGTACACTCCTTCTTACAAGGTAATTTAAGGCATAAGCCGGGATAATATACACATCGAAAAGCCTATCGTCAATTCAAAACTATTTACGGATTTTTATGTTGTGCCTGCCGTAAACCCTGTTTGGAAGGAGAAAAAATGAAAGCATGCCTGCTCTCCCTTCTGCTGTTTTTCCACTTGGGTGCGACTTTCGCCTTCGCCTCCTTTTACCAGTGGACCGATACGGGAGGGGTGGTGCACCTCACCGACGATCCTGACACCATTCCAAAGACCTATAAACACAAGGCGAAGCGGGTGGATCTCCCCGAGCCGTCGAAGCCCGCTCCAGGTGCTGCGTCGAGGCCGCAGCCGGCTCCTGCCCCCTCGGCAACCAAAGCGCCGACCCCCGGGGGGCATGGCGAGAGATGGTGGCGCCAACGCGCCAGCGCGCTCAGGACCGAGCTGAAGACGCTCCAGGACGCCCGCGCCCAAAAAGAGAACCAACTGGTCAAGCTGAAGCGGGAGCGAGTGATCTTCCAGCGAGCCCGCGACCGGGAGGCTATCAACGCCCTGCAGGTGAAGATCTCCGAGGACGAGTCCCGCATCGGCACCCTGCTGAACCAGATCCAGGTGCTGGAGTCCGAAGCGGCCAGGGAAGGGGTCCCCGCGGAGTGGCTCCGCTAGCTGTGGCAGCGGGTTTATTAAGTTGCGGGGCCAGGTAAAGCTGTGCTATAAAAAAAGCCGCTTTTAATAGGGAGAATGCCGATAACATGAATGGTATTGACAGGATAATTGACAACGCTTTAGCCGAGGATATTCACACCGGCGACATCACCACCCTTTCAGTAGTTCCCCAACCGCGCAGCATGCGCGCTCGCCTTATCGCGAAGGAACCGATGGTTCTTGCCGGCATCGCCGTGGCCCAGAGGGTCTTCGCCAGACTCGATCCCAGCGTCAGCTTCAACGCACTATTTTCCGACGGCGCCCGCCTTGAGAAGGGTGACGTCATTGCCCGGATGGAGGGGAACGCAGCCTCGCTGCTGCAGGGGGAGAGGGTTTCACTGAACCTGCTGCAGCGGATGTGCGGCATCGCCACCCAGACCGCCGCATACGTAAAGGAACTCGAGGGGAGCGCCGCCCGCGTCGTCGACACCAGGAAGACCACCCCGGGGCTGCGCGTGCTCGAGAAGTACGCGGTCAGGGTGGGGGGCGGGACGAACCACCGCACCGGTCTCTACGACGGCGTCCTGATCAAGGAAAACCATATCGCCGCCGCCGGCGGCATAACGGAGGCGGTGCGCCGCGCCCGCGCCTACATCCCGCACACCCTGAAGATCGAGGTGGAGACGGAGACGCTGGAGCAGGTGCAGGAGGCTCTTCAAGCCGGGGCCGACATCATCATGCTNNGGGGTCAACCTGACCACCATCAGGGGGATCGCCCAGACCGGCGTGGACATCATTTCCGTGGGCGCTCTGACCCACTCGGTCAAGGCCACCGACATCTCCATGCTGATGGAGGAGAATTGAAAGATTCCGCGGTAGACGGCAGGATCCTGGAGCTGTTCCGCTCCGGCGACGG
>DNJC01000066.1:2345-3131 GCA_003490025.1 Geobacter sp. | reverse complement strand
TACTGCTCGGTGGTGCTGCGTCCGGAGATAACGCCGGTCGCCGCCTGCCAGCTCACCTTTCTTTCCGTGGTCGCCGTGGCGCGCGCCATCGAGCAATGCAGCGACCTGAAGCCGCAGATCAAGTGGCCAAACGACATACTGATAGGCGGGAAGAAGGTCGCGGGGCTGTTGAACGAGATGAACGCCGAGACCGAGCAGGTGAACTTCGTGGTCCTTGGCATCGGCGTCAACCTCAACGTGAGACGCGCCGCGCTGGGGGAAGCGCTGCGCCACCCCGCGACGTCGCTCCTTGAGGAGGGTGGCGTCGAGATCGACCGGGTAGCCTTCACCCGCACGCTGCTGATCGAGCTGGACCGGCTTTATGACAGGTTCCTGAAGGAAGGGGAGCAGCCGGTGCGCGCCGAATGGCTGGAGCGTTCCGCGATCAAGGGGCGCAGCGTCAAGGTGGACCAGGGTAACCGCCACTTCACCGGCGTGGTGCAGGGGGTGGACTCCTTCGGGGCGCTCCTCGTGCAGCTTTCCGACGGCACGGTGGAGACGGTCCTCTCCGGGGACGTCTCGCTTATCTAGAGGTTCAGGCAAAGCTGCAAAGGCGCTCACGCAAAGCCGCAAAGGCGCAAAGGACGGCAGAAAACTTCGCTCACTCCCTCCCCTTCAAGGGGAGCCAGCCGAAGCCCCCATCCCCCTCCTGACCTCCCCCTTGAAGGGGGAGGGACGTAGAGCAAACTCCTCTTTCAAGGGAAAGGGAATTGCGGCGGAAGGTCAGTAAGTAATTTGGGTTATACC
>DNJC01000066.1:291-2307 GCA_003490025.1 Geobacter sp. | reverse complement strand
TCGACGGACAAGTCCAAGACCATCGACGAGTACGGGATACTTTTCCACGACCTGTTTCGCCTGGCCGGAATCGTCTTCTCGGACGTCAAGGACATCATCGTCTCATCTGTAGTCCCCACCCTCACCGGGGTGCTGGAGAAACTCGCACGCCAGTATTTCCAGATCACGCCGTACATCGTCGGCCCGGGGATCAAGACCGGGATGCCGATCCACTACGACAACCCCAAGGAGGTCGGCGCCGACAGGATCGTGAACGCCATCGCCGGTTTCGAAAAGTACCACACGGCGCTCATCATCGTGGATTTCGGCACCGCCACCACCTTCGACTACGTGAACAAGAAGGGAGAATACTGCGGCGGCGCCATCGCACCGGGGCTCGCCATCTCCATGGAGGCGCTGTTCCAGAAGGCGAGCAAGCTGCCGCGCGTGGACATCGCACGCCCCCCCAGCATCATCGCCAAGAACACGGTCAACTCCATGCAGGCCGGCATCTTCTACGGCTACGTAGGTCTCGTGGACGGCATCGTGCAGCGGATGAAAAGCGAGGGAAAGGAGAGCCCCAAGGTGATCGCCACCGGCGGGCTCGCCTCGCTGATCGCGCCTGAATCCTCGACCATCGAGGCCGTGGACGAGTTCCTCACCCTGGAGGGGCTGCGCATCATCTACCAGAGAAACAAGCCGTCGGATTAAGATTAAGATTAAGATAAAGATAAAGATAAAGATAAAGATAACTAGATAAAGGAGAAACAACGAGGGGATACTGTTGGAGTTGTAACCAGCTAATCGATACAGATACGGTCAGGTAGTTTGTTTCAGTTGCTTTCGCTTTGCTCAATCGGTCTCGTTTCAGAGTAGGTCATTTGATCTTCTATTCTAAAGGAGGGCACTATGGGAAGGTATGAAACGGCAAAACTGCGAAACCTCGGTATTGTAGCTCACGGCGGCGCCGGAAAGACCTCGCTCGCCGAGGCGATCCTGTTCGACACCGGCATGATCGACCGCCTCGGCCGGGTCGACGACGGCAGCTCCACGATGGACTTCGAGCCCGAAGAGATCAAGCGTCGCATCTCCATCACCTCTTCCCTGGACCACTGCGAGTGGAAAGGGCACTCCATCCACATAGTCGACACCCCCGGCTACGGCAACTTCATCGCCGACACCCGCGCCTGCATGAGGACGCTTGATTGCGCCGTGGTGATCCTCTCCGCCATCTCCGGCGTAAAGGTCCAGACCGAGGAGGTCTGGGACTGGGCCAACGAGTTCGAGATCCCGCGCATCGCCTTCGTGAGCAAGATGGACCGGGAACGGGCCAGCTTCTTCCGCGCCATCGACGACATGGAAAAGTCGCTGGGGGCCCGCGGCGTCGCCGTGCAGATACCGCTTGGGGCCGAGGAGAAGTTCGAGGGTGTGATAGACCTGGTCCGTATGAAGGCCTACCGCTACCAGAAAGACATGTCGGGCAAGTTCTCCGAGGAGGAGATCCCCGCCGAGTACCTCGACGAGGCGAAGCGTCTCAGGGAGCTGATGGTCGAGACCGTCGCCGAGGCTTACGACGCGCTGACCGAGAAATTCCTCGAGGCCGGCGAGCTGACCGAGGAGGAGATCGTGGACGGCATCAGGGTGGGGACGCTCAGGAGCACCTTCACCGCCGTTTTCTGCGGCTCGGCCACCATGAACATCGGGGTCCCGCAGCTCCTAGATGGCGTATGCGACTACCTCCCGTCCCCCCTGGACCGGACCAAGGCGGTCGGCATGGATCCCAAGACCGAGCAGATCATCGAGCGCGCTCCGCTGGAGAGCGAACCGTTTTCGGCCCTGGTCTTCAAGACCACCTCGGACCCCTACACCGGCAAGATCACCATCTTCAGGGTCTATTCCGGTGTGCTCAACTCCGATTCCGTGGTCTACAACTCGACCAAGGACGTCCAGGAACGTATCGGCCAGATCTACGAACTCGAAGGGAAGAAGCAGCACCCGATCAAGCAGGCGGTTGCGGGCGACATCGTGGCGGTATCG
>DNJC01000066.1:0-153 GCA_003490025.1 Geobacter sp. | reverse complement strand
GAAGGTCCCCTACCTGGAGACCATTCGCGGCAGCGCCAAGGTGCAGGGGAAATACAAGAAGCAGTCCGGCGGCCGCGGCCAGTACGGCGACTGCTGGATCGAACTCTCTCCGCTGCCGCGCGGCGAGGGGTACCTGTTCGAGGACAAGATCGT
>DNJC01000006.1:207826-212415 GCA_003490025.1 Geobacter sp. | reverse complement strand
CATGCAGGACTTCGGCTCCACCGTACTCACCTGCACCCCGTCCTACTCGCTCTTCATGGCCGAGGCGGCGCGGGAGGAAGGGATCAACTTCCGCGACCTGAAGCTCAGGGTAGGCATCTTCGGCGCCGAGCCGTGGTCCGAGGAGATGCGCCTCGACATCGAGCAGAAGCTGAACCTTTCCGCCGTCGACATCTACGGCCTCTCCGAGATCATGGGACCGGGGGTCGCCATCGAGTGCTGCGAGGCGAAGCAGGGTCTCCACATCTGGGAAGACCACTTCATCCCCGAGATCATCAACCCCGAAACGGGCGAGGTGCTTCCCGCCGGGCAGAAGGGCGAGCTGGTCATCACCACCATCACCAAGGAAGGTATCCCGCTGATCCGTTACCGGACCCGCGACATAACCTCCATCACCTACGAGCCGTGCGTCTGCGGCAGGACCCACGCCAGGATCGCTCGCATGAGCGGCCGCAGCGACGACATGCTGATCATCCGCGGCGTCAACGTCTTCCCGTCCCAGATCGAGTCCATACTGATGGGGGTCGAGGGGGTCGAGCCGCACTACGTGCTCATCGTGGACCGCAAGGACAACCTGGACACCCTGGAGGTCCAGGTCGAGGTGGGCGAGGATCTCTTCTCCGACGAGATCAAGCACCTCCAGGCGCTCTCGTCCAAGATCGAGAAGCAGATCAAGGAGATGCTGGGGGTCACCTGCCGCGTCAGGCTCGTGGAACCCAAGAGCATCACCCGCAGCGAAGGAAAGGCGAAGCGCGTCATCGACAACAGGAACAACGCCTAAGGGGGGAGAGTCATGCACGTAGAACAGATCTCCATATTCATCGAAAACAAGTTCGGACGTCTGGCGGAGGTGACCCGCATCCTGGGCGATGCAGGGGTCAACATCAGGACCCTCTCCCTGGCGGACACCTCGGATTTTGGCATCCTGCGCCTGATCGTGAACGACACGGAGAAGGCGAAGTCGGTGCTGAAGGAGCGCGGATTCACGGTCAGCAAGACGGAGGTGGTCGCCGTCGAGATTCCGGACCGTCCCGGCGGGCTCGCCGACATCCTTCAGACGCTGGACGCCGACGGCATCAACGTGGAGTACATGTACGCCTTCGTCGAGCGCTGCGGCGAGAACGCGGTGATGATCTTCCGCTTCGACGAAACGCAGAAGGCGATCGCAACGCTCACCGCGAAGAACTTCACCGTCCTGCCGGGCGAGCGGCTGTACAGCATGTAATATTCAGGTCCCTTAGCTGAAACTCCCCCCGCTTCAAGGGGAGGGGCGGGGTGGGGACGGGGTTTTTTGGGGTTTTTATTGTGCTGTTCAACTGATTTAAGGGGGGCAACAGATGAGAAAGATGTTCAGTGCAATCGGTATCACGATGATGCTTCTGTGCAGCGCCAGCGCAGCACTCGCCGCGGCTCCGATCAAGATCGGCGCGCTCTTCTCCGTGACAGGTCCGGCCTCCTTCCTGGGTGAGCCTGAGAAGAACACGCTGGAACTGCTGGTCAAGGAGACCAACGCCAGGGGCGGCATCAACGGCTCCAAGATCGAGCTGGTCGTCTACGACACCGGCGGGGACGTCACCAAGGCCGTCCAGCTTGCCAACAAGCTGATCAAGAACGACAAGGTAGTTGCCATCGTCGGCCCGAGCACCACGGGCGAGACCATGGCCGTCATCCCCATCGTGGAGAAGGAGCAGATCCCGCTGGTCTCCTGCGCCGCCGGGATCAAGATCACCGATCCGGTCAAGAAGTGGGTCTTCAAGACCCCGGCCAACGACCACGTCGCCGCCGAGAAGATCCTGATCCAGGCAGAGAAGCAGAAGCAGAAGAACATCGCCATCCTCACGGTAACCGACTCATTCGGCTCCTCCGGGCGCGAACAGCTGAAGCTGATGGCAGCCAAGCGCGGGTTCAAGATCGTGGCAGACGAGGTGTACGCTCCCAAGGACACCGATATGACCCCGCAGCTCACCAAGATCAAGGCTGCCAAGCCCGATGCCATCATCTGCTGGGGCACCAACCCGGGTCCCGCCATCATCACCAGGAACATGCAGCAGTTGGGCCTCAAGGTCCAGCTCTACCAGAGCCACGGCGTCGCCTCCAAGAAGTTCATCGAACTGGCTACCCCGGAAGCCGCCCAGGGTGTCATGCTCCCGGCAGGCAAGCTCGCCGTCTTCGATCTGCTCAAGAAGGGCGACCCGCAGGCAAAGCTCCTGAAGGATTACAACGACTCGTACAAGAAAGCGTTCGGCGTCGAGGCTTCCACCTTTGGCGGTTACGCCTATGACGGCTTCCAGCTCGTCGCAGCCGCGATCAAAAAAGGGGCGACCACCCCGGCGAAGATCCGCGACATGATAGAGAAGAACGGCCGCATGATCGGCGTCTCCGGGATCTTCAAGATGACCCCAACCGATCACAACGGCCTCGATCTCTCGGCATTTGAAATGGTTCGTATCGAAAAAGGCGACTGGGCAATCGTTCGCTAAACCCAAAGGGGGGTAGATTTCGTGAAAAAACTGATTTCCACTGCTTTCGCTGCTTTCTCCTTGTTTTGTCTGTCAACCGCCGCCCTTGCCGCGCCTCCGATCAAGATCGGCGCGCTTTTCGCGGTGACCGGTCCCGCATCGTTTCTCGGCGAGCCGGAGCGAAACACCGCCCAGATGGTGGTGGACGAGATCAACAAGGCAGGCGGCGTCAAGGGGAGAAAACTTGAGCTGATCGTCTACGATACCGGCGGAGACGCCACCAAGGCCGTCCAGCTCGCCAACAAGCTCATCAAAAACGACAACGTCGTCGCCATCATCGGCCCCAGCACCACGGGTGACACCATGGCGGTGGCCCCGGTGGCGGATAAGGCCGGCATCCCGCTCGTCTCCTGCGCCGCCGGCAGCAAAATCACCGATCCGGTCAGGAAAAACGTTTTCAAGACGGCGCAAAACGACGCACTCGCCGTAGCGAGAATCTACGAGCAGCTGAAGAAGGAGAAGAAGAGCAAGGTCGCCATCCTCTCCGTCTCCGACGGCTTCGGCTCCTCCGGGCGCGAGCAACTGAAGGCGCAGGCAGCCGCCTACGGCATCCAGATCGTCTCCGACGACACCTTCGGCCCGAAAGACACCGACATGACCGCGCAGCTCACCAAGATCCGCGGCTCCCATGCCCAGGCCGTGATCTGCTGGGGCACCAACCCTGGTCCCGCCGTCGTGGCGAGAAACGCGAAGCAACTCGGCCTCGCCATTCCGCTCTACATGAGCCATGGCGTCTCCTCCAAGAAGTTCATCGAGCTGGCAGGTGACGCCGCCGAGGGGATCAGGCTTCCCTCCGGCAAGGTGCTGGTCGCCGACCTGCTCCCGAAAAACGACAAGCAGAAGGCTTCCCTGCTCGCCTTCATCAAGGATTACCAGAGCCACTTCAAGGCAGAGGGCGATCACTTCGGCGGCCACGCCTGGGATGCCGTCATGCTTCTCAAGGGCGCCATCGAGAAGGGTGGGGATACCCCCGCAGGTATCCGCAACGCGCTCGAGTCGACCCGCAACTTCGCCGGCATCGGCGGCGTGTTCAACTACTCCGCCAAGGACCATGCAGGCCTGACCAAGGACGCCTTCACCCTGGTCGAGATAAAGAAAAAAGACTGGGTGCTGGTCAAGTAAAGAGGATTCATGGAGTTATTTCAGCAGATAACGCAGTTCGTCATTTCGGGGCTCGCCACCGGCGCCATCTACGCCCTGATTGGACTCAGCTTCGCGATAATTTTCAATTCGACAGGGATCATCAACTTCGCCCAGGGTGAGTTCGTCATGCTGGGCGGAGTGATGACCATCTTCTCCCTGAACGTGCTTCACCTTCCACTCATCGCAGCCATCGCCGTCGCGGTGGCTGCCACCACCGTCGTCGGGGTCGTCTTCGAGCGGCTTGCCATCAGGCCGCTCAAGAACGCCACGCCGCTCGCCCTGATCATCATCACCATCGGCGCCAGCATCCTGATCCGCGGCGTCGTGATGCTGGTCTGGGGGAAGGACACCCAGGCGCTCCCCGCGTTCTCCGGGAACGACCCCATCAGCGTAGTCGGGGCCACGCTCTTGCCGCAGCACCTCTGGATCTTCGGCGTGACCGTACTGGTCATCGTCGGTTGCAGGCTCTTTTTTCACCACACCATCAGCGGCAAGGCGATGCGGGCCTGCTCCTTCAACAGGCGCGCCGCCAATCTCGTCGGCATCAGCGTCGGCAGGATGGTGCTTTTCTCCTTCGTGATCAGCGCCGCGGTCGGCTCGCTGGCCGGCGTCATCATCGCGCCGCTCACCATGACCGCCTACGACGTAGGGGTCATGCTCGGGCTGAAAGGTTTCTGCGCCGCGATCATGGGTGGGATGGGGAGCGGTCTCGGCACCGTCCTTGGCGGCCTCATCCTCGGGACCCTGGAGTCGCTGGGCGCCGGGCTCATCTCCTCCGGTTACAAGGACGCCATTGCCTTTTTCATCCTGCTCCTGATCCTGTTCATCCGTCCGCAGGGGCTGTTCAAGAAGGGCGAGACCGAGAGGGTTTAACCTCTCTTCCCGTAGCTCCGCCAACCAAACCCTCGC
>DNJC01000006.1:0-207726 GCA_003490025.1 Geobacter sp. | reverse complement strand
CAACGCCCTCACCCCCGCCCCTCTCCCGGAGGGCGAGGGGAGCATGGACAGAAGGTTTGAAGCAACCGCCACACATTACGCAGTACTGGATAAGGTTCAACTTTGAAATCGGATAAACTTAAATTCCTCGCTTTCTGCCTGGTAGTGCTCCTCGCGCCCCTGCCGCTTGCCGGCGGCTATCTGACCAACGTTCTCATCTTCGTCGGCATAAACGGCGTGCTCGCCCTCGGGCTGAACCTGCTGCTTGGCTATGCCGGCCAGATATCGCTCGGGCAGGCCGCCTTCTTCGGTCTCGGCGCCTACGGCTCCGGCGTCCTGACCACCACCTACGCCATGAACCCCTGGCTGGCCATGGCCGTTGTCGCCGTCTGCGTCGCCGCCTTTGCCTTCGCCCTCGGATTCCCGGTGCTCCGCCTCAAGGGGCACTACCTGGCGATGGCGACGCTCGGCGTCGGGGTCATCGCCAACATAGCCTTCAACGAAACGGTTGATCTGACCGGCGGCCCCTCCGGCCTCTCGGGGATTCCCAACCTCTCCATCGGCGGCCTCATCTTCGACACGGACCTGAAGAACTACTACCTGGTCTGGAGCTTCGCGCTGGTGATGATCTTCCTGTCGCTGAACCTGGTGAACTCCCGTTTCGGGCGGGGGCTGCGGGCCATCCACGATTCGGAGGTCGCCGCCCGCGTCATGGGGGTGAACGCCCGTCTGATGAAGGTGCAGGTCTTCACGCTCTCCGCCTTCATCTCGGCCATCGCGGGGAGCCTCTACTGCCACGTCATGACCTTCATCTCCCCGACCTCCTTCAGCTTCCACGTCTCCGTCGAACTGCTCACCATGATCGTCATCGGCGGGTTGGGAAGCGTCTACGGCTCGATTCTGGGGGCGCTCCTTTTGACGCTGCTCCCGGAGATGCTGAGGACCTTCCACGACTACGACATCGTGGTCTACGGGATGCTGCTGATCAGCATGACCATCTACATGCCGGGCGGGCTGGTCGCGGGCATTCCGGCCCTGTTCAGGCGGCTGCTTCCTGCGAGGGGGTCCAATGCTTAATTTAAGCGGCATCGGCAAGAGATTCGGCGGCCTGACTGCGCTGGATGGGATCTCCTTCAACGTGGGCGAAGGGTCCATCACCGGGATCATCGGCCCCAACGGGGCAGGGAAGACGACCCTGTTCAACGTCGCCACCGGGATCTATCCCCCTTCCTCCGGAGCAGTCCTGCTGCAGGGTAAGGACATTTCCAAGCTTCCGCCCGAGGGGCGCGCACGCCTTGGACTGGTGCGGACCTTTCAGAACATCGAGCTGTTCGGGAAGATGACCGTGCTGGAGAACGTTCTGGTCGGCCTGCACACCCAGAGCAAGGCCGGTATTTTCTCCTGTGCCTTCAGGATGCCGTGGCAGATGACCGAAGAGCGGCGCGTGCGGGAAAGGGCAAAGGAACTGCTCGACTTCGTAGGGATCCCGGAACTCATGGATGTCGAGGCTGGGACACTTTCCTTCGGCAAGGGGCGGCTTCTCGAGATTGCGCGCGCCATGGCGCTGGAGCCGAAGCTCCTGCTGATGGATGAGCCCGCAGCTGGGCTTAACAGCAGCGAGACCGCCGAACTTGCTGACCTGATCAAGAAGATACGCGACCTCGGCATCACGATCGGGCTGGTCGAGCACGACATGGACCTGGTCATGGACATCTGCGACCAACTGGTCGTCCTCAACCTCGGCACCATGCTCGCCGAAGGGACGCCCAGGGAGATCCAGGACAACCAGGCGGTCATCACGGCGTACCTCGGGGAAGAGTAAAAAACCTGATTAAGGTTGAGGTTGAGGTTGAGGTTAAGCACAATAAACCCTCGCCACTTGCAGCAGCTGGCCCCCGCGCCTTTTCAACCCCTCGCCCTCCGGGAGAGGGTGCCCGAAGGGCGGGTGAGGGCGGTGCCACGAAGCGATGATGTAGCAGCTAGCAACGCCCTCACCCCCGCCCCTCTCCCGGTGGGCGAGGGGAGAATAGGACATGCCCCTTGCCGGACTGGCGGGGGAGACATAACGAACGGAACCTTTAATGCTCAAGATCAAGAACATAAACGCATATTACGGAAAGGTGCACGCGCTCAAGAACGTGTCGCTGCACCTGAACCGCGGCGAGATAGTAACGCTCATCGGCGCGAACGGCGCCGGCAAGACCACGCTCCTCAACGCGCTCTCCGGGATCATCCCGACCGAAAGCGGCGAGATAGCGCTGGAAGGGAAGGGGATAACCGGCCTCTCCGCCGACCGCGTCGTATCGCTGGGCCTCTCCCAGGTCCCGGAGGGGAGGCAGGTATTCAACCCGCTGACCGTCGAGGAGAACCTGGAACTTGGCGCATACCTGCGCTACCGCAGCGGCGGTCAAAAGGGCGAGATAACGGCGGACATCCAGCATATGTTCCGGATGTTCCCGCGCCTTGAAGAGCGCAGGAAACAGGCGGCGGGGACCCTTTCAGGGGGCGAACAGCAGATGCTTGCTATCGGGCGTGCGCTTATGGCGAGACCAAAGCTCCTGCTTCTGGACGAGCCCTCGATGGGACTTGCTCCTCTCGTCGTTCAGGACATCTTCAAGGTGATCCAGCGCCTGAGGGAAGAAGAGGGGACCACGATCCTCCTGGTGGAGCAGAATGCACGCGCCGCCCTCAAGGTCGCCGACCGCGGCTACGTACTGGAAACCGGCAAAGTGATACTGGAAGGAATAGCTTCGGAGTTGCTGGAAAACAAGGATGTGCAGCGCGCCTACCTTGGGCGCGACAAGAAAGAAATCTGGGAGAGGTAGCTATGCAGATTTGGGATCCGACTTACGAATGCATGCCGCGCGAGGAGATGGAGCAGCTCCAACTGGAACGCCTCCAGGCTACGCTCAACCGCGTCTACAAGAACGTCACCTGCTATCGGACCAAGTTCAAGGAGTCGGGCATCGTCCCCGAGGACGTACGCTCCCTCGCAGACCTGTCCAAACTCCCCTTCACCACGAAAGAGGACCTGCGCCTCAACTACCCGTACGGCATGTTCGCGGTGCCGCTGCGCGAGGTGGTCCGCATCCACTCCTCGAGCGGCACCACAGGCAAGCCGACCGTCGTCGGCTACACCAAGCACGACGTCAAGGTCTGGTCCAACCTGGTGGCCCGCTTCATGACCGCCGCAGGGGTGAACAGCGACGACGTGGTGCAGATCGCCTTCGGCTACGGCCTCTTCACCGGCGCCTTCGGCCTGCACTACGGCTCCGAACTGATCGGCGCGTCCGTCATCCCGATGGGAGCCGGCAACACCGAGAAGCAGATCATGATCATGCAGGACTACCGCACCACCGCGCTGGTCTCCACCCCGAGCTATGCGGTGACGCTTGCCGAGCGCATGGAGAAGATGGGGATCGACCCGAAGGCTCTCTCTCTGAAGGTCGGCCTCTTCGGCGGCGAGCCGTGGTCCGAGTCGATGCGTCGCGAGATAGAAGCGAGGCTCGGCATCTCCGCCACCGACAACTACGGCCTATCCGAGGTCATCGGCCCGGGCGTTGCCGGCGAATGCCCGTGCAAGTGCGGCATGCACATCTCCGAGGACGCCTTCATCGCCGAGATCATCGACCCAGATACCGGCAAGACCCTCCCGCCGGGGAGCGTGGGCGAACTGGTGCTGACCTCGCTCACCAAGGAGGCTTTCCCGATGGTGCGCTACCGCACCCGCGACATCACCTCGCTGGACTACGGGAAGTGCGACTGCGGCAGGACCACGGTGCGCATGAAGAAGACCATGGGGCGCTCCGACGACATGCTGATCATCAAGGGGGTCAACGTGTATCCGTCGCAGATCGAGGACGTCCTTTTCGCCGTCGAGGGGTGCCAGCCGCATTACCAGTTGGTCGTGGATCGGAAGGGGGCGCTCGACACCCTGGAGATCAGGATAGAGGTGACCGAGAACATCTTCTTCGACGAGATGAAACTGCAGAAGGCGTTCCTGGACAGCGTGGAGAGGAAGATCGATTCCGTACTCGGGGTAGGGGCGGTGGTCAAGCTGGTCGAGCCGCACAGCATCCCGAGGGCCGAGGGCAAAGCCAACAGAGTCATTGACAACAGGAAAATCTAGACTAGCATTGATTCCGCCTTACAAATTATCTCTTATGGGCAATGCCCGCCACAACCAAGGAGGAATCAGGATGAAGAAGTTCCATATTGTTACTGTTGCGATGTTGTCTATGTCTGTGATGGCCGCACCCGGTTTCTGCGAGACAAAGAAAGCAGAGAAGATCGACGGCAAGGCGAAGTTCGAGCAACACTGTGCATCCTGCCATCCGAAAGGCGGCAACATCGTCAACGCCCAAAAAAGCTTGAACAAGAAGGCACTGGCTGCCAATGGCATCAAGAGCGAGAAGGACGTCGTCGCGAAGATGCGCAATCCCGGCCCCGGCATGACCAAGTTCGACGCCAAAGCCGTCCCCGATAAAGAGGCGACTGCGATAGCCAAATACATCCTGACCACCTTCAAGTAGCACCAGATTACTATATACGTACGAAAAACACCTGTCGGCCCGAGCGCCGGCAGGTGTTTTTATATTTAATCCCCTCACCCGAAGGGGCTCATAACCAACCATTAACCCGGAGGGCTCATAACCAACCCCTCGCCTCCGGGAGAGGGTGCCCGAAGGGCGGGTGAGGGCAGTGCCATCTTCATCCCCTCCATCTTCGGCTCACCATGGCCGGAGTGTAGTAAACGATCTGCTGGCGGCAGGGGTGGAATAGCCGGGTTATAGCGGCAAGCCAGAACATCCCGATGCTGCATCGAAACGTGCCCGCGAGCAGTCTGCTCCGGGCACGTTTTGTTCTGGCGGGTCGGGACGGCGCTTACGTCCCCCCGCCGCACTGTTGTGCCGTTTCAGAAATCAAGCGGGCTTTTCGGCTCCATGACCGTCCTGACCGGCACGCAATGGGTGTAGATCATGGTCGTCTTCAGGCTGGCGTGACCGAGCAGCGTCTGGATGGTGCGGATGTCGTAATTTGCCTGCAAGAGGTGGGTGGCGTAGGAGTGGCGAAACGTGTGCGCTGTGACTTTTTTGGGAATTTTCGCCCGTCGGACGCCGAAATAGAGCGCTTCCTGAAGTTGGGATTCATGGAGATGATAGCGCCGTCTTTCGTTGGTTTCCGCCACCACCGTCAATGCTTGCTGTGGGAAAAACCACTGGTTGATGAACTCTTTGGGGGCGTTGGGATATTTCTTCTCCATTTCGTCATCCATAAACACCCCGTCGTATTCAACGGCTAAATCCCGGTCGTGCAACTCCCCTACGACAATGATCTGAGCCTTCAATTCCGATGCGATCGATTCAGGAATCGGCACGGTGCGATCTTTTTTCCCCTTGCCATGCACCAAAAGCATTCCAGCGTCGAAATTGAAATCCCCCACGCGCATCTGCAGACATTCGAATAAACGCAGTCCGCAGCCGAAGAGAACCTTGACGACAAGATTGTACGGATATGAAAGCTGTTTCAATATGGCATCGATCTCCGGGCGGGAGAGCACCATCGGGATATATAGCGATTTCTTCGCACGCGGCACATCGCGTAGCTCGCCGAATTCCCGTTTCAGCCCATGGCGGAAGAGGAACAGAAGAGAGTTGAACGCCTGATTCTGCGTTGATGCAGCGACTTTGCACGTTACCGCCAGATACGTCAGGTAATCCTTCACATCTGCCGTCATCAGTTCCTGCGGCAACTTGTTTTTCAGGAAACTTTGAAACCTTCTGGACCAGTTAGCGTAGGTTTTCAAGGTCTTACGCGAGTAGTGTCTAAGTTTTATCTCCCCGGCCAGTGCTGCAAGCAGCGCATCCCACTCAGGAGAATCTGTTTTCAATGCGTATCCCGCTTCAAAATAGTTCGACGTTCGCCTGAAAGCAGGCAGCTTTCTACCATCCTCCTCAATGCGAGGGAAGGCCGCAGGCGGGGAAATATCTTCATTTTGCGAAGCGAAAACGTCACCCCCAAATTCTTTGACCACCGGCGGGAGAACTTCTTGAGAGCATGGATGTCGGTTACCCTTTTGCATTTCAAAGTAAAGCGAGACAGCGTGAGCAGCGCGTTCCCTCTGTTTCACGGTCTGCTTCTTTTCCCTCAGTTTCTCAGCAAACAGCCGCACCCTTTCGGGTTTCGAATCAGGGACCGGATACTTGTTGCAGAAATCCAGATAATAGCGCAACCACTTTATATATTCGGGTAATACATCGCCAGAAAAACCTTTGTTGCAGAGAAATTCAGTAAAATCATCGAAAGCGGCATTCGGAATGAGAAGCATGGCATTTTCCTTTTGACAGCCGAATTTAATTAGTTTACTTTCCGAAGCCGAAAGGAAATAGCAGGCTGGGTGGCGAAAGAACGGCAACCGGGACACTTGCCATATGGCTGTATGAACCGCAAAAACCGCAAAAAAGCACATCCTTTGATGGATGGCCACAAACCGGCCATCACGCCAAACGGAACATTTCACCATTTGATAAATTTAATTCAAGCGGATGGTTACGTCAACCACAAGAACAGAATTTTTTTTGAGGTTTTAAAAAACGTGGGTAGATGGCAAGTTTCTGATCAATAACGAGTTGGTATTTGAGAAAAATTGCTAAATATACGAGTTTATACACATGGAGCGCAAAAGATGAAATTGTTAATACTAATATTAACTTTGGCATTCACGGGTTGTGCTACCTACCCTACGCCGCTAAAACAGGCGAAGAACGTGCCGCCCGAGCGGGTTTACCTTCAACTTTTAGATGAACCCAAGACATCCAAAATTGTCGTCGTGCGCGATTTAGGAAGTGCTGGAGGTATACACAGGATAGAGAACCACCTCTATATTGACGGGAAAAGGGCTGCTGATTTGGAGCCGGGAGAAAGGTTAGATCTCGCAATGGCACCTGGAGCATATGTATTGGGGATTTTGCCTACATACTGGTCTGGTGATGGCGAAATGTACACTATTGAAACTACTCTGAGAGCGGGTGTTACCAGTTATTACAGGATCATGCAGGTTTCCCCTGGGCCGCTTAAAATTCAGCCTTTTTCTATAGGTGAGTAATGGAGTCGTGGTTCTAACAAAACTCGATCCCAACCATAACGGGTGGAGACGAACTGCGCGAGTCAATAGGAGCAAACAGGAGCCTGTGAGAGCAAGGTTGCTCCGCCGCTCACCCCGCGCCCGAATACTGAAATAAGGAGAACATAGTGCCATTGAACGATCACAAAACCTCCGAAATCATTAATCCTGCTCATTTGGCAGCATATGAACTTGAAGTTGGTGCTATTGCAAACGAAATCACCAACTTCAACGCAAACTTATACCTCATGGAAAAAATTTTCCACTTCCCAGGGGCCCTGATCCTGGACGACTTCGGACCATTTTGGGAGTACGTTGAAAAAGCCCTTTTTGACAGTGTCATTCTATCAATATGGAAGTTGTGTATTGATACAGACGGCGAAGGGCTGACGCTGGGCAAGCTACGCAATAAAATAGTAAAAGACTATATAAAACCTGAATTTATAGATGAATTTATCGACAACTTGAAAGCCGCTGATTACGACAAAAATATGGCAGCATTACAAGGCGTATATACTGAAATCCGGCATAACTACGTTGCACATTTTAATTTCAAGAAAGCTACGACGCCAACTGCAGAGGAAATTGCTGCACGCCAGCTCGACTTGAAGCAACTTCTTGGTACGAGAGACCTTATGAACACAATGTACCAAGTTCTCTCGCTGGATCGTTATGCTTACCTTCCAGTTCAGTACTACCCAGATTCAATGAATATTGCCACTGGGGGGGGGCCAGGCACTGACATTGATAGGCTTCTGGATTTGTTTGCAAAGAACAGCGAAGCAGTCAACATGCCGGATCGTCAGCCAGAGTACTGGCCGGTGTTCAGAGAGTCGCGGCCGCCAGAGGAAATTCAATATCTACTCGGCCTGAGAAAGAAGTTCGGAATGCCCGCCGTTTGAGCCTCCATCTCTTCGGGGCTGAAACTACATTCTCAACCACATGGCGGCACACGATCTTCGCTTCGCTCCGCCGGTGCGCCCCGCACCGTTGGTAAATTTGAAAAATACGGATAGGACGGTATGAACGACAAAGATATTTTCGATCTATATCAAACTCATTACTACCATGAAATTGACGCGCGCGAAAAATTCAATTCAAGAATGCAAATTCCCATTGCTGTATTTGCAACTGAGTTTTCAATAATTGCATACTTCTTAAAAACATCAAGAATTATTACTAGCGATTTCTCAGCAGCCTGTTTTTTTGGCTTTACATTGTTCTTGGGTTGTTTGGCAATTTTATCATTGTACATGCTTATTAAGGCAGAATCAGGCAATGATATTAGCCCTAAACACTTTATACTATTCTTAATTTTTGTAATATTAGCAGTTTTTTGTGCGCAATTTCCAAAAAACTATTCAGCAATTTATTTTTATCATTTACTGGGTTACATCATAACTGCCATATTATTCTTACTTCCAAGCATTTATTATTTTGTTAGAGCCTCAATATTTTATGAGTACAAATACATGCCTCTTTGCAATGCAACTGAAAAATATTATGTAGACCTTAAAGCCTATCATGCTGATGAAGAAGATTGCGATAAAACTGTTTCAAGTAAAATGTTTGAATATATCAGAGATAGGTACATTGAATGTTCATCAATAAACGGAGCAAACAACGAAAGTCGCTCTTTTTATTTTCACAGAACCTATGTTTTTATGGTGTTGTCCTTTATATTTATAGCACTCTCCGTAATCCCCTACTATCTCGGAAGGGTTAACATTGAGAGTGATGCAATACACAAAATAGAGATTAAACAATCTAAAGGAGAACAGTAAATGGCAAACGAATTAAAGCCAGCACCAAAACCTCCCCCACCCCAACCTCCGCCAGCTAGAGTTATTAAAGAAGGCGTAGACCCGAAAACGACTAACAAGTGAGGCCAGCATGAGCGACGACGAGAAGCCAAAAAAAGAGGAACCTAAACCGCCTCCCGCAAGAACACTTAAAGACAGCGTAGAGTTTGCTGAGGCTGGCGCACACCCGCCGAAATAGAACGTCAGTTATCTTAGACAAAGCAATACCAACTTGCACTTAGACCTGTCGGGAGTTAAGACTCCCGGCAGGTCAAGTGCAGACCCGTTGAACGACAAGATAAAGGCTCCGTCTTGATGTTCAACGGTATAACTCGGAGCCACTTTAATTATAGGAGGAATTTATGAAGAGATTGAAGGGTGTAAGAGTTAAGTGGCTTATGTTTCAAATGGTTGGGATATTGTTTCTTTTTGCTTCTGTATCTTTTTGTCCCGCTCAAGATTTGCAAACACGCTTTGGTAAAGTTTCAATTGTTGCCTTTGACAAACAAGGCAACGTAATTGATGGTAATGGTATGATGGAGGAGTATAAAAAAATTCAGTATCTTTTTAATGACAAGGTTATTCACGAAGAGATTGTTGATTATTTTGGGCAACCTTCACCCGAACTAGACAAAATATTTAAACAAAGCAAATCTGATGCCGTGTTGATTATACATAATAGTGGAGGCAGCTTGGGGCAATATGCAATCCAGTTCATTACTGTGAGTTCTACAGGAGCAAAATTTTCAAAGCGGAGCGGGGGACGTTGCTGACTTTGTTGACTTATTGACGCTAGCGTTAGCGGATGCCAAGGCTAGCACGGATTGACATACCCGGTTTGCTGCAGCATGTGATGGTCCGCGGGATCGAGAAGAGGGACATCTTCCTCGACGATGTGGATAGGCGCTCCTTCGTCGAACGTCTTTCTCGCCTGCTCCTCAAGACGGAGACGGAATGCCTTGCCTGGGCACTGATGTCCAATCACTTCCATCTGCTTCTTCGTTCGACGAAAACCAAACTCTCAACCCTCATGCGGCGACTTCTTACCGGTTATGCTGTCGTCTTCAACCTACGTCATCATCGTCGGGCAGGGGGAGGGCAGGGGGACGCTGGTCAGTTTGTCGAGTTACTAGTGACCAGCGTCCCCTTCGGCCCAGCAACGTCCCCCCGAGAAACGTCGAGAATCCCCCCGAGAATCCCCCCGAGAACGCAGCCAACCCCTCGCCCCCCGGGAGAGGGTGCCCGAAGGGCGGGTGAGGGCGTTGCCACGAAGGAATGAGTCGCCTGGGCCACCGCCCTCACCCCGGCCCTCTCCCGGAGGGCGAGGGGGAGCTCGACGGGGTGGTTGATCGCGGCAGGAATGCCGCTCCTACAGGGTCTGCGTGATGGCAGAAACGGTGATCGCCAGTGCCGCCCGCGCCCAGGGGAACTTGCCCCTGACGACTTCGAAATACGCCCCCGAACTCTCGAAAGCCGCGGTCCCTTCGATCAGGAAACCGGTCCCCGGACCATGCGCGCCCGCAACTTCCCGGCTTCCCAAGGTTAGAAGGACCTTCGGGTTCTTTTTCACGTTCGCCTCGGTCTCGTTCATATATCCCGCGGGAATCAGCAGCGTTCCCGACTCGGTGATCTGCACATAGCTGTTCCAGCTGTTCACCAGGTGCGGACCGTCCTTTCCCTGCGTGGCAATGGCCACGACGCCTTCATGCTGCAGTACTTCGATCATCTTTTCCGGGATCATCTTCCTACCTCCTGTGTATTTTTCAAATAATTACCACTGTCTCAGCTCTATCGACAGCCCGTCCGGATCATGTATCTCGGCACGCTTCGACGTCCCAAGGTTCACCGGACCCCAGGTCGCAGGCACGCCCTTGCCCTGCAGATATTCCAGCGCTCGGTCCATGTCTTCGACCTCGAGGGCCATCATCCTGTACCCGGTGCTCCACGGTTCGGCGTTGGCAATCGCCGCGTCCTTGACCCGCATGAGTTCCAGCACCGTGTCCCCAAGGGCCAGGTAGGCGATTTCTTCCAGAGGAGGGACGGGAACCTTCATCCTTTCCTTCAGATTGAATCCCATTACCTCGGTGTAAAACTTCATGCTCTTGTCGAAGTCGCGGGGGATGATCTCCACATGGTCTATACGCTTGAACATGGCATATCTCCTTACGTGCGCATCGGTGCATCTACTTACCAAGAGTAGTCAAGTAGCCGTAACATCAGATATGTTCTGTTGCGGGTTTCGCCGGAACGCGCATCCACTGGGCGGCAATAAGAGAAACGACGCCGAGGATGCTTCCTCCTATGAAAGGGATGCGGTAGTCCAGCATCCAGAAGTAGCCCCCCAGTGCAGGAAGGAATACCGCCGCTATGTGGTTGATGGTGAAGCCAACCGACATGGAAGATGCGATGTCCGCGGGATCCGCCAATTTCTGGAAGTAGGTGCGGATGGAAACGTCGAAATTGTAGAGGATGTTGTCGACTATGTACATGAACATGACCATATTTTTCGACGTGGTGAAGGCGTAGACGAGGAAGACGACGATGACGCCGCCGTATTCGATAGAGGAGATGAAGCGCTCGCCGAAGCGGTTGATCGCCTTGCCTATCATCGAGTTGAGGATGTAGGCGACCACGTTGTTGACGATGAAGAGGAGGGTCATCTCCCTCACCGTGAAGTGAAAGACCTGCACCAGGAGCAGGATGGAAAAGACCACGAAGATCTGGCGCCTGGCGCCGGAGAGAAGCGTCAGTATGTAGAACAGCGAGTACCTGCGGCGAAAGACCATCTGCTTGCGCTGCGGGACGATCCCTGCGTGGGTGGGGTTCTGGCAGAGGCCCCAGATGCCCGCGATCAGGACGACGGCGCCGATGGCCAGGTACATCCCTCGGTACTGCACGAACCCGCTCAGACAGTAGACGATGAGGCCGGCGGCGACGCTCGATACGGCGGCCAGGGCGCGAAGCCTCCCGAAAATGAGGGGGGAGACGGCGGTCGAGAAATACTGCAGGGTGAGCGACTGGTTGGTGGTCTCGTAGTAGTGGAAGCCGAAGCTCATGACCACCGTGGTGAAGATGACCCAGCCGTAGGAGGGAATGAGCGCGGTGATGCCGGTGCCGAGGCCAAGGAGGACCACGGAGAGCGCCGCCAGTTTATGCTCGCGGACCACCATCAGGACGAAAACCACCAGCAGCGTCAATAGCCCCGGAATTTCACGGATCGACTGGGTGATGCCGACCTGGCTACCGTTCAGGTGGACCATCTCCGCCGCGAAGTTGTTGAAAAGTATGGTGTAGCCCTGCAGACCTATGGTTGATGCCGCCGTGAGGATGACGAGAAAACGGAGCATCGGGCGCTGCTCGGAGGCGAGTAACCCTGGATCGAACCTGCTGAAAACGTTCTTCATTTACTCTCCGTGAAATGTCCGCAGTGAAGTCTCTCCCTGCAGATTGCAGCGGCTATCTTTAGCACCGATGCGATGCAGTGTACATGCCTTTCGGTTTTCCTGATGTGAATCTACAGCAACTTGACATTGGTCCCTCTCCAGCTACTTTTTATAAGTCTTTTTAAGGTGTGTTGTTTATCTTGCACTGTTTCAGTCAGCGGTGGTTTGACTTTTATCAATCCACTCGTAAAGAGGAGGAAACGCCATGCAGAAATATCGTTGCACTGTCTGTGGCTATATCTATGACCCGGCAGTGGGAGACATGGATAGCGGTGCACTCCCCGGGACCGCGTTCGAGGATCTGCCTGACGACTGGGTTTGCCCGGTATGCGGCGTCGATAAGAGCATGTTCGAGCCTGAGGGGTGATCGAGAGGGGGGGATATGAAGACGGTCGTCATTGGCGGGGTCGCTGCCGGGCTCTCGGCTGCCAGCCAGATCAAGAGACAGTCGCCCGAAGCACAGGTGATAGTGCTGGAGAAAACCGGGGACGTCTCCTATGCAGCCTGCGGCATGCCGTACAACCTTTTCTTCAAGGACAAGCCGGTGGAGAAGCTCTACGCACTCCCGCTGGAAGTGATCCGGAAGGAGAGGGGGATCGACTACCGTCTGCGCCAGGAAGTGACGGAGATCGACCCGGCCGGCAAGAAGGTGCGCGTCACCGACCTGGCCAGCGGCAGTAGCTACAGCGAGGATTACGACTTCCTCGTTTATGCCACCGGCAACCGGGCGATCCGGCTGGAGTATCCCGGCTTTGACGATAGCGACGTCTTTTACTTCAAGACGCTCGAAGACACGCGACAAACCAAGAGTTTCATCTACGAAAAAGCCCCAAAGAGCGCTCTCCTGGTCGGCGCAGGCTACACCAACCTGGAGGTGGCCGACGTCCTTTGCAACCTGAGGATCAAGCCGACCATCATCGAGAAGGCGGCGAACATCCTGCCGTCCTTTTGCGACGAGGCACGGGCGAAGGTCCTGGACAAGGTGAAGGAGAAGGGGATCGAGCTACTCACCGGCGTCGACATCGAGGAAAAGGCTGGACGGCATATACGGACCTCTGCCGGCGCCTTCGAGGCAGACCTGGTCGTGGTTGCGGTCGGGAACAGGCCAAACACAGCTCTTTTAGCGGCATGCGGCGGGATTCTCGGGGTGGCCGGGTCGGCGCAGGTGGACAAGTATCTGCGCACCAATTTCGACACCATTTTCGCCGGCGGCGACTGCGCCGAGCATTACGTCCGCCAACTGGGGAAGAACTCCTATTTCCCGCTCGGCCCCGCTGCCAACAAGCACGGGCGCATCATCGGCAACAACATATGCAATATCGACAACATGACGCAGTTCTACGGCATCGACCAGACTGCCGTCTTCAAGTTCTTCGAACTCACCGTGGCGACCACCGGCTTGAGCGAGAGGCAACTGCAATCGCTTGGGCGCGATTTCGTGAAGGTGGTCGTCGATAGCCCGACCCGGGGAGAATTCCCCGGCGGGAGCACCATGCGGATCATCCTCTTGTGCGAGAAGGGTTCCGGCCTGCTCCTGGGCGGCCAGATCGTCGGCGAGGACGTGGTGGCGAAGAGGCTCGATGTCCTGGCGACAGCGATCTACAAGCATATGACGGTGTTCGAGATAGCCGAGCTCGACCTCGCTTACGCTCCGCCGTACTCGCCGGTCTGGGACCCGATCCTGGTGGCGGCGAACCTGGCGGTGAAGAAGGTGTGAAGTCGAACAATAAACCTCCCTGTAGAAGCGGCATCCAAAGCCGCTTCTTTTTTTAGACCAAATAGATTTTTCTCAGATGTCCTCAGATTTTCTCTGTGGCTAACGGTTCATATTTTTAGACTTGACGACGATACCCCCTAGGGGTATGTTGATGCATGGCTATACCCCCTAGGGGTATTTTTTGTGCAGGAGGAACCATGAGCGGAACATCGAAAAGCAAGATGATCACCCGCGTCAAGCGGATTGGCGGGCAGGTGGCGGGCATAGAGCGGATGCTCGAAGAGAAGCGTTACTGCGTCGACATACTGAACCAGATCTCGGCGGTCCGCTCCGCGCTGGACGCACTAGGGGTGGAACTTCTGACCAGCCACCTGGAGAACTGCGTCCTCGCGCAGGGGAGCGACACGCAGCACGAAGCGGCCAAGCCGATGTCTCAACAACAGCTCCTGGACGAGGTAAAGACCGCGCTGTCGCGGTTTCTGAAGTAGTAAATGGAGGATGCAGAGATGTCTGAAAAAACTGCTTATCGTGATCCTGTCTGCGGCATGGACGTGCCCGAGGATGCGGCGCTGACCGCCGTCAATGCCGGCGTCACATACCGATTCTGCTCGTCGGGATGCAAGGATAAGTTCGAGAAAAGCCCGGATAGCTACCTCGGCGCCGAGGCTTCGGTACCGGCGGAGACCGGGTCGGCGGGCGCGACGGCGGGCGCGGCGCCGGAGCAGGTCGAGCAGTGCGAATTCCCGCTTCTGGGCATGAACTGCGCCGGTTGCGCGGGGCGCATAGAAAAAACCCTCTCCGGGTCGCCAGGAGTCGTCAAGGCTGCCGTCAACTTCGCCACCACCCGCGCCACCCTCAAGTACGATCCGCGGGTGACGGACTCCCAGGCGCTCAAGCAGGTGGTGCGTGACCTGGGGTACGAAGTCCTTGAGGCGGGAAGCGGCGGAAGCGAAACCGATGAAACCGAGATGCTGGAGGCCCAGTCCCGGGTGCACGAGGAGCAGTACCAAAAGAACAGGATCAAGTTCCTCATCGCGCTTTCCCTCACCTTACCGCTCGCCGTGATCGCTATGGCGGGGCACGTGGTTCCTGCCCTGGCCGACCTCTTCAACTTCCCGGGACGTGCCTGGGTTGAGTTCGCCCTGACCACGCCGGTTCTTTTCTGGGCCGGACGCGAGTTCTTCACCGGCGCCTGGGCCGCCGCCAGGCACCGGGTGGCCGACATGAACACGCTGGTTTCCCTCGGGACGCTCTCGGCCTACGTCTTCAGTCTCGTCGCTACCATCGCACCTCAGTGGCTCCGTGCAGGCGCGGCCCCAAGCGCCGACCACGGGCACGAGATGGCGGCGCCGGTCGGAGTCTACTACGAGGTGGCGGCCATCATCGTGACCCTCATCCTCATGGGGCGACTGCTGGAGGCTCGCGCCAAGAGCAAGACCAGCGGCGCCATCCACGCGCTGATAGGACTGCAGCCGAAGACGGCCCGCGTGTTGCGCGACGGCACGGAGCAGGATATCCCGGTTTCGGAGGTGCTGGTCGGAGACAGCATCCTGGTTCGCCCCGGCGAAAAGGTTCCGGTGGACGGCGAGGTGATCGAGGGGGCTTCCTCGGTGGACGAGAGCATGCTGACCGGGGAGGCTTTGCCGGTGCAGAAGAAGGCCGGCGACACCGTCATCGGCGCCACCATCAACAAGACAGGCTCGTTCAGGCTGCGCGCCACCAGGATCGGGAAGGACACCGTCTTGCAGCAGATCGTCAGGCTGGTGCAACAGGCGCAGGGGAGCAAGGCCCCGATCCAGCGGATGGCCGATCTTATCGCCAGTTACTTCGTCCCGGTGGTCATTTCCCTCGCCATCGCCACCTTCGTGGTCTGGTTCGACCTCTCTCCGGCTGACACCCGGCTCAACATGGCGGTCCTTACCTTCGTCTCCGTCCTCATCATCGCCTGTCCGTGCGCGCTCGGCCTCGCCACGCCTACCGCCATCATGGTCGGCACCGGGCGCGGAGCCCAAAGCGGCATCCTGATCAAGGGAGGCGAGGCTCTGGAAACGGCGCACAAGCTCGACACCATCGTTCTGGACAAGACCGGCACCATAACCCGCGGAGTTCCTTCCGTTACCGACATAAACGCTATCGGTGTCCCGGAAGAGGTGTTGTTGCAGATCGCCGCCTCGGCCGAGTACGGCAGCGAACACCCGCTTGGCGAGGCGATCGTCCGCTCGGCGGAAGAGCGAGGATTGCCGCTCCTCGCCAGCTCCGATTTCAAGGCGATACCCGGCCACGGCATCGAGGCGGTGGTCGATGGCAAGAAGGTACTTATCGGCACCTCGCTGCTGCTCAAGGAGCGTGGCCTGGTGACCGATCCGAGCGCCGCGCATCTTCTTGCCGACCAGGGGAAGACACCCATCTTTGTCGTCATAGACGGCTCCTACGCCGGGACCATAGCCATCTCCGACCCGATAAAGGAGGGTTCGGCCAGTGCGATCCGGCGATTGCGTGACTTGGGTCTCGAGGTGATCATGCTGACCGGTGACAACACGCGGACGGCCAACTCCATTGCCAGACAGGTGGGAGTGGACAGTGTGATCGCTGAGGTGCTGCCGGACGGGAAGGGGGAGGAAATCAGGAAGCTGCAGGCGCAGGGGAAGGTGGTGGCGATGGTGGGGGATGGCATCAATGACGCGCCCGCGCTGGCCCAGGCCGATGTCGGCATCGCGATGGGGAGCGGCACGGACGTGGCGATCGAGGCGGCGGACATAACCCTTGTTCGCGGCGATCTGAACGGTGTCATATCCAGCATCGCGCTGTCGAGGGCGACCATAGCGAACATCAAGCAGAACCTGTTCTTCGCGTTCTTTTACAACATACTCGGCATCCCGATTGCGGCCGGCGTGCTGTACCCGCTGACCGGCTGGCTGCTCAGTCCCATCATCGCGTCGCTGGCCATGGCGCTGTCGTCCGTCAGCGTCGTCACCAACGCCCTGCGCCTGCGCGGGTTCACCGTGGAAAGGGGTTGATGTCATGGATCTTACTCAAATCATCGTCACCCTCTCCGGCCTGGCGCTCATCGGCCTCAACCTCTGGTTCTTTTTCGGCAAAGCCGATAAGATGAAGGGCGCGTCAAAGGGAGCCTTGTACGCCTGCCCCATGCACCCCTGGATCACCAGCAACGACCCCACTGCGGACTGTTCCATCTGCGGGATGAAACTGGTTAATAGTGAAAAGGCATAGTGGAGCCGGTTCCCAAGCTGGAGCTTGGGAACCAGAACTGAAACTGGTTAAAAAACTGTAGAATATTCTCCGGCCTGCGTCGAATATTCCCCCGAAAATGGCAGCGAGGATGAGGCCAAATGGTAGTTGCTGACGTAATTCCGGCAACTTGAACTGGTTTCCCGCCTTTGGCATGACACTTGATAAGCATTCGGACGTAGCAAGTGGCATGATGGTCGCTTCGTGGCAGCTCCCTCACCCGGCCTTCGGCCACCCTCTCCCGGAGGGCGAGGGGATATTACAGCCGCTCTTACCATCAACTAAAGGCTTTGCCCAACTCTCCCTCGCCCTCCGGGAGAGGGTAGGGTGAGGGCGTTTATCGCGGCAGGAATGCCGCTCCTACATGTTCTCATCAGCATAGGCTGAGGTTGACGGTAATCCTTAAACTCCCGACACACGGAGAAACAATGAAACTGCACACCATCTCGATCAACAACCTGAAGCGACGCAAGGCCAAGATGGCCTTTCTAACCATCGGCCTCATGGTGGGCATCGCCACCATCGTCACCCTGGTGACGTTGACCCGCTCCATGTCCAGCGACATCGAAAAGAAGATGGACGAGTTCGGCGCCAACATCCTGGTTACCCCGCAAAGCAACGGTCTCTCCATGAACTACGGCGGCATCAGCCTCGGCGGCGTCACCTTCGACCAGCGGGAGATCAAGGAGGAGGACCTCGCCAAGATCCGCACCATCAAGAACAACAAGAACATCTCCGCTGTCTCCCCCAAGGTGCTCGGTGGCGTGAAGATCGGCACTCACGACGTCCTGCTGGTCGGTGTCGACTTCGCTGCGGAACTGAAGATGAAGCAGTGGTGGCAGATCTTCGGCGATCCGCCCAAGGGCGACAACGAACTGCTGCTGGGGAGCGACGCCTCTAACGTCCTCAATGCGAGTTCCGGCGACAGCGTCCAGATCAAGGGCGAAACCTTCAAAGTCGCAGGCGTTCTCAGCCAGACCGGCTCGCAGGACGATTCGCTCGTCTTCGCTTCTCTCCCCAGGGCGCAAAAACTTCTCGGCAAGGAAGGCAAGATCACCATGGCCGAGGTAGCCGCCCTTTGTTCCGGCTGCCCTATCGGCGACATGGTCACGCAGATCGCCGAAATACTACCGGATTCCAAGGTCTCGGCCATCCAGCAGGTGGTCGAAGGTCGCCTGAAGGCGCTGGATCAATTCAAAAGGTTCTCGTACGCCATGGCCGCCGTCGTCGTCTTCATCGGGTCGCTGATCGTCTTCGTCACCATGATGGGAAGCGTCAACGAAAGGACCACCGAGATCGGCGTGTTCCGAGCCATCGGCTTCAGGAAAAGCCACATCATGCGCATCATCCTCCTGGAGGCGGCGCTGGTCAGCCTGCTGGCCGGGGTCCTCGGGTACCTGGTGGGGATGGGCGGCGCCAAGCTGGCGCTTCCGTTCATGGCGGAAAGCAAGAACGCGCATCTGCTCTGGGATTCCACGGTCGCCTTCGGCTCCATCGGCCTGGCGCTTCTCCTGGGCATTCTGGCCAGCCTGTACCCCGCGCTGCACGCCAGCAAGATGGACCCAACCGAAGCCCTCAGGGCGCTTTAAGAAGAGGAATTTATGGCACTCATTGAAATCAGGCAGGTCAAGAAGCAGTACCGCACCGGCTCGGATGTCGTCGAGGCTCTGCGCGGCATTGATATCAGCATCGAGGCGGGCGAGTTCATTACCATCATGGGGCAGTCCGGCTCCGGGAAGAGCACGCTCTTGTCGGTCCTCGGCGGGATGAACCACCCGACCAGCGGCGAAGTGGAGATGGCAGGCGTTAACCTGTACCAGTTGGACAGCGAGAGGCTTGCCGACTTCCGCGCTCAGAACCTCGGCTTCGTCTTCCAGTCGTTCCACCTGATCCAGTACCTGACCGCGCTGGAGAACGTCATGCTCCCGCTGGCCATAGTGAAGATGACTACCGCAGCGAAGAGGGAATCGGCCCGTCAGGCGCTGGAGCGGGTAGGGCTTGGGACCAAGACGGACCGGCTCCCCAACCAGCTCTCCGGCGGCGAACAGGAGCGCGTAGCCATCGCCCGCGCCATCGTGAACAGCCCGCACATCCTCCTCGCCGACGAGCCGACCGGCAACCTCGACTCCAAGACCAGCGAAGAAGTCATGGCACTGTTCCGGCAACTGAATGACGCAGGGCAGACTGTGGTCATGGTCACTCATAATCCTGAAAACGGAGCTTACTCCGACAGGACCATCAGCTTGAAAGACGGGCTTGTATGTGCATAAACAGGTGACACTTTCAGTTAAGCCACGTGGCTGATTCCCATACTCCTGTTAGATTGACGGAAGAATCTGAATTGGACGGTACTGTTAATTGAACTGTTCTCTTCAGATTTTTCTATTTCTGCCGAATAAGTTTGAATGATTAGCGAATGATTAGCTGCGACAATTGCTGCAATGTGTATAATATTCCACTGTTAGTGGCGAATATCCTTCTTCCCAATAGTGTCGATCCCCGCAAAGAGTGCGAAAAATAAGAGGTTAGCCTTCGGGCACGCTTCATGAATTAACTTTGTCGCACCTATTGATTAATCTTCGGAGTCATCATGAACCACCGGCTTTTATCGCTTTACCTGTTGCTGGCTCTCTCCCTCTGGGTTCCAAACGCCCACGCTGAAGCCGTCCAACCTGTTGAAAACCTCTCCCGACTGGTAGATACCGCCCTCGCCAACAACCCCGAATTGAGATCGTCCGCCGCTCGCTGGCAGATGTACAAGAGCCGCGCCTCCCAGGCGGGCGCCCTGGAAGATCCGATGCTGATGCTGAAGATCCAGAACGGCATCGTCACCGATCCCCTCAGCTTCACCCGCGACGGCATGACCCAGAAGGTGATCGGCATCAGCCAGCAGCTGCCGTACGCGGGAAAGAGGAAACTCCGCGAGGAGATCGCTACGCACGAGTCGGAGAGCTATCGCTGGAGCGTCGAGGAGCGCAAACTCGAACTGACCCGGATGGTGAAGGAGACCTATTACCAGATCTACTTCACGGACAAGTCGCTGGGGATCCTCGACAAGAACATCAAGATAATCGACGACTTCATCACGCTGGCGGAGACGAAATACTCGGTCGGGCAGGGGGCGCAGCAGGACATTTACAAGGCCCTCCTGGAGCGCTCCCGGATGCTGGACATGAAGATCTCCCTGGAGCAGCAGAGAAGGAGCCTGGAGGCGAACCTGAACTCCCTCCTGAACCGCCCGCAATCGACCAAGGTGGGCCGGGTCGCGGATTTCAAGCTGACGCCGCTTACCCTGACGTCCGACCAGTTGCGCGACATCGCCGAGGACAACCGTCCGCAATTGAAAAGCCTGAGGGCCCTGATCGAAAAGGGGAGGGCCGGTCACGAACTGGCGCAGAAGGAGTTCTATCCGGACTTCAACGTCTCCTTCGAGTACATGCAGAGGCAGAAGGCGATGGGGAGCGACGGCTCGGACATGTACTCCCTCGGCGTCACCTTCAACCTGCCGCTCCAGAAGGAGCGCCGCCAGGCGATGGTCGCGGAGTCTTCCTCCGAGGTGACCATGGCCGGGGAGGAACTGAACGGTGTCAGAAACAGCATCGGTTCCGGGATAGCCGACCTGCTTGCCCAGCTGGAGCGGCGCAGGAAACTGGTCGATCTCTACAGCACGGGGATCATCCCCCAGGCGGAGCAGTCGCTGGAGTCGGCGGTGATAGGTTACCGCGTCAACAAGGTCGACTTCCTGACCCTGCTCGACAACCGCGTCGTCCTGTTCAACTACGAGCGGGAATACTTCGACTCCATGGCCGACTACCAGATGAAGCTCGCCCAGTTGGAAGCGCTGATCGGGAAGGAGCTGTAGCACATGTTTTCTTCCCGTGGAGGGCTAACCCATCCCCCTCCTGACCTCCCCCTTGAAGGGGGAGGGACCTTTAGCGGAAGGTGTCGCTAACAACGATTAGAAAGCCTGTTGTAACTGCAGAGATTTAATTCACTCCATTCCGTCCACGAGGTATTGACGATGAAACAAAGTGTGAAGGTTGCGATCCCGATTGTATTGATCCTGGTGGCCGCGGTGGCCGGCGGCGGCTATTACCTGGCGCAGAAGAAGGCCCAGCCTGCTGCGAAGGGGGACAAAGCTGCGCAGGGCCAGGTTCTCTATACCTGTGCCATGCACCCCTTCATCATCAAGGACAAGCCGGGCGTCTGCCCCATCTGCGGGATGCAACTGATCAAGAAGGTGGAAGGGACCCAGGCGAGCGCGGAAGAGCAGAAGATGCTCGGGCATGTATCGCTCTCCCCGACCCAGGCGGTGATGGCGAACGTGGCCACCGTGGCTGCCGATTATATCCCGCTCTCCAAGGAGATCAACGCGGTCGGCATCGTCCAGTACGACCAGTCCAGGCAGGCCAAGGTGACCGCATGGGTTGCGGGGCGTATCGACAAGCTGAACGTGAACACGGTAGGCGCCTACGTCTCCAAGGGTAGGGCGGTAGCCGAACTCTACTCCCCCGACCTCGTGGCGGCGCAGCAGGAATACCTGCTGGCCCTGAAGAGCCGCGAACAGTTCCGGACATCCTCCATCCAGTCCATCTCACAGGGAGGGGAGGGGCTGGTATCCTCGGCCAGGCAGAGGCTTAAACTCCTCGGGGTAAGGGACGAGCAGATCGCCGGCCTGGAAAAGGCGGGACACCCCAACATCAAGCTCCCCATCTACACGCCGCTCTCCGGCGTGGTCATCGAGAAGATGGTGCAGGAAGGGCAGTACGTCAACATGGGGGATACCCTCTTCAGCATCGCCGACCTCTCCAACGTCTGGGTCGAGGTGGAGGTCTACGAGAACGAATTCTCCTTCGTGAAGATGGGGCAGAGGGTGGACATCTTGTCCCAGTCCTATCCCGGCAAGACCTTCTCCGGACGGGTCTCCTTCGTCTACCCGTTCCTCGATCCCAAGACCCGCACCGTGAAGGTCAGGGTGGAGATGTCAAACGCGGGCCTCAAGCTGAAACCCGACATGTTCGTGAACGCCTCGATCAAGGTCCCGCTGGGGAACTCGCTGTCCATTCCGGCCACCGCCGTCATGGACACCGGAAAACGGCAGGTGGTCTGGATCGAAACGCAGGCCGGGATGTTCGAGCCGCGCGACGTGCAGGTCGGCGCCCGGGTTGCGGACAAGGTGCAGATTCTCTCGGGACTTAAGCGCGGCGACAAGGTTGCCGCCTCCGGCGGTTACCTGATCGACTCGGAGTCCCAGCTTACCGGAGGCAGCGGCGGCGGGCATCAAGGGCACGGCGGGGCTGCGGCTCCAGGGGCGCCGGCAGCTCCTGCGGCTCCTGCACCCGCGCCTCCGGGCGCAGCCGCGACGCCTCCTGCCGGTGGCCACGCAGGGCATGGCGGGGCGGCGCCAGGCGCGCCGGCTCCGGCTCCCGCTCCCGCAAAGAAAGGCGGCGGGATGGGCATGGACGATATGAAAATGTAGTTTTGGATCTACCTGTGATCACTGAGGTTTTTAATGATTGAAAGAATCATCGAATATTCCGCCCGGAACCGGGTCATCATCCTCATGATGTTTGCCTTGCTGATCGCCTGGGGCGTCTGGGCGGTGTACAAGACGCCGGTGGACGCGATCCCGGACCTTTCGGACAACCAGGTCATCGTCTTTACGGACTACCCCGGGCGATCCCCGCAGGTGGTCGAGGACCAGGTGACGTACCCGCTCGCCGTGAACCTGCAGGGGCTGCCGCAGGTGCGCGCCGTCCGCGCCTCGTCCGCGTTCGGCTTCTCGATGATCTACGTGATCTTCGAGGACAAGGCGGACATCTACTGGGCCAGGACGCGCGTGCTCGAGCGCCTGAACTACGCGGCATCGCTGCTCCCGCCGGGCGTGGTCCCGACGCTCGGGCCCGACGGCACCGGGGTCGGACACGTCTTCTGGTACACGCTGGAAGGGAAGGGGTACGACCTCGAACAGCTCCGCACCCTGCAGGACTGGTTCGTCCGCTACCAGCTGAACACGGTCCCCGGCGTGGCCGAGGTCGCCTCCATCGGCGGCTTCGTGCGCGAGTACCAGATCGACCTCGACCCGAACCGCCTCTTCTCCTACAACGTCAAGATCTCGGACGTGGCGGAGGCGATCAAGAAATCCAACAACGACGTCGGCGGCAGGCTCCTCGAGCAGGCGGACGCCGAGTTCCTGATCCGCGGCCGCGGCTACATCAAGTCGACCACCGACCTGGAGAACATCGTCGTCGGCGCCGACATGCGCGGCACGCCGATCTACGTCAAGAACCTCGGCACGGTGCAGCTGGGAGGCGCAATCCGGCGCGGCATGTTGGACATGAACGGGCAGGGCGAGGCGGTCGGCGGCATCGTGGTCATGCGTTACGGTGAAAACGCCAAGGACGTTATCGACCGCGTGAAGGAGAAGATCATCTCGCTGGAAAAAGGGCTTCCTCCCGGCGTGAAGATCATGGTGTCCTACGACCGTTCCGACCTGATCGCCCGCGCCATAAACACGCTGAAACACTCGCTGATCGAGGAATCGATCGTCGTTTCGCTGGTCATCCTCGTCTTCCTGCTCCACTTCCAGAGCGCACTGGTCATCGTGCTGACGCTTCCCATCGCGGTGCTGTTCTCCTTCATCACCATGAAGCTGATGGGGGTGACCTCGAACATCATGTCCCTTGGGGGGATCGCCATCGCCATCGGCGTCCTGGTCGACGCCGGGGTCATCATGGTGGAGAACTGCTACCGGCACCTCTCCGAGATGCCACCCGAGGAGCGGAAGGAAAAGCGCCTGGAGGTGATCATCGCCTCGGCGAAGCAGGTCGGGCGCGCCATCTTCTTCTCGCTGGCCATCATCATCCTCTCCTTCGTCCCGGTGTTCATGCTTGAGGGACAGGAAGGGAAGCTGTTCCACCCGCTCGCCTTCACCAAGACCTTCTCCATGATGGGGTCGGCGTTCATCGCCATCACGCTGGTGCCGGTGCTGATGTACTTCCTGATGCGCGGCAAGATGCCGCCGGAGAGTTCCAACCCGGTCTCCACCTTCTTCATCAAGATGTACTCCCCCATAATCAGGTGGGTGCTCAAGTGGAAGAAGACCACCATCGCGCTCAACGTCCTGGCGCTCGCCATCGCCATTCCCATGTTCATGAGCATCGGCAGCGAGTTCATGCCGCCCTTGGACGAGGGTTCGCTCCTCTACATGCCGGTGACGCTCCCCAACGTCTCCATCAACGAGGCGAAGCGGCTGATCCAGGTGCAGGACACGGTGATCAAGAGCGTTCCCGAGGTCGAGCACGTACTGGGCAAGGTGGGGCGCGCCGAGACCTCCACCGATCCGGCGCCGGTCTCCATGTTCGAGAGCATCATCATCCTGAAGCCGAAGGAGAACTGGCGTCCGGGGGTGACCAAGGCCGACATCGTGTCCGAGTTGGACAGCAAACTGCAGCAGATAGGGGTCAGAAACGGCTGGACCCAGCCGATCATCAACCGCATCAACATGCTTTCCACCGGGGTCCGTACCGACCTCGGCGTCAAGATATTCGGCGCCGACCTGAACGTCCTGAAGGACCTGGCGGTGCAGGCCGAAGGGATACTGAAAACGGTGCCGGGCGCGGCGGACGTCGTCGCGGAAAGGGTGACCGGCGGCAACTACATCGACATCGACATCGACCGCGAGGCTGCGGCGCGCTACGGCGTCAGCGTAGGCGACATCCAGGAAGTCATCTCGACCGCGCTCGGTGGCGAGATGCTCTCCACCTCGGTGGAGGGGCGCAACCGCTTCCCGATCCGGCTCCGCTACATGCGCGGCTTGCGTGACGACATCCCCTCCATCCAGCGGATACTGGTTTCCGGCATGAACGGGGCGCAGGTGCCGCTCTCCCTGATCACCAAGCTGAAGATCTCCACCGGGGCGCCCGAGATCAACAGCGAGGGAGGTCTGCTTCGCTCCATCGTTTTCCTCAACGTGCGCGGCCGCGACATGGGCGGCTTCGTGGGCGAGGCGAAGACGCTGCTGGAGAAGCAGATGAAACTCCCGCCGGGATACTACGTCGCCTGGTCGGGACAATGGGAGAACCAGGTACGGGCCAAGGCGCGCCTGCAGTTGCTGGTGCCGGCAGGCATCCTGATCATCTTCATCCTTCTTTACTTCACCTTCCACTCGGCGCTTGAGGCGAGCATGGTCATGCTCTCGGTCCCGTTCGCACTGGTGGGAGGGGTGTACCTCGTCAAGATGCTCGGCTACAACATGTCGGTTGCCGTCTGGGTCGGGTTCATCGCCCTCTACGGGATCGCGGTCGAGACCGGGGTGGTCATGGTCATCTACCTGCACGAGGCGCTCGACAAGAAACTGCTGAAGGGGCCGATCACCGAGCAGGACATTTACGACGCCACCTTCGAAGGGGCGGTGCTGCGGCTGCGTCCCAAGCTGATGACGGTAGCCGTCGCCCTTCTCGGCCTCGTGCCGATCATGTGGTCCTCCGGCACCGGCGCCGACGTGATGAAGCCGATTGCCGCCCCGATGATAGGCGGCATGATCTCCTCGGCGGTGCACGTACTCATCATGACGCCTGTCATCTTCGTACTGATGAAGAAGCGGGATCTCAAGAAAGGGAAGCTGCACTACTCGGGGATGAAACACTAGCAGCGGAATATCCGACGCCCGTGCGTGGAATATTCGACAAGATGAGCGGTTGTATTGCAATCTCGGCCCGGTAAAATGCGTAGTTATCGATTGGCACGGCACATGCTAAATAAGCGTCAGACTTCACACCAAAGGAGAAAATACAACATGAAAAAACTCATCGTCCTTATCGCCGCAGCATTCGCACTTTCCGCACCGATGGCAGCGCTTGCCATGGATCACGGTTCCATGAAAATGGACCATGGTTCCATGAAGATGGATCACGGTAGCGGGGATGTTGCACACGAAGAGGTCGTCAGCAGCGTTAAGGCCACGTTCAGCGTGGTGAGCATGAAAGAGCACATGAAAGCGATGAAGATGGAAATGCCCAAAGGCGTTAAAGAGACCCACCATATCAAGGTCGAGTTCAAGGACGCCAAGACCGGCAAGGCCATTACCGAAGGTGAGGTCAATGTGAAAGTGCAGGGTCCCGACAAGGTCGAGCAGACCAAGCCCCTGATGGCGATGGACGGGCACTTCGGCGCCGACTTCGACCTCTCGAAAAAAGGGAAGTACGGCGTCATGTGCAAGTTCAAGGTGAAAGACGGCCAGGTGCGCAACTCCAAGTTCTGGTACACCGTAAAGTAAACGATTTCAGTGGGCGACTCGGAACGGGTCGCCCTTTCTTCATCTTTTCTCCCCAAAACTGTAGGAGCGGCATTTCTGCCGCGATTGCAGCGGGTGATCGCGGCAGGAATGCCGCTCCTACAAAAGTCATCCTTCATGCCTCCCGGGAGGACGTAGCGAACATTGGCGCAGCTCCACACCCGCTCAAATTTTGCTGGCTTTTTTATCCGAAATACCCTAAACCGTTACCACACGATAGGACCCGGAACTATGCGATTTATCCGACTTCTTGTTGCCGTTATTGCCGTGGCCGCGCTGGCTGCCTGCAACTCCAGCAAGGAACCTTCAGTCAAGGAAAAAGGCGCCGTCACGGCAACGACTGATTTCGTCAGGCACTTCGGCCCCGCACCCTCGGTGGAAAAGGGGACCGCCTTCGCCTTCGTGATCTACTTTCCCTCCGCGAAGGAGCCGGGGAGAGTCATCCCGTTCCCGTTTTTCAGCTTCGACCAGGCGAGCCTGCAGAAGGTCGCACTCCTGAAGCTGATCGGCGGTCTGGGCGATATGAAAAGCTACCAGGGCGAGGTCTCGCAACCGTTCCCGCAGGGAGTCAGGGTGCTGGACGTGGTCCAGTCCAAAGGCGTCGTCACCGTTAACTTCAGCAAGGAACTCGGGAACGCAAAGACAGGACCGCTGTCGCGACAGGATGTCGTGAACGCTCTGCAACTCACGCTGAAGCAGTTCAAGGGAGTGAGCCGGGTCGCCTTCCAGGTTGAAGGCAAAGACGTCGCTCCCGGCAAAAGGGCCGACGAGAGCGCCGTGGTGCAGCTCTCCGCGCCGAGGTTATTGAGTGTAACCGCCATGAAGGACAAGGGGGCAGCCAGCGTGGAGGAAGTCGACGTCTTCTTCGACCGCCCGGTGCAGATACGGGAACTCAAGATTACCGGAACCGATGGGAAGCCCTACCTGGGCGACATCTACCAGTCGGTGTTCGACATGGCGGCCGTCGTCAAGGTGAAGGACCAGGGGCAGTTCCAGCCGGGGAAGCCTGTAAACGTGCGCTGGAGCGTAACGGACAACCTGGGGCGTAACGGCTCCGGACAGCGCGAAGTGATGCTGGAATTGAAGGAGCATTGAACATGATACGTGGAGGGAATATGAAGAAGGTAGTATTACTGCTGGCAGTCACCTTGACGATGACCGGCACGGCATTCGCTAAGGAAGATCACGCCCATGGCGGGCATCACAGCGACAAGCAGATGGCGAAGCTGCACAAGATGATGCCCAACTACGCCAAAGGCCAGACAAAAATAGCAGCCGCCCTTGAAGGCGGTGACCTTCAAGCAGTGCTTAAGGAAACCGATTACCTGCTGTCGACAACGGCGGATCTCAAGAAGTCAAAACCTCACAAGAAAGCGAGCGAGCTGGAGGAATTCAGGAAACTGGCGGCAGGCTTCGAGATGGACGTTAAGGAAACCGCTGAAACTGCTCGGAAAGGTGATGTTCCTGGCGCGAAGGCCTCCTTCGCCGAGGCACAGAAAAAGTGCACGGCATGTCACGCGATGTTCCGTAACTGACGTTGCGGCATTGCGATTTATCACGATTTCTAAACCTTTGCAAGAGAGGGATTACCTATGAAAATACATTTGATTGCAGCAGCATCGCTTGTCGTGGCAGGCATTATCGCCGGTTGCGGCAGCAGCTCCACGATGTCCCCGTCCGGCTCGGGAACGACCGCCATCGCCGGCAAGGTCGCCGACGGTTACCTTGAGAACGCAACGGTATTTCTCGACAAAAACGGCAACTATCTGCTCGACGCGGGCGAGCCCTTCGCCGTGACCGACGCCAACGGCGCCTACACCCTCAGCGTCGACGCCGCAGACGTGGGACAGTACCCGATTGTCGCGCTGGCAATAGCCGGGGTGACCTACGACAGGACCGACGTTTCGGCGACGACCCCCATCACCTTCAGCTACCTCATGAGTCTGCCGAAGGACGGCGTCAGCGGGACCGTCAGCAGCAACTTCATCAGCCCGTTCTCGACCGAGATCAGGGAGATGATGGAGACCGGCAACTACGCCGACATGCGTGCCGCCATGGATGCGTTGCGGGCGAGCCTCGGCCTTCCGGAAGGAACCAACATGATGGGGGACTACGTCGCCGGGCAGAACAGCGTGATGCACACCGCCGCACAGAACATGGCGACGCTGATGGGAGGAGAGATGTTGAACCTCTACGGCACCAGCGGCGCCATCGACGTCAACCGCTACCGTGGCATGATGGGGACCATGTTCGGCAACATGTCGACCATGAAGCTGAGCGCTCAGCCGCAGACCATGAACGAGATGATGGTTACCATGGACACGACCCTCGGCAGCATCACCACCGCGGAGCCGTTTCGGAACATGTCCTCCTACTTCAGGGGCGGGATGACGGGAGGCGGGCGCGGCTCGATGATGTAAGCCGACTGGAAGAGGGGAGCTCTCCCTCACCCCGACCCTCTCCCGGTGGGAGAGGGAGAGTTCGTGTTAGGTCAAATAGATACAAGGAGCGCTTCCCTGACCTTGGCGGCCAGCGCCTTCGTCGTGAACGGTTTTTGGAGAAAGCAGACGTCTTCACCGATCTTGCCGCGTTCGGCGATGATGTCGGCCGTATAACCCGACATGAAGAGGCATTTCATGTCCGGATGGGTCGATAACAGCTGTACTGACATGTCCCGACCGTTCATGCCCGGCATTATGATATCGGTCAGCAGCAGGTCGATTTTCATGTCGCACCCATCCGCAAGCTCTATCGCCTCCTCCGGTGAGTACGCAGATATCACCTTGTACCCGAGGTTGGAAAGCATCGTGGAACTCAAGATGTTTATCGCCGGCTCATCCTCCACCAGCAGGATCGTTTCGACGCCTCCGACCGGCTCCTCGCTGGCGTAATCCATCTCTTCTGTCGACTCTTTCACTGCGGGAAGGCAGATCCTGAAAGTCGTTCCCCGCCCGGGCTCGCTCAATACCTCGATATTTCCGTTGTTTTGCTTCACGATACCGAAGACCGTGGCGAGCCCGAGTCCGGTGCCGCGTCCCAGCTCCTTCGTGGTGAAGAACGGCTCGAAGATCCGCTCCTGCACCTCCTTTGACATGCCGCAGCCGCTGTCGCTCACGACCAGTCTGACGTAATCGCCCGGAACCGTGTCCGGCTGCTTGATGAGGTCGTGGTGGGTGAAGGTGACGTTCTCGGTCCGTATCTCTATCTTGCCAACCCCGGCGATGGCGTCACGCGCATTGACGCAGAGGTTCGCCATGATCTGGTCCAGTTGGGAAGGGTCCAGCTTCACCTTGCTCAAGTGGAAGCCTGGGGACCAGCCGAGGTCGATATCCTCGCCGATCAGCCTGTGGAGCATCTTGAGCATCCTGGAGATGGTGTCGTTCAGGTCGAGGACCTTGGGCTCGGCGTGCTGCTGCCGGGAGAAGGCCAGCAACTGCCTGGTGATGTCGGCGGAGCGGTTGGCGGCGTCGAGTATCTCCTTCAGCCGGTCCTTGAGGGGGGAGGATTGGTCCATCGTCATCAGGGCGAGTTCGGCATGCCCGATGATGACACCCAGCATGTTGTTGAAGTCGTGGGCCACACCTCCCGCCAGCTGCCCGATTGCCTCCATCTTCTGGGACTGCGCCAACTGCCCGGCAAGACCGCGTTTTTCCGCCTCCATCTCAGCCTTTTCCGAAATATCGCGGATCACCAGCACCATACCCGCGAGTTCGCCACCGCTGTCGATGATGGGGGCGCTGTTCACGGTGACGGTGCGTTCGGCTCCGTCGCAGGAAACAAGCCGGTGCTGCCCGGCCAGCTCGATGGTGCGTCTTTCGGCGACTACAGCGTTCAGGCTTTCTTCCGTTTCCAGCCGGCTGTCGGGGAGACTGAATACCTCGTTCAGGTCCCGGCCGAGAGCGTTCACTTGGCTCCATCCTGTCAGCAGCTCGGCGACCTGGTTCACCAGGACGATCCTGCCGGTCGTATCTGTGGCTATGACTCCGTCGCCGATGGACTGCAGCGTCACGGAGAGGCGCTCCTGCTCTGCGATGAGTCGCTGTTCCGCGAGCAGCAGTTCCCTCGATGAATGGTTCAGGGCGTCCGCCAGCATGTCGATCTCATCGACCCCGCGTTTTACCACTACCTGCGACCCCTTGCGGTGCTGCAGCTCGTGCGCGAACCGGCCCAGTTCCCGCACCGCCCCCAAAGGTCTTTTTACCACGAAGATCATCAGCAGCGTGCCGACCAGTATCCAGAGAGCGCCTATCTGCAGCGTGCTCTGCCAGGTCGCGCGCAGGAGTTTGTCCGCCGTGTCCAGGCTGAGCGTCATCTTTACCCAGCCCAGATGGGTGCCGGCAACGATCGGGGACCATGCGACCAGCCTGTTTTCCTGGCGCTCCATTATGGCTGAAGACCCCGCGGGGACGGCAACCTCCCTGATCTTGTAGTTGAGCGTGACCTGATCCCCGCCCGAGGCGCGCTCGACGTTGCACAACACCCTGCCGTCCCTTTCCAGCACCATGATATTGAGCACTTCGGGCAGGTGCGCAACATCGACCATGAACGTCTCCAGCCCGGCGAACTCCTGGGTCACTATGTAATGAGCGGCATTGTCGGCCTGGCTTCTGGACAGGACGAGCAGATTTTCCGACAGCGTCCGGACGTAGACGGAGGTCTGCCTGCTGCCGATCCACCAGCCGTACACGGCGATCATCGCGGTGAGGATCAGGGCCAGCGAGACGATGATCTTGACTTGAAGGCGCTTGAACATGGTATCCCGTCTATTTGTCGAAACCGCCAAGATCGATGCTGCCGAAGAACGCATAGTCCCGCTTGAAATCGGCTTTGATCGGCTTCGAGAGCTTGACCGTTTGCAGCATTCTCCGTCCGCGGTCGGACTTGTCCATCGCCAGTACGGCGGCGGTCATCGCCTCCTGAAGTTTTTTCGGTACGCGCGGATGGGCGGCGAGAGGGTGGGGGGCTATTTTTTCCGTCTCGAGGATGATGCGGAACTCGTTCAGCATTTCAGGCAAGTCGGTGAGCATGCTGGTGTCGAGCGTCGCACCGGCGTCCGCCTTGCCGAGAAGAACGCTTTTGGCGACATTGATCGTCGAGCCGCTGAAGAAGGCGTTGTAGTCGATCGCACCCTGGCCGGTCAGTATGGAGTGGCGGGTGATCACGCTGCAGATATTCTTCGGACCCACGAACGCAATGGTCTTCCCTCTGAGTTCGCTGACCTTGATGTAAGGTGAATCCTTTCTGACGAAAACCAGCCCCCTTATCGTTTCGGAGCTACGGACGAGGGGAATGTACTTCTGCTTCTGGTGGGCCAGAAAGAACATGTTCGGGGCGGAATATATGAAGTCGGCAGCGCCAGCATTGGTCTCGTCGAGAAAGCTGTTGATCTTTTCATATAGCTTCAACTCGATTTTGACGCCCAACTCCCTTGAAAGCTCTTCCACGAAAGGAGTCCAGTTCTTGTGCAGTGTCACGGCAGGGAGGTTAGGGACGACCGCCAGGGTGTTGGTCCGGGGCTCAGCTGCGATTGCTGACACTGGGAGAGCAAATAGTAAGAGAAGAATGACAATGCAGTAGCAGTGAGAGATGCGGAATGGCACGACAGCCTCCTGTTACTTATTTACAAGCTCACTTTGACAAGGCGATTGATATCATTGTCATTGATAATAAGTACCACAGAAAAAAGAAAAAACACCAAGAGCAGGTATTTTGCTTTCAGAGAGAGTGGTGAGAAAGTTCAAACAACGCGTGTGCGTGTGCTGTGTGGCTTTTGCCCCTTCCCTGGAACTTACTATTTAGCGTCCCATAAGATATATTATGTCAAGTTGAAGGTCTGCTTCGGGACACCCCTGCGGTGCTTCAGGCTCGGGGGCTCAACTGGCCCCCTCTCATTGACGGGGCATGGCATGTTTCGGAAAACGCTTCCGATGAATTCCTCGAGCGGTCCACCTTACCGGATACTGGCACTGCCTCACAAATGCCACTGTCTCATTTTTTGATCTTGTTTCTATTCTTGTACATCTCTTGATGAAGCATCCAACTCAATCTTATTGGTACCCCGGTGCACCTTGCCCACTCTTACATCTTCAGCGGTCCCGGTCATATTTACAGTCACGATCATCGCTGAAGCTTGAAATTCGCTCCTGTTGCCATTGTAGGCAAAAATCAATGCATACCTACCCCTGTCTTGACATGAAAAGTCCCTCTACAGGGCAAATTTGGAAGCCGCTTTTTTGGGCAATTACCAGTGCCTGCTCTCAAGAGCTTTTACCAGCTCCACGACCTTGTCGGCGACCAGGGATTCGAGCTGGCGACCCTTTTCCGCGCTCGCCTTGGTCGGATCCCCCCAGATGCCTCCTGGCCAGAAGCTGCGCTTGTCCCTGACCAGGATTCCGGTCGGGAACGTCGGGTACTCCGGCTTCCCGACGCCCTTGACCAGGTGCGGATGGGAATGCATGATGCGCGAGGTCTCGATTTCGCCGGCATGTGCGTCGCCACGGGTCTCGATCAGGTGCGCGCCGGCTTCCTTGGCGAGATCGTACTCCGTGACTACGGCCATGTTTATCTCGGGCAGTTCCGCAATCAGTTCCTCTCCGGCGTCCTGCAGCGCCATCCGGTGCGAGCCACCGGCGTGCCCGGTAAGTGCAATGAAATTCCTCAATCCCTGGGCGTGCAGCGAACGGACGATGTCCTTGAAAAGCGCCTTCAAGGTTCCCGTGCTGATCGAGACGGTCCCGGGATGGCGTGATGTCGAGCGGCAGGAACCGTAATGTACCGGAGGCGCCACGAACAGCGCAATCCTCTCCGACGCGCGCTTGCCGACCTGGTACGCCTCGATGGTGTCGGTCGACAGCGGCAAATGCGTGCCATGTTCCTCGACGGACCCAAACGGTATGTAAACGGTCTTGCAGAGCGCCAAACCGGCCGAAAACTCCTCCATCGTCATGTCTTCCATCAGCATCATGCGCCTCCAACCTGCTGAAATATAAATGTTTTTGCAAACAGGATCATCTTCGAGGGATGGGGTAAGCTCGGCGCCGGAGCACCCATCCCCCTCCTGACCTCCCCCTTGAAGGGGGAGGAACGTACTGGCGGAAGATGCCCCTATTTCTGGCCGCCCTCCCCTGCCGACGGACCGGGGCGGGGGGGAGAGTACTGATCGCGGCAGGAATGCCGCTCCTACAGGAACGGGGCCACTCTCCCCTCGCCCTCTTGGCCCTTATGCGTCCAGCATCTCGCGCACCTTCCGGGCGAGTTCGACGGGCTTTGCTGGCTTCTTCATGATGTCGACGCCTTCCATGAAGATCCCCTTGTCCTTGATCAGGTCGGCCGTGTAGCCGCTCAGGAAAAGCACTTTCAGTGTGGGGGTGCGCCGCCTGAGTTCTTCGCAAAGCTGCTTGCCGTTCATCTTGGGCATGATCACATCCAGCAGGGCGAGGCTGATCTCGCTCCACTTGGCGTCGTAGTATTCGAGCGCCTTTTCGCCGCTGTCGGCGAGGATGACCTGGTATCCGTACCTCTTCAGTACCGATTCCACCAGGCGACCTACGGCGGCATCGTCTTCGACGACCAGGATGGTTTCACTGCCACCGCTGGGGAGCGACGATTGCGACTTCTCCACAAGTCGCACCTTCTCCGAGAGCAGCGGCAGATAGATGCTGAAGGTGGTCCCTGAGCCGATTTGGCTCGATATGGTGACATAGCCGCCGTGCTGTTTCACGATGCCGTACACGATCGACAGCCCAAGTCCCGTGCCGCGACCGGGGCTCTTCGTGGTGAAGAACGGCTCGAAGATCTTTTGTTGGGTCGCGACGTTCATGCCGTGGCCCGTATCGCTCACCGTGATGAGGGCATAGCGGCCCGGGGCGCCGTAGCCATGCTGCCGGTAGAATTCGATGTCCAGTTGGACCGACTCCGTTTTTATCCAGAGTTCGCCGCCGCCGGGCATGGCGTCCCGGGCGTTGGCGACAAGGTTCATCAGCACCTGCTCGACCTGGCCGCTGTCCGCCATTACAGGGAGCGGCTCCTGGCTCAAGCAGGTCTTCAGGGTCACGTCTTCCCCGATGATCCTGACGAGGAACTTGGTGTGCTTCCTGGTGAGGTCGTTCAGCTCGACCTGCTGGAGCAGCATGACCTGCTTCCGGCTGAAGGCCAGCAGGCTCTTGGTGAGCTGCGTGGCGCGGTCCGCCGCTTCGAGGATCTGCAACATGTGCTCGTACCTGGGATCGTCCTCTGACAACGATTGCTGCAACATCTGGCCGAAACCCAGGATCACGGTGAGTATGTTGTTGAAGTCGTGCGCAACTCCACCGGCAAGCTGCCCGATCGCCTCCATTTTCTGCGACTGCCTGAGCTGCTCTTCGAGCTTTTTCCGGTCGGCGATATCCTCCTTAAACGCCATATAATGGCTGATGGCGCCGGCGCTGTTCCTGATCGGCGAGATGGTGGCCTGCTCCCAATGGGTCTCGCCGTTTTTCTTCCTGTTGTAAATTTCGCCGCTCCAGACCCGCCCGGACGTTACCGTCTCCCACATATTCTTGTAATGCTCGGGGGACGTCTTGCCGCTCTTGAACAGCCGGGGGTTCTGGCCGATCACCTCTTCTGCGGAGTAGCCGCTGACCTGGCAGAACCTGGGGTTGACGTACTCTATGGTGCCTGAAGTGTCCGTGATCATGATGGAAACGGGGCTTTGCATGACCGCCTGGGACAGCTTGAGCAGCTGGTCCTCCGCCTGCCTTCGTTCCGTCATGTCCTTGTAGATGACCACGGCTCCCACCAGTTTGCCATCCTCCCGGATCGGGCTGCAGTTGTACTCGACGTAGAAGCTTGTGCCGTCCTTGCGCCAGAACAGCTCGTCCGTCCCCTGCTGCGGAATGCCCGAGTAACAGGCGACGGAGATCGGGCATTCCCGTTCCGGGAAAAGCGTGCCGTCCGCCTTGCTGTGGTGCATCAGGGCATGTTGATTCTGCCCCAGCAGATCTTCCTGCGTCCATCCCACCATCTGTGCCGCGGCCGGGTTGACGAAGGTGATCCTCCCGTCCATGTCCACCCCGTTTATCCCCTCGCCGGCGGCGTCCAGGATCAGCTGCAGCTGGCGTCTGGTCTTCTCGTGGGCGTCCTGCGCCTGTTTCCTCTCGGTGATGTCCTCCATGATCTGGATGGCGCCTACCAGCTCGCCTTCACTGTCCCTGATCGGCGCCGAGCTGATGCTGATGTAGTGCCAGTTGCCATGGGGGTCGCGGTACCGCCCCTGTGCCTGCACCCCTCCGCTGATCAGTTCGGACATCTGGTGGTTGTCGTAGTATTTCGGTATCGATTCGAGGTCGCCGTCCAGCACCATGTCGGCCAAAACCGGCCTTTCCGTTTGGTAGAAGATCCTCCACAGCTCCTTGGAGCCGAGGACGGCGGCGGGCTTGATGCCGGTCAGCGCCTCGAGGGCGCGGTTCCAGATGATGACGCGGTGCTCCCGATCCAGTACGAAGGTCGGAACGGTGGAGTTCATAACCAGGCTTTCCGCGAACTCCTTCTGGGATTGCAGCGCGACCTCCGCCTGCTTTCGTTCCGTGATGTCCAGCATCACCCCGAGGAGCCCTCCGCAGGCTCCGTCGGGGGCGGGAAAAGTCGTCTTGAAGAACATGACGTCCCGCGCTCTGCCGTCCGACATCTTCGCCTTGGTCTCGTAAACCTGCATTCCACCACTGCTCGCGAGTTCAAGGTCGGCCCGGTGATACACCGCTGCGAGTTCAGAGGGGGCCACTTCGTACACCGTCTTGCCGACGAACTTGTTGCGCGAAACGCCGTGGAAATCGAGGAAGGCCTGGTTGCATCCCAGGTACCTCCCCTCGTTATCCTTGTAAAAAACCGGGATCGGGATGATGTCGATGAGGATCTGGGAGAAATCGAGCTGTCGCTTCAACTCCCGCTTCTGCTCGTCCAGTTCCCGCAACAAATGGTTGAAGGCCTCCCCTAGAACGCCTATTTCGTCGTCCGTTTCGACGGTTAACGGGGCGGTCATGGCGCCCTTTTTACCGGCAAGGGTGCGGATCTGTTGCGTGAAGGAGATCAGCGGGGCGGTCAGCAGGTTCATGGAGAGGGAGACCACCAGGACCGATATCAGGAATACGATGACGAGCGCTATCAGCACGTAGCGCTTGGCCTGTGTGATGGGAGCGAAGGCCTCTGACTGCGGGAAGTTGCCGGCGAGGATCCAGCCGGTGGTTTTCAGCTTCTTGAAGGAGCTGATCATCGGGACTTTCCTGGAGTTCACCGTCTCGCCGGTCCCCTCGAACCCACCGATCGCCTTGTCGTACACGACGTTTGCGCCGACGGGGACGTCCTGTTTGAAGACCCGGCTGCCGTCCGGGTGAACGATCATCACCCTCTTGGTGTTGAAAAGGTAGAGGTATCCTCGCTCCCCGAGCCTGATCTTGCCGAGGCGGGTAAGGAAGTTGTTCCTGGTCAGATCGATGCTTCCGGCCAGGACGGCCAAGACCTCCCCGCTTTTGTCGAGAATGGGGGCGGTGAGCATGATGATGGGGTGGCCGTGGGTTTGAGCGGAGGTGAAAGGTTCTGAGATCTGCGGTTTTTGGGTGGTTACGGTGTTCTTGAAGTAGTCGCGGTGCGCGTAGTTCTTCCCAACGATCATGGGATCCAGCGGATTTCCCGAGACGAGATCCCCTTTCGCCGAGAAGAGGAAGAGGCCGTTGTCGAACATGGCCAGCGTGTCCGGTCTCCCGGCGAAGAAATTGCGCAACGCCGCCGGGTTGTTGATAACTCCCTTGCTCAGGGTGCCGGCGGTTGCGACAAGTTCTGTCTGGGAAGTGGCAAGCCTGTCATCAATCTGCTCGGCGATGGCGGAGACCATGGCGAACTGTTGCGTGAAGTTCAGCTGCTTGATCTGGTTGCCGAAATACACCAGTGTTGAAACGGCGAGGATGGACAGTAGCCCAGCTGTCAGCAGCGAGATGCTTACAGTCATCCTGGTTTTAAGCCCAAATTTTAGCAAGCAGCCTCCGCGGTTAAGTCCGCCTCATGTAGAACTGCGTTGTTGCACTGTTCGGCGGCTCCAGAGGATCCCGCGTTTGCAGAACGCATGTAATTATGAACATAGTATGAACGGAGCGTTGATGTCCATTTAAAAAAATAATCATTTCCATCATAAACTTGCTGTAATAAAAAAGCTTTTACGCTATTACAGCAGTGAGGAATGGGGGTGGTCGCATCGTTTCCTTGAATAATAAATGTAACAGGTTTTGCCGAATCTGATATAGTTCCGGAAATAGTTATGACACTGGGAGAGCTGACTCACATGCTGGAAATAGGAAAATACAACACGCTCGAAGTTAAAAAGCTCAGCGCCATAGGCGCCTATCTCGTTTCGGAGCTGGGCGACATCCTGATGCCGACCAAGTACCTGCCGGAAGGATTGAGGCCAGGCTTGATGGTGAAGGTATTCGTGTACCTCGATTCAGAGGACCGGCTTCTTGCCACCACGCTCACGCCGAAGGCCCAGGTCGGCGAGTTCGCCCTTCTCGAGGTGAAGGATGTCGGCAACGTCGGGGCCTTCCTCGACTGGGGCCTGGAGAAGGACCTGCTGGTCCCCTTCAGCGAGCAGCCGCATCCCATGCATATAGGGGAGAAATACCTGGTCAGGGTCTACCTGGACCGCTCGGAGCGGATCGCGGCATCGGCCAAGCTGGGGAAGTTTCTCCAGAAGACACGGGTCGGCCTGAAGCCGGGCGAGGAGGTGGAACTCACCTTCTACGAGTTCGGCAACCTCGGCGCAAAGGTGATCATCAACGGCCTTTACGAAGGTCTCGTGTTCAGGAACGAGCTTTTCGGCAGCTACGAAATCGGCGCTGCGGTGAAGGGTTTCGTCAAGAAGGTGCGCGACGACGGGAAGGTCGACGTGATCCTGAGAAAGGGGGGCGGTCACGACGTCGTCGGCAACAGGGAGAGCTTGTTGAGGGTCCTGCAGGAGAGGGGCGGTTTTCTTCCCGTCGGTGACAAGACGCCTCCTGAAGTGATCTCGGAGATGTTCAGGATGAGCAAGAAGAGCTTCAAGTCCCTGATCGGGAACCTCTATAAGGAAGGTGTCATCGAGATCACGCCGGAGGGGATCCGGCTGCGCTGACCCATCCCCCTCCCCTGCCCCGCTGCAAAGAAAGGGACCTCGTGCCGTAAGGCCGCCGAGGTCCCTTTTCTTTTCCCGATTAACGCCAATCTGCCGCTATCGCAATCTCCCCCTCCTGGCGCCGAATCTTGTCCGCCGTAGCCTGAAGGTCGAAGGTGGATCGCGGCAGGAATGCCGCTCCTACGCATAACTCCCCCTCGCCCTCCGGGAGAGGGTCGGGGTGAGGGCGCTGATCGCGGCAGGAATGCCGCTCCTACTGCTACCTGCGGTCGCCGGTCAAGCGCAGCATGATCAGGAACATGTTGATGAAATCCAGGTAGAGCGTGAGCGCTCCGAGGATCGCCCCCTTGGTGCCGCGGTTCCCCATGGTCTTGATCTTCTGCGTGTCGTAGGCGGTGAGGCCGGTGAAGACGATGACGCCGCACATGCTCAGCACCCAGTAGAGCGCGGAACTTTGCAGGAAGATGTTGACCACCGAGGCGATGACGACGCCGATCAGCCCCATGAAAAGGAAGCTTCCCCACGAACTCAGGTCGCTGCGAGTCGCGTAGCCGTACAGGCTCATGGCGAAGAACATCCCGGAGGTGATCACGAAGGTGGAGGCAATCGACGAAGAGGTGTAGGCGATGAATATGGTGGACATGGTGACGCCGTTCAGGGCCGCGTAGGCGAGAAACAGCATGCTCGCCGTCGATGCGCTGATCCTGTTGATGGCGCCGCTTATGCCGATAACCAGCCCGAGTTCGCCCAGGACCAGGGCGTAGAAGAGGATGCGGTTACCCAGGATGGCCTGGAGAAGCGCGGGCGAAGAGACAGTCAAAAGCGACACCAAGGCCGTGAGAGCGAGCCCGCCACCCATCCAGGCATAGACCCCCCTCATCACCCCGCCTTGTGCTATTACTACGGTCCTCTCGTTGGTTTGATATCTTTCCATGCCTGCTCCTTTTGGTTGAACGATTTACAGAGAGTGATATTGGCGAAGAAATAAGCATTTACCCGTGACAGGGGCGTACGGTTGCCTGCGTCACGTAAAAACAGCTTCTGCCGGGATGATTATACAAGCAACGATGCTACAATGTACAGCGTGTTTACTCCAGTCTTCCCGCACGGTCCTTTCGTTCAGGGACCGTGACTCAGGGGGGCGATTAAACCGCAGTCAGACAAAGGAGGAAATCCCATGTTCCGTAAACTAGTCGTACTTGCCTGTATCATCTCGTTTTGTCCCGCTGCGGCAGGCGCACAGGACGCAGCGCTCCTGCTGCGGTCCCAACCTGGGCAGGAACAGGGTGCCGAACCCGCCAAGGCGGTGAACCTCATGCCTGTCCAGGATCCCGCCGCCACTCTCGTGGCCGCCAACGACGTGCAGGGAGTCCAGGCGGCGCAAGAGCAGCGTCCGAGGAAAACGCATTCCGGGCTCACCTTCAAGGAGTTCTCCGAGGTGCATTTCGGCGAGGGGCGCTGGATCTACTGGGCCGGAGCGGTGGCGGCCCTGGTCCTGTTGCACGTTGCCGTAGCCGACTGATCCTGCCTGAAGACGATCCGAAAAAGCGGGGGCGCTCCCAAGGAACGCCCCCGCTTCCGTTTTCAACCCGCCTCATCTCCCCGCCAGACCACCCGCCGGACAGTACGGCGCTACTTACCCCTGCGGCAAGGTCAATGCCGGCCGGATCGATCAGTGCTGGCAGACCGGGCAGAAAAAGGTGGAGCGGTTGCCGAGCCTCCCCCGCTTTATGGCGCCGCCGCACTCGCGGCACGGCTTTGCTTCCCGACCGTAGACGTAAAGCCTCTGCGGGAAATAGGCCGGTCTCTCTTCCGTCCTGGAAAAGTCCATGGTGGTGCGGCCGGTGGCGATGGATACGCTCAGGGTGTCCTTGATGGCGTCGACGAGGAGCAGGCAGTCGGGGAGCAGCAGGTCCCCGGCCTTGGTGTCCGGGAGCAGGCGGCAGCGAAAAAGCGATTCGGCCGCGTAGATGTTGCCGATGCCGGCGACGATGGATGCATCCATGAGCAGGCGCTGCAGCGCGACTTTCCTGCCGCGGCTTTTGCCGTACAGGTACTCCCCGGTGAACTCGGCGGTCAGCGGCTCGGGACCTATGCCGCGCAGCAGCTGATGCTGCATCGGGTTGGCATCGGTCCAGTGTATGGAGCCGAAGCGACGCACGTCGTTCATCCTGAGCATGACGCCGCTCTCCAGCAGCAGGTCGAAGTGGTCGTGCGCTCCGGGAGGCGTTCCGCCGGGAACAAGGCGCAGGTGCCCGGTCATGCCGAGATGCAGCAGCAAGGAGCCCGCCGGGCAGGCAAGTATCAGGTACTTACCCCGCCTGCGAACCTCCCGGATCGTTTGCCCCGGGAGGAGAAGGGGAAGCCCCTGGGGGACCAGGGAGCGGAGTTTCTCGCTGTGTATCGCGACGGCTGCAACCTTGGCGCCGACCAGTTCTTTCGAGATCCCCAGCCGGGTGACCTCCACTTCGGGCAGTTCTGGCATCGGTTCTTCTCGGGGTGGCGCGGGAATCTTGCCGCGCCCCAGGTAAGGAAAGCAGCAACAGCCGCGGCGTCGCTCAGGGCTGTTCGATGGGCATCGGGCTGCATACGTTGTCGGCGGAGTTTGCTTCCGCCCCGCAGGTGAAGCAGGTCACGGTCGGGTTGTCGGTGATGTGCGCGATCTCGTCGAGACGACCGGCGCTTTTCAGCATGCAGATGTGCCCAGTGTGTTTGGCACCGCAGCGGCAAGTCTTGGTTGCGTCCATGTTGGTATCCTCGTGTCAGTTGAAAAAGCCCTTTATACTAACTACCCTACCCCGCTCTGGCAGTCAAGCAGCTCAATCAACCGCAGCGCTTGGTCGCTGCTGGAGAACATGTGTCCGGGCAGCTAACAGGCACTCCTGGTTGTCAATCTGTGAGTGTATACATTATTTTTATATAATTTACAGTTGCTACTTTTGTGGTTGAGCGGTATATTACTAAAACAATTTAATTCTCCCTGCTGAATCAGGTTAAGCAAGGGAACTGGCATAGCGCTCAGGCATCTGTGACTTCATAGCGGGAGAAGGGATTGATGCTATGACGGTCTGCTATGCAGTCCCTTCGTCGTCGCTAGATAGACCGCCTGCAATCAGGAGCAACCATGAACCAAATGTCAGGAGTCGCAACCCGGGCGCACCATCAAGAAAAAGCCCTCCCCCCCTGCAACGACCCCCTCCAGGCGGTTCCGGCACGGCATCCGGAGCACCCCTGCGTCGACTACGACGAAGCACTGCGAAACATCTACAGGTCGGCTCCCCTTGGCCTTTTCCAGGCCGATCTCTGCGGCCGCATCATCACCTGCGCGGAAAACGGCAGCGGCGCCAACGCGGCGGCGTCAGACGCGGAGGCGGAACAGCGTGTGGGCTACCTGCATCCGCAGGACCGCAAGAACATCTCGGCTGCCTGGAAGAGGGCCATGGAAGCGGGATCGCAGTGGTCGCAGCAGTTCAGGTATCGCTGGGCGGACGGCAGGGTGAGCTGGCTCCACGCCATTATTGCGCCACTTAGGGACCGCGAGGGGGTTCTGGTCGGCTACCAGGGGTGCAACATCGACGTGACGGAACAGGTGGAGTCGCAAGCGGAGCTGGCCATCAGCGAAGACCGTTACCGTGTGGCGGCCGAGGCCTCCAGCGTCGGCGTCTGGGATCTCGACGTCTCCGCCAACAGCTGTTACTTCAGTCCGTACTGCTTCGAGATGCTCGGCTACAGGTGGGGGCAGCTCCAGTCAGACATGGAGGACTGGACCAACATCATCCATCCGGAGTCCCTCGATGACGCCCGGCGCGTCCTGGAGGAATGCGTTAGCGGGGAGCTGCAAACATTCGAGCTGGAGTTCCGCCTGAAGACCAACGAAGGGAGATGGAGGTGGTTTCGCTGCAAGGGGAAAGCGGCGGACCGGGATACTTCCGGGAAGGCGCTCAGGCTGATAGGAAACATCGAGGACATCAATCAGGCCAAGATAATGGAGCACCTGCTCCGCATGGAGCACGACCTGCTCGACCTGGTCACCGCCACCAGTCCGGTCGGGATCATGTTCGTCGAGCCGGATGGGAATGTCGCCTTCACCAACCCGCGCGCAGAGAGCATCCTGGGGCTTTCCAAAAAGGACATGACCCTGCGCGGGGAGAACTCCCCCGTATGGTCCATCGTGGCGTACGGTACCGTTGTCGAGGGTGCAGCCGATGCGTCGCTGGGGCAGATCCTGAAGACGGGCCGTACCCAGGCCAACGCCTGTTTCAGCTTCAGCCGTCCAGACGGCGCCGGCGCCATTCTCTCCATCAGCACAGCCCCTTTCCTGGACAAGGCGAGCAAGGTGAGCGGGACCGTGGTCACCCTCGAGGACGTCACCGAGCAAAAACAGCGCGAGCAGGTGCTGGCGGACAACGACAGGCTTTTACGGGAAACCCAGAGGATAGCCCAGTTGGGGAGTTACGTGCTGGACCTGGAAAAGGACAGCTGGTCCGGTTCGTCGAAGCTGTACGAAATCTTTGGGATCGACCGGGACTATCCCAGGACCCTGCGCGGTCACGTCGACTTGGTCCACGAGGAGTACAAGGTGCTATTCATAGAGTCGTTCACCTCCGCCGTCAAGGACTCCCGCCCCTTCGAGATGGAATACAAGATCACGAGGCACAGTGACGGCGCGGAGCGTTGGGTGACGCAATGTTGCGAACTGACCGGGGAACCCGCGGGCAAAAAGCTCCGGATGGTCTGCACAGTAAAGGACATCACCGAGAGGAAGTCGGCCGAAGAGGCCATCAGGAACCTGAACGACGAACTCGACCGCCGGGTGATAGAGCGGACCTCGCAGTTGACCGCCGCGAAGAGGGAGATCGAGTCCTTCAGCTATTCCGTTTCCCATGACCTGCGGGCGCCTTTGCGGCATATCAACAGCTACAGTTCCATTCTTGTGGACGAGTACGGCGAGTCGCTCCCGGATGAAGCCCGCACCTATCTGGAACGGATCTGCACGGCAAGCAGCAGGATGGGGAAACAGATAGACGACCTGCTGACACTGACCCGGGTGGGGCGCGCCGAGATGAAGCGACAGAGCTTCAGCATCAGCGCGCTGGCGGGAGAAGTGGCCGACATGCTTCGGGAAGGCGAGGCCGACGGGGGGCCTGCGTTCGTTGTTCAACAGGGGATCATGGCCCACGGCGACAGCGCGCTGGTTCGGTTGGTCCTGCAGAACCTTCTCGGCAACGCGGTGAAGTACGCCTCGAGGAAGCCGTCGCCGAGGATAGAGTTCGGGCAGACCCTGACCAACGGCAAACAGACCTTCTACGTCAGCGACAACGGGGTCGGTTTCGACATGACCTATATAGACAAGCTGTTCCAGCCCTTTCAGCGGCTGCACGGTTCAGAGTTCGAAGGAACCGGCATAGGCCTGGCGACGGTGCGAAGGATAATCGAGCGACACGGCGGCAACATCTGGGCCGAAGCGAAAGAAAACGAGGGCGCGACCTTCCATTTCACCCTCTCCTGACAGGTACGCCTCTGCCAGTTCTCGCGGCAATCCCCCCATGATTCCCAAAACCCCTCCCAGGAAATATAAAGCTGTTTAAAATTTTCCCACCTCTTTCAACCTTCAAAGCACCACCTCACCCCCCTGGCATTCGCAAACAACGGCAGCGACTCTCCTTTAATCCCCTTTTTTGCGGACCTGTTCGATGTTTACCTTCCCTCAGCTGCGGAATTTTTTTTGCGCCTGACGTAAAAAGTAATACCATTCATCAAAACTCTGTTTTATAATAGCGACTGCGGTGAAAATGGGGGCGGTTTCTCGTGCTGCCATGGAAAGAAACGACGTACGTTTGCGATATCGAGAGAGGACCTTATGAAGAAGAGCTACCAGATGGTAGAGAAGGCTCTGGTTGACGGACTGCTCAAGGGTGACCCGAAACCGGGTTGCCATTTGGAGAGCGAGCGCGACCTGGCGGCCCGCTTTTCCGTCAGCCGCACCACGGTGAGGGAGGCGCTGCTGAAGTTGCAGGATTCGGGCTGGATCTCGGTCCAGCAGCGGCACGCGACGGTGGTGAACGACTTCTGGTCGCAGGGGGACCTGGAGTTGCTCTCCTCCATCACGAGGAACAGTGAACCGTTTCCGCCCGATCTTGCCTCCCACCTTTTGGAACTGAGGGTCCAGTTCGCACCCGACTACGCAAGGCGGGCCGTCGAGAACGAAGCTCAAAAGCTCGTCGAAATGCTCGGTCGCGCCGAGAAACTCCGCAACAGCTCGGGCGCGTTGGTGAAGTACGACTGGGAACTGCACATGGCGATGGCGGTCATGTCGGGAAACAAGATCTATCCCCTGATCATGAACAGCTTCGCCAACGTCTTTTTCAAGCTTAGGGTGATATTGTTCGCAAAGGAAGAACACCGGTTGCAGACGAGGAACTACTACAAGGAGATGTTGAAAGTAGCACTGGACGGGAACGCTTCTCATGCGGAGGAGATCACCCGTTTCGCCATGAAGCAGAGGCTGGAAAACTTCAGGCATCAAACAGGTGCAGCGCCTTTGGAGAAACAGCAACAATCGGTGGCAGCCGCCTTCTTCCAGCACGCGGAGTCGGCTTGAAACCATTAACCCCGGAGGTCCTCCGGGAGAGACCGTCGAGTTTCCTCAGTGCTTTGCGCCTAGCGTGAAGAAAAACGTCGCGCCGCGATCCACTTCCGCTTCGGCCCAGATCCGCCCGCCATGCTTGTGGATGATCCGCTGCACGGCGGCGAGCCCCGTCCCGATCCCCTCGAACTCCCCTTCCCTGTGCATCCGCTGAAACGGGCCGAAGAGCCGGTCCGCAAAGCGCAGGTCGAACCCGGCGCCGTCGTCGCGCACGAAATAGACGGTGGTGTTCCCTTCCTTCTTGCAGCCGAATTCGATGGTTGCGGACCCCTTTTGGCTCGTGAACTTCCAGGCGTTACCCAGGAGATTTTCCAGGGCAGACCTCATGAGCTGGGGATCGGCGTTAGCGAAGAGTTTGTCGGCGATCTTGAAGGCGACCTGGCGCTCCGGTTCCGCCTCCTGCAGTGATGCCGCGCATTGCCGCGCCAGCTGGCTCAGGTCCACGTTTGCCGGCGTGACCTCCTGCCTGGTCACCCTGGAAAGGGTCAAAAGCGCCTCGATCAGCATCTCCAGCTTACGCCCCGCCCTCATGACGCAGTCCAGGTAGTTCTGAGCGGCAGGGTCGAGGGTTTCGTTGTAGTCTTCCAGCAAGGCGGTGCTGAAACCGACCACATGCCTGAGCGGTGCGCGCAGGTCGTGCGAGATGGAGTAGCTGAAGGACTCCAGTTCGCCGTTGACCATCGCGACACTCTCCGTTTGCCGCGCCAGTTCATCCTTGAGAAGATTTGCCTCCCTTTGCGCCTTCTTGCGCCTGGCTTCTTCCTTTTTGAGTCTGGTCTTTGTCTCGGCCAGGCGAGCCTCCGTTTCCGTCAGGCGCAACTCCAGCTTGTCGACCAGCCAGTACAACTCCTCCTGCACTCGCTCTCGCTCATAGCTCTCGGGCTCGACGGATTTCGAAGGGGAGGAAACCTCGGAAGTTGTCTTTGTGTCGCATGGTTTCTGCGTCTGTTTCATGTCCGGATGCACTCCCATCAACCGTCCTCCAAGTCCGACTGGCACAGTAGCCCCTTAGAACTCTCTTATGAACGGCATTGTGCCATAAAAGTTTCGTTTACACCAGTTACAATTCGGTAATTTGCTCTCGGATATGACAGTACATGACGAAGAAGTCTCTGCGCAAACTCCTACTGCTGGACCGCTGGAACAAAAAAAGGCCTCCTCAGTGACTGAGGAGGCCGTGCCGACGGGGGAAGGATGCCGGTCAGAAAAGGTATCTCTCCGCCTCTATCGCCGCGTCGGCCAGGGTCCTCTTGGCGCCGAGGAGACCGGTGGCATCGTACTTGGTGAAACGCCTGATACCTGCCAGCATCATGGCGAGGGTGTCTCCTTCCTCGCTGTAGAACGCGGCTTTTCGGGCGGCGCCGGCGCTTTTCTCCGCCGCCGCGAAGGCGAAGGTCTTTACCGCTGCGACGACGGCGGCTTGCCGCGCCGGGCTCAACCCCGGCAGCATCTTGTCGGCGCGCAGCACCGCGCTCTCCATGGCGAAGATGTTGATCGCCACGTCGGCGACCGCCATGAGGATCTCCTGCTCCTCCTTTATTTTCGCCTGGAACTTCTGCGCGGCGCTCCCCGCGACCACCAGGAAAGCCTGCTTCAGGCCGGCGACGAGCGCTTTCTCGGCGGCGAACGGGACGCTGTCGTCCAGTTCCTCCAGCGACGGGGTCATGAGCGACTCGAACGCCTTCATCGCCTCACGCTGCAGCGGTATCTCCCCCTTCATGGCGCGCGTGAGCAGGATCCCCGGGATCAGCAACCGGTTTATCTCGTTGGTTCCTTCGAAGATCCGGTTGATCCTCTCGTCCCGGTAGTAGCGCTCGGCAGGGTACTCCTGCACGAAGCCGTAGCCTCCGTGGATCTGCACCACCTCGTCCACCACGTCCGCCAGCACCTCGCTGCAGAAGACCTTGGCGACGGCGCACTCCATGGCGTACTCCTCTATGCCGCGCTGGTAGGCCTCGTAGTAGTTGGAGGTCTCCCTGGGTATGGTGGCGAGGCGGTCGTCGATGAGCCCGGCCAGGCGGTAGATGAGTGATTCCGCGGCGAATATCCCGGCGCTCATGTCGGCGATCTTCTCCTTGATGGCGCCGAAGGAGGCGATGGGACGGCCGAACTGCTTGCGCATGTTGGCGTACCTGATCCCCTCGGCGAGCGCCCCCTTGGCCGCTCCCACCACTGCGGCGCCCAGCTTGAAGCGACCGACGTTCAGGACGTTGAAGGCGATCTTGTGCCCCTTCCCTATCTCGCCGAGGACGTTCTCGACCGGGACCTTGGCGTTGTCCAGGATCACCTGGGTGGTCGAGGACCCCTTGATGCCGAGCTTCTTCTCCTCCGGGCCGACGGTCAGCCCCTCCGTTTTCCGTTCCACCAGGAACGCGGTGAAGTGCTCCCTGTCGATCTTGGCGAAGACGGTGTACAGATCGGCTATGGCGCCGTTGGTTGTGAACTGCTTGGTGCCGTTCAGGAGGTAGTGCCTGCCGTCGGGGGAGAGGATCGCAGACGCCTTGGCCCCGAGGGCGTCGCTCCCCGAGTCGGGCTCGGTCAGGCAGTAGGCGGCGATCCACTCGCCGGTCACCAGCTTCCCGAGGTACCTCTGCTTCTGCTCCTTCGTGCCGTAGTAGACCAGCGGCAGCGTCCCGATGCCGGTGTGTGCCGAATAGACGACCGAGAAGGAACCCGATCCGGAGATCTTCTCCGCAGCCAGCATGCTGGTCGCCTTGTCGAGTTCGAGACCGCCGTATTCCTCCGGGACGTCTATCATCAACAGCCCGAGTTCGCCGCAGCGCTTCATCAGGTGCACCACGTGCTCGAAATGCTGGTGCTCTATCTCGTCGCGCAGCGGCAGCACCTCGTTGATCACGAACTGCTCGGTGGTCTCCCCTATCTGCCTCTGCTCGTCGCTGAAATCCTCCGGAGTGAAGACCTCGTCCCTGCCGGTCTCGACCACCAGAAACTCGGCCCCCTTGAAAATCCTTGCCGACATAACGCGCCTCCTTTTACAGCATTTCGAAAATCCCGGCCGCCCCCATTCCCCCGCCGATGCACATGGATACGCAGCCGTAGCGCTGACCGCGGCGCTTCAACTCGTGCAGAAGGGTCGCGGTGAGTTTCGACCCGGTGCAGCCGAGCGGGTGTCCCAGCGCGATGGCGCCGCCGTTCACGTTGACCCGGGCCGGGTCGAGGCCCAGTTCCCTGATGCAGGCGATTGCCTGCACCGCGAACGCCTCGTTCAGCTCGAAGAGGGCGATCTGGTCCATGGTGAGACCGGCCATCTTCAGCGCGGCGGGTATCGCCTCGACCGGGCCGGTCCCCATTATCTCGGGGGGGACCCCCTTCACCGAGAAGCAGATGAAACGGGCCAGGGGCTTCATCCCCGTCTTCTCAAGGAAGGCCTCGGAGACCACCAGCACCGCCGCGGCTCCGTCGGTCATCTGGGAGGAGTTGCCGGCGGTGACGGTGCCGTTCAACTTGAAGGCGGGCTTCAGTTTGCCTAGCGCCGCCAGGGTGCTGTCGCCGCGCACCCCGTCGTCGGCGGATATCAGCTCGGTGTGGCAGTGCATCTTCCCTTTCTCCAGAGCACAGTACTTGGCCTCCACCGGGACTATCTCGTCGGCGAACCTCCCCTCCCCGATCGCCGCCGCGGCTCTCCGGTGGCTGTCAAGCGCGAAGGCGTCCTGCTCCTCGCGGGATATGCCGTACTTCTCCACCATGAGTTCTGCCGTGATCCCCATCGAGGCGTAGCATTCGGGCCAGGAGGCGACGAGAGAGGGGTTCGCGCTGTACTTGTTTCCCCCCATCGGGATCATCGACATGCTCTCGGTGCCGCCGGCGATGATGCAGTCGGCAAACCCCGCCATGATCCTCTCCGCCGCCGCGGCGATGGTCTGCAGCCCGGAGGAGCAGAAGCGGTTCACCGTCTGGCCAGGGACCTGGTACGGGATCCCCGCCTTTAAGGCCGCGATGCGCGCCACGTTCATCCCCTGCTCCGCTTCGGGAAAGGCGCAGCCGATGATGACGTCGTCGAGCATGAGCGGGTCGAGACCGGTCCTTTCCACGACTCCCCTGATGGCTGCCGCGGCGAGGTCGTCCGGTCGCACGTCCCTCAGTTTTCCCTTGTATGCCTTGGTCGCCGGCGTGCGATAGGCTGCGACGATGTATGCCTGTGCCATTACCTTCTCCTTCTTGTCTGCCGCTTGCAGCGCGGCGGGAATGCCGCTTTGCGTGTTCTCGCCTCTGCCATCGCCCTCACCCGCCCTCCGGGCACCCTCTCCCGGCCGGAGAGGGGAGGAAGTCTTCAGTTGCGCAGCGGTTTCCCCTTTTTGAGCATGTGCTGAATCCTTTCGGCCGTCTTCTTCTGTCCGCAGAACTTGAGGAACATCTCCCGCTCCAGGTCGAGCAGGTACTGCTCCGTGATCAACGTGCCGCCCGGAACGTCCCCCCCGGTGATGACGTCGGCTATGCCTGCCGCAAGGTGGCGGTCGTAGCTCGATATGAAGCCACCCCGCTCAAGGTTCCAGAGCTGGCTCTTGATGCTCGCGGCGATGCTGCGACCCGGCGCCTTGATTCCGGTAGCCGGACGGCCGGGGCGGTAATTCGACGCCAGGGAGATGACTTTCAGCTTCGCATCCTGTATCCGCCTGTCGGGATCGAGCGTGACGCCGTCGCCGTGCCGCATGAGCCCCATGGCGAAGAGGTCGTGCGCCGAACTGCTCACCTTCCCCATGGCGATGTTCTGGTAGTTCTTGAAGATGAACGGGGTCACCTCGGCGCCGTTCTCCTCCGCCAGCCTGACTGCGCGCAGCGCCATCTCCTTGGTGCCGCCCCCTGCGGGCAGGAGCCCCACCCCGATCTCCACCAGCCCCATGTAGGTTTCGGCGTGGGCGTTGACGGCGTCGGCGTGGAGACAGGTCTCGCATCCGCCGCCCATGACCAGGTGGTGCGGTGCTGCGACCACCGGGATCTTGGAGTACTTGATGGCCATCATCGCCTTCTGGAATTCCTTGACGGTCAAAGCGATCTCGTCCCATGCCCCCTCGGCTATGGCCATGGCGACGAGCATCAGGTTGGCTCCCGCCGAGAACATCCCCCCCTCGTTCGCTATCACGAGTCCCACGCCGCCCGCCTCGCTGCGGCGTATCCCCTTCTGGATCATGGAGAGCGTTTCGGGACCGATGGTGTTCATCTTCGAGTGGAACTCGAGGCAGAAGACGCCGTCCCCGATGTCGACGAGCGAGGCCGCGCTGTTCTTCTCGGCGACGCCGCCGGCGCTTTTGATGAGCGCAAGCGACAAGCTCCCGGCCGGGACCTGGACCTCCCTGAAGTCGCGCTCCGCCACGCTGTAGAAATACCTCTTTCCCCTCTCCACCTTGTAGAATCGCTCGACCTCCTTCAGCCAGGGAGGGGGCGCCATGCCGTCTTGTTCGGCGCGCCTGACGAAGTCGGCGACCCCGAGGGCGTCGAGGATCTCGAACGGGCCAAGCTCCCAGTTGTAGCCCCACTTCATGGCGTTGTCGATGTTGACTACGTCGTCGGCGATCTCCGGGATGCTCTTCGCCGTGTAGAGGAGGGTGTCCCTGAGGCTCTTCCAGGCGAACTCCGCCGCACGGTCCGTCCCCGCGAGGAGCGTCTTCAGCCGCAGCGCCGGGTCGTCCACTTGCCTGGCGGCGTCGACGGAAGCGAACCTCGGGCGCACGGTGGGACGGTAGCTGCCGCTTTCGAGGTCGTAGAACCGCTTCACGCTCTCGCCCTGCACCGTCTCCCTGCGGTAGAACCCTCCCCCACCCTTCTTGCCGGTCAGACCCTGCGACACCATGGCCCGGACCGTTTCGGGGACCTTGAAGAGTTCGCGCTCCTCGTCGCTCGGGAGCAGGCGGTAGCTGTTGTCCATGACCCGCACCACCGTGTCGATCCCGACCAGGTCCCAAAGGGTGAAGGTGGCGGTCTTGGGGCGCGCCATGGCCTGGCCGGTGATGGCGTCCACCTCCTCCACCGTGAGCCCCATCTCCACCATCCGCCTGTAGGTCGCGGCCCCGGCGTAAGTGCCGATGCGGTTGGCTATGAAATTGGGGGTGTCCTTGGCGTAGACGACACCTTTGCCGAGGCGCCTGGAGAGGTAGCTCGCCATCCCGGAAAAGAGGTCCGGATCGGTGTCGGCGCAGCGGACCATCTCCATCAGGCGCATGTAGCGCGGCGGGTTGAAAAAGTGGGTGACCAGGAAGCGCCGCCTCACCCCCTCGGGGAGCGCCTGGGCAAGTTCGTTCACCGAGAGGCCGCTGGTGTTGGTGGAGAGGACCGCGCCCTCCTTGAGATTGGGGACTACCTTCTCCGCGAAGAGCCGCTTCTTTATCTCCAGGTCCTCCAGAACAACCTCTATCACCCAGTCGCACTCTTTCAGCCTCACGCTGTCGTCGTCGAAGTTGCCGGTCTCGATGGACTCGGCAAAGGAAGCGGCGTAGAGGGGCGCCGGCTTCATCTTCGCCAGCCCCTCGACCGCCTGGGCGGCTATCCTGCTGCGGAGAGGGGGGGCGGCCGACGGTTCGCCCGACGCCATGTCCAAAAGGAGTACCTCCACCCCCGCGTTGGCCAGATGCGCGGCTATGGCGGCTCCCATCACCCCTGCCCCAAGCACTGCCACCTTGTTTATCTTCATCATCGCACCCTCCCGGTACGGCACGGCCTCAATGCTGCTCCTCTTCGGAATACATCCGCTCTATCTCGTCCTTGTATTTCTCCGAGACCACGTGACGCTTGACCTTCAGCGTCGGGGTGAGTTCTCCCGCGTCCATGCTGAAGTCCCGCGGCAGGAGCACGAACTTCTTTATCGTCTCGTACGGGGCGAGGGACGTATTGATCTCTTCAACCCGCTCCCGGAACAGGTCGACGATCGGCTCATGCACCACGAGATCCTCCGGGTCGTGGTAGTCGATCCCCTTGTCGCGGGCGAACTCGAGGATACGCTCGGTGGTCGGCACCAGGAGCGCGGTCAGGTAGGGCCTGCGGTCGCCGTAGACGTAGGCCTGCGAGATGTATTTGTCCCGCTTGAGCAGGTTCTCGATCTGCTGCGGCGCTATGTTCTTCCCCCCCGCCGTGATGATCAGGTCCTTCTTGCGGTCCGTGATGAACAAAAAGCGCCCCTCCAGCCGCCCGATGTCCCCGGTCCGCAGCCACCCCTTCGCCATCACCTGACGCGTCGCCTCCTCGTCCTTGTAGTAGCCGAGCATCACCTGCGGCCCGCGGACCAGCACCTCGCCATCCTCGGCTATGGCGAATTCGGTCTGTTCCAGCGGCGTCCCCACGGACCCGAAGCGGAGCTCGTCGAAGTCGTTCATCGAGATGACGGGGCTGGTCTCGGTAAGGCCGTAACCCTCCAGGATCGGGATGCCGATGATCCAGAAGAACTCGTTGATGTTCGGGTCGAGCGGCGCGCCGCCGGAGCTGCAGAACTTTATTTTGCCGCCGAAGCGGCGGCGCAGCTTGCTGAAGACGATCCGGTCCGCCAGTGAGTACTGAAACTTGAGCCAGAGCGAGGCGTTCCTGTCGATGTGCATCGCGTACAGGTACTTCCGCCCGACGAACAGCGCCGTGCGGAAAAGTCTCCGCTTGAACAACGACAGCTGGTGCACCTGCTCGAAGATGCGCGAGTAGATCTTCTCGAAGAGCCTCGGGACGCAGACCATGACGGTCGGCTGCAGTTCGACCATGTTCTCCGCGATCTTCTCGATGCTGTCGGCAAAGGCGATCATGGCGCCGCAGGTGACGGCGAGGTAGTATCCCACCGTCCTCTCCAGCACGTGGCTGAGCGGCAGGAAACTAAGGAAAACCTCCCCCTGCTCCAGGACCCGTCCCTTCTTGATGGTGGCCCAGACGTCGAAGATGACGTTCCTGTGGGAGAGCATGACCCCCTTGGGGACGCCGGTGGTGCCCGAGGTGTAGACGATGGTCATGGTCGCCTCGGGGTCGATGTTGTCGATCACCGCCGACAGCTCCTCCCGTTCCTCGTCGAGGATCGGGTCGTCTATCTCGGACAGCTGGTAGAACGTGGTCAACGGCAGCGAGGGTTCGCCGAGGAAACGCTCGAATGAGACCACGAGCTGCACCATCGGGATGGCGTCCTTTATCTTCAGGAGCTTCCGGTACTGCCACTTCCCAGAAACGAAGACGATGCGCGCGTCGCAGTGGTTCAGCGCGTACTCTATCTGCTCGGGGGTGCTGGTCGGGTAGACCGGGACGCTGACGGCGCCGGCGCAGAGGATGCCCATGTCGGCAATGATCCACCCTGCCCGGTTCTCCGAGAGGATGGCGACCTTGTCGCCGGGGCGCACGCCGAGCTTGCGCAGCCCGCGTGCCGCCATGAGGGCGCGCTCGTAGAACTTCCCGTAGGTCAGGGTGGTCCATTCCCCCTGTTTTCTGTACTTGATGGCGAGTCTCGCGTCGTAGCGGGCCGCGTTCTGCTTGAGCATGTCGGGTATGGATCGGTACGGAATCGTTTCCATGGCGGGCTCCTGGAGCGAGATAGGAAAAGGGCGCTTCTTATGTTCAAGGTAGTATTTACTTGACCAGAATGTCAAGTTGTCGATGAGCGCCCCATCGAAGAGATCGGCCATAAAAAGATCGCAGGAATCGTTTGACACAGGCAACGATCATCAATAATATCCGGCAGTCCTTTTTGTACAACCTTCTCTTTAAAAAAATGCCCGACTGGAACAGCGCGACCTTGTGTCGTGGTGCAGTTGGAGAAACCGGAGAATTATCTATGCTGGATGGAATTATCAGGGAGATGGAGTCTTCGTTCTGCAAGGGGATCTTTACGCAGAGGAAATCCTTTCGGTTCGTCGTGGGAGACGCTGCTGCGACTGTCGTAGTGGACGCTGAATCTTACTCGGTGACGAGAGATGAAACGGCTCTGGCGGTTGACTGCTACTGCAGGACAAGCGCCGAAATGTTCGGCAGGATCTGGTACGACGGCTACCGCCCCGGGATCATGGATTTCCTGTCCGGCGCCATCGAATGCGACAACCCCCTGCTGCTGCCGCGATTCCTGCGTGCCTTCGGAAAGTGAGCGCCGCTCACGGGCGTACCGGCCGCGTGGCAGAGCGCCGTCTCGCCGGGATGCACCGCGCTTCTCAAGCCGAGCCGGCAGTAGAGCGCGGCGTCTTTCTTCCTGTCAAAGGGCATGATGACCAGACCCTCCCTTTAGCACCAGCCGCTCGAATTCCGCGGCGGGAAGGGGCCCGCTGATCAGCTCCCCCTGGACCTCGTCGCAGCCGTAGTTGCGCATCAGCGTGAACTGCTCCATCGACTCCACCCCGACCGCGTTCACCTTCATCTTCAGGCTGTGGGACATGCAGATGACGGCGGTCACCACGTCCAGGTCGTTTTGCTGCGTCAGTATCCCCTTGATGAAGCTGCGGTCTATCTTCAGCTTCCCGATCGGGAGCTGCTTGATCCTCTGCAGCGACGAGGAGCCGATCCCGAAGTCGTCCACGGAAAAGGCGACCCCCAGCTCGGTCAGTCTGCGCATGTTCCTGATGGAGAAGTCGGGGTTCTCCATGATCGCCTTCTCAGTGATGTCGAGTTCGAGCGAGGAGGGATCGAGGCCGGTCTCCGCCAGCGCGCGGGCGGTAAGCTCGATCAGGTTCGGCTGGTGGAACTCACGGTTGGAGAGGTTCACGGCCACGCAGAGGTCGAGCCCCTTCTCCCGCCACTGTTTCATCTGGGCGCAGGCGTGGAACATCACCCACTCCCCCATGGCAACGATGGCGCCTGTCTCCTCGGCGACCGCCAGGAAGTCGGACGGCAGCAGCACCCCCTGCTGCGGGTGGTGCCAGCGCAACAGCGCCTCGGCCGCCACGATCCGGCCGGAGCCGATGTGCAAAAGCGGCTGGTACACGAGTTCCAGCTCCCCCTTGAGCACGGCCTCGCGCAGGCTCCGCTCCATCGTCTGGCGGTTCACCGTGCGGGCGTTGATCTCGGCGTTGTAGAACTGGTAGCTGGTACCCTCGCTCTGCTTGGCCACGTACATGGCGCCGTCGGCCTTCTCCAGCAGGTCGGCGCAGCTGTCGCCGTCGTCCGGGAACATGCTGATGCCGATGCTCGTAGTCGCGTGCACCTCCACCCCGTCCAGGAGGAAGGGGGTGCGGAAGACCCCCATTATCTTCCCCACCACGGCCCCCACGTCGTCGCTTTGCGCCAGGTCCGGCATGAGGACGTTGAACTCGTCGCCGCCGATCCGCGCCACCGTGTCCGACTCGCGCACGCACCTCTTCAGCCTCTGGGCCACAGACTGCAGCAGCAGGTCCCCGGCGCCGTGCCCCAGGGTGTCGTTTATCTGCTTGAAATGGTCGAGGTCCATGTACAGCACGGCGAGGCTCTTGCGGTTGCGGCGCGCCTGTGCCAGTTCCAGCGCCAGAAAGTCGTTGAAAAGCTTCCGGTTCGGGAGGTCGGTCAGCGTGTCGTGCTGGGCCTGGTGCTTGATGATCTCCTCCATCTGGGTCCGCGCGGTGACGTCGCGCGCGATGCAGGAGGTGCCGACAATCATGCCGTCGGTGTTCCTGATCGGGGACATGGTGAGGGAGACGTAGACCTTTCTCCCCCCTTTGTCGACATGCACCAGCTCGCAGTGGGTCACCTCGCCGTCGCTGCGGATCCCCTCGTGCAGCCTCGCCATCTCTTCCGTTCTGTCCGGCGACACCAGGAAGGAGATGTGCACCCCCATCATGTCGCGCGCGGCATAGCCGAACATCTTCTCGGCACCGGCGTTCCAGCTGGTGACGGTTCCGTCGGGCCCTACCGCCATTATGGCGTCGTCGGACGATTCCACGATCGCCGCCAGCCTGGCGCGGTCCTCCTCCAGCCTCTTTCGCTCCGTGATGTCCTTGAAAAGGGTCAAGAGGTACGGGTTGCCGTTGATCTCGATCGAGTCCGCAGAGGTCAGCACGGTCAGCACCCTTCCCCCCTTCGCCGCCAGGCGCACCTCGATATCCCGTACGACCTCCTTTTCCTGCACCGCGTTCAGCACCCGGGCGCACTGGTCGGCATCGGCCCAGAAGCAGATGTCGGTGGCGGGCCTGCCGACCACCTCGTCCCTGCCGAATTCCAGGGTTTCCAGGAACGCCTCGTTCACCTCGGATATGGTCCCGTCCTTGACGCTGGTGATGCAGAGAAGGTCGGGGGTCGCCTGGAAGATCTTGAAGAAGCGCTGTTCGGAGGCTCGAAGCGCAGCCTCGGCCCACTTCAGCTCGGTGACGTCGTGGCTGGTTCCGATGAGGGAGATGTTGCCGCCGGCATCGACCACCGTCTTGAGCTGCCCGCGTACGATACGCGTGGAGCCGTCGGGGCGCACGATGCGGTAGTAGTGGGGAGCCGCACCCTCCGAGGGTTCCCTGGCCTGCTGCACCGACTTCTCGAATGCCTCGCGGTCCCCCGGGTGCACCCGCTCCAAAAGGTTCCCGTAGCTTGCCGGGACGTTCTCCGGATCGAGCCCGAGGATGTGGTACATCTCGTCCGACCAGACCGCGTCGCCGGTGGCCGGGTGGTACTCCCAGCTCCCCAGGTGGGTGATGCTCTCCGCCTGCGAGAGCTGCTGTTCCCGCTGCCTGATCCTTTCCACCTGCACGGCCACGAGCCTTCGCAGCGCGAGCTTCTCCCAGATCATGTCCAGCACGCGGAAAAGCTCCGGGTAGTTGACCGGCTTCAGCACGTAGTGATCCATCCCGATCTCGATGGCGTTCAGAAGGTAGGAAGTCTCGCTGTGGGCGGTGACCGCCACAATGGTCGCCTCGGGATCCACCTCCTTGATCTCGCGCGCCATGGCGATCCCGTTCATCCGGGGCATGTTGATATCGGTGACCACGATCTCCGGCCTCAGTTCGTTGAAGATCTCCAGCCCGGAGAGACCGTCGTCGGCCACGTAGATCCTGAGCCCCGGGTAGTTCATGGCAAGCATCCTGCCCAGCATGTCCCGCGCCTCTATTTCGTCCTCGACAAGGAGCAGCGCCACATCCTTGAGCGGATAGGTAGATTCCATGTCAGACCTCGATGCGGAACTCGGCCCCGTCCCCGGTGTTGCGCACGGAGAGGGTTCCGCCCATGTTCTTCTCTATGATCGTCTTGGACATGAACAGCCCGATGCCGGTTCCCTTGTCCGGCCCCTTGGTCGTGAAGTAGGGATCGAAGATCCTCTCCATGATCTCCGGCGCTATGCCGCCGGCGTTGTCCGTGACGGTAAGGACGGAGCGCTCCCCTTCCTTGAAAAGCCTCACCACGACCTTGGGCTCCGCCACCTTTCGCTCCAAAAGGGCGTCCTTCGCGTTCATAAGGATGTTCAGTATCACCTGGGAGTACTCGTTGGGCGAGCCGTACACGGCGACCTCCGGTTCGGCCCGCACCTCCAGCATCAGCTTCAGCTCCGCGAAGGCGGCGTCCAGAATTCCGACTGTCTTTTCCAGCAGTTCGCCCGCCTGGAATGTCTGCTTCTCCTTCTCGGGGCCGAAGAAGTTCCTGAACCCGTCGATGGTCTGAGACATGTAGTTGATCACCTGCATGGCACGGGTCACGCTCCCCTCCAGGTATTCCTTCGAGAAGAGGTCGCGCTCGTAGAAGGTCGGGAGTTCCTGGACGATCAGTCCGAGGGTATTCAGGGGCTGGCGCCACTGGTGCGCGATGTTCCCGATCATCTCGCCCATGGCGGCGAATCGCCCCTGCCTGATCAGCAACTGTTCCTGCCTGCGCAGATCCTCCACCGCCCGCAGGCGCTCCGTCATCTCCTCCTTGAGCGCGTTCTGGGCCTGCACCGCCTCGGTGATGTTCAGGCAGGCGCCGACCAGCCGTACCGGCGCCCCTTCCTTGTCGCAGGATACCCGCGCGCGCATGCTGAGCCAGCGCTCCTTGCCGTCGGAGATCCCGATGGACCTGTAGTCGGCGCTGTACGCCGCATCTCCCCTGGAGGACAGGGCTTCGCCGACGATCCTCTCCATCCGTTCCCGGTCCTCTTGGTGCACTCCGGACATGACGACTTCAAGATCCACCTCGGCTTCCGGGCCGAGGCCGTAGTGCCGCTTGGCGATGTCGGACCACTCTCCCTTGCCGGACACGAGATCGAGGTCGAAGATCCCGAGTTCGGTCGTCTCGACGGCGAGCTTGAGGGTCGCTTCGTTGGCCCTCAATTTCTCCTGCATTTCCCTCAGGTCGTGGATGTCGGTGGAGGTGCCGTACCACTTGACGATCTCCCCCTCATCGTCCCGCTCGGCCTTGGCGCGGCTCAGGTGCCAGCGGTACATTCCGTCGCGCCTGCGGATGCGGCTTTCGTACTGGAATAAGGCGCCGGAGCTGACGGCGTTGAACCAGGCCTCGATGTTCCCGGCGACGTCGTCAGGATGGACCACGCGGATCATGGTCTTCTCCGGGTCTCGCAGCAGGGCGGATTCCTTTTCGCGGTCGAGGCCGGTGTAGTTTTCGAAATGGGCGTTGAAGTAATCGAAGGAGCCGGTCGATTCCGCGGTCCAGACGATCTGCGGCATGGAGTCGGCCATCATGCGGAAGCGCTTTTCGCTGCGCCGCAGCGCCTCTTCGACCGCCTTGCGTTCAGTGACGTCGAAGACGACGCCGATGAAACGGCAGGGGGCGCCCGACGGGTCACAGATAAAGCGTCCCATGACGTTTACCCAGACGGTCATTTCGTTGTCGACCCTGACGATGCGGTGTTCCGATCGGAAAAAGGAGTTTTCCGACCTTGCCCGGTCCAGCGCCCGGAGCACCTCCTCCCGGTCCTCCGCAAGGATGCGGTTCTGCCAGTCGCCGACGCTGGCGGGCGCCGACGCATCCTCGGGCGCGGCGTACCCGAGAAGAGTGAAGTGGCTGCGTGACCAGAACCCGGCGCCCGTCTCCACGTCCATATCGCAGGAGCCCATCCCGGCCGCATCGAGGGCCAGCGTCAAACGCTCCTCGCTCTCCGACAGGGCCTTCAGCGCCCCCTTGCTCTGGGTGATGTCGCTGAACGAGACGAGCCCCGAAACGATCTCGCCGGAGACGTCCCTGATCGGGATGGCGTTGACGCTGACATAGCCGGAGGTGCCGTCACCGCGCAGGATCTTGTACTCCTCCCCGATCACCGTTTCCCCCTGCTGCAGAGCCCGCACCAGCGGGTAATGCTCGGTGGCAAGCGGTGTGCCGTCCATCCCGTACAGCTCACAGCGGTGGTAATCGCCGATATCTTTCACCTCGCCTGGTTCCTGGCGAAATATCTCCCGTGACAGGTCGTTTTGGTAGACCACCTTCCCTGACGGCGCTTCGGCGACCAGCACCCCTACCGGCATCTGCTGCAGCACCGTCTCGAAACGGGTCCTCTGGAAGGCCAGTTCCTCCAGCATTTGTTCGCGCTCGCGCTCGATGGCCTTTCGCTGCGTGACGTCGCGGGCGATGACCTGGATGGAGGGCCTCCCCTGGTAATTGATGAGGGTCGAGGAGCTTTCCAGGGTCAGCTCTTCCCCGTTCAGCCGCAGGAGCCTGTATTCGAGGGACGCCACCGCCACCCCCTCGACGAGTTCACGGATCTTCGCCGTCATCGGCTCCCGATCCCCCGGGTGGAGCAGGTCATAGAAGGAGTGCTTTTGCAGTTCCGAATGGCTGCGGGCTCCGTGGATGCCGAGTGCTGCGCAGTTGGCGTAGACGAAGCGGCCGTCCTGGTGCACGAACACTGCGTCCGGCGCCATCTCGACCAGTGTGCGGTAGCGCGCCTCGCTTTCGCGCAAAAGCCGCTCCATCCGCAGCCGCTCCGAGTTGTCGCGGGCGATGCCTGAAATTCCGATCATTGCGCCGTCTTTGTCGAGGATGGGGGACAATGTGAGGGATATGTTGATCTCCCTGCCGTCCTTGGAGATCCTGACCGTGTCGCGGTTTTTGACCTGCCCCCCCCGCAGGACGCTTTCATCCTGTCGCTGCAGTTCTTCCTGGCGGTCTTGCGGGACGATGAACGATATGTGGCGTCCCACGGCCTCGGCTGCACCGTATCCGAAAAGCCTCTCTGCCCCCCTGTTCCAACTGGTGATGATACCCTGCGGCGTGCGGCTCCAAATGGCGTCGTCCGACGAGTTGACGATGGCGGCCAGGTGGGCCATCGCCTCTTCGGCACGGGTAGGTGTTGTGCCTGCTCCCTCGGACATCGCCTTTCACCCCTCCTTCAGGTAACTTCCCGATTCCGGGTTCTGTTCCAGGGTGAAGATGAAGGTCGCCCCCCGGTCCACCTCCCCTTCCGCCCAGATCCGCCCTCCGTGCCTGAGAACGATGCTGTGCACCATGGCGAGTCCGATGCCTGTCCCGCCGGGGTATTCGCCCGGGGTGTGGATGGTCTGGAACGGCTTGAACAGCTTGTCGGCGTACTTCATGTTGAAGCCGGCGCCGTTGTCCCTAACGAAGAAGGCCGTCGCCCCCTCCTTCTCCATACGCCCGAACTCGATCACCCCCCGCTCCCTTTTGGAGGTGAACTTCCAGGCGTTGCCGAGCAGGTGCTCCATGGCGGTGCGCAAAAGGGTCGCGTCCCCTTGCACGCGGATCCCGCCGGCGATGATGAATTCGACTTTCCGCCCCGGCTCCTCATGCCCCAGGTGCTCGGCGACGTTCCGGGCGACGGCGCTCAGGTCGACCTCCTGTATGGCGAGGGCGCACCTCGCATAGTGCGTCAGGCTGCTGAAGGCGTCCATGATCAGCTTGATCTGCCGCACCACTCCCTCGGAGCGCTCGGCGTACTGCCTGCAGGAGGGGTTGCCGCAGACGCCGCAGTCCTCGATAAGCGCCCGGCAGAACCCCTCCAGGCGGGCCACCGGTGCGCGCAGGTCGTGCGACACGAAATAGCTGAAGCTCTCCAGCTCGCTCACCGTGGTCTGCAGCAGCGAGGTGCGCTGGACCACACGCCTCTCCAGCCCTTCCGTCAGGGAGCGGACCTGTTCCTCCGCCTCCTTCAACTCGGTGACATCGTGGCAGGTGCCGACCACCGACTCTGCCCTCCCCTTCTGGTCCGGGAGGAGTTCCGCCTCGATACGCACCATCCTGACGCTCCCGTCCGGCCGGAGCACGCGGCAGAAGTGGTGCGTCTGCGGCTTCTCGACGGCCAGGGCGTCGCGCATGGCCTCTTCGATCTTTTCACGGTCCTCGGGGAGGAATAGTTCCAGGAAGGAAAGGTAGGTGCTCGGCAGCGCGCCCGGTTCGACTCCGCAGATGCGGAACATCTCGTCGGACCACTGCATCTCGCCGCTTGGAAGGTGTCTTTGCCAGCTCCCCAGGTGGGCGATCCGCTGGGCAGCGGAGAGCTGCCTCTCGCTCTCAGATATGCGCCGGTTCTGCTCTTCGACCAGTCGCTTCAGCACGATCTCTTCCAGGACCTTGTCCATCACGGAGAAGAGTTCCTGGTAGTTGAGGGGCTTGAGCACGTAGTTGTGGATGCCGATTTCTATTGCGCTCAACAGGTAGGAAGTGTCGGAGTGTGCGGTTACCGCGATGATGCGCGCGTCCGGATTCAGGTTCCTTATCTCCCGCGACATCCGGATGCCGTCCATGACGGGCATGTTTATGTCCGTCATGACGATGTCGGGGACGTGCTCGGCGTACATCCGAAGCCCGGCGGCGCCGTTTTCCGCGCTGTAGATGGCGAGGCCCGGGTAATTCATGGCGATCATCTTCGCGACCATGCTGCGCGCGTCGGCCTCGTCTTCGACGTAGAGGAGCGCGATGCCCCCCATGCCGCGCGGCAGTGCCCCCTGGCCGCGCCTGTCAGCCGGTGGTTCTTGCATTCACCCCCTCCCGCAGCGGAGCAGCACGCTCTGCAGCCGTTCCGCTGCCATAGGCTTGAAGATGTAATCGAGCACGCCTAGTTCCCAGCATCTTTCCTGGTCGAGGTCGTTGTCCGAGGAGGTAAGCACGACCACGAAGAGAAAGCGGAGTTCGTCGCTGCTCCTGATGGCCTGGAGGACCTCCAGCCCGCTGATCTTGGGAAGCTTCAGGTCGAGAAGCACCAGTCTGATCTGCTTGTAGCTTTGATCCTGAGTCATACGATGCAACAGCTCTATTGCCTCCTCCCCGTCCCTTGCCAGAAGTACCTTCTCCGGGCAGACCTTCCCTATGATGCGGGTGGCCAGAAAGGCATCGTCAGGGTTGTCTTCAACAAGCAGGATGTACGACTCTGCCATCGTCTTTCTCCGCGGATTTGGTCCTTCAGGGTCAACTTGGAGGCAAAAAAGAGCGGCCGGGTCTGCCAAAGTACTTTACTCGGCAGCTCGGCCGTTTGTGTCTTGCAGCAGCGACATGGAGAGCGAATAAGTAAAAATTAATTTTCACTTATTCTAGCCTCCGCCGGTACCTTGTCAACGATTCAAGGTGCTGATCTTTTGAAGTTAGCCCGGCTGACTGTCCGCCCGCACATCGATGCGGAATTCCGCTCCCTTCTCCCTGTTGCGCACTGAAAGCGTGCCTGGAATGTTCTTCTCTATGATCATCTTGGACATGTAAAGACCCAGGCCGGTCCCCTGCTCGGGCCCCCTGGTGGTGAAGTAGGGATCGAAGATCTTCTCCAGGATCGACTCCTCTATCCCCCCTGCGTTGTCGCGGATGGTCACCACCGCCGCGTCCCCCTCGTTGAAGATGTCGATCTCGATCTCGCGTTCCTGCACCTTCCTGTCGATGAAGGCGTCCCGCGCGTTGAAGAGGATGTTGAGCACGGCCTGGGAGAACTCGTTGGGGTGCCCCGTGATCACCGGGTCACCTTCCGAGCGTACCAGCACGTTTATCCGGAGATGCCGGAAACTCTCCGAGACCAGCGACAGCGTCCTTTCCACCACCTCCCTGACGCGGAACGACACCGCCTCCTTGTCGGGCCGGAAGAAGTTCCTGAAATCGTCGATGGTCCTCGAGGTGTGGCCCAACACTTTCATGAACTTGGCGACGCTCTCCCGCAGGTACTCCCTGGTGAAGTTCCCCAGGTCGTACATGACCGGCAACTCCTGCACGATCAGCCCCAGTTCGTTGAGCGGCTGGCGCCACTGGTGCGCGATGTTGCTGATCATCTCCCCGAGCGCTGCGAGCCGGTTTTGCTGCAACAGCATCCGCTCCTTCCGGCCCAGCTCCTCGAGCGCCAGCAGCCTTTGCGCCGTCGTCTCCTCCAGCTCGAAGTACGTCCTCGCCAGCTCCTCGTGCTGCAGCTCGATCTTGCGCCTGCTCTTTTCCAGGTCCTCGGTCCGCTTCGCCACCCGCACCTCGAGTTCCTGCATCGACTCCTCCAGCGCCCCGATCAGTTCGCAGTTGCGGATGCTGATCCCGATCACCGAGGCGGTCCCCATGATGAGGCTGATGTCCCGTTCCACGAGCGGCCTCTTGGCTTTCACGTTCTCGACGGTCAAAACGCCGAGCGACGCCCCCTCGGTGACGATGGGACAGCAGATGAAGGCCCTGGTGCCGGTCATCTTGGCGCAGGCCAGGGTCCTGTCGCCCACGAGTTCCGGATCCATTTCCACGTCGTTCACCAGGAACGGTCGCTTCTCGCGGAAGGAGACCACGTAGACGTCCTTTTCGTCCTGTTCCAGGCGAAACGGCATCGAGTTCAGGCAGCCGAGTTCCTCTTCCTTGTAGCCGTAGCTCGCGCGCAGTTCCAGCCGGCCGCCGTCCCGGTCGGCGAGAAGGATCATCCCGCGGTCGTAGTCGAGGCGCCGCTGCATGATGGCCGCCACGTCCGGGAGCATCTCCTCCAGCCGCGTGTAGTTGCCGAGCCTCTGGCCGATCTCGTGGGTGAGCATGGCGTTGTTGTAGTTCAGGTTGATCTGGTCCAGCAGGTTTTCGACCGACTCCCTGGTGCTCTCCAGGCTTTCCTTGATCGCCTTCTTCTCGCTTCTCTCGGTGGAGAGCGCGAGGAGCAGCAAGGCGCTGAGCGAAACGGGGAGGGTCCAGACGAGGTCGCCGGATCTCCCCGTGGCGGCGAGCGCGAGGTTGAGCACGACAAGGCCGACCGCGACCCAGAGGCGGACCTTCTTGAGCAGGCCGTACATGGTCTTCTCCCAGGTGACTATGTAGCGGCAGACCTTGCCACCCCTGAAGACGCACTCCGGATGCTGGATGGTCGGCAGATGCCTGATCTCCGGGAAGTACTGCAGGTCGGTCATCTTGTGGTTGAAGATGAGGACGATTGCCTCGAAGAATCCGATCCGGTTCTCGCACTGGTACTGCTTCTCCAGCCCCGCCTCGTACGGAGTTACGGTGATCTCGACCGTGTTGGAGGAGATGGAGCGCGACTTGTAGCTGCCGGACCTGGTGAAGTTGGCCGTGGTCTTGCTGATGATGTCGAAGGTGCTCGAGGCGTCCACCAGGCCGAGGATGTACTGCCTCATGGCCCCCAGTACGTCCGGGGAGGCGGCGTAGCGCCCCGCCTCGCGGGCGATCTTGGGGTTCCCGGTCATCTGGAGCAGTTTTTCGTAGAAGCGGTCCACCTGCTCCTGTCTGAACCAGTGCGCCTGGTCCGCCACCTCGTACTCCTTCATCCCAGCGTACTCTAGCAGTTCCGAGATGTCGACATGGCTGTACTTGTGCTTGATCAGCAGGATGAACGAGTTGATGATCCTGCTGTTGTAAATCGGCATGTCGACGAGCCTGTTTTGTTCCATCGAAGCTCCGGCGCACGGTCAAGAGGGTTTTTTCACGGTCCTGAAAAGCCCCTGGCAGTATTGCAGATACTGGTCGCTGTACTGCATGTTCAGCACCCAGAGCAGGTACACCTTGTCGTAGGGGACGGCCTCCTTCTCCAGGTAGGAGACGGGATAGGTCAAGACCGGCATCTCCCCACTCTCGTAGTGTCGACTCAGCTCCCCGAGCGACAGCTCCAGGACCCGGTACGGCACCTCTTCGTCGAGGACCAGCATGGTGACGCAGTTGGTGAGCTCGGCCATGTTGAAACCGGCGTCGGTGCAGCTCACCAGGAAGAAGGCCTTGAGGCTTCCGTTCTTGCGCAGGGAGTAGAGGTAGAGTTCCTTGCGGAAACCCAGCGCCTGGTACTGCTCCTCCAGCTCCTGCCGCCCGGCAGCCCCTGCGAAAACGTCGAACGCCTGCGTCATGAGCCCCCCGGAGGCGTAGCGATAGAAACTCCCGGCTTCGGTGAGGTCGAAAAGCGAGCTGCAGCCGATCTCCCACGGCTGCGCGAGACTCCCGTCCTCCCCCTGCGCCTTGAAGTGGGAGTAGGCGAACTCGTCCTGGGAGCAGATGCGCGGGTCGGTGTACTGCCGCGCGAAGCCGCCGAAGACGCGGCTGGGGAACTTGTTGTCCGGCCGGTAGTAGCAATAGACGAAGCGCAGATTGGCGAAGGCGTAACTTTCCAGCTCGTTCAGGTAGTGGGTCACCTGGTCCAGGACCGCCAGCCCCGCCTTTACGCTCACCGTCTTCCTGGCGGCGTGGTGGTGGATCAGCCAGGCGCTCCGGTAAAAGCGGACCATGGCGAGGTGCCCCAGGATGGCGCCCCGGTCCAGGTAGATGAAGTGCCTCGCGATGTGGGGGTTGTGCGTGTAGAGCTTCGCGTAGGTTTCCTTGATCCGCTCCTTGTTGGCCTGAAAATGCGCGTACTTGCCGGGGTAGATGAAACCGGTCTCGAAGAAGAAGTCCCAGAGTTCGTTGAGGTCGACGTCGGTGCAGACGTAGGACTTGGTGTCGGCCACCTGGTGCAGTATGGAGAGGAGCGTCACGTGGTCCTCGATCGACATGTCCAGGATCGCCACGCCGCATTTGACCGTCCCCTCCCCTCCTCCCTCCCCCGTCACGTTCCGGAACACCACCTGCGCCAGGCAATCGAGGCTCACCCCCTGCGCGAAGGTTATCTTCAGGTCGGGGAGCATCATGCCGGGCATCAGCACGCAGTCCCCCTCGTTCTCCTCCACGGAGAACCCCGTGCCGGAGATATCGGCTATCTTCAGGTTGACCCGCTTGTTGATCAGCGGATGCTCGAAGACGATGTTCGGCGACGGCACCAGTTGCTGCCGGATGTTGCGGTACTTCTTGTTCTTGAACCTGTGCATGTTGCCGTGCAACTGCCCGAGCACCATGGTGTTGAGCTTGCCGGACACCTGCTGGGAGAGGATTTCGTAATTTCCCGAGTAAAGGATCCTGCCGCCTTTCAGCAGCCTGACGTGCACGGGGCTTTCCCTGTTGATCCACTTGAGCATGCTCGCGTCGTTGCACTTCCCCGAGACCCGAAGCGATACCGGGGTGAAATCGACGAGGCGGCAGTCGAAAAGCGCCCCGTGCTGGAGCAACTGGACCGAAACCTCCCGGGCGGGGTGCCGCCGTATCCTCCTCGCCTGGAACTCGTGGCAGTTCACCGGGAGGATGAGGCCCAGCCCAGACTCGTTCAGGGTGACCAGTTCCGAGTTGACCAGGAGGTACTTTTTGCCGTCGGCGATGAGCAGGTAATCGAAACGGTAGGTCTTCAGCAATTGGGAGAGGCCGGGTGTCTCGGCCCAGAGACAGTCGAGCCTCTCGCCCGCGCAGGGAAGCGGCTTGGCCTTCAGGAACACCGCGTCGTCGTAGACCAGGTGCCGCAGGCTGACCAGGATGGACTGGTCCTGGAAGTTGATATAGTTCAGCCGGTTTACCAGGTGGCTCCTGCTGACCCTCTTGCCGGGGCGGGGTTCCTCCGTGACGGTCGGGACGATCTGAAGTGTCTTTAAGGCGTCTCCCATATCGGCCTCGCCCTCCCCCTCCCGACCTCGCAGCCTGAGGGGGTGGGATTTCTGTAGCGCAGAATCATCGCTGTTCGTGAAAGAAAAGCGTCAGCTGCCGGAACCCGGCCGGCTGTCGCCGAAACCGCCGGCAGGGACGATGGGGTGCTCGAGGCCGGCCGGATCGCAGGCGAGCTCGGGGGGGAGGTTCAGGCTCAGCCAGTAATGGACCAGCCCCTGCATCATGACCAGCAGGGTGTTGAAGGAGGTCGGCTTGATCAGGTACGAGTTGCAGCCAAGCTCGTAGGCGCGGTTCAGATCCGTTGTCGGGCCGGGCTGGGTGAGGACTATGACCGGCAGGCGCCTCAGGAGAGGTTGCCGGCGCAACCAGGAAAGAAACGCCACCCCGGACATGCGCGGCAGGTTCAGGTCGAGCAGGAGCAGGATGGGCAAGGGATAGGTTTCCCGGTCCTGATACGGCTCCTGCCCGCTCAGGTAGCCTATCGCCTCCTCGCCGTCGCGAGCGACCTGGACCGGTGTGATCACCCCGACCCTCTGCAGGGCGAGCTGGGTAAAATGAGCATGGTCACGGTCGTTGTCGACCAGCATGATCGTGTGGTGCACGAAGCTCATGTCACCTCCCGTCTTCTCCTTGCTTCAACTCGATCCAGAATCTGCTCCCCTCTCCCACCCTGGATTCCACCCCGATTCTCCCTCCGAGCCGTGTCACGGCCTTGCGCACGATCGCCAGGCCAATCCCTGTTCCAGGGTAGGTTTCCATGCTGTGCAGGCGCTCGAAGATCTTGAAGATCCGTTCCTGGTGCTGCGGCGGAATGCCGATGCCGTTGTCCTCGATGAAAAGGCGGACGCGCCCCTCGTTTGGCTCCGCCCAGATCCGGAGCCTCGGGACCACCCCCTTCGGGACGAACTTCACCGCGTTGCTCAGAAGGTTCAGCACCACCTGTACCAGTACCGTGTGGTGGCCGAGCACCTCGGGGAGTTCGCCGTCGATCTCCATCTGATAGCTCTTGCCGCCGGTGGTCAGCTCCAGTTGCTGCGTCGCGTCACGGACCACCTTCTCAAGGCTCACCATCTGGAGCGTGGTCTCCTGCCGGCTCAGGCGGCTGTAGGCGAGCAGGTCCTGGATCAGGCGGTCCATCCCCTGCGCCGCGGACCGGATCCGCTCGAGGTAGGCCCTCCTCTCGGCGTCCGTTTGGTCCTCGTCCTCCAGCAGGATCTGGGCGAACGCCTGCATGGCGCGGACCGGCGCGCGCAGGTCGTGGGAAACCGAAAAGGCGAAACCGTCCAGCTCCTCGTTGATCTCCTTCAGCTGCGCCGTCCTTTCCGCCACGCGCTCTTCCATCCCGGCCGCGTCCGTTTCGATCCTTGCGGCCAGCTCGGAGATCTCGGCATCCTTTCTCTTGTACCTTGTGCAGTCGCTGATCACCACGCCGAGATGTTTGTCGGAAAGGGCGAAGACCCTGATCCGGTAATAGCAGCCGTCCCGGGAGACTTCCCCCAGCTCCAGCAGACCGCCGTAAGCTGCGAGCCGATGACAGCTCTCCACGAAACCGTCCCCGATGAACCATCCCGGAAAGCAACCGGAAAGCCTGCAGTTTCCGGATTCACAGGCCGCGATTCGGCAGAGTCTCCTGGCGGCCGGGTTCATCTCCACGATGAGCGGAGAGGCGTCGGGATCCGTGTCGTCCACACGCACCACGGCGAGCCCCTCCTTCATGTTGACGAACATAAGTCTGTACAGTTGCTCGGACTTTTCCGTTTCCATCGCGAGGTTCCTCCGGCAAATGCAGTAGAGTATATCCGAGCAAAATTAAATTGCACAAATCTTGCGTGCTCATTTTCCAAAGGGAGCTAACGTGTTGCCGCAGCGCCGGTAGCACCAGATGGGCCTCCCTCCCCTTCAAGGGGAGGGACGTGGTGGGGATGGGTGGAACCCTGGGCCGAAGACACCCATCCCCCTCCTGACCTCCCCCTTGAAGGGGGAGGGACGTGTGGCGGAAGATCGTTGCTAATCGGCTAACTTAACGGCAGTGAGGGTCGGGGTGGGGATGGGTGAAGAGAGTGAAGGGTGCGCGACAGTCGCCTGGAGAGGTACCTGCTCAAATCAGCCGTTCCTTGGCGAGGTGCTTGACCACGATGCGGGCCAGGTCCCGCCCCACGGCGGTGACGTTTTCCGGTTCGGAGGACTGGACGGTTCCTGCCCAGAGGAGTTTTCCCGAAGTTGCCTCGAACAGGTTCACCTGCATGGTGGCCACATCGTAGACCGAAACATAGGACGGGCCGTAATACGCCATGGAACCGTAATAGCCCGGAAGATCCCAGGACGGGAAGGCGGGAGGATACCAGTAACCGGGATATGTTGGCACGGTGCCCGGTTGCACGGTCGCCTGCTGCTCGACTTTTATGGTCTGCACAGTGAGGACAGCCTGCGCTCCCGCCTTTCTCACGGCCTCGTCGACGACGCCCCAGTTGTTCATGGCGCCACCGGGGATGACCGAATAGCTCGCCACCGCCTGCACCCCGTGACGAGACAGCTCGCTCGCGAGCATCTCCTCGAAGACCCTGCGAGTGGCGTCCTTCTTGGCAATGCTCACCACCAGGACCTTCCGCAACGGCGGGGCGGCGACATTCGGGTTGCGCCAGGTGTCCACCATCGAGACGGCAGCGCAGGAGCAGAGCATGGATGTAACCCACAACGTGATGGAGATTTCGAATAGACGTCGCATCGCATTACCTCCTTTAACTGCCTGATCCGGCGAGGTTTCACCCCTGCCCGCCCTGCATGGTTTCAAGATGAGAAACATTTATACCAAGTTGCTGCGACTTGGCAATCGTATATACTAGGTGGGCCCAAGCTTCAGGTTAGAGCCTCCCCAGCTGGTTACAAATTTGCCGCCGCCATTGTGGAAAGCGGCTTATGATGGACCTATACGGCACCGGATCGGCAACAGTCAAAGGCAAACCAGGAGGCAAGATCATGGAAACTTTCAAGCGCGTTCTCGTGGTCGACAGGATGACCGAGTATAGCAAGGATGCTGTGGAGGCAGGGATCTCGCTGGCCAAAAAGTACGCAGCGGATCTGCTGGTCCTGCGCATGGTGACCAACCCGGCTGGAACCGTGAGCATAGCCGGGTCCGCGCTGAACGCGCCGAGCACCATGCCCGATGAGACCAAGAATTACGCCAGCATGCAGGAACAGGCCAAGGAAGAACTGGACAGGGTGATCAACAAGGAGATCGGTGCCGGCTTCCCCATCAGGGTGATACTCAAGGAAGGAAAGGCGGTCGATGAGATACTGCAGGTGGTAAAGGAGGAGAAGATAGACCTCATGGTGCTGCTGGCCCACGAGGAAGGGCGCCTGGAGCACATGCTTTTCGGCCGGGACAACGACGTCATTCTCCGGAAGATCCCCTGCAGCATCCTGCTGGTCAAGAAAGAACCCGAGCCGGTTGACTGGTAAGCAAGCGATGGAGACCCATATGCAGAAATGGATCTGCACCATATGCTCGTACGTCTACGACCCCGATGAAGGCGACCCTGTCAACGACGTCCCTTCCGAAGTTCCTTTCGAGGACCTGCTGGTGGACTGGGTATGCCCGGTTTGCAAGGCAGGCAAGAGTTTCTTCGAGCCGATGTAGGGCGGTAACTGACAGGAGCGCTGATCCGCTTGGCGAAAAGCGAAAGACGACTGCCGACCGGCGAAGCGGATCCTGACAACACGATTAAACCTGCGGGAACAGGTCGCTCGACCTGCTCCCTTTTCTTTTTCTGGTTTCAGAACTCTTCGGTTATGGTAAAAGCGTGGTTGTCGCTATGCTTGCAGATATAGTCATAGCCGATCGGCAAGGCGTAGGTGCAATCGGCATTGTCGAGACAACAATAGAACACCTCCAGGTTGGTCCCCGGGATCGTAGCCCCGACGCTGCGGGTCCTGCACCTGGCAATTTCTGGATCCCTCTTTCCTTGACGCAAGCTCAACATGCGCATATCACCACCCTCGAATCGTGCGATGCGGGACAGTATAGGTTAAAAAAAATTCACGTCAATAGCCTGCGAGCCGGAGCCCAATGACAATCCTGCAAACACTCGGTGTCACCAAAAGCTATCGTATCGGAAACCGTGAGATAAAGGTCCTCGACGACATCTCCCTGGAAGTGAAAAAAGGTGAGTTCCTGGTGGTGAAGGGGGAAAGCGGCAGCGGCAAGTCGACCCTCCTTACCATCCTCTCCGGGCTGGACAGGCCGGACCAGGGACGGGTGCTGATCGAGGCCCGCGACATAACGGACCTGAACGAGGATGCCCTCGCCCCGTTGAGAAACGCCACCTTCGGCTTCGTCTTCCAGTCCTTCCACCTTGTTCCGTCCCTGACCGCGCTCGAAAACGTGATGTTTCCCGCCGAACTCAAAGGGGATGCCGACGCACGCGCCAAGGCCGGGTCGCTTCTGGAGCGTGTCGGCCTTTCCGGCCGCATGTCGAGTTTCCCGCACCAGCTCTCCGGCGGCGAAAAGCAGCGCTGCGCCATCTGCCGCGCCCTCATCAACGACCCTCGCATCATCTTCGCCGACGAGCCGACCGGCAATCTCGACTCGGTCAACGGCGCCGCCATCCTGCAGCTGCTGCTGGAGTTGCAGCGCGAACGGGGGACCACGCTGCTCCTCGTGACCCACAGCCCGGATATCGCCCGGAGCGCGGATCGGGTGGTGACGCTGAGAGACGGCCGGGTCGTAACTGATGACAGCCGTGGTTAACCTCCGCTTCATCGCGCGCCAGATGACGGGCGCCAAACGGCAATGCACCGTTTTCGTCCTCTGCGTCGCCCTCTCCATGATCACCCTCGTCTCCCTGGGAAGCTTCAGGGAAAGCGTCGAACGCTCCCTGCTGCGGGACGCGCAATCCCTGCATGCCGCCGACATCATCGTCAAGTCCCACTCGCCTTTCCCCGCGGCGCTCGAAAAGGAGTTGACCCTCCTCACCGCCCGCGGCGAACTGAAGAGCGCACGCTTCTGGGAGTTCTATTCCGTTTTGCAGAAGCCGGCCGGCGACGCCTCGCTCCTTTGCAACCTGAAGGTCGTCGAGCCGGGCTACCCGTTCTACGGGAAGGTCGTCCTCGCCTCCGGACGCCCCTTGAGCGAAGTGCTCCTTCCGGGGAGCCTGATCGTCGAGAAGGTGCTCATGGACCGCCTCAAGATCAAGGTGGGGGACCGGCTGCGGGTCGGAAACGCGACGCTTACCGTGCGCGATCTGCTGCTGCAGGAGCCGGATCGCCCGGTGAACTTCTTCGCACTCGGGCCACGGGCGCTCATCCCGGCTGCCGACCTCGCCGCCCTGGGGTTGATCGGCAAGGGGAGCCGGATCGACTACGTCACGCTGGTGAAGGTGAACGATCCCCGGAAACTGGAGCAGACAGCCGGCAGGCTGCGCGCCACCGCCGGCGAGAGTCGGGTGCGGGTGGAGACCTACAGGAACTCCAGTTCCAGCGTGAAGCGCTTCTTCGACAACCTCCTCTTCTTCCTCAACCTGAGCGGCATCTTCACGCTCCTTCTTTCCGGCTTCGGGATCCAGAGCACGCTCTTCGCGCTCTTGAAGGAGCAGGAGCGGACCATAGCCGTGATGAAGGCGCTTGGCGCCAGGAGCCGTTTCATCATCGGCCACTTTCTCGCCGTCACCCTCGTCCTCGGCCTCATCGGGACCGGTGTCGGGCTTGCCGGGAGCTTCGCGTTGCAGGGCTTTCTACCAAGGCTCTTCAGCGGGCTGATCCCGGCCCAGGTGACGCTGCAGGTCTCCGCCGTTGCGGTGGCCCAAGGGGGGCTGATCGGTCTGCTGGTGGTGCTCCTTTTCACCGCCCTCCCCCTCTACCGCCTGAAGGAGGTGAAGCCGAGGGCCATCTTCGGGAAGGAGGAAACGGGGAGCATCTGGAACCGTTCCACCTGGGTCATCGCCGGGGTGGGGGCGCTCTTCTTCCTCACCATGGTGCTGATCAGGCTGCGCGATCTGAAGACGGGGCTCTATTTCATGCTCGCACTGGTGTTGCTGATCCTGGTCTCCTGCCTGCTGGCCTGGTTCACCTTGCGCAGCCTGAGGAAGCACGAGCCGCGCAATCTTCCCCTTCGGCAGGCGTTCAAGGGGCTTTTCCGGCCTCACAACGCCACCTTGTCCATCATCGTTACGCTCTCAGCCGCGCTCGCCGTCATTTTCGCCATCACGCTGGTGGAGAAGAACCTGGACGCCTCCTTCGTCGACTCATTTCCGCCCGGCGCGCCCAACGTCTTCTTCATCGACATCCAGCCCGGGCAAAAAGACGCCTTCGCCAGACTTCTCGGCCCCGGCGCCGGCTACTATCCCATCGTGCGTGCGACGGTGAACGCCGTGAACCAAGAGCCGATCGACCCGGAAAAGGAGCGCCAGTCGCGCGGCGACAACCTGGGGCGCGAGTTCAACCTGACCTACCGCGGTTACTTGCTGCCGGACGAGCGGATCATATCCGGGACAACCCTTTTCAGGAAAGAGTGGTCGCAGTTGCAGGTCTCGGTGCTGGACACGGTGCTCAAGATGCACAAGATGAAGGTGGGCGACACCATCACCTTCAAGGTGCAGGGAATCCCGCTTACAGCCCGCATCTCCAGCGTGCGGACCAGGACCAGCGGCGGCTTCACCCCGTATTTCTATTTCGTCTTTCCGGATCAGGTACTTGCCGCCGCCCCGCACACCATCTTCGCCGCCGCCCGGGTCGAGAAGGAGCGGATCGGCGCGCTGCAGAGCCAGGTGGTGACCCTTTTCCCCAACGTCAGCGTCATTGACCTCACCGAGACCGTCACCGTCTTTGGCCGCATCATGGGGCGGCTCTCCAGCATCGTCCGTTTTTTCACGTCGTTCAGCATCGCCGCGGGGGTGCTGATCGTGGTAAGTTCCGTGTTTGCGACACGTTACGCCCGTATCCAGGAGGCGGTATATTTCACCATGCTGGGGGCGCGCAGGCGCTTTGTCTTTGCCGTTTTTGCCGCGGAACATCTTCTGCTGGGTTTGATAAGCGGCACCATCGCCCTCTTCATCTCGCAGGTAGCCAGTGCCATCATCTGCAAGAAGGGGTTGGACATGAGCTACGAGCCGTACCTGGGAGAGAGCCTCTTGCTGGTGCTGCTGACGACCCTGCTGGTGGTGCTGGTGGGGGTGATCGTGTCGATACCCGTGCTGCGTCAAAAGCCGGTAGCCTTCCTGCGCGAGCAGGCGGATGAGTGATGGCGCGCCGGCCTGGCGGGTTCTCCGTTCATACGTCCACCAGGTCCACCCAGTCCACGAGGTCCACAGAAGAAAGGAAGCCACAACATGCGCACCACCACGTTATTGGCAGCTCTCGCCCTAACCCTCTGCGCCCTCCTGGGCGCCTGCCAGAAAGAAAAGGAACCAGCCATGCCCGCGACCAACGCACCCGCCTCCCAAGGAACCATCGTCGCCGTCGGCGACAGCCTCACGGCTGGTTACGGCGTCCCGGAGACCGAAGCCTACCCCGCCCAGCTTGAAAAGATGCTCCGGCAGGCGGGGTACGACTGGCGCGTCGTCAACGCAGGCATCAGCGGCGAGACCAGCTCGGGAACGCTGGCGCGCATCGATTGGATCCTGCAGCTCAAACCGGACATCGTCATCCTGGAGACCGGCGCCAACGACGGCCTGCGCGGCATAGATCCGGAACTCACCCGCGGCAACATCGAGAAGATCGTGTCGAAGCTGCAGCAAAACGGGACGGTGGTGGTCCTCGCAGGAATGAAGATGCTGGCCAACATGGGCCCCGTCTACACCTCGAAGTTTTCAGCCATCTACCCCAAGGTCGCGAAAGAACTGGACCTGATCCTGGTTCCCTTCTTCCTGGAGAAAGTGGCGGGAGAAGAGTCTCTGAATCAAAGCGACGGCATCCACCCAACCGGCAATGGCTACACGATTGTCACAGAGAATCTCTATCCCTACCTGCTGCAGGCAATGAAGATGAAGAGGCGTGGCTAGTTAACCGCAACCAATGGGCCGACAGTCTAAAAGTTGGCGAGAATCCGCGTCTTGTCTTGCCTTTTTACCCGATTTAATGTACACATACTCTGTTAAAGTGGGCAGTACATGGTAACAGCTGAATCCGCCTGTCGCTGAGACTGTCGATATGATGCGTGGACCTGCCTCTTCGATACCCAAGCCTTGTCCTTCTGCCGTTTTATCACCTTAGGCCATCGCAATTCCGCTGCAAATCGCTGGCAACAGGAGAAGCCCTTTTGGACCTATTTTCAATACAGGGCGGCTGTACCGCCGCTCGCTCTGAAAGTAACGAAAGTCCTGGAATGAAGAGCCTCAAGGAGGCGCTTGGCCTCGTCGGCCAACCGCTGTACCTGGTCCGAAAGGACGGCGAGCTGGTTCCCCATCTCGGCAACGGGGGCGGCGATCTCTCATCGAGCGCGGGCTACGCCCCACCCTGCCTTCCCGAAAATCTGGGAGACCCGGCCTTTTGCCGCGAGATCGGCATCCGCTACCCTTACCTGGGCGGCTCCATGGCCAAGGGGATCAGCTCCGCCGCCATGGCCGAGGAACTGGGCCGCGCCGGCATGCTCGGCTTTTTCGGCGCAGCCGGCCTGCCGCTCTCGCTGGTGTCCGACACGGCCGACCGCCTCAAGGCGTCCCTGGGCGATATCCCGTACGGTTTCAACCTGATCCACTCCCCCCACGAGCCTGACCTGGAGAGGGAACTCGCCGAACTCTACATCGAAAAGGGTGTCCGCATCATAGAGGCGTCGGCCTTCCTGGCCCTGACGCTCCCGCTGGTCCGCTACCGGCTGCACGGCATCAGGCGCGCCGCCGACGGTTCCATCGTCACCCCCAACCGCATCATCGCCAAGGTCTCCCGCGAAGAGCTGGCCGCGAGATTCTTCGCGCCCGCTCCCGAGAAGCTGCTGCGCGCGCTGGTCGCCCAGGGCGCCATCACCAACGAGCAGGCCGAACTGGCCGAACTGGTCCCGCTGGCCCAGGAAGTGACCGCGGAGGCGGATTCCGGCGGCCACACGGACAACCGTCCCGCCCTCGCACTCTTCCCGACCATCAACTCGCTGGCGACGAAAATGGAGCGCCAGTACGGCTACCGCTGCAGGCTTCGCGTCGGTCTCGGCGGCGGGATCTCCACCCCGGCCTCCGCTGCCGCCGCCTTCGCCATGGGCGCCGCCTACATCATGACCGGCTCGGTCAACCAGGCCTGCGTTGAATCCGGGACCTCCGACACGGTGCGCGGCATGCTGGCCGGCACGCGCCAGGCCGACGTCACCATGGCGCCGGCAGCCGACATGTTCGAGATGGGGGTCACGGTGCAGGTGCTGAAGCGCGGCACCATGTTCCCGATGCGCGCCGCCAAACTCTACGAGCTGTACCGGTCCCACAACAGCCTGGACGAACTCCCCGCGGCCGAGCGCGAGAAGCTGGAGAAGACCATCTTCCAGGCGCCGCTCGAGAAGATCTGGGGCGACACGCGGGCCTACTTCCTGAAGCGGGATCCCGCCCAGGTGGAGCGCAGCGAGCGCGATCCCAAGCACCTGATGGCGCTGGTGTTCCGCTGGTACCTGGGCCAGGCGGCCCACTGGGCCAAAGACGGCGCGGAAAACCGCCGCATGGACTACCAGGTATGGTGCGGCCCCGCCATGGGCGCCTTCAACGAATGGACGGCAGGAACCTTCCTGGAAGCACCGGAGCAGCGCAGGATCGTCACGGTCGCGCTCAACATACTGCACGGCGCGGCCCATTTGAACCGCGCCAACTTCCTACGCAGCCAGGGGATCGAACTGCGCCAGGAGGAAATCGCACCGCAACCCATGGAAATCGCTCAAATCAAGGAGTACCTTTGTTGAAAACTGACGATCTGAAACCCGCCACCTCCAGCAACGGAACTCAGCTTGCAATCATCGGCATAGGCTGCCTCTTTCCCCAGGCCGAAGACCATAACGCCTACTGGGCCAACATCATGGAGGGGGTGGATGCCATCACCGAAGTCCCCTCCACCCACTGGCCGGTCGAGGAGTACTACGACCAGGACCAGAAAAGCCCGGACCGCACCTACGGCCGCAGGGGCGGTTTCATCTCCCCCGTCGACTTCAACCCGATGGAGTTCAATATCCCCCCGAACGTCCTGGAGGCGATCGACACCTCGCAGCTTCTGGGTCTGGTCGCCGCGGGGCAGGCGCTGAAGGACGCGGGCTACGGCCCCGATCGTCCCTTCGACAAGAGCCGCGCCTCCGTCGTCCTCGGCGTGACCGGCACCCTCGAACTCGTCATCCCTCTCGGCGCCCGCCTCGGGCACCCGATCTGGCGCTCCGCCCTGAAGGATGCGGGGGTGGACGAGGAAACGGCCAAGGACGTGGTCGAGCGGATCTCCGACTCCTACGTGCCGTGGCAGGAAAACTCCTTCCCCGGGCTCCTCGGGAACGTGGTCGCCGGCCGGATCAGCAAGCAGTTCGACCTGGGCGGCACCAACTGCGTCGTGGACGCCGCCTGCGCCAGCTCGCTCTCCGCGCTGCACCTCGCGTCCATGGAACTCGCCTCCGGCGCGTCCGACATCGTGGTGACCGGCGGCATCGACACCTTCAACGACATCTTCATGTACATGTGCTTCAGCAAGACCCCCGCCCTGTCCCCTTCCGGCAACGCCAAGCCGTTCGACACCACGGCCGACGGGACCATCCTGGGCGAAGGGCTCGGGCTCGTCGTGCTGAAGCGCCTGGCCGACGCCGAGCGCGACGGCGACAGGATCTACGCCGTCATCCGCGGCATCGGCTCCTCCAGCGACGGCAAGGGGGACGCCATCTACGCCCCCAGCGCCTCCGGGCAGAAAAACGCGCTACTGAACGCCTACAAGAACGCCGGGGTCACCCCCGAGAGCATCGGCATGATCGAGGCACACGGCACCGGGACCAAGGTGGGTGACGCGGTCGAGGTGAGCGCGCTCCGCGAGGTGTACGGCGAGTCGGACCAGCCGTGGTGCTGCCTCGGATCGGTGAAGTCGCAGATCGGCCACACCAAGGCCGCGGCCGGGTCCGCCGGCATGATCAAGGCCGCCCTCGCGCTGCACCACAAGGTGCTTCCGCCGACCATCAAGGTCGTGAGCCCGCAGAAAGAGGTCGTGGCCGAGAAATCCCCCTTCTACCTCCTGGCGCAGAAGCGCCCCTGGCTCTCCAGCCCTGGCGTCCCGCGCCGCGCCGGGGTGAGCGCCTTCGGCTTTGGCGGCTCCAACTTCCACGTGGTCCTCGAGGAGTACAGGCCTGAGAAGAAGGCGGCCGACTGGGACGGTTACACGCAGGTATTTACCTACTCCGGCACCGATGCAGCGGCGCTTGCCGCCGGGCTCGACAAAATTCCGGCCGACGCCAAGTGGAGCGTCATCAGGGACGCGGCCGCCGCCTCCCGCGCCGCTTTCGACGCCAAGGCCCCCTTCCGTCTCGCGCTGGTCGCCGAGCGCGGCAAGACGAACCTCGCCTCCCTGGTGCGAAACGCCAAGTCGATGCTTGAGAAGAACCCGAAGAGCGCCTGGCAGACTCCGGACGGCGCCTTCTTCGCCTGCGGCGCCGATCACGGCAAGCTCGGGATGGTCTTCCCGGGTCAGGGTTCCCAGTACACCGGAATGTTAAGCGACCTCGCCTGCCGTTTCCCGCAGCTCCTCGACTCGGTCGGGGCCGCCAACGACGGGTTTGTCTCCCCCGATGGGAAGGTCCTTTCCGACCTGATCTACCCCCCTTCCGCCTTCGACCAGCAGGGAAAGGAAGCCCGGGAGGAAGCGCTGCGCGCCACCCAGGCCGCCCAGCCCGCCATCGGCGCCACCAGCTTAGGCGCTCTGCGCGTCCTCGAATCCTTCGGCGTCGCGCCCGACGCGGTCGCCGGCCACAGCTACGGCGAACTCACCGCCCTTTGCGCAGCCGGCCGCCTGGACGAGAGCGCGCTGCACTCACTGTCGCGCCTGCGCGGCAAGCTGATGGGCGCAGGAAACGGCGACAAGGGGAGCATGCTGGCCGTCTCCGCCCCGCTTGCCAAGATCGCCGAGGTGGTCAAGGAAGAGAATCTCGACCTGGTGATCGCCAACAAGAACGCGCCGACCCAGGCGGTTCTCTCCGGCGCCAGCGCCGAGATCAAGCGCGCCCAGGCCGTCTTCTCCGGGCGCGGCATGACCTGCAAGGAACTCCCGGTTGCCGCCGCCTTCCACAGCTCGCTGGTGGCCGACGCCGCCACCCCGTTCCTGGAAGCGCTGAAGGCGATCGAGATGCGGCAGGCAAAGCTCCCGGTCTACGCCAACACTACCGCCGCCGTTTACCCGGCCGATGCCGTTGCCGCCAAGTCCCAGCTCGCGGCGCAACTCGCCAAACCGGTCGAGTTCGTGGCCGAGATCGAGGCGATGTACGCAGCCGGGGTGACGAACTTCGTCGAGGTCGGGCCCGGTAACCGGCTCACCGGACTGGTGCAGGCGATCCTCGGCGACCGTCCCCACACTGCCATCGCCCTCGACGCCTCCTCCGGGAAGCGTTCCGGCGTCCTCGACCTCGCCCGCACCATCGCGCAACTGGCGGTGCTCGGCTACGGCGTGAAGCTGTCGCAGTGGGACGAAGGACACGTACCCGCTCCGACTCAGACCGGCAGGAAGCCCGCCATGATCATCCCGATCTGCGGCGCCAACTACATGAAACCGAAACCGAAGAAACCGCCGGTCCAGCCGAAGCCTGCGGCGCAGGCAGCGGCACAACCGGCACAATCTCCTGTAGGAGCGGCATTCCTGCCGCGATCACATGGGGATATCGCGGCAGGAATGCCGCTCCTACAACAAAATCAGGCCGCGCCCCAGGCCGCGCCCCAACCCGCGCCCCAGGCCGCCCACCAGGCCGCGCCCTCCTCTGCCCTTAACGACTCGCTCCGCATCGCGCGCGAGGGTATGGCGGTCCTGCAGAAGATGCAGGAGGATACCGCGCTGCTGCATCGCCGCTTCCTCGAAGGTCAGGAGACCGCCGCAAAGACGTTCCAGGCCCTCCTTGAGCAGCAGCAACAACTGGTCTTCGGCGCGGCGACGACACCGTTTGCCCAGCCCATGGCTGCTGCACCGTCCGCATCCTACGCAGCCGCCCCGGTTCAGCCCCAGCTGCAACCGGCAGTGGCAGCGGCGCCTGTCGCTACGGCTCCCCCCGTGGCAGCACCCGCGCCTGTCGCACCCGCTCTTAACGTCAACGCCACCCCGGTTGCGGCTGCACTCGCGGCACCGGTGGCTCAGCCGACTGCAACCGCCGGCACGGAGAAGATCACTCAGACGCTCCTCGCGGTCATCGCCGAGAAGACAGGCTACCCCGTCGAGATGCTGGAACTGGACATGGGGATGGACGCGGACCTCGGCATCGACTCCATCAAGCGCGTCGAGATCCTTTCCACGCTCCAGGAACGCCTCCCGGGGACCCCGGCCATAGGCCCCGAACACCTCGGCACCCTGCGCACCCTGGGCGAGATAGCGGCACATCTGGGCGCGGGCGCCGCTACCTCCGTCGCCTCCGTCGCCTCCGTCGCCGCAGCCATAGTTGCACCGGCGGCGACCGGTGCCGTGGCCGCAACCGCTGCCGCCCAGAGTTCGACGCAGGTCATCGACACCCTCCTCGCCGTCGTGTCCGAGAAAACCGGCTACCCCGTCGAAATGCTGGAACTCGACATGGGAATGGACGCGGACCTCGGCATCGACTCCATCAAGCGCGTCGAGATCCTCTCCACGCTCCAGGAGCGCCTCCCCGGCTCGCCCGCCATCGGGCCCGAGCACCTGGGGACCCTGCGGACGCTGGGCGACATCGCCGGGCATCTCTCCGCAGGCTCTGTCGCCGCTGCTCCGGCTGCCGAAGGGGACAGGCACCTTGCGGAGCCAGTCCCTGCCGCAGCCGCGCCCCGGCAGGGAAGCGCACTGATCACGGAGACCCTGCTCGCCGTGGTGGCCGAGAAGACCGGCTATCCGGTGGAGATGCTGGAGCTGGACATGGGGATGGATTCCGATCTCGGCATCGATTCCATCAAGCGCGTCGAGATCCTTTCGACTCTGCAGGAGCGCCTCCCCGGCACCCCCGCCATAGGCCCCGAGCACCTCGGCACCCTGCGGACGCTGGGCGACATCGCCGGGCACCTTTCGGCGGGCGCCACTTCCGCTGCCGAAGGGGACAGGCACCTACCGGCTGCCGAAGGGGACAGGCACCTACCGGAGCCAGTCCCTGCGGCAATCGCGGCGCCGGCCGGCATGGACATCACGGCGGTGCTGCTTGAAGTCGTGAGCGAGAAGACCGGCTATCCCGTCGAAATGCTTGAACTCGACATGGGGATGGACTCGGACCTCGGTATCGATTCCATAAAAAGGGTCGAGATCCTTTCCACCTTGCAGGAGCGTCTCCCGGGCACCCCGGCCATAGGCCCCGAACACCTCGGCTCCCTGCATACCCTGGGCGAGATCGCGCGTCATCTCGGCTCGGGCGCAGCTCCCGCAGTGGCGACCGAAGTATCCGCCGCAGCCCCGGCTGTACCTGCCGCCCCGGCAACACTGCCGGCTGCAAAGGCTTCCGATATCGACATCGCCGCCGAACTCCTCGCCGTGGTAAGCGACAAGACCGGGTACCCGGTGGAAATGCTCGAACTCGAGATGGGAATGGACTCCGACCTCGGCATCGACTCCATAAAAAGGGTCGAGATCCTCTCCACCCTGCAGGAACGCCTCCCCGGCTGCCCCTCCATCGGTCCCGACCAGCTTGGCACCCTGCACACCCTGGGCGACATCGCAGCCTTCCTGGCAGGCCCTGCCAAACAGACAGCGCAACCTGCCCAGGTTGCCGCACCTGTCGAGGTTCCCGCAGTCGCTGCAGCTGAGCCGGCACAGACGGTCGCTCCGCAGGCAGCAACGGGCGCGCCCGACATCCTCCAGCGGAGCAGTGCCGTACCGGTCCTCCTTCAAGACGATGACGACGCCGACGCGATCGCTCTCCCCACCGACGGGGAGGTCTGGGTCACCGACGACGGTTCACCCTTTGCCGCCGAACTCTGCAGCATCCTGCTCGAACACGGCTGCACGGTGCGCAAGGTGGATGCATCCCAGGCGGAACAGACCGCTCCCTCAGGCAAACTCTCCGGCCTGGTCATCTGCGCCCCAGTTTCCGGGACCGACGACCTGTTCCTGGAAAACGCCTTCCAGCTCCTGAAAAACGCCTCCGGCGCCCTCAACGAATCGGCCAAAGCCGACAGCGCCATCTGCGTCACCGTTTCGCGCCTGGACGGCGCCTTCGGGTTCGGTTCCGGCACGACTCTCAAGGACCCGCTCTCCGGCGGCCTGGCAGGGCTCGCCAAGACCGCTTCCTTCGAGTGGTCCGAGGTCTCTTGCAAGGCGATCGACCTGGGCGACTTCCCGCATCCGGCCGCGGCCGCCAGCGCCGTCGCGCTGGAACTGCTCCGCAAGGGCCCGGTCGAGGTGGGGCTCTCCAGCGCCGGTCGTTTCGGCCTGCAGCTTGCCACCCTCCCCGCCGCACCGGCGCCGGCCGCACCGGCCATCGCGAAGGGTGACGTGGTGGTCATCACCGGCGGCGGGCGCGGCGTCACCGCGGCTTCGGCCCTCGCCCTGGCGAAGGAATACCACCCCTTCCTGGTCCTCCTCGGACGCAGCCCCGAGCCGCAGGACGAGCCCGCCTGGCTCACGCCCCTCACCGAGGAAGCGGACATCAAGCGCGGCATCATGCAGCAGGCCGTCGGCAAGCTCCACCCGCGCGAGATAGAGGAGCGCTACCGGGGAGTCGTGGCCGGCCGCGAACTGCGCGCCACGCTGGCCCAGATCGCCGCCACCGGCGCCGACGCCATCTACCGCTCCGTCGACATCCGCGACCAGAGCGCCATGGAACTCCTCCTGGGCGAGATCCGCCGCGCCCACGGCCCGATCCGCGGTGTCGTCCACGGCGCCGGGGTCCTTGCCGACCGCCTCATCGTGGACAAGACCCCCGAGCAGTTCGAGCAGGTCTACAGCACCAAGGTCGCGGGGTTGAGGTCGCTGCTGCACGCGACCCGCAACGACGACCTCCGCTTCATCGCCCTCTTCTCCTCCTCCACCGGCCGCTTCGGCCGCCTGGGTCAGGTGGACTACGCGGTGGCGAACGAGGTGCTGAACAAGGTCGCCCAGGCCGAGTCGAGGCGCCGCAGCGGCTGCCGCGCCGTCAGCATCAACTGGGGCCCCTGGGACGGCGGCATGGTCACCCCCGCGCTGAAAAAGGTCTTCGCATCCGAAGGTATCGGCGTCATCGGTCTGACCGAGGGTGGCGACTTCCTGGCCAGGGAGATTTCCGCAGGCGACGCGCCGGTCGAGATCGTCGCGCTGGCGCAGCTTCCCCAGGAAAAGTCGGTCTCCGTGCCGTCGAGCGCCAAGCCGCAGACCCTTTCCGAGGCGTTCTCGCTGACCCTCACCGTTCCCGAGTTCCCGTTCCTGCGCTCCCACGTGCTGGACGGCAAGGCGGTGCTCCCGATGGCGGTCATCGTGGAGTGGCTCGCCCACGGCGCGCTGCACGGAAACCCCGGCTTCCGCTTCCACGGCTTCAACGATCTCCGCATTTGCAAGGGGGTCGTCTTCGAGGACAACAACTCCTTCACGCTGAATTTCATGGCCGGCCGCGCCGTCAAGCGCGAGTCGTTCTTCCTGGTGCCGGTGGAGCTCTGCAGCCAGGGGCCCAACGCGAAGACCATCCTGCACGCGCGCGCCGAGATCGTGCTCGCCACCAAGCACCCGGAAGGGATCCGCTCCATCAAGGAGATCCCGAGCACCGCGTACGCCCCGCACGACGGCGTGATCTACAACAACGAGAGGCTTTTCCACGGCCCCGACCTGCACGGCATCGAGCAGGTGGTCGGCTGCTCCCCGAAAGGGATCGCCGCCTCGGTGAAAGGCGCACCGGCGCCGGCCAAGTGGATCAGGCGCCCCCTGAGAAGCGCCTGGCTCACCGATCCGCTGGTCCTTGACAGCGCCTTCCAGATGATGATCCTCTGGAGCTTCGAGCGCTTCGGCTCCGGCTCCCTCCCCTGCTTCGCCGGACGCTACCGCCAGTTCCAGGAGTCGTTCCCGCGCGAGGGGGTGCAGGTCGTCATCCGCGTCATCTCCGAGACCCCGCACGGCGCCACCGCCGACATGGAGTTCCTGGACCGAAACTCCGGCAAGCTCGTGGCACGCCTCGAAGGGTATGAGTGCGTCATCGATCCCTCCCTGAAACAGGCCTTCCAGCGCAACAAGCTGAGGACCGTTTCCGTTGTGGGGGCGGCATAGGCATGAAGCAGCAGTCACCTTCCGTGGCAATCGTCGGCATCGGCGGGATTTTTCCCGACGCGCCGGAACTGACAACATTCTGGGAAAACATCCGCAGCGCGAAAAGCTCCGCGCGCGAGGTGCCGGCAGGGAGGTGGGCGCTTCCCGCCGAAACCGCCTTCGATCCCGAGGCGGGTAAGCCGGACCACGTCTACTCCAAGCGCGGCTGCTTCATAGAATCCATTCCTCCCCTGTCCGAACTCTCCGGCCTATCCATCGAGCCGAAGATCGCGGACGACCTGGATCCGCTCTTCCACCTGCTGCTCCACGCCGGCAAGAGGGCCTTCGACTCCGCCGTGACCGCCACGCTGGACCGCTCCCGCGTCGGCGTCATCATCGGGAACCTTGCGCTTCCCAGCGAGAAATCCGCCGAACTATCCCGTTGCCTCCTCGGGCGCACCTTCCAGGAAAAGCTCCTGGGACACGCCGGGGACGAGGTCATGCCCAACGCCCTGAACCGCTACGTCGCCGGCCTCCCCGCCGGACTCCTGGCGGCGGCCCTGGGTCTTGGCGGCGGCTGCTCCACGCTTGACGCGGCCTGCGCCTCCTCGCTCTACGCCATTAAACTCGCCTGCGACGAGCTTCTCTCCGGCCGCGCCGACGCCATGCTCACCGGCGGCCTCTCCCGTCCCGACCCCCTCTATACCCAGATGGGCTTCTCGCAGTTGCGCGCCCTCTCGCGCCGCGGCGTCTGTTCCCCGTTCGATGCGACCGGCGACGGCCTCGTGGTCGGCGAGGGGGCCGGCATCTTCGTGCTGAAACGTACCGAGGACGCCGTGGCCCAGGGTGACCGCATCTACGGCGTCATCAGGGGGATCGGTCTCTCCAACGACGTCGGCGGCAGCCTGCTGGCCCCCATGGCCGACGGGCAGCTCCGCGCCATGCGTTCCGCCTACGCCAAGGCCGGCTGGGACCCGCGGGACGTCGACCTGATCGAGTGCCACGCCACCGGCACGCCCGTCGGCGACGCCACCGAGGTGGCGAGCCTCAGGGAACTCTGGGGCGATGCCCCGGCACCCGGCAAGCGCTGCGTCATCGGCTCGGTCAAGTCCAACATCGGGCACCTTTTGACCGCCGCCGGTTCCGCGGCCCTCACCAAGGTACTCCTCTCCATGGCGGAGGAAACACTTCCTCCCACGGCCAACTTCAACGAGGCTCCCGCCGGTTTCCGGCTCGAGCAAAGCCCCTTCCAGGTACTGAAGGGCGCCACCCCGTGGAGGCGTCGCGCAGACAAAGTGCCGCGCCGCGCGGCGATAAGCGCCTTCGGCTTCGGCGGCATCAACGCCCACCTGCTGGTCGAGGAATGGCTGCCGCAGGATAGGGAAGCCGCGGCGCCCTCGCAAATCGGGAAAGGCGGCCCCATCGCGGTGGTCGGCATGGACGCTCGCTTCGGACCGTGGCAGGGGCTCCCCTCCTTCCAGTCCCGCGTGCTCGGCGGCAGCGCGCCCGCCCGTCCCACCCACCCCAAGGACTGGTGGGGTGCCGAGAAGAGCGCCTGGTTCGGCAAGGAAAAACTGCGGGATGTCCCGTTCGCCGGCTACTACCTGGACCATTTCGCCGTCGCCGCGGACCAGTTCCGCATCCCGCCGCGCGAGCTGGACGAGATGCTCCCCCAGCAGCTCCTGATGCTGCAGTCGGCCGCCGCCGCCATGACCGACGCCGGGCTGGACCGAAACGACAACCTGCGCGCCGGGGTCTTCATCGGCATCGCGCTCGACCTGAACAGCACCAACTTCGCCTTCCGCTGGTCCATCGCGGAAAAGGCGAGGGAATGGGCGAAGGCGCTCGGCCTGGAGTTGAGCGCGGAAGAGCTGGAGCAGTGGATCGCGCAGCTGCGCGAGCAGAGCGGACCGGCGCTGAACGCCAACCGCACCATGGGCGCGCTCGGGAGCGTGGTGGCGAGCCGTGTCGCCAGGGAGTTTCGCTGCGGCGGGCCGAGCTTCACCCTCTCCAGCGAGGAAAGCTCCGGGCTGCGGGCGCTGGAAACCGCGGTGCGCCAGCTCCAGAGTGAGGAGATCGACCGCGCCATCGTCGGCGCCGTCGACCTGGCAGGCGACCTGCGGGCCGTGATTGGACAGCACGCGAACCGCCCCTATTCCACCTACGGCAGCGCCACTCCGTTCGACCAGTCCGCCGACGGCGCCATCGTCGGCGAAGGTGCCGCAGCGGTGGTCCTGAAACGCCTGGAGGACGCGGAGCGCGACGGCGACCGCATCTACGCCGTCATTAACGGCGTCGGCGCGGCCAGCGGCACCCTGATGATCCCGAGCGACGCCTCCTACCGTCACGCACTGGAGCGTGCCTACGGCGAGGCGGGTATCACCCCGGACAAGGTCGGTTACGTCGAGGCCCACGGCAGCGGTAACGCGGTCGAGGACCGGATGGAGGCCACGGCCCTGGCCGGTTTCTTCGACGATGCCGAGCCTGGAGCAGCTTCCCAGCGGCGCTGCGCCGTCGCCAGCGTCAAGGCCGACATCGGCCACTCCGGCGCTGCCTGCGGCATAGCCTCGCTGGTGCGCGGCTGCCTCGCCCTGTACCAGGAGATCATCCCTTCCGCCCGCTCCGTCGAGCGCCCCCTGGGCAGGCTCTCCGGCTCCGGATCGCTCTATCTCCCCAGCGCCTCGCGGTATTGGCTGCGCAATCGCAGCGAAGGCCCCCGCCATGCGGGTGTCAGCGTGTTCGGCGTGGACGGAAGCTGCAGCCACGTGGTCCTGCAGGGGTACGACAAGGTCCCGGCACGCGCCGCCGCCGAACGGGTCGCCCCGCTCGGGTCGTGGGACGAGTTCCTCTTCTGCGTGGCGGGCGCCGACCGGCAGGAGTTGACCGAACGGCTCAAAGAACTCGGTCACTCGGCCAGCGCGAAACCTGCACGGGACCTGGCATCCCTCTCCCGCGACACCTATAAATCGCAGGGCGAGTTCTATCGGCAGCCGCTGGCGCTCTCCCTTGTGGCTCGCAGCCACGAGGAACTGGCGGCGCTCTGCCTGCAGGGGGAGAAGGTCCTTTCGGCGGACACGGCCTACGCCGAAGCGATCCTGCACCCTTCCCTGCGCGACCGGCTCTTCTTCACGGCCGACCCGATCGGGAAGATGGGCAAGATCGGCTTCGTCTATCCCGGCTCCGGGAACCACTTCCCGGGGATGGGGATGGAGCTGTCGGCCCGCTGGCCGGAGATCTACCGCCGCCAGGACAGCGAGAACCAGTACCTGCGCGAACAGTTCCAGCCCCAGCAGTTCTGGAACGGCGCTCCGCAGGAGAGCGTGAGCGACAACCACCTGGCCGTCATCTTCGGGCAGGTGGCGACCGGCTGCGCGGTGACCGACGTGGTCCAGGGTTTCGGCATCAAGCCCAACGCCGTCATCGGCTACAGCCTAGGTGAATCCGCCGGGCTCTTCGGCTCGCGCACCTGGCTGGAGCGCGACCTGATGCTGTCGCGCATGCAGGCCTCCACCCTCTTCACCCGCGACCTGGCGGGCGAGTGCCGCGCAGCGCGGCGCGCCTGGGGCGAGGGCGAGGGGAAAGAGATCAACTGGAGCATCGGCGTGGTCGACGCGCCGGCCCGCGAGGTGCGCCGCGCCATCAAGAAGACCTCCAGGGTCTACCTCCTCATCGTCAACACCCCGGACGAGTGCGTCATCGGCGGCGACGTGAAGTGGGTCAAGCACCTGGTGGCGATGCTCGACTGCAACTTCTTCCCGCTCCAGGGAGTCACCACGGTGCACTGCGAGGTGGCCCGCGAGGTGGCGAACCCCTACCGCGACCTGCACAACTTCACCACCACGCCACCCGCCAACGTCACCTTCTACAGCGGGGCCGCCGGCAGCGCGTACCAGGTGCATCGCCGCAGCGCCGCCGACTCGATCCTGGCGCAGGCGATCGAAGGGATCGATTACCCGAAGGTGATCGAGGCGGCCTACAGCGAAGGCGTCCGCTACTTCATCGAGATGGGCCCGGGGGGGTCCTGCAGCCGCATGATCGGTCGCATACTTGCCGGCCGCCCCCACGTGGCGCGGTCCGTCTGCCTTCCCGGCGTCGACTCCAACTCCGCCCTGTTGCGGCTGCTGGCCCATCTGACCACGCACCGGGTCCCGGTTAACCTCGACCCGCTCTTTGCCTCGGCTCCCGCCCGGGTCATCGAAGGAGCGGGGACGGAAAAGCACGCCGTCGAGTTCAAGACCGGCGGCGATCCCTTTGCGCCGACCTTGCCGCAGCAAAAGGTTGCGTCCGCTCCGACTCAATCGCTCCCGACTGCCGCAACTCCAGCTGTTGCTTCGCAGGTTGTCGCGGAGGACGTAAAGGAGTCAGTAGGTGTGTCGGTAATTACCTTCAACAAAACCGTTGCAGATGAAGAGGTTACGTCGCCTGTGGCGCCAATGACGGTTGCTGCCCCCTTGGCAACAGCCCCGGCATCGCCGCCCAGGGAAGCGCCGGTCCGGGTCTCTTCGCCTGCCTGGGAAGCTCCGGTACAGGCTGCGGTTTCGTCCTCGGATACTCCCCGGGTGGCCGCGGTACAGGGAAGCATCGGCGATCCGCTGATCCGCGACTTCGCCTCCGCCCAGGAGGCAGGTCTGCAGGCCCACGAGGCGTACCTGCGCGTTGCCAACAGCCTCAGCCAATCGATTGCGGAAAGCCTGGCACGGCAGATCGCCCTGCAACAGCAGATGCTGGCGGCTGGGGTGCAGGTTGATACGGGTTATGCTGCTGCGCAGACACATGGTCTCTTCGATAGCGACGCCCTCACCCCTGCCCTCTCCCGGGGGGCGAGGGGGAATGGACATGGACCCGCTGCTACTGCAACGCAGGCACCTCTTCCCTTCGATAGTGGCGCCCTCACCCCGACCCTCTCCCAAGGGGCGAGGGAGAATGGACCCGTACCTGCCGCTGCAAAGCCTTTCGCCGTATTCGACCGCGACATGTGCATGGAGTTCGCCATCGGTTCCGTGGCCAAGATGCTCGGGCCGCAGTTCGCCGAGGCGGACACGTTCCCCACTCGCGTACGGCTGCCCGACGAGCCGCTCATGCTGGTGGACCGCATCGTGAATCTCGAGGGCGAGCCGAAATCGATGACCAGCGGCCGCGTGGTGACCGAGCACGACGTGCATCCCGGCGCCTGGTACCTGGACGGCGGCCGCATCCCGACCTGCATCGCCGTGGAAGCCGGCCAGGCGGATCTCTTCCTTTCCGGCTACCTCGGCATCGACTTCATCACCCGGGGGCTGGCGGTGTACCGCCTGCTGGACGCCGTGGTCACCTTCCACCGCGAACTCCCGGTTCCGGGCGACACGATCCTCTACGACATCCGGATCGAGCGCTTCTTCAGGCAGGGCGAGACCTACCTGTTCCGCTTCCACTTCGAGGCGACGGTGAACGGCGAACCGCTCATGTCGATGCGAAACGGCTGCGCTGGGTTCTTCTCGCAGGCCGAACTCGACGCCGGCAAGGGGATCGTCCGAGGCGCGCTGGACCTGCGGCCCCGTTCAGGCAATCTTCCCGCGGACTGGCAGTACCTGGTTCCGATGGAGCAGGCTTCCTACAGCGCCGCTCAACTCGATCTGCTGCGTAACGGCGATCTCGCCGGCTGCTTCGGGCCGCGCTTCGCGGGGCTGGAGGTGCGCAAGCCGCTCACCATCCCCGGCGGGAGGATGAAACTCGTCCACCGCGTCATGGAGCTTGCGCCCAAGGGGGGCCATTACGGCCTGGGCTTCATCCGCGCCGAAGCCGACATCCGCCCCGACGACTGGTTCATCACCTGCCACTTCGTTGACGACAGGGTCATGCCCGGCACGCTCATGTACGAGTGCTGCATGCACACGCTGCGCATCTTCCTGCTACGTCTTGGGTGGGTTGCCGAGGGAGACGAGGCTGCCTGGCAGCCGGTCCCGGGTGTGGCGAGCCAGCTTTGCTGCCGCGGGCAGGTTCTGGAAACCACCAAGGTCGTCACCTACGAGGTGACGGTGCGCGAGTTGGGATACCGGCCGGAGCCTTACGCTATCGTCGACGCCCTCATGTACGCCGACGGCAAGCCGATCGTGGAAATCACCAACATGTCCGCGCGGCTCACCGGCTCAAACCTTGAAGCTTTGCTTGAACTGTGGTCGAACAAGTCGTCGGTTTTGCAAGGTGGAAATGCCACTGTCGCAAACGCGGCAGCGTCGGTCGCAGCCTATGATCAGAAGCCGGCGATCTACACCAAGAAGCAGATCCTCGCCTACAGCAACGGCAACCCGTCTGAGGGATTCGGCGACAGGTACAAGGTCTTCGACAGTGAAAGGAAGATCGCCCGCCTCCCCGGCCCGCCGTTCCAGTTCATGGATCGCGTCACCGGCCTGCGCGGCGAACCGTGGCAGATGGTGCCGGGAGCGATGGCGGAGGCCCAGTACGACATCCCCGTCGACGAGTGGTATTTCGCGGCAGATAGGCAGCCGCGCATGCCGTTCTCGGTGCTGCTGGAGGCCGCGCTGCAGCCGTGCGGCTGGCTTGCCGCCTACGTCGGCTCCGCGCTCACCGCGCCCAACGACATCTCCTTCAGGAACCTGGGTGGAACGGCCGTGCAGCACCGCGCCGTCACTCCGACCAGCGGCACCCTGACGGCGACCGCCACGCTGAAGAAGGCGGCGACCAGTGGCGGGATGATCATCCAGGAGTTCGATTTCACCGTGAGCGACCGGCAGGGAGTGGTCTACGAGGGTGACACCATGTTCGGCTTCTTCGCCAAGGAAGCCTTGGCGAACCAGGTCGGTATCAGGGATGCAGCACCGCACCTGCCGTCAGCCGAGGAAGTTGCGCGCGGGGTGAAGCTCCCCTACCCCGACACCCGTCCCTTCCCGGAAAAGAAGCTCAGGATGATCGACCAGATCGAGCTTTACGTCAAGGATGGCGGTCCCGCGGGGCTCGGCTATTTGAAGGGGACCAAGCAGGTCGACCCCGACGAGTGGTTCTTCAAGGCGCATTTCTACCAGGACCCGGTCACGCCCGGGTCGCTCGGTCTCGAATCCTTCATGCAGTTGGTGAAGTTTGCGGCGGTGGATCGTTGGGGTTGGCGCGAGGGAGAGACGCTGGCCGCCCAGGCGCTGGAGCGGACGCATCGCTGGCTCTACAGGGGGCAGGTCGTGCCGACCAACAATCAGGTGACGGTGGTTGCCTGGATTACCGCGGCGGACGATGAGCGGCGGATATTGACGGCGGCAGGGTTCCTCTACGTGGACGGGCGGGCCATTTACCAGATGAACGACTTTACGCTGCAAGTGGAGCGGGGGTAGAAAATAATGAAGTACTCCAAGGTATATATCGAATCTTTTGGCTATGAACTGGCCCCTGTCGTCGTCACCTCGGACGAACTCGAGGCGCGCCTAGAGCCGCTTTACAAGTCGCTTCACTTCACCCCGGGCCAACTCCAGGCCCTCACGGGGATCCGCGAGCGTCGCTGGTGGGAACCGGGCTTCCCGCTCTCGAAGGGGGCCGTCGCCGCCGGGAAAAAGGCTCTCGCCGCGGCGGGTGTCTCTCCCTCCGAAATCGGCGCGCTCCTTTACACCGGGGTCTGCCGCGAAAAGTTCGAACCGGCCACCGCCTGCCGCGTGGCAGCTGGCCTCGGCATCTCCGGCAACACGGCGATCTTCGACCTCTCCAACGCCTGCCTCGGCGTCCTGAACGGCATCCTCGAAGTGGCGAACCGGATCGAACTGGGACAGATCCGCGCCGGGCTGGTGGTCTCCTGCGAGAGCGCCCGCGACATCAACGACATCATGATCGCCACGATGCTCGAGGACCGGACCATGGAAAACTTCGCCAGCTCCCTCGCCACCCTGACCGGCGGATCGGGCGCTGTGGCGGTGCTGCTCACGGACGGCTCCTTCTCCAAGTCCGGCAGGCGGCGCCTGCGCGGCGGCATCACCCAGGCGGCCCCGGAGCATCATGCCCTGTGCCTCTGGGGGATAACCCCCGACGGCAAGGGGGGCTTCAAACAGTCCATGAGCACGGATGCGGTCAGCGTGATGAATTACGGCGTCGAGCTGGGACGGCGCACCTGGGAGCAGTTCCTCCCGGAGGTGGGCTGGACCGAGTACGATGTGGACCGGGTAGTCTGCCACCAGGTCGGCAGTGCGCACCAGAGCGCCATTCTGAAGACGCTGGGGATCCCGCTGCAAAAGGACTTCACCAGCTACGAGTTCCTCGGCAACATGGGGACGGTTTCGCTGCCGCTCACCGCGGCGCTGGCCGACGAACGCGACGTCCTCTCCGCCGGCGACCGCGTCGCGCTTCTGGGAATCGGGAGCGGGCTCAACTGCCTGATGCTCGGGGTGGACTGGTAATGACGACTTCTGACCTAAAAAAACACTACCCCTTCTCCGGGAAGACCCTGGACCTCGACGGGCTCTCCTATCACTACCTGGACGAAGGGGCCGGCGACCCGGTCGTCATGGTGCACGGCAACCCCTCGTGGTCCTTCTATTACCGCAACCTGGTCCTCGCCTTGCGCGGTTCCTACCGCTGCATCGTCCCGGACCACATCGGCTGCGGCTTCTCGGACAAGCCCGGCGACGACCGCTACGACTACACGCTCTCGCGCCGCATCGACGACCTCGAACGCCTGATCGATCACCTCGACCTGCAGGGGAAGATCACCCTGGTGCTGCACGACTGGGGCGGGATGATCGGCATGGGGTACGCGCACCGCCACCCGGAAAGGGTCGGCCGCATCGTACTGCTGAATACGGCGGCCTTCCATCTCCCGAAGGAAAAGCCGTTCCCGCTCGGGCTCAAGATCTGCCGCGACACGGCCCTGGGCACCCTGCTGGTGCGCGGCTTCAACGCCTTCAGCGTCGGAGCTTCCATCGTCGGCTGCAAGAAGAACCCGATGCCCGCCGAGCTGCAGCAGGCCTACCGCTCCCCCTACAACTCGTGGGCGAACCGGATCGCCACGCTGCGTTTCGTGCAGGATATCCCGCTTGCCCCCGGAGACCGCAACTACGCGCTGGTGACGGATATCGCGGCGGGGCTGGAGCGCTTCTCCAAGATCCCGATGGCCATCTTCTGGGGGGAGCTCGATTTCGTGTTCGACAGGTCCTTCCTCGCCGAATGGATCAGGCGTTTCCCCAAGGCGCTGGTGAAGAGCTACCCGGACGCCGGGCATTACATCCTGGAAGACATGAAAGACGAAGTGGTGCCGCTGATCGCGCAGTTTATGAATCGGACCAAGCTCGGGGAGAGTTCCTAAACCATGCCGCAGAGCGATTTCGTCAATATTGCCGCACACCTGCCGGAAATGGCGAAACGCCAGCCGGACACGGCGGCCATCATCTTCCCCAAGCAGAACCGCCGCATGACGTTCTCCGAACTCAATACGCTGAGCGACCGGATCGCCCGCGGCTTGATCGAGACCGGCATCCGCAGCGGCGTGCGGACCGTCCTCATGGTGACGCCGAGCCCGGAATTCTTCGCCCTCACCTTCGCCCTCTTCAAGGTCGGCGCCGTCCCGGTGCTGATCGACCCGGGGCTGGGGATCAAGAACCTCAAAAAGTGCTTCATCGAGGCGGAGCCGCAGGCCTTCATCGGCATCCCGAAGGCGCACATCGCCCGGCTTCTCTTCGGCTGGGGCAAACAGACCATCCGCACCTGCGTCACCGTCGGTCCGCGCCTCTTCTGGGAAGGTACCACCCTCTCCACCATCATCAGGCGCAACACGGACGACTCCCCCTTCAAACCGGCGCCGACGCAGGAAGACGACGTCGCGGCGATCCTCTTCACCTCAGGCAGCACCGGCATCCCCAAGGGCGCCGTCTACAGCCACGGCAACTTCTCGGCGCAGGTGGCGGCCCTGAAGCGGGTCTACGGCATCGAACCGGGAGAGATCGACCTCCCCACCTTCCCGCTTTTCGCCCTCTTCGCCCCGGCGCTCGGCATGACGGCCGTCATCCCGGAGATGGACTTCACCCGTCCAGGCTCGGTCGACCCGCTCAAGATCATCGACGCGATCCGCAACTATGGCGTCACCACCATGTTCGGCTCCCCCGCGCTGATCAACCGGGTCGGCCGCTACGGCGTCGACAACGGCGTCAAGCTCCCTACCCTCAGGCGCGCGATATCGGCCGGCGCTCCGGTTCCCGCCTCCGTTCTGGAGCGCTTCACCTCGCTGCTCAACCCCGGTGTCCAGGTGTTCACCCCCTACGGAGCCACCGAGGCGCTGCCGGTCTGCTCCATCGGCAGCACTGAGATACTGGAAGAGACCAGGGTCATCACCGACGCCGGCGGCGGCGTCTGCGTCGGCAGGCCCGTGGAAGGTATCCGGCTGGAGATCATCGAGATCACCGACGCGCCGATCTACAGCTGGCACGAGGATCTGCGCGTTCCCACCGGGAAGATCGGCGAGATCATCGTCCAGGGCAAACAGGTGACGAAGGGTTATTACAACCGCCCCGAGTCGGACCACCTCTCCAAGATCCAGGACACGCAGACCGGCTCCTTTTTCCACCGCATGGGGGATTTGGGGGGGCGCGACGAGGAAGGGCGCATCTGGTTCTGCGGCCGCAAGTCGCACCGCGTCGAGACCGCCTCCGGCCCTATGTTCACCATCCCCTGCGAGGCCGTTTTCAACACCCACCCGGCGGTCTACCGCTCCGCGCTGGTCGGAGTGGGGAACGCGGGTGAACTGACGCCGGTGCTCTGCGTGGAGCTGGAAAAGGGGATCAAGGTCGAGGAGAAGGTCCTGCGGGAGGAACTGCTCAAGCTCGCGGAAGAGCACATCCACACGCACGCCATCGAGACGATACTGTTTCACCCTTCATTCCCGGTCGACATCCGGCACAACGCGAAGATTTTCCGGGAAAAGCTCGCCGTCTGGGCGACAGAGAGGCTCAAGCGATGAGGGCGCTGGTTACTGGAGGCGGCGGATTCCTGGGCTCGGCCATCGTCAGGCAGCTGGTGGCCCGCGGCGATCAGGTCGTCAGCTTCTCGCGGGGCGATTATCCCCACCTGGCGGTGCTCGGCGCGGAGCAGCGTCGCGGCGATCTCTCCGACCTGGAGGCCCTGAAGGCGGCCGCCAAAGGGTGCGACACCGTCTTCCACGTGGCGGCCAAGGCCGGAATCTGGGGCGATTACCAGGAATACTATCAAGCCAACGTGGTCGGGACCGAAAACGTCATCGCCGCCTGCCGGCTCCTCTCCATCGACCGCCTGGTCTATACGGGATCGCCCAGCGTCGTTTTCGACGGCTCCGACGTCGAAGGTGGAAACGAGCTGCTCCCCTACCCCGCCCATTTCGAGGCCCCCTACCCTCAGACGAAGGCGATTGCCGAACAGGCCGTCCTGGCCGCCAACTCGCTGGAACTGGCGACCGTTTCTCTCCGCCCCCACCTGATCTGGGGCCCCGGCGACAATCACCTGGTGCCGCGGATAGTGGCCAAGGCGCGCGCGGGAAAACTGAGGAAGATCGGCAGCCGCCCCTGCCTCGTGGACACGGTCTACGTCGAGAACGCCGCCGAGGCGCACCTGAACGCAGCCGATCGGCTGGTTTTCGACGCTCCCCCGGCAGGTAAGGCCTACTTCATCACCAACGGGGAACCGCTCCCGCTCTGGGAGATGGTGAACCGCATTCTCGCCGCCGCCGGGCTCCCTCCGGTCACGCGCAGCGTGTCTCCAGGCGTCGCCTATGCCGCAGGAACCGTCTGCGAGACGCTCTGGAAGGCGCTTCGTCTCTCCGGCGAGCCCCCAATGACGCGCTTCGTCGCCAGGGAACTCTCCACCGCCCACTGGTTCGACGTCTCCAACGCTAGGAGCGACCTCGGTTACCAGCCGCGCATCTCCATCGACGAAGGTCTAAAGCTCCTGCAAGCGTCGTTCAAGGTAGCGAAGTGACAGCCTCCGCCTTCCAGGAGGCGGGTCAGACCCTCTTCCGGCTGGTGTCGCTGCAGCGATCACCGGGCGAGTTGTCACGCCTCATAAAATTTCTCTCCCAAGATGAGCTGCAACGCGGCAAACGTTTGCTGGACCCGAAGAAGCGGGAGGATTTTCACACCGGGAGGGGGTTGCTGCGCGAGGTGCTTGCCGAGGTGACGCGCGAGGAGCCGGGGGAGATCAGGATTGCGGAGGGGGATCACGGCAAGCCCTACCTGCCGTACCACCAGGGCGCCAAAGCCATCTGCTTCAACGTTTCCCACTCCGGTTCGTTCCTGCTGGTCGCCGTTTCGGTCGAGCGCCACGTAGGGGTGGATCTGGAGCTGGTGCGGGAAGACCTGGAATTCCATCCCATGGCGAAGCGGTACTTTTCTACGCGGGAGCAGGAGGAGTTGTTCAGCCTGCCGCCTGCCGAGCAGCTGTCCGCCTTTTATCGCTGCTGGACCAGGAAGGAAGCCTATCTGAAGGGAACAGGAAGCGGCTTTTCGCAACCCTCGACCTGTTTCGACGTCTCGCTGCTGCCGGGGCAACCGGTCGCACTCCTGGGGCACAGGGTGTCCCCTGACGAGGTTGGCAGGTGGAGCATAGACGACCTCCCCGTCCCGCAGGGGTACTGCGCCGCCGTCGCGGTGGAAAAATGAATGGAGGAGCCGTAGGGGCGAATAATAATTCGCCCCTACCTGCCCCTGCCCCTAGCCCTCCCCCTCCGGGGAGGGGATCTCAGGCTGAAGAAATTGGTGCCAATCAGGCTACGCCTTGCTTCTGAACGCCCGGTAGGCGTCCATGTGGCTGCGGTACTTTTGCAGACTGATCTCGCTGTTGAGCCAGGCATAGACGATCAGGTTGGCCTCCTTGTCCAGCTTGAAAAAGAGCCGGTAATGCTCGGCCGGTTTCGCCCGCCTCCACTGGCTGTAGCTGTGCCGATCCGACTCCCCCTGGTAGTAGCAGGCGTGCTGCGGGTCTGCCGGTATCTCGTCCTTGATCGCCTTGTAGACCCGGGCCAAAAGCTTCGCCCTCGGCGACTTCCTGTAGTTCTCAGGATCCCTTTCCTTCTCCTTGGCCACCACGGCTATCAGTTCATCGAGAACCTGCTCGAATGCGGCGTGGAACCGTATGCGCGACTCGTTGCTCACCATGGTCAGATCTCCACGCCAGCCACCAGTTCCTCGATCAGCTTCATCTTGTCAGGATCGGGAACACGTATGGTATCCGCACTCTCCACCACCAATTCCTTCTCCATGTACTCGTACAACTCGTAAACGGCGCTGTTTTCGACCGAAAAGGAAAAGGCGTCGAAAATGCGGGGATGGCAGGCGAGCGAACCGAGCTTGGCGGCGATAAGGTCCTCGTAGTACGAGGCGACCAGCTGGTCCGGGAGTATGAACCTGTAGTGGATGAACCCGGGGGATTCCTTCTGCGGGACCAGGTCGTAGCTGTACTGCTGCAGGATGGCGTCCGTCTCGGAAAAAGCCTCCCCTACCGCGGCAAGGACCTGCTTCAGATCCTTCTCGAGAAGCCCGTTAAAGGAGAGGATGTCGCTTACCATCTGGAAATGGCCGTGATTGGGGTGCGGGGTGCCGGCGTGGGCCTCCTGCCATTGTGACAAAAGCCGCTTCAGGAGCGAGAACCTGCCGGTGAGAGGGGCGACGCCGATGACCGCGTCGAGGAGCTTGCGATCCTGCGGCTCGTGGTCAAGGGCCAGCAGCGCGTATCTCGCGGCCTCGCCCCACAGGCAGGATTTTTCCAGGGAGATGGCGTAGTACATCAGGGAAAAACAGGATTCCCCGAGCTGGATGGCGTTGCCGTGGTGGAGGTGCATCGAAGCGATGTCGTGCTCGAGGCAGGCGATCAGGCCAAGGAGCGTGTTCCCGGAGACGGGATCCTTCTTGAACATCGACTTGGCCATCTTCTTGTACTTCTCGAGCTTGATCCCCTGGGTGATGTCCCTGCGGGCCAGTCCCCCCAGTTCGGTGCAAAGTTGCGCAAATTCGAGTTGAGTCTGCAGGGCCGCCACAGGCTAACTCAGGCCAGGTCGGTCTGGCAGAACCGGCATGAGCTTTCGCGCCACTTGCTGAATTCGCGGCACTTGGGGCATTGCCGATAGTGTCCCTGCACGGGACGCGCAGGTTTCGAGAAGATGGTAACCATCAGGGTGGGTGGGAACACGCCGTTGAGCAGGAACCACAGGAGGGGGTTTTTCCCCTTGGTCCAGGCGATCCAGGCGCCGACGCAGCCCGGAAGCAGGAAGAAAACGCCGACGTAAACGTACTGCAGGATATCTTGGGACATGAATGCTCCGGTGCTGCGGATGTCTAGGTTCGAGGCTCGGTCCGGGTGATGGTGCTGCGCATGTCGAGCCCGAGCAGTTGGGAAGCCTCGTGCATGGCGTTACGGTAGCGCTCCTTGAAGTGCGGGAGACCTTCCGTCGGGTTTCCTTCATCATCCCACGGAAGCTCGGTGCGTGCCAGCACTATCAGGATCTCCTCGAACGCGTCCCGCCTCTGTCTGAGTTCGGTTATCTCCCGCAGCGCGTCGCCCAATAAAGCGCTGTCAGCGGTACCGGTCGCCATTGCGGACTTCAATCTCTCTTTTATATCGGACATATCGCGCTCCTCTTGACTGCGGGCATGGTAACAGCGCCGGGTAAACGAGTCAATACGGATTCTGTAGACACTATGGAAGCGAGCACGAGTCGTTCTTTTACGGAACTATCCAAAACAAAGGCTTGTGCCTTTACCCCCCTTTGCAAAGGGGGGAAGGGGGGATTTTGCTCACCTGAGCTGACTAAATCCCCCTCGATCCCCCTTTGCGAAAGGGGGAGGTCCCAATAATCAATGGTAGATAGTTCCGTTCTTTTAATTGCCAAAGTGGTTCAAACGTTTTATTCTCTCTCGATCGAAGTCACCCACTACACTTCCAAAAGGACAATCACATGACCCGCTTCGCCAAACTCCTTATCGGCTCCGCCCTTACCGTCCTTCTCGCCGGTAACGGATTTGCCGCCGATGCCACACCTGAAGCCTCCAAGCCCGCCGCTCCGGCTGCGACCGCACCTGCGCCGTCCACCGCAGCTCCTGCTCAGCCCGCCGCGGCTCCTGCTCCGGCAACCGCGGCACAGCCTGCCGCAGCCATGGCGCCCGAGGTAAAGCTCGGCTACGTGACCGCCAGCAGGATCGCAACCGAGTCCGCCGAAGGCAAGGCTTCCGCCGCGACGCTCAAGGCGAAATCCGAGAAACTCAAGGCCAAGATCGAGGCCCGCCAGAAGGCGCTCGAGAAGCTGAAAAGTGCCGCGGAGGCCAAACTGCCGACCATGTCACCCACCGAGCGTGCCGCCAAAGGAAAGGAACTGCAGAAGAAATTCGAGGATTGGCAGAAACTTGTCCGCTCCAGCGAGACCGAAATGCAGGAACTGCAGGACAAGTTGATGACCGAGCTGTACCAGAAGATCAAGAAGGCCTCTGCCGACTACGCAATGGCCAACGGCTACACGGCGCTCATCGAGGAAAAGGCTGTCCTGTACATCGTGGACACCATCAGACCGAAGGACGTCACCGACGACATCGTGGAACTGTTGAACCAGAAGAAGCCTTCTAAATAGCGGCCACGGCAGGCTGTCCATCCCAAACCACCCCCGAGGGGCGCTTCACGCGCCCCTCTTTTTTCCCCCGTTTCAGCTTCACTTCACTCTCGCCCATTCCTGCCGACTATTTCAATCAACCATAATTGAAAATTAGACGTCTATAAGGCAAATCCGTTTGCCGTGGTAAAATGGAAAACTGTTTTTTCATAGGCCGCTAACGCTCCAAAAGTGGGGATTGCCATGAACCTTCGACGAGTAACGATCTACCTGTCTCTCGGGCTCGTAACGCTTGTCGCACCGCGATGGTCAGAAGCGACTCTGGGCGAGCCTGCCGAATCGATCGCCAGGGACGGCGAAGCACTCTCCGCCGTCGCGCGTTCCAGCACCAGTCGCACCGGCTATACGATTGCGGAGATATCGTCGGCAACGACGTGCATCCGCGAATACGTAACGACGTCGGGTACCGTCTTTGCCGTGGCCTGGAACGGACTGGCACATCCGGATCTCTCTGTGCTGCTGGGCTCCTACAACCAGGAGTACCGGGACGCTCTCGGCCGGCAGCCACGACGGTTGGGGAGACGGCAGACGCAGGTGAAGTCGGACCGCGTCGTCGTCGAGACCTGGGGCCACATGCGCAATCTGCAGGGGCGAGCCTACCTTCCCGAACTCGTCCCCGAAGGAGTGAGCCTCTATGATATCCATTAAGCTACTGGCAAGCATGCTGCTCTTTTCGGCTATTGTCCTGGCGGCCGGATGTGGCGGTGGCGGAGGCGGCAATCCTGCACCGATCGACGTGGTCACCGACGGATCGACTCCAGCCAACGTCATGGCGGTGACCGTCAATGGCTCGCTCTGCTCGGCATCCAGCTATCTCAACAAGCCATGCGTGAGCGTGACCATCTGCAACCCCGATCTCTCTGTCTGCCAGACGGTCGACGACATCCTGCTGGACACCGGGAGCTACGGCTTGCGCATCTTCCAGCAGGCGATCCCGTCCCTCGCGCTGCCGCAGGTTGCAAACGGGACCGGTTCCCTTACCGGTTGCGTCCAGTTCGCGGACGGCTCCTCCCTCTGGGGGCCGATCAAGCGGGCGGCCGTGAAACTGGGGACTGAACCGGCGGTGACCATGCCGATACAGGTGATCGACGCGACCTTTGGCACGCTCCCCCTCCCCTGCGCCAATGCCGACCCAAGTCCGGTCTCTTCCGGGTTCTCGGGAATCCTGGGCGTCGGAGTCTTGGCCGAGGATTGCGGCCCTGGCTGCGTTTTCAGCTCGGCCAACGGCATATATTACAGTTGCATCGGGACCAGTTGCACGGGAACGACCGTCGCACTTGCAGATCAGGTGCAAAACCCGGTAGCGCGTCTGCCCGTGGACAACAACGGGCTGCTGGTCAGATTCCCCGAAGTCCCTGTCAGCGGCGTGCCGTCGCTTGATGGCTCGGTCATATTCGGCATCGGGACGAGGACCAACAATACCCCTGTCGCGCCGACCGTCTTCCCCACCGACCAAAACGGGGACTTCAGGACCATCTTCAACGGCATCAACACCGTCGGCTTTCTTGATACCGGTTCCAACGGGCTGTTCTTCCCCAATGCCGATCCGACCGTACTGCCGGTTTGTGAAGCGCCGAACGCGGACTGGTACTGCCCGCCGCTGGCCAGGGCGCTTCTTGCCACCAGCGTCGGTGCTAACGGAAGTCCAAGCCAAAACGTCTCCTTCAGCGTTTCGAATTTCCTGACGCTGGTCGCGTCCCCCAACAACGTCTTCAGCAACGTCGCCGGTCCCTCGACCTTCGGTTTCGACTGGGGCCTCCCCTTCTTCATGGGGCGTGACGTCTTCTTCGGGATAGAGGGGACGACGTCTCCCCTCGGCGCCGGTCCCTACGTGGCATATTGAGTTTCCCCGTTACCCTGGGGAGATTTAAAGGTGCGGCATCCCTGCCGCGATTGATCAGCCAACGGTCCCCTTGTAGGAGCGGCATTCCTGCCGCGATGACCGCTGGCTGATCGCGGCAGGAATGCCGCTCCTACAGGTGCTACTGGTTTTCATATCTACGCTACACTCCTTCCGTTAACATCTCTCCTGTGATAAGCTCCTTCAGTCAAAAGAATCTGATTCACAGCTGACTTGATATCGACTGAAGCAACACCGGAGGTGGGACTTGTTCAAGCGTTTACTGTTGATTCTTGCGTTGACAGTTGCAGTCGTTGTTCCTGTGTCACAGTCTGCAGCGGAGCAGACCGAGGGAAAGCAGGAACACGCGGATAAGCAGGATGAGCAGGACAAGACGCTGGCCGCGTCCCGTACCGTTACCACAAAGCACAAGGTCCGCATCGGCGGCAAGGATTTCGCCTATCTGGCTACCGCCGGACAGTTGCCGGTAACTAACGACGCCGGCGAGACCGAAGCGCACATCTTCTACATCTCCTATCGAGCGGAAAAAGCTGACGCAGCGAAGCCGCGCCCGCTACTGTTCGTCTTCAACGGCGGGCCCGGGGCCGCTTCTGTCTGGCTCCACCTTGGCGCCCTCGGCCCGAAACGGGTGCAGATGCTGCCCGACGGGAACATGCCCTCCCCCCCCTTCCAACTGGTCGACAACGCCCACAGTTGGCTCGACGTCGCCGACCTCGTCTTCGTCGATCCGGTCGGCACCGGCTACAGCAGGGCGTCCAAGCCCGAGTTGGCCAAGAAATTCACCTCCGTTCAAGGCGACATCGACTGTCTTGGCAGGTTCATCAGGCTTTACCTGACCCGCCACCAGGCTTGGGGAGCACCGCTCTTTCTCGTCGGAGAGAGCTACGGGAGCTTCCGGTCGGCCGGCCTTGCCGAGTACCTGGTCGAGCACGGCATGGCGCTGAACGGAATAATGCTGGTTTCCTGCGTCATGAACATGCAGACCCTCGCTTTCGACTTCGGCAACGATCTCCCTTACCAGCTTTTCCTTCCCAGCTACGCGGCAACGGCCTGGTATCACAAGAGACTAGCACCCGAGTTGCAGGCGGATCTTGATCGGACCCTGGCCGGTGCCGAGAAGTGGGCGGCAACGGATTACCAGGCGGCCCTCAACAGCGGAGACAGGCTGACTCCCACGGAGCGGCGCGCCACCGCGGAAAAGCTGGGCGCTTTCACTGGGCTGAACGCCGATTTCGTCGCCAACAGGAACTTGCGCGTCGACAGCCGCGATTTCGTAAGGGAGCTGCTGCGCGATCAGGGACGCATGGTGGGGACGATGGACAGCCGCTTCAGCGCGGAAAACCATGAACCTGCCAGAGCCCCGGGATTCGACCCGACGGTCACCACCATACGCCCTCCCTTCACCGCGGCTCTGAACAAGTACGTGCGCGAGGACCTGGGGTTTCAATGCGACCTGGAATACTTCACCTTGGGCGGAGGGATCGGACGCTGGGACTGGGAGGCGAAAAACAGCTATGCGGACAGCAGCGAGAACCTGCGCAACACCATGGCCAAGAACCCCTACATGAAGGTGTTCATCGCCTCGGGGCTCTTCGACCTGGCCACCCCGCATTTCGCCACGGAGTACACGGTCTCCCACCTCGGGCTGGGCGCCGATCTGCGCAAGAACATCACCATCCGCCGTTACCGTGCGGGACACATGATGTACCTGGAGAGCGATTCACTTGTTGAGTTGAAAAAGGACGCAGCGGACTTTATAGGCGCCGCTGTGAAGAAGTGATTCCATGCGAAGCAGCGGGATCGATCGAGGAATGGGGAAAGCGCGAAAAATTTCTGCCGGTACCGGTTTACACAGGAGAAATATCATTTATCATAAGAAGCTGTGTTAGTCGTAATTAATCTGGAAAGCGAGGACCATACCGACTATGTACGGCCGCCTAAACCTCGAGAACTCTCACCTGAAAAACGAAATGCCTTCCGGCGACACATCCCTGACTGCCCAGCTTGCGGAGGTAAAGGCAAAGCTTGCTCATACCGTCAGAAGCAATGCCAGGAGACACTTCTCTCTGACACCGATCCACATCGCGACAGTGCTCTCCAAACATCTCCCCTCGCACATGCAGAAAACAATTATCGCTGAGATAGCGGACGATACGCATTATAACGACATCAAGACGATCACGACCGCATCGGGTCAGCTGTTCCTGTACTCGGCGTCGCATATCAGTCATAGCGAGGCGACTGCCAAGGGGCATATGGAGGAAGTGAAACACGTTATCGCTCAGAAGGTCCGGAGAGATTCCCGGATCGCCACCGCGCTGACCCCTCTCGGCGCCATTTATGCGCTCTGGCCCGACATCAAACCGGTGAAGATTTGCTCGATCCTGAACGAGATGCAGACACAGAACTGCTACAGGGATCTGAAGACGGTGGCTGCCTACAGCGGTGAACTGTACCTGTACTGCGATCTGCATGTAACGGAGAAATACGCCGCGCTCCTGGCGCGGACAGCTGTCAACGACGCCTGCACCACCATTGCGCACGTGGTGAGGGAGGAATCGAAGATCTACCCGAGGCCGACCAAGGCGAGCATGTTCTGCAGCCAGGTGTTCGGCATTCCCTCCAATTCACTGCAGCATTTCATCGTCCGGGTGCTCAACGGACCCGAGTTCTCCGACATCAGGAAGCTGGTGCATCCCGAGACGGAAGAGGTTTATCTCTATTCCAATCTGCACCTGAACGAGGAGCATGCCTTATCGTTGATGAACCTGATTGAAGGGTGCGCCTAAGCGCACTCCTGACCCGTCTCTTTTGCTATGCCTGTTTCAGCCCCATGGCGACAACCTCGGCCAGGTCTTTTACCTGCACGCCGCTACCCTGCTGCTCCTTGATGCCGTCTTCGAACATGGTCATGCAGAAGGGGCAGCTGACGCAGATGGTGCCGGGGTTGTGCGCCAGCGCTTCCTTCACCCTGTTGCGGTTGATGGGAGTGCCTTCGTGCTCCTCCAGCCACATCCTTCCCCCGCCAGCCCCGCAGCAAAAGGCCTCGTCCCGGTTGCGCCCCAGTTCGGTCACCGCACGCCCGGTCGCCTCGCGGATCACCTCCCGCGGCGCATCGTAGACGCCGTTATGCCGTCCCAGGTAGCAAGAGTCGTGGAAGACCACCTTGCCGAACTCCCCTGCGGTCGCCTCCAGTTTCAGGGCGCCTCCCCCGATCAGATCCTTTATCAGCTCGCTGTGGTGCAGCACCTCCAATTCCAGCCCGTACTGTCGCAGATCGTTTTTCAGGGTGCTGTAGCAGTGCGGGCACTGGGTGATCACCTTGCGCACCCCCTTCGCCCGGAACTGCTGCACCATTTCCTTCGCCATGACGTCGAAGAGGTATTCGTTGCCGAGGCGGCGCACGCTCTCCCCGCAGCACTTCTCCTCCTTGCCGAGGACGCCGTAGGAGACGCCGGCGGCATCGAGCACGCGGGTCAGAGCCACGGTCACCTGCTTGTTCCTGGCATCGAAAGCGCCTGAGCAACCGACAAAGAGGAGGTATTCCGTCTCCTCAGCCTGGAAAGGACGCAGCGTCAACTGGGAACTCCACTTGCTCCGTTCCGACGGGGCCATCCCCCAGGGGTTGGAACGCTGCTCCATGTTCTCGAAAAGGTTCAGCAGCTCCTCCGGAAATTTCGCCTCCATCTGCACCAGATGCCGCCGCATCTTCACGATCTTAGGCAGATGCTCGATAAAGGCCGGGCAGACCTCCATGCAGGCGCCGCAGGAGGTGCAACTCCAGAGAGCCGCTTCGCTTGCGCCCCCCGTGCTCCCCTCTCCTATCAGAGAAATATACGCTTCGCCCACCGCGTCCCCCCGGACCTTTTCCAGTGCCCTGCCGTTTTCAAGCAGGTTCTCCTTTATGGAGTGCATCACCTCTCTCGGGTTGAGCTTCTTCCCGGTGGTGGCCGCCGGGCAGACGTTCTGGCATCTGCCGCACTCGGTGCAGGAAAGGGAATCGAGGAGGTCCTTCCAACTCAGACGGTCCACGCTGTTGGCGCCGAAAGAATTACCCTCGCTGAACTCCTCGCGCTCCTGGGTGTTGCTCTTGCCAAGCCTGCGCAGGTAGACGTTGGGGATCGCTGTCAGGATGTGCATGTGCTTGCTGTAAGGCAGGAAGTTCATGAACCCCAGAAGCGCCAGGGCATGGATCCACCATAAGACGCCGGGGAGCTGGGGGAGTTGTCCTGCCAGGGGAAGATGGAGCAGAAACGCCGCTGCGAGGCTCGACACCGGCATCCCTTCCGGGCTCTTTTGCCCCAGCGCTATCTCGGCGCCGTTCATCCCCAGGTAGGCGAGCATGAGGGTCGCGATCATGGAAAGGATGAAGAAGGCCTCGAAGGTCCTGGCTTCCTCGAAGGGAGGGTTCACCACCCTTCGGACTGCGGCCACGCCTACGGCGATCAAGGTCGCGATCGAGCAGCAGTCGAATATGAAGAGGAGTCCGCGGTGCAAGGGCTCCGGCAACAGCGAAAAAGAGACGCCCGGAAGCACCCCGGCGATGAGGAACTCACCGTTGGCGAGGGCCAGTACCAGGAACGACCAGAAGATGACGCCGTGGTTCAGGCCGAAGGGGCGGCTGATGACCCTTTTCTGGCCGAAGGCATAGACCAGCATCTCCTTGAACCGGACCAGCGGCTGGTCGAAACGTTGATCCTCTCTCCCGACGGCAACGAGGGCAAGCCTGCGATAGCAGCTGTAACCAAAGACCGCGAGAGACAGCGACAACAGCGCCGTGAATAATATCTGTTCCATGAAGTGGACTCCGTGAATCTCCCTCCCCTTCAAGGGGAGGGTCGGGGTGGGGATGGGTGAGCTGGCCTCGTCAACGCGAATCAGCAGATATTCAACTGTTACCTGGTTGCTTCAACTCCCGAACCCGCTCCGTCAGGGCCGGGACGACCTGAAAAAGGTCGCCGACGATGCCGAAGGTGGCGACCTCGAAGATGGGGGCCTCGGCGTCACGGTTGATGGCGATTATGACGTCCGAGTCCTGCATGCCGACAAGATGCTGGATGGCGCCGGATATCCCGCAGGCGATGTAGATCTTGGGGCGCACCGTCTTTCCGGTCTGGCCAACCTGCCGGTCCTGCGGCAGCCATCCTGCATCGACGGCGCTGCGCGACCCACCTACCACGCCCCCCAACTCTTCGGCAAGTTCCTCCAGCATGGCGAAATTCTCCTTCGCCATCAGGCCCCGGCCGCCGGAGACGATGAATTCCGCGCCCGCCACGTCGACCCGGTTCTTCCCTCCCTTCTCCTTGATCACTTCCAGCACCCGGGTGAAGATGTCGGATTCGGAGATGGGAACGCTTTCCGTCACGATTTCGCCGGTGGCGCCGGCGCGCCGCTCGGGAAGCGGCATGACGTGGGGCCGCACCGTCGACATCTGGGGACGGAAACGGTCGCACATGATGGTGGCCATGATGTTGCCGCCGAAGGCCGGGCGGGTCTGCATCAGGTTCCCCTTGTCGTCGATGCCGAGCCCGGTGCAGTCGGCGGTGAGGCCGGTCTTTACCCTGGTGGCGACCGCGCCTGCCAGGTCGCGCCCCATGCCGGTTGCCCCCATGAGGACTATCTCCGGCTTGTACTTTCCGATCAGGTAGCACATCGCTTCGAGGAACGGCTCGGTGCGGTACTGGCCGAACACCGGCTGGTTCACCAGGTAGACCTGGTCGGCGCCGTAGCTGAAGGCCTGCTCCGGCAGGTGGTCCACGTTCTCACCGATGATCACGGCGGAAAGAGGCACCCCCAGCGTGTCGGCCAGCTCGCGTCCCACGCCGGAAAGCTCCCACGAGACACGGGCCGGCTCTCCGTCGTTTTGCTCGATGAAGACCCAGACGCCGGTATAGGCCGCGACCCGCCGCCTTCGTTCCAGCTCCTCGTCGTCGACGTCGTCGGTGCCATGCTTGGCGAAGCTCGCTATGATCGCGAGTTCCTCCGGGGTGTAGAACATCTCCAGCGCGCCTGCCGGGCAGACTTTTACGCACTTGACGCAGCCTATGCATTTGTCCTCGGCGATTAACGGCTCGCCCTGCTCGCTCATCTCCACGCCGTTCACGGGACAGACGCTCTGGCACCGGGCGCCGCAGGCGATGCACTTGCCGCTGATTACCCTCGCCTTGCCGCGAGGTTTCTTGATTTTAAGAGGTTCGCTCATGTTGTACCTTTAAAGATCCCTCCCCCTTCAAGGGGGAGGTCAGGAGGGGGATGGGTTTGTTGTTCGCTAAGGGGATGGCGACTCGCCGACGGTCCTATACCGCCAGCATGTCGCCTTCTATGAGCCGGTCGACGAGCAGTCGGGCCGCTCCGACCGGGTCATTCATGCCGTCGCCGACGATTTCACCCTCGCTTCTTTCCGGGGAGAAGATGCGGCTCACCCAGGTGGGCGAGCCCTTGAGCCCGACGCTGTTCACGTCCAGCTTCAGCTCCGCGTTGCTCCAGCACTCCACCTGCGCCTTGGCAGATGACAGACGCATCGGAACGGTCGGGTAGCGCGGCCGGTTCAACTCGCGCACCACGGTGATCATGGCCGGCAGGCGTGCCTCGACGATCTCGTAACGTCCCTCCAGCTTGCGGCGTACCGTGATGGTCTTCGCCTCCAGGTCGATCTTCTCGATGCGGTCTACCAGGGTGAGTTGCGAGTAGCCGAGCCGAACGGCAATGCCGGGACCGACCTGAGCCGTGTCACCGTCGATGGTCTGCTTGCCGCAGAAAACGATGCCGATCTCGTCCTCCTCGGCCAGTTTTTTGATAGCGGCAGCGATGACGTTGCTGGTCGACAGGGTATCGGCGCCGCCGAAGACGCGGTCCGAGAGGAGCACGCTTCGGTCCGCCCCCAGGGCCAAGGACTTTCTCAGCGTCGCTTCCGCGTTGGGCGGTCCCATCGAGAGCGCCACCGTCTTGAAACCGTGGCTGTCCTTGAGGCGCAGGCACTCTTCCAGCGCGTGGATGTCATACGGATTGATGATGAACGGGATCCCGTCCCTGATCAAAGTGTTGGTCACTGGATCGATCTGCACTTGTGTCGTATCCGGGACCTGCTTGATGCAGGCGACCACAATCATTTTGCCCCTCCTGGAGTTCGTCTTTAGCTTGAGCATCGCAACGTAGATGCCGCATATAAAAAGAAATCGCGGCAGCAATGCCGCTCCTACAAATATCCGCACCTACCACATGACATCTTGCCCCACGTCCCCTCGTAAATGTTTACTACCCCATGCTCCCCATACTCGCGAGAGCGTAGATCCTCTCAGGTTCGTACTGCGGGACGACGCCCAGGAACATCAGAATATTGGTCCCCTTGATGGCGAACCCCCTCCTGGTCAAAAGAGCGGCCGCGGAGACGTTTCTCGCCGGCACGTCAAGGAAGGCCGTTCCGCTCAGGCCTGCAAGTGCCGTATCCAACAGGGCCTCGGCCTGCGCAGCGGCAAGCGCCCCCCACGGTCCCAGCTGTGTCCCTTCCTTCCATGGCTGACAGCACAGAAACGAGTCGACACCGCCATGGAGCACCCCCCTGGCACAGGCAGTCTCCAAGAGGTCGGTGCGCCTGTCGCCCCAGCCCGCCCGGTCCACCTTCCGCACCGCCTCGAGATCCGCCCGAGCGGGAGCAGTAACTGAGTGCCCCCTCCCCTCCCCCACCCAGCGGTTGATGCTGTCGATGGGCGCGAAGCCGAGCTTTTCATACAGGCCTGCGCCCTTCGCCGATGCCGTCAGCCATACAGTCTCGACCCCGTCTGCGAGAAGTGCCGCGAGAGCGCCTTCCATGAGCAATCGCCCGACGCCTCTCCTGCGTGCTTCCTCTCGCACCAGCAGGTTCCCGATCCAGCCGCTGTTGCCGTGCCTGACCGAGGTGATGTAGCCGACGGCAACCCCTTCTACGCGCAGGACCAGGCAACCCTGGGGAAACTGCTGCAACAGGAACTCGAATTCCCATCTCCCGCAGATCCACTCTTCTGCCTGCGCAAGGGCGACGAAGGGAGCTATGTCCGTCCGGAGAAAGGGACTCAGCATGCTAAAGGCCCGTGGAAAGGAGTTGCAGATCCTGCCCGATCAGTCCTACGGCGTCGGCGCGGCACTGTTTGCAGTGTTTGAACTGGCCGATGGTCTTTTCATTGGCGTGGCGCAGCTCGTCGAGTCTCTCCGGGGACGGGGGGATTATGTCGGCGAAATCGGCTTGCGGAATAAGCGGCATGATGTTCATCACGAATGCCCCAAGCTCCTTTACCTTCTTGGATATCGCCGGGATCTGGTCGTCGTTTACTCCCGGAATGAGAACGGTGTTGATCTTGATGGTGAGACCCAGGTCCGCGGCCATCCGGATCCCTTCCAGCTGGTTCCTCATCAGGACCTCTGCGCCGGCCTCGCCGGTGTACTTGGTGCCGTTGTAGTAGACGTGCGAGTAGATCTTTGCGCCCACCTTCGGGTCCAGCGAGTTGAGGGTAACGGTCAGGCTGTGCAACCCGATAGCCTCGAGAAGCTGCATCTTGTCCGGCAACAGGAGCCCGTTCGTGCTCAGACATTTGATCAGGTGAGGAAACTCCGCGTCGATGAGGCCGAAGGTCTCGAAGGTCTCCTCGTTGTAAAGAGGGTCCCCCGGGCCGGCGATTCCGATTACCTTGATGATCGGCCCGGTGACCGGGCTGGCCATGACCTCACGGACCTTGATGATCGCTTCCAGCGGTGTGAGGATTCTGCTGGTTACGCCGGGACGCGACTCGTTGGCGCAGTCGTGGCGCCTGGTGCAGTAACCGCACTTGATGTTGCACTTGGGCGCAACCGCCAGATGCATCCTGCCGTTCTTATGGTGATTCCCCCCGAAACAGGGGTGTCCCTGGATCTTCTCCATCTTCTTGCACGATGTAGCCATGACATCCTCCTTTTGCTGCCGATCTTGCGTTTGCCTCAAGTGAGATCCGGGTTGTCAAAACGAAAAATGCCCAATGAAAGCCGCTGCTTTCCATCGGGCATCATTGCCGTGTGTTTCAGACACCTCTTTGTATCTGTTGCCATCTCATGAGCATGTAGTGTGCCAGTCCTGTGATTGACGGAGTGTGCACAGCAGGGCGAGCCAGCGGAAACCCATGCTTAATCGAGTGGTTAGCGCCGGCGATTTTTGTGTGAGCGCCAAACGAAGGCGCACGAGGGCCGAGAGTATACGCAATCCCTCTTCGGCAGAACCGGAAGGCGGCTGCCTCGCATGGTGTAAGGGAGTCTATTTTTTGTGCAGCAATAAAAAGCAGCAGGAGAGGCGCAGCCGGAAAAGAAAGGATTCATGGTTGCCGCTCGGAAATAACCGGTGCTGCAATAAGGCGTAGTTACGACCCGGTTATGGCGCCTTTCGCTTAAATCCCCTTCCCATCCCGTGCAATAAGACAGGCTGACCCATATTCGGAATGTTTAATGCACAACCGCAGGGCATGACAAAGCTGTCCATGCAAAACGAAATACTGTCGCGGGCAAGGGGCGCCTTCATAGGGCTTGCCGTCGGTGACGCGCTTGGCGCTCCGGCGGAATTCCTGACCAGGGGGGAAATCCAGTCCAAGTACGGCGTGCTGAGAGATATGGTGGGCGGCGGTTGGCTCAGGCTGAAACCCGGGCAGGTTACCGACGACACGCAGATGTCGCTTTGCCTTGCGCGGGCGATCAGGGATTCCGGAGGCTGGACCCTCACCGGGGCGGCCGACAACCTGGCCACCTGGTTGAAATCAAAGCCGATAGACGTCGGCGATACCTGTCGGCGAGGCATCAGAAATTACATGCTGCGCGGCATGGTCGAGACACCTCCCAACGAGTGGGACGGCGGCAACGGCGCGGCGATGAGGACGCTTCCGGTGGCGCTTTACACGCTCGGAGATCCCTCCCTGCTGGAGAGTTGCACTCTGCAGCACGCCCACCTGACCCACAACCATCCCCTATCCGACGCCGCAACCCTTTACCTGGGACGATTGCTGCACCTTGCCCTGACAGGCCGTTCCATGCCACGACTGCGTCGCGAGGTGGAACAGTTGCTGGCCCTGTATCCCAACTTCCATTTCGACCCGTACAAAGGGCTTGCTACCGGTTACGTGGTCGATACCATGCAGACCGTTTTCCATTGTTTTTTCAGGTCGCGTTCTTTCGAGGCATGTGTGGTGGAAACGGTGAACCAGGGAGGAGATGCCGACACGACGGCAGCCATAGCGGGAGCTTTGGCCGGCGCCTATTACGGCGAGGAAGCGATTCCGGCAAGGTGGCGCAAGAAGCTGAACAAGCAGCTGCTGGCCGAGATAACGGAGCTTTCAGGGCAACTGGTGCGGCTGTCGCCATTTTTCAAGGTGACGTGAGGTCTTAGACCGTGCAAAGCAGGCGTTTCACCCGGTATTCCCCGCCTATAACCAGGCACTCCCCCTCCCCCTTCAGGATCGAGTTTGGCAGCAGCTCGCTGAAAAAGAAGATCTTGGAGATCGGGACCTGCACCTCCCAGACGATGAACCCGAACTCCCAGGCGCGCTCTTCATCGGTAGTGAACGAGTTGAGGTTGTTCAGGCGCACGATCTCTTCGCGCTTCGAAACCGTCTCCAGGACATCATGCTCGCTGCGCTCGAAGGTTCCCCTGAACAGGGTGAGATGCTTTCGGACCGGATACTTCTTCGCCAGTTCGTACTGGCAGTATTGGTAAAGAAGGTCCAACTGGGAATTGATTGCCGAGGTGCGTGCGCTCCCCTTGGTACGGTCCACGGCGTATTGGAGATAGTTCTCGTCGTGTATCCCGGAGATGCGGACGTTGTGAAAGGTCGGGGTCAGCCCGATCCGGCTCTCCACCCAGCCTTTGAGAACCGCCCCCTCAACCGAATTGGAGTCCATCATCCAGCCGCGCAGGAAGCGGAGGTAGCTGTTCTTCAGGCTCTTTCGAGCCGTTGCCGTTTCCTGCTGCCACTGGTGCAGTTGGAATTTCACGGACATGTAGTCGTTGAAGACCGCCGCCCTTTCGTCCGCGGATGGAATTCCGTCCAGCTTGTCGAAAAGAAAGCGGTTGACCGAGCGGACCCCCTGGATCTCCAGGGGCTGAGGGTTGTCGTTGAAGTGGCGTGAGGCGATGACCCATGGAGGGAGGTTGCAGTGATTGAATGAGCTTTCCATGGGCATCACCTCGTTGTGACAAAAAACTTTTTAAAGCACCTTTGCCAGGTCCCTGAGGACAGTTTCGATTTCTCCCTCTATCACGAAAGGCTCGACGCCCAGACGTTCCAGTTCGTCTTTGGGCGCCTCGCCGATCATGGAGCAGACCACGGCCCGGCATCCCTTGAGCGCATCCGCGGTATCCTTGAGCGTGTGGCTGCGCATCGGGTGGTCGGGATCGAAGCGGCAGTATTTCTCGACGGGGCGCTCCTCCAGGAGCTTTACTGAGTCGTCTTCCACCTGGTAAATGAGGAATCTCTCCACGTGCCCGAAGTGCTGGTTTATCTCCTTACCGTCCTTAGACGCGACCGCGAAAAGCATAGAACCTCCGAAAGACAGGCCGAGGTTAAGGTTGATGATTTTTTACGCCACAACCGGTGCGAAGGTGAAGCACTTCTTCGAGCAGGTCCTGCCGCACGCCTGGCAGCCGATGCAGTTGCCCGGGTTGTCGACCTTCATGAACATCTTTGCCGAATCGTCCTCGTCCACTTCCTCGAAGGTAAGCACGTCATGAGCGCAGACCTTGAAGCAGCGGCCGCAGCCGATGCAGGTCTCATCGTCGATGGAAACGATAAACTCCGGGGTCCACTCCTGCTTGTTCTTGGTCAAACCGGTGATGTAAGCCATTTTCTTTCTCCTTTGCTATTGCGTTGTAGATTTATTGGTTGTCGACTCTAGCCAACATGAAATATCAAGAAACTAGTCCTCATCCATGAACGAGCTCGCCTGGTCCTTGTTCATCGCCTTGCGCAGCCAGGGCGGCGGATTGCCCCGCAACACCTCCTGCATCCGCTCGATGGACTCTTTCAGCCCCACCTCCACATTGGTCTTCATGGGATGAATCCGCTTGGCGACAAGCTTTGCCGCGGCAGGGCCTCCGATCTGCATGGTATAGACGATGGCGCAGTCGGAAAGGAGGTTGGCTCGGGCAGCGATCCGGTCCTCCTCGTCGTTGCCATGCTCTCCCACCGACACGGTCTCCAGGTAGTGCGCCTCTTCCGGGCCGACCTCCCAGATGTGGAAAGAGTCCGCCTGGCCGAAGTGCAGATCGATCGATTCACCCGTCTTCGTCGTAAAAGCAATCTTCATAACAAGCTCCTTTGGAGCAGATTAAGACTAAGATTAAGACTAAGATTAAGGTGGAAGCTAAGGAACAATTGCATTTACTGTGCGTTGGCTTTCAACCTTTGTCTTTATCTTTATCTTTATCTAACCTGCCTCCTAGTTGTGCGCCAGCTTCTGCGCTTCCTTGGCATTGGACTGGAAAATGTTTGCCAGCTCGAATATCAGGTTCAAGGTTCCCTGGTAACCGACCCACATCTTGTGATGGGAGCCGAGACGGTCGAACACCGGCATTCCCGTTCTCAGGTGGGACTTGATCCCGAGCTTGTTGGCAGCCTGGCGTCCGTTGGAGTTCGCCACCAGGAGGTCGGCCCCCGCTGCCGTCTGCTCCAGGTCTTCGAGATCACCTACGAAGATGTTCTCTACCGGCAACCGGTCCAGTCCCCTTGTCCTGGTCGCGGCAATGGCCACCTGGATCTCGCAGCCAAGCCCCGCCAGGAAAGTGGTCATCCCCTTGAGATGGTCCGCCTCGAGGGCCAGCGCCACCTTCTTCAGCCCGAACTGGTAGTGGCAGTCCACCATCGCGTCCATCAGGCGGCTCCTCCAGCGGCGGAATTTTTCAGGGATCGGTCGACCCGAGATCCCTGACAGCGTGGCCATCAGCAGATCCGATTCGGCAAGTCCGGTGATGGAGGTGAAGCCGTAGCTGGCGATGCCGAAACGTTTTTCCAGAACCTCTGCCGCGTCAGCCAGGGAATCGCCGAAGTAAAGGGTCGCCTCGCTTTTGCCGGCGCAGCGGATCCGCTCGACTTTCGCGCCGCCCACCGAGAGCGCGGAAACGGTGGCATCGATATGCCCGTCGAGGGCATTGGATATGTCGGGAACGACCACCGGATCGAGCCCGAACGCCTCGCACATCTCCGCTATCTCCTCGACCTCGGCCGGCGTCAGCTGGCAACCCGGCAGGATGTTCACCTGCCCCTTGACGGTCTCTCCGCCCTCCGGGAGCGTGGATACAATCGCCTCCACGGCCGCCGCATACCCCTCCTGCATCGACCCGCAGTAGTCGGGTGTCGAGGCGTGTATGACCGGGATGGCGTCGTGTTCCGGATGAGCCTCCCTGAACTTGACGATGGCGCTCCTGACGTCGTCTCCCATCGTTTCCGTGAGCCCGGTGGTCATGACGCCCACCACCGCGGGACGGAATTTCTCCATCACCCGGTTCAGCCCGAGTTTCAGGTTTTCCCATCCCCCGAATATGGCCGCCTCCTCGCTCATGCTGGTGGAGTTGAGCGCGATCGATTCCTTGAAGTGCCGGGAGAGCTGCAGCCTGATAAAGGTCGAGCATCCCTGGGCTCCGTGCAACAGGGCAAGCATCTGGTCGATGCCGAGATATGCCAGGGTTGCGCCCAGCGCCGGCGAGTTCTTCTGGGGGTTCACGGTGGCGTACTTGGTCGGCACCTTGACCCTCGATGACCTGATGTCCTCGGCGGCTTGAAGCTGCGCGTGTTCCCTGGCCAGGAGAAGGTCCGTTTCCAGCTCGGCGGGATCCTTTTCCCAGGGAGACTTTCCGTTCAGCGCGGGCCAGATCGGGTTGTTCACCGTCAGGTCGAGCTGCTTCGCGAAGGTGACCATCCCCTCGTACCCGGCATAGGGGTGCGTGCGGCCGTGGTTGATGTCGAGGAAGGGGGTCTTCGTCTTCAAGGCCAGGAACTTCGTCTTGCCGCCGGCGACGATCAGGTCCGGAAGCTTGTCGTACATGACGGAGAGAAGACCGGCGGTGCTGGTGTCCTCGATGATGGAGGCGTCCTTGTGCATCAGCGCCTTCATCCTGTAGAAGTCTTCCAGCGTCGAGTTCTGGGTCCCTGCCGCGAGGATCTCGACTCCCAGCTCGGACAGTGCGTTCACCATGGACCAGGTCTTGACCCCGCCGGTGAAAAGCACCGCCCGTTTCCCTTCCAGCCTCTCGCGGTAAGGGGCAAGCCGTGCACGGCAGGCGGTTTCGCTCTCCGAAATGAGCCTCTCCACGCGGTCCTGCATGGTGCGCTTTTCCAGCCCGTTCACCTGGTCGTCCAGCTCGCGCGCTATGTTGCGCAGCGCCTTGGCGACGTCCGTCATCCCGTAAAAGGATTCCTCGATGTAGGGGATGCCGTAATTTTTCTGCATCTTCTTGGCGAGGTTGGTGAGGCTCTTGGAGCAGATGATCACGTTCAGCTTCGCGCGGTGGGCGTAGCGCAGTTCCTCGAACTTGGAGTCGCCGCTGATGCAGGAAAGTATCCTGATGCCGAGTTTGTCGAAGAGCGGCAGCATCCCCCAGAGGTCGCCCGCAATGTTGTACTCGCCGATCAGGTTGATGTCGTAGTCGGTGGTGTATTCCGGCTCGGCGGTGCCGATGACGTATTTGAAGAGCGTCTCTCCGGCCAGCCTGTTGCCGATGTTCTTGTCGCCGATAAAGCCGGGTGTGTTCACCGGGATAACGGGGATGTTCACCTTGTCCTTCGCCGCCTTGCAGACCGCCTCGATGTCGTCGCCGGTCATCGAGGTGACGCAGGTGGCGTAGACGAAGATCGCCTTCGCCTCCGGGTAGCGCTCGGCCAGTTCGCGGATGGCGCGGTAGAGTTTCTTCTCGCCGCCGAAGATCACGTCGTTTTGCAGCATCTCGGTCGTGAAGCCGCGGCGGTACAGCTGTGAGTCGCTGGAGCGGGCGCCGCGGTTGTCCCAGGAGTTGCCGGCGCAGGCGATCGGACCGTGGACGAGGTGAATGACGTCGGTAATGGGCATGAGGACGACGCGGGCGCCGTCATAGGCGCAGCTGCGTTCCGTTCCCTCGCCCGGTTCGGATTTCTTGCAAAATTTGGGAGCCCCTGCATCGTGGGTGTCGCAATCGGTTGTGTCGTACCAGTCTGGCTTCGCCATTGGAGCCTCCTTTTCGTATGGAGCTGAAAAAACCATTAGCCACGGAGAACTTCTGAGAACATCTGAGAGAAACAAACAGGCTTCAAAAAGGAATCATTTAGTTTTCGCCGTTCTCCGATTTTCTCAGATTACCTCCGTGGCCAATGGTTTTCGGGTTTTAACGCATCATCTCGAAGTGACGGTCCTCGCAGGTCTCGTCACGTACTTCGATGAACTTGTTGCAGATGGCGGTCAGCATGTTGATGGCGCCCTGGTAGCCGATGAGCGGCGAGCGGTGCAGGTTCACGCGGTCGAAGACCGGGAAGCCGAACCTGAACAGCGGGATGTTGGCGTCGCGCGCCGCGAACTTGCCGTGGGTGTCGCCGATCATGGCGTCGACCGGATCGGTCATCAGCAGGCTCCGCATGTGCCAGAGGTCCTTGCCCATGTAGATCTTGCACCCCTTGCCGTCCGGGGAAGAATCGAGCAGCGCCTGGATCTCTTTCTCGACCTTCTTGGTCCCCTTGCTGCAGAGGATGTGGTACGGCCTGGCGCCCATCTCCAGCAGGAACGAGATGTAACCCAGGAGGTAATCGGGGTCGCCGTAGAGGGCGAACTTCTTGCCGTGGATGTACTGGTGGGCGTCGGTCATGGCGTCTACCGCGTAGCCGCGCTCGGCCTTCAAGGATTCCGGCACCGGTTTGCCGAACAGCTCGGAGAGCTTCATCAGCAGCGCGTCGGTCTTGGTGACGCCGAACGGGGTCGGCAGGGAGACGTGCGTCCCGGAGTAGTTGTCCTTGATCCAGGTGAAGGTCTTGGCGCTGGCGTAGGGGCCCACGGTCATGGTCACCTTGCCGTTGATGGAATCGGCCGCGTCCTCAAGCTTGGTGCCGCCCGGGTACGGACGATAGGTGCCGTCCAGGGGCGAATCGAAGGTGTCGGAGATGTCGGCCAAAAGCGTGTAGGGGATGCCGAATTCTTTCAGGATCCTCTTGTACTCGCGGTAGTTTCCGGTGTTGCAGTCAAAACCCGGGATCAGGTTCAATTTGCCGGTGCAGCGCCCCTCGATCTTCTTCCCCTCGGTCAGGGTCTGCAGAATGGAGACCAGCATGGCGTCGTAGCCGTGAACGTGCGAGCCGTTGAAGCTGGGGGTGTTGGCGTAGGGGAGCGGGTAGTCCTGCGGCACGATCGCCTTGTTCCTCGCGTTCTTGATGAACGCGGTCAGGTCGTCGCCGATGACCTCCGGCATGCAGGAGGTGAAGACCGCCATCATCTTAGGCTTGTAGATGGTGTAGGCGTTCTCCAGTGCTTCGTGCAGGTTGTTCTGTCCCCCGAACACCGCACCGTCCTCGGTCATGGAGTCGGACACGGCCGGCGCCGGCTCACGGAAGTGGCGGTTGAAGGTGGAGCGATAATAGGAGGCGCACCCCTGGGAGCCGTGCACGAAGGGGAGTGTCCCTTCGAAGCCGTGTGCGGCGAGTTCTGCGCCCAGCGGCTGGCATGCGTGCGGCGGGTTGATCACCAGCGCCTGGCGGGCGAAGTTCTTCTCCTTGTATTCCTCGGAATTGATCCACTCGGAGACCCGTTTCACTTCCTCTTCGGGAATCTCGGTGACGTATTTCACGGCAGCTTCTGCAGTCATGGTATAGCTCCTTTCGGCCGGCGACTAATCCGTCGCACGGCGGTAAATCAGAATAAGATTAAGATTAAGATTGAGATAAAGAGGTCCTGAACAGGAACTGCCATACTGCCTTTTACTTAATCTTTATCTTTGTCTTGATCTGCTTCTCTAGAACGGCGCCTTCACGAGTTTCCAGGTCGGGCTGTTGACGGCCATGTCGACGTCGCGGGCGAAGATCGGGAAGCCGTTGTAGGCATGGTACGGACCGGAGTAGTCCCAGCTGTGCATCTGGCGGAACGGGATGCCCATCTTCTGGAACAGGTACTTCTCCTTGATGCCGGAGCCGACCAGGTCGGGGCGAAGCTCGTCAACGAACTGCTCAAGCTCGTGCTCGGAGGCGTCGTCGTAGATGACGGTCGCTTCCGGCATTTCCGGAGAAGTCCTCTCGTAGTCGTCGCCGTGGGCGAACTCGTAACCGGAGCCGACTACCATCATGCCGAGGTCGGCGTAGGCGTTCACGGTGTGACGGGGACGCAGCCCCCCGACGTAGAGCATCACCTTCTTCCCTTCCAGGCGCGGACGGTACTCGTCGATCACCGCCTGCATGATCGGGTCGTACTTGGCGATGGCCGCCTCGACCTTCTCCTTGATGCTGTCGTCGAAGAAGTCGGCGATCTTCCTCAGGCTCTCGCGGATCTTGGTCGGGCCGAAGAAGTTGAATTCGAGCCAGGGGATGCCGTACTTCTCTTCCATCACGCGGCACATGTAGTTCATGGAGCGGTAGCAGTGGATCAGGTTCAGTTTGACCGTGTGGGTCGCCGCGATTTTCTCCAGCTCGCCGTCGCCGGTCCAGACCGCCTTGACGTTAAGTCCTATTTCTTCAAGCAGAGGTTTAACGCTCCAGACGTCGCCGCCGATGTTGTAGTCGCCGATGAGCGCTATGTCGTAGGGACCGGCGGGTTCGGCGAACTCGCGGGTGCCGATGATGTGGTCGCGGATGGTGTCGTTGGAGATGTGGTGGCCAAGCGACTGGGACACGCCGCGGAAACCCTCGCAGTTGCAGGGGATGACCGGAATCTGCAGTTCCTCCGACGCGATCTTGGCAACGGAGTTGATGTCGTCGCCGATGAGGCCTACCGGGCACTCGGAGAGTACCGAGATCCCCTTGGCGAGCGGGAACAGCTCGTGGGCCTCGTTAAGCAGCGTTTTCAGTTTCTTGTCGCCGCCGTAGACGATGTCCTTCTCCTGGAAATCGGAGGTGAACTGCATGGCGAACTGGCTGACGCCGTTCACGCCGGTGACCAGGTTGCGACGCGTGCCCCAGGAGTACCAGCCGCAGCCGACCGGGCCGTGGGAGACGTGCACCATGTCGCGAATCGGGCCCCAGACCACCCCTTTGGCGCCTGCATAGGCGCAGCCGCGGGCGCTCATGATGCCGGGGATGGTCTTGCGGTTACTCTTGACGCAGGCCCCCTCCCCCTCGTTCGGCGCCAGGTGCGGCGCCCTCTTCTTCTTTGCCTTCTCCGGATAGATCTCCATGGCGTGGTCGATCATCGCCTGGGTAGATTCCTTGGTGATCCCCTCTACCTTCTTTATTGGTGCCTCAGACATAAAAGTCTCCTTATTGTCATTGTGTAGGGGCGAATGATCATTCGCCCCTACTGCTTTCGGCCGCACATCCCTCCCCCCTCAAGGGGGAGGCCAGGAGGGGGATGGGTGCAGGTTTTAAGGGGCCGAATGTTCATTCGCCCCTACGGCGATTAAACCGCCGCCGTCTCGGCAACGCCCACGATGGACTCGTCCTCGGCTTCCATGATGCCGAACTCCATCAGCAGCTCTTCGAGTTCTTCCATCTCGAGCGGAGTCGGGACCACCAGCATCTTGTTGTCGTGGATCTTCTGGGCCAGGGTGCGGTATTCCTGAGCCTGCGGATGCTCCGGGGAGTACTCGATGACCGTCATCCTGCGCAGTTCGGCGCGCTGCACCTGGTTGTCGCGGGGCACGAAGTGGATCATCTGGGTGCCGAGTTTGGCTGCGAGGGCGGAGATCAGTTCGAATTCCTTGTCCGTCTTCCTTGCGTTGCAGATGAGGCCGGCCAGCCGGACCTTGCCGGAGGAAGCGTACTTGAGGATACCCTTGGCGATGTTGTTGGCGGCGTACATGGCCATCATCTCGCCGGAGGTGACGATGTAGATTTCCTCGGCCTTCCCTTCGCGGATCGGCATGGCGAACCCGCCGCAGACGACGTCGCCCAGAACGTCGTAGAAGACGAAGTCGAGGTCGGGGGTGTAGGCGCCGTTTTCTTCCAGGAAGTTGATGGCGGTGATGACGCCGCGGCCTGCGCAGCCGACACCCGGCTCCGGTCCGCCGGACTCGACGCACTTGACATCGCCGTAGCCGACTTTCATTACGTCTTCGAGTTCCAGGTCCTCGACGGTGCCGAGCTCGCGCACCAGGTCCATGACGGTGGACTGTGCCTTGGCGTGCAGGATGAGGCGGGTGGAGTCGGCTTTGGGGTCGCAGCCGACGATCATTACCTTCTTGCCCATGTAGGCGAGACCTGCCACGGTGTTCTGGGTGGTGGTGGATTTGCCGATGCCGCCTTTGCCGTAAATCGCGATCTGTCTCATTGTTCCCTCTCCTTTTGTTGCCCCGCTGACCGCTCCCGCCTTCCGGCGGAACCGTTCGGTCGCCTTGCCAGCCACTCTGACAAACCTGCCACCTCTCATGATCGCCTTACGGATCGGGTACGGTGCAGGGCTCGTTTTGATTTGCGAGGCCAATTCCTTTGAAATTAAAAAGGCGCTCCGGTACTGCTTACGGTGGGCGCCTTTGCCAAAAACCTGGTGTGGTCGGATACGTCGTCGTATCCTTTATTCGATTTTGTTTTATTCTTAGCAGCTACCGTGCCAACTTCCAACCTGCTGTTATTGCTACCTATTAGCGTTTACAAACCGCTTAAAATCTTTTTGCCGAGCTTTCTGCCGAGGCAGCTGCCTAACTATTGTGCAGCTTTGAGGCAGGCTCTTGAGGCCCTCCTGACTATCTCTCCGCAAGGAGTCCCTCCCCTTCAAGGGGGAGGTCAGGAGGGGGATGGGGTCCCTTCACGCGGCCAGGGAGATAGACGTCCCTTGATGCAGCTTGAGCAGGTCCTTGGGAGCCAGCGGTCCCTTGATGCGCTGGGCCGTGCTTCTCACCTTTGCCATCAGTTCCTGGGCCTCTTCACGGGAGATGGGGATACCGATCTGACGGTAACTTTCCACGATGCCGTTGGTGCCGGAGTGCTTCCCCGCCACGATATGCCTGGTCAGCCCGACCGCCTCGGGAGGAAAGCCCTCGTAGTTCCTGGGGTCCTTCAGCACGCCGTCCGCGTGCAGCCCCGACTCGTGCGAGAAGACCCTCTCCCCCACCACCGCTTTCCACGCCGGCACCTCGCGGTTGGAGGCGCGCCCCACCAGCCTCGACACAGCGTGAAAGCGCCTGGTGTCGATGCCGACGTCGATGCCGCAGGCAACCTTGAGCGCCATGACCACCTCTTCCAGCGCCGCGTTCCCCGCCCGCTCGCCGAGTCCGTTGACGGTGGTGCTGATGTAGCGGGCCCCTCCCCTCACCCCGGCCAGGGCATTGGCCGTGGCAAGACCGAGATCGTTGTGGGTGTGCACCTCAACCTCGATTTCAGGGACCGCCGCCGTGAGCCGCGCAACCTTCTCGAACATGGCGAAGGGATCGAGGATGCCGAGCGTGTCGCAGAAGCGGAAGCGTTCGGCGCCGTTATCCCGGGCAATCTGCATCAGCTCGATCAGGAAGTCCGTGTCGGCCCGGCTGGCATCCTCGCCGCCGACGCAGACGTACAGCCCTTTATCCTTGGCGAAGCCGAGAGCCCGTTTCAACTGCTCCTTCACCCAATCCCTGCTCTTGTTGATCTTGTTCTCGATCATGATGTCCGAGACGCTGAGCGAGATGTCGACGGCCTTGATGCCGCAAGCGATGCTCGCCTCGATGTCCGGGATGAGGGCACGGTTCCAGGTGATGAGGCGAGCCGAAAGCCCCAGGTCGACCAGCGCCCGGATGGAGTTCCGCTCTTCCTCTCCCATGGCCGGAATGCCGCACTCCAGTTCGTGCACGCCCATGGCGTCCAGGTGCTTCGCGATGGAGATCTTCTCCCTTGCGCTGAAAACAACGCCGGCAGTCTGTTCGCCGTCGCGCAGCGTGGTGTCGCCTATGAAAACCTGCTTCTCTTCACCCATGTCGCCTCCCTCCGGAGCGTAAGCCCCGTGTTCAAGCGTGCCGGGCGACGTTGCCCTGATGCCTACCCGAGTTAGCAGGAGCTGTGCCAGCATCGGGAATCGCGCGGTATACAGCGACCGAGTGCTGGCTAAGAGGCTGATCTCTTGGCAATTCCGGAATTAGTTTGCAGGATGGCGTATGGTGACGAGTTGTGACAAAGAGCGACGAATGTCGGCGAGGCAGGCAGCAGAGCGCTTAAAATAGCGGCAGGGCACCGTCTACAGGTGCAACTTCCATGAGATGAAGGTGTGAAGGTTCAGCTAAAAGTAAACAAAGCGACCAACTTGGCGTTAAAACTGACAGTTCAGCCTTTTTCCGTATCTTCGGTCGACCGGTCCAATAATGAATACCCCTCCCCTGTCTCATGCACTGCTCCACTGACGAGTGGGAACCGCTCTGGATGTAGAATGCTCTCCAGTTCCAGATCTACATCCAGTTCAGGCCAGTACAGATGCTCAGCCGAGACAAGTTCGACATTAGCCACTTTCTCAGCAGGCGCGCCCTTGAACCATGGGAAATCCTCAAATGGAAGAAATACTTCCTTAAATTTGACCAAGAGCCAAAGGCCATGTTGGGAGACCTTGGTCACTTCAACGTGCGAAGTGTTTGCTCCATGCTTTCCGTATGTCATTTTCGTGATCCTCGATCAGCCGTCGGATATGCGCAACTTCGCCCGATGACAGCCCGTTACTCTGAGCTATCTCTATGTGCGGTTCAAGCCAGAACTTGGCTTCACCTGAATGCCCGTGGACATGGACATGCAGCCGCGACTCTTCCCTGGAGAAGAAAAAGAAGCGAAATCCGTCTTCCCTGAATACAGTAGGACTCATGCATCGCCTTCAGGACAAACCACAGGTTACTAAAAATGTCAGACATTTACAAGCGAAGGCAATTCACAGGAGCCCCCCGGCAGAGCCGGGGGATTACCTAATGGAATTTACTCGCAAACTTGGTAACTTCTCCCTCCGGCTTTTTCCTTTCCACCTCAGTATCCTTCAAACACTGGTCCTGCATCGAACCTGCGTTTCCACTCCTTGTAGCCGATGGTGTAGTTATAGCCGCACACCGTGGACAGTTGCCGCCCTTCCAGGTAGCTCATAATCCGATCCCCTCCGGCGACGGTCTGGCCTGCCGGTCCGAACGGGTTGTACTTCATGCCGCCGTCGGCGAGGAAGACGTAGTCGCAGATGAAAAGGACATCCTCGAAGATGTAGAAGGTGAAGCCCGGGGTGTGGCCATCTACGTGGAAGGCTTGGATGCCGTTGTGCACGAAATCCGCTTCGAATCTCACGTCGAATGGGAAGGGGTGACAGATGTCGTGGAGCGAGTCCTTGCTGTGGATATGAACCTCGGCGGAGAAGAGTTCCCGGTAGAGGTTGGATGCGCCCAGAAAGTGGTGGTGCGTGAATAGGATCGCATCCGCCCGCCGTACGGAACGGTCGAAGGACGAGGGACAGTCAATCCAGCAGGGACCGTGATCGGTCTCGATATGGTAGGCAGCGTGCTCGAGCCCGAGCGGCGGGTCGGAATTAAGCCGGGTCACCTTATCGTTAACCGGCGTGGCTAGTACCTTGTGGCGCGCAGAGCACTCCTCGGCAGTGATGAAACGGTTGCTGGCCGCGCCGCAGAAAGGACAGTGTTCGGGATGAAAACCAATCATGTTGAAGCCGCAGACCAGGCACACGTACTGTTCCACTTTCATGCGAGATCCTCCGCGTTTTGCACGCCTGCTTCCATCGTAGGATTGACTCTGCTTGGCCTCCGGACAACCGATGGCGAAACGGAGCGATGATGAAGTATAGCGAACCGGAGGGGAGCATCAAGGAGGTTAACATGGCCCAAAAGAGATCGCCAGAGAGTGGTGCGAGGATAACGGCATCAGCTGGCATGAATGAAGGCGGAATGGAACTTGGGTGCGTTCCCACGCTGGGCGTAGGAACGATGGAATATCGAGTTAAGGCACAAATTCACTCCGAGAAAAACAAAACTTGATCCCGAATTGGGAGCAGGATATAATCCACTTCATGCGCATCATATCCCGTAAAACTCTGAGAGAATTCTGGGACCAACATCCTGACGCGCGGCAACCGCTACAGGCATGGTACGATGATGCCAAGCATGCCGAATGGCGTTCACCCATCGATATCAAGAATGTTTACCGCAATGCCAGTTTTTTGACAAATAACAGGGTCATATTCAATATCAAGGGAAACGACTACAGACTTATCGTGGTGGTCCAGTACGTGCACGGCATACTTTACATCCGTTTCATAGGAACTCATCGGGAATATGACAGGATTGGCGCAGCAACAATTTGAACGGAGAAATCATATGGAAATCAAGCCTATAAAAAACGAAGTTGATTATCAGGCAGCACTTAAAGAGATTGAACTTCTGTTCGATGCTGCTCTTGACACGCCGGAAGGAGATAGACTAGAGGTGTTGACAACCCTTGTCGAAGCCTATGAAGAAAAGCACTATGATATCCCCATCCCTGATCCGATTGAGGCAATTCTGTACCACATGGAAAGCCGGGGGCTGACACGCCGCGACCTTGAACCGTATATCGGCAGCCGCGCCCGTGTATCAGAGGTACTTAACCGCAAGCGCCCACTAACTATGGAAATGATCCGTAATCTTCATAAGTGGCTGAGCATACCGGCAGAAGTCCTGATACAGCCTTACCCTACGCTCAGAGATGCAGCTTAACCAGCGGCGCACACGGTATCAAGGTTGGAAGCAGCCGGTAAACAACCCCTTCTTTGGGTGCGTTCCCACGCTGGAGGCAGGAACGATTAAAACACCAGGGGGCATCCACGCTGGATGCGTGGGAACGATGAAAGGGAGAGATTACACGGGGATCTCAAGAAATTCTTCCTTGCCCATCATTTCCCATTGCAGCGATTCGTCGAGGGGCTGCGAGGAGATGATGCCGGAGGTCGCGGAGCGCGCCTTGTACAGGGAGTAGTATTCCGGCTCCTTCGAGAAATCGCGATAGGCGAAGAGCTTCGTCCCGTCGCTGAACAGGCAATTGAGGGCGGAAAACCGGTAATCCCGCTTGATGAGGGCCACTGTATCGAGAAAGGCCCGGCCAAGGCCCCTCACCTCGCCGCTCTCACGGGGTGCGGCGGGAAGCTCGCTCATAAAACGATAGAAGAATACTTCGGTGTCGAGGGCATCTTCGGCTAGACCCGGTATGTGGATGGCGGGAAGCAGCCCCTGGTATCCATAGACCACCCCGTTGTGGGCGAAGGGGACGTTGTTGCAGTGGAAAGGATGGGCGTGCCGGGTCGAGGTGGTATCGTTCCAGGCCGACTTGCGCAGATGCAGGATCAGCACCGGCGTGCTCCCGGCCGCGCTCAGGATGCCGGTGACCTCTTCCGTTTCGTCCAGGATGTTGCCTCCACTTTTGTGAACGACCAGCTCCCCGCCCCGATACAGGGCCAATCCCCAGCCATCCCCGTGCCCGGGAGGATCGCCGGCCATGACCATGCCGGTACGACCCAGCTCGCAAAAACTCCGAACCAGCCCTTCATGCCGTGCATATTCGAAATTGGTGACGCCAAGGAGTCGGCACATCAGAAGATCCACTTCACTACGGCGACCGCCACGATTATTCCCACGAGATCCGCGACCAGACAGACGGGCACAAGGTAGCGAGTCTTCTTGATGCTTACAGCCCCCAGATACACTGCCAGCACGTAGAAGGTGGTCTCCGCGCTCCCCATGATGACTGCCGTCATCTTGGTGGCCATCGAGTCAGGACCCGTGGTCTTCACTATGTCGGTAAAAAGCGCCGTCGACGCGCTCCCCGAAAGCGGCTTGATGATGGACATGGAAATGACTTCGATGGGGATGCCAAGAAAGGAGAACGCCTGGTAGAACCCGTTCCGTATGAAGTCGAATGCACCGGAGGCCTGAAAACCTTTGATGACGATGAAAATGGTCAGCAGGTAGGGAAATATGTTGAGGATGATGCCCGGCCCTTCCTTGGCCCCCGCAACGAAGGAATCGTAGACGCGCACCTTCTTGAACGAGCCGTACAGTATCGTGAACAGGATGAACAACGGAATGATGAGCAGCGACAGGTAGTTGATGTATTCGATCATTTAAGGACCTTCCTGAAGCTGAACAGTATCAACAAGGCTGCTATTGCGGATATGACCGTCGCAATCAGCACCGGAAGGACGATCGCGGCCGGGTTACTGGCGTTGTAACTGGCGAGTATGCCGATCACTGAAAACGGGACGAGCTGGATACTGGCGGTATTGAGTACGATGAAGATCATCATTTCAAAGCTGACGGCGTCCTTGTCGTCGTTGAGGGTCTGAAGTTCCTGCATCGCTTTGATCCCCAGAGGGGTAGCGGCGTTGCCAAGTCCGAAAAGGTTCGCCAGTACGTTCAGCGTGATGGCCGTAACGGACGGGTGATCATCCGGTATGTTCCTGAAGAGGCGCGAAATGATGGGCTTGAACAGGTGTGCGATGCGGAAGATCAGCCCCGAGTCTTCGAGGATCCTGGTTATCCCCATCCAGACCGATACGATGCCCAGAAGAAAAAGGGAAACCTCGACGGCCGATTTGGCGCCCTCGAAGATGGATTTGGTGAAGGCTTCCAGATTGCCTGTAACTACGGCGAAAACGATGCTGACTGAGAGTAAAATCAACCATACCAGGTTCATCTGCTTACCCCGGGAAAGGACATCTTCTTTATCACGAGCTGTTTTTTGCTCGTGTTGAGCTCCACTTCCGCACCGACAGGCATGGTGATTTTGTCGATGACATGGCCGACATTAGGACAGTGAACAACCGGGATATGGAGTTCCATTTGCGAGGAGAGGATGTGGTAAACCTGCCTGCTCTTGATGCCCCGGAAATCTCCCAGGATTATCGCCTTCACCCCCTTGAGTTTCCCTGCAAGAATCCACTGTGTCAGGTAACGATCCACCTGATGCAGCTTTTCATCCACGTCTTCAAGAAAAAGTATCGAGTTGTCGGTCTCAATCTCCCACTCCGTATCGATCAGCGCGGTGAGCGTGATGAGATTTCCCCCCTTGAGGACCCCGGTGGCGGTGCCGGGATTGTAGACCTTCACTGGGGAGCCCTTGAAGAGGTTTTTCTCAGGGTAGCCGTTGACGGCGTTGGTAAAAGAATCGAGGGTGAATTTTGACGGATTTCCCAGGTTGATCACCATCGGCGCGTGCAGCGTCACGACCCCGGTCCGCTCGTGAATCGGGTTCAGTAACGCGCTCAGGTCGCTGAAACCGGCCAGGAGCTTGGGGTGCCTTTTTATCAGGTCGAAATCCAGGAAAGGGAGGGATTTCATGGCGCTGTACCCCCCGCGCAGGGCCAGGATCATCCCCGTGCCAGGGTCGGCATACGCCGCATGTATTTGCTCTGCCTTCTGTTGCGGCGATGGGAGCACCGTAGGGAACTCCGGGTTCAGCACGTTGAACCCCATCTTAGAAAGTTGCCTGATCCCACCTGTGAATTCGCGCTTCTTCTTTATCAGGTAACTAGGCGAAATGATGAACACATTGTTCACTTAAAAAACCTCGCAGTTTTGATATCAACAGGCATGCTACCGGTGATTCCAGGTGCCTCGCGACCGACACCGTGCATTTTTACATTTGCACCGTCATTATCGCAAGCGTAAAAGTTCCACCGGCAGATCATGGCGGATCCGGCTTTTTTGCCATGACTGCCTCAGCCCGGCCTATTGCCGGGCAGGAGGCGCCCCCCCTCCTCGATGTCTCTTGAAGGCTGAATTCTCCGAAATGAGGCTGCAATTCTCTTCTGATGGTATAAGGTTTCATTCTTGACCCGGGCTTATCAAAGTTGTAGAGGTAGAGGCGCAGGTCTTGAAACTGTCAAGGAGCCGATTGTGATGGGTGAGAAATCCAGGATATCCGCAGTGATGCTTTGTGCTTTGCTTGCCCTGGTCGTGGCCGTTCCCTTTCTTGCTCCGCACAAAGCTGACGCAGAGTTCTACTCGTATGAAGACAAAAGCGGCACCATGCACTTCGTCGACGATGTGTCGAAGATCCCCAAGGAGTACCGTCAGAAGAAGCAGGTGCGCAAGGAGGAGTACGACGACCTCCCGGCTGACGAGAGGGCGCGGCGTCTGGAAAATGATCGGGAGAGACGCGCCGCGGACCAGCGACGCGAGGCCGAGCAGCAGGAATACCGACAGCAGCGGCGACAGGCGGAAGAAAGACGGGCTGCCCTGGAGTCGCGGGCCAAGGCTTTGAGGACAAGGGTTGTAATCTCGGGGCGCCAGGTCTTTGTGCCGGTAAAGTTGCGCAACGGGTCGGCGGAAACCGACGCCATGCTGCTCCTCGACACGGGGGCTTCCTCGTCTGTCATCACGCCGGAAGTGGCGGAACGATTGCGAATCGAGGAGGCTACCAACGTCAAGATTGGCGTCGTCGGTGGCAGGGTCATGAACGCCCGGAAGGTGGTCCTGACCGAAATAGCAGTGGGACCGGTGAAGCGGCTGAACCAGGAGGCCGTCATAGTTCGGCAGCGTCAGGGGATGTTCGGGGACGGACTCCTCGGCATGAGCTTTCTGGCCGGTCTGAAATACCACATAGATTTCCAGACTCAGACCATCAACTGGATTCCTTACGACTAACAGGCCTCCCTCACCCCAACCCTCTCCCGGAGGGCGAGGGAGGTACCAACACCTCTCGCTAACAAAAAGCAGAAGGGGGATCAGGCTTGTGCCCGTCCCCCTTCTTCAACGCGCGTACAGGTAAGTAGGTGTGGCAGTAAGCAGGTCGGAACGTCAGGCGAAGCTGGAGAAGGCGTCGTGTTCCTCGTTGGAGAACATGCGGTCGAGTTGCAGCATGAGCAGCAGCTGCTCGCCGTGTTTGATGACCCCGCAAATGAAGTCCTGGTCGACGCCTCCGGCGGCTATGCTCGGCGGCGGCTGGATCTCCCCGCTGGAGATGCGAATCACCTCTGAAACACCGTCCACGATGAATCCCATGAGCTTCCCGTCGATGTCCATCACCATGATCCGCGTGTGCTGGTCGCCTTCCGCGCCGCACATGCTGAACCTGTTTCTGAGCGAGATGATCGGTATCACCTTCCCGCGCAGGTTGATGATCCCCTCAACGCTGGGGGGTGTGTTGGGGACATGGGTGATCGGGGTCATCCTGATGATTTCCCGTACTTTCAACACCTCGACCGCGTATTCCTCGGCCCCAAGGTTGAAGCTCACCAGTTGAATCAGGTCCTGCTGAGATTCACCTTTTTTTACCGGTACCATTGCCGTTGCCATATATTCCTCCGCAGTTGCGTTTGTATCAGTAAAAAAGCCCGTGTTTCACAGCGTCCGGTTGGTTCAGACACGCCCGAACCCGCCACCATGTCGACTCTATCGGCTACGCCCGTCAAATCTTGAGCGGAAGTTGCCGTTCTACCCCATTAAGGCTTTACTTGCCGCAGATGCCAAATCTCGTCATTGTACTCGTTGATGGTCCTGTCCGTGGAAAATTTGCCGCTCCTGGCGCTGTTTACGATGCTCATCCTGGTCCAGCGTTCCCTGTCGCGATAGGTCTCCGCCGCGCGCCTTTGCGCGAGGACGAAGCTGCGGAAGTCGGCAGCGACCATCCACGGGTCGTGCGGGCTGTTGATGGCCGCCAGGATGGGATCGAAGATGCCGTTCTCGAACATGTTGAAATGCCCGCTGGCCAGAAGTTGCATCACCCGCTCCATGTCGGGGTCTGCGGCTACGATGCCGCGCGGGTTGTAGCTGCCGCGCATCTGCTCCACCTGCTCCGCGGTGAGACCGAACACGAAGAAGTTGTCGTCCCCCACTTCCTCGCGGATCTCGATGTTTGCGCCGTCAAGGGTGCCTATGGTTACAGCGCCGTTCATCATGAACTTCATGTTCCCCGTACCCGAAGCCTCCTTCCCGGCCGTTGAAATCTGCTCCGAGAGGTCCGTTCCGGGACAGATCACCTCCATCGCGGTGACGCGGTAGTTCGGGAGGAAGGCGACCTTCAGCCGGTCGCCCACCACCGGATCGTCATTGACCACCTTGGCGACGTTGCTGATCAGCTTGATGATGAGCTTCGCCATGAAGTAGCCAGGGGCCGCCTTGCCGCCGATCAGCACGCAGCGGTCGGTCCAGTTGTCGGTGTCGCCCCTTTTGATCCTGTCGTACAGGTGTATCACGTGCAGCACGTTCAAGAGCTGGCGCTTGTATTCGTGGATCCTTTTCACCTGCACGTCGAACATGCCGGCAGGGTTGAAGGTGACGCCGCATTGCTCCTGTACCATGGCCGCCAGCCGCTCCTTGTTGGCCTGCTTCACCGCATGCCACTGCTCGCGGAATTCGGGATCGTCGGCGTAGGGAGCTATCTCCCGTATCCGTCCGAGTTCCGCAACGAAACCGTCACCGATCTTGCTGGAGATAAGACGCGTGAGCCCGGTGTTGCATTTGGCCAGCCAGCGGCGCGGCGTGACGCCATTGGTCTTGTTGTTGAACTTCTCCGGCCACAGTTCGAAGAAGTCGCGGAACAGTCCCTGCGCCAGCAGCTGCGAGTGAAGGGCCGCCACCCCGTTGACCGAGAAGCTCCCGACGATGGCCAGGTACGCCATGCGCACCATGGGGACCGGACCTTCCTCGATGATCGACATGTTGCGGAGCTTTTCGCCGTCGCCGGGCCAGCGGCTGGAGACCTCGGAGAGAAAGCGCGCGTTTATCTCGAGGATAATGTCCAGGATGCGCGGCAGCAGCTGCCTGAACAGCGACAGCGGCCATTTCTCCAGCGCCTCGGGTAGAAGGGTGTGGTTGGTGTAGGCCATGGTGCGGCTGGTGATGCTCCATGCCTCTTCCCAGCCCATCCCCTGCTCGTCGATCAACAGGCGCATCAGCTCCGGCACCGCACAGCTCGGATGCGTGTCGTTCAACTGGAAACAGTTCCTCTCTGCGAAGTGGCCGAACACCCTCCCCTGCCGGTGAATCCAGCGGGCGATGACGTCCTGCAGGCTGGCCGAGGCGAGGAAATACTGCTGGCGCAGCCTCAGCTCCTTGCCGTTCTCGCTGGCGTCGTTGGGATAAAGCACCATGGTGATGTTCTCCGCCGCGTTCTTCATGGCGACCGACTCGGTGTAACTCCCGGCGTTGAACTCCTCCAGGTCGAAGACGTCGGTGGCGTTGGCCTTCCAGAGCCGCAGCGAATTGACGGTGCCGTTTTGATACCCCGGGATCGGTATGTCATACGGGATCGCAAGGACCTCGTGGGTGTCGACCCAGCGGTAGTTCAGCGTCCCGTCGTCGTTCCTGATGCACTCGCAGCGCCCGCCGAAACGGACCCGCTGGGTGTATTCCGGGCGCTCCATCTCCCACGGATTGCCGTCGCGAAGCCAGTGATCCGGCTCCTCGACCTGGCGCCCGTCCTCGATGCGCTGGCGGAACATCCCGTACTCGTAACGGATGCCGTACCCCATGACCGGCAGCTGCAGGGTGGCGCAGCTGTCCAGGAAGCAGGCGGCAAGGCGGCCGAGGCCCCCGTTGCCAAGCCCGGCGTCGTTCTCCTCCTCGACAAGGTCCTCCAGGACGAGGCCGAGTTCCTCCAGAGCCTTGTGGGCGGCATCCTCGAGCCCGAGGTTCAGCATGGCGTTGCCCAGCGCCCTCCCCATCAGGAATTCAAGGGAGAGGTAATAGCCGGTCTTGGTGTCGGCGTTTATGTAGCCGTAGCGGGTGTTGTTCCAGCGCTCGATGAGACGCTCTCGCACAGTGAACGCCAGGGCCTGGTAGTGGTAGCGTATCGAGCGGCAGTACTTGTCGCGCCCCAGGTGGTGGAAATAGTGATGCACGAAGTCCCTGACCAGGCTTCGCGTGTCCATCGGCAGCGGCGGCAGCTCGGTTAGCCCCGGCGCACAGATGGTTTTCCCTTCATTGTTCGGCATGTCTATACTCCTTAGCGGAAATGATGTTCCGGCTGCTGGCAATTGGTAAATTGTACCCGTTTCGACTTTATTGCGAAGCCCTTTCGTCCAGTTCCTCTCGTTCCCAAGCTCCTGCCCCACTCGAGGGAAGGTTGAGGCTTTGAGCGACGGCGAATGAGGGGCCACCGCCCTCACCCGCCCTCCGGGCACCCTCTCCCGGTGGGCGAGGGGTGGAATTCGCTTCCTCACGAGGCAAAGCTGGAGCTTTGCGACCATCGAGGGGTACTTCGGTTGGCTGTCATGCCGGTTCGAATAGCTTTGCCGCGGCGCGCATCTGCTCCGGGGTCCCCAGAAGGAGGGCGATGTCGTCTTCGCGGAACTCCCAGACCGGGTCGGGGTTGGGGGTGATCTCAGAACCTCTCCTGATGGCCACGACCGTGGCGCCGGAAGTGGACCGCAGCAGCCCTCCCCTCAGGCTCTCTCCCTCGACAGGCGAACCTCTCCGTACGCGGTAACTCCCGATTTCAGCCCCCGAAAGGAATCCGGCTATGCCGACCGCGTGGCTGTGCCGCTTGCTGGCCGTCCTTAGCATCTCGTAGCCGTCGCGCCGCACCTCTGCAATACACTCTTCGACAGCATCCTGCGGAATCAAAAATCTTTTTAGCACCCTGGAGAGAATTTCTACAGAGGTCTCGAATTCCTCGGGTATCACCTCGTTGACGCCAATCCTGAAAAGCGGTTCCATCTCAAGGAGATACCTTGTGCGCACAATGATATGTATCGACGGGTTGATCATCCTTGCCAGCGAAGCGATACGCCTGGATGCCGCCGCGTCTGAGATGGCGATGACGATGATGCGCGCCTCACTGATCCGGGCATGTCCCAGGATCTCCGGCTTCGAGGCGTCGCCGAAGATGATCTGTTCGCCGCCCCCCTTTTCGCTGCGGACCGTGAAGGGGTTGGTGTCGATGACGACCCTGGGTATATCGAGGTTGCCGAGGACCTTCGTCAGGTTCCTTCCATTCACGCCGTAGCCGACGATGATGACGTGATCGCTGAGGGTCACGTCGTTGCCGTTCTGGGAGAGACTGCTGCGCCCCCGGGTCCAGGAGTGAGGAAGGCTCGCCGTGAGGTAATCGGCAACGGGGCCGGATATCTTCATGCACAAAGGGGTCAGCATCATGGTGGCGATGGAGGCGGCAAGAAAGATCTGGTAGGTTTCCCTGGTGAGGAGGCCGTACGACAGGCCGCTGTGGGATAAAACGAAGGAGAACTCCCCTATCTGGGCGAGCGCCAGGCCGGCGATGATCGCGATCCGCATCGGTAGCCCGAGTGCGACCCCCACCGCCGAGGCGAGGAGTGCCTTCACAAGGATGATGGCGAGCACCAGCCCGATGATCAGCAGCGGGAATTTAATCAGTATGGCGGGCTTCAGGAGCATCCCGACGGAGATGAAGAACAGGCTCACGAACGCCTCGCGAAACGGCATGATGTCGCCCAGCGCCTGGTGGCTGTATTCGGATTCGGAGATGGAGAGCCCGGCTATGAACGCGCCGAGCGCGAGCGAGAGCCCGGCCTGCGCCGTGAGCCATGCCGTTCCCATGCCGATGAAGATGATGCTGAGGATGAAGAGTTCGCGGCTCCTGGTTCCGACCACCTGTTCGAAGATCCACGGGATCAGGAACCTGGCGCTCAGGTGGGCCGCGGCTATCACCGCTATCGCCTTGGCAGAGACGATGGCTATGTCCAGCAGCCCGTCGCCGCCGCCCGCGAGATGGGGCGTGAAGAGCATGAGCGGCACGATGCAGAGATCCTGGAAGATGAGGATGCCGAGGGTGGCCTTCGCCTGCGGGGTATCCATCTCCCCGGCGTCCATCATGAGCTTCATGATGATGGCGGTCGAAGATAGCGCCACCAGGAAGCCGAAGAAGACAGCCTGCGAAATTGGGAAAGCGGCCATGGTCCCGATTGCCGCCACCGCGCCGATGGTGAGAAAGAGCTGCAGCCCCCCTCCCAGGAGGACCATGTGCCGGATCCGCACCAGTTCCTTCAGGGAAAACTCGATGCCGATGGTGAATAGAAGCAGCACCACGCCGTACTCGGCCATCTGCTCGACCTGGTGGGGGTTCCTGATGAACCCCAGGGCGTAAGGCCCCGCCAGCATGCCGGTGATCAGGAAGCCGATGATGGACGGAAGATTCAGCTTGCGCAGCACCACAACGGTGAGCAGCGCCAGGCCGAAAAGTACCACGATATCCCGCAATGCGTTGAAATCCATGCAACCTCGTCTGGAGTCAATGTGCTTGTTTCTAACAATGTGAGCTTACACGAACTCTGAGAGCCTTGCCCACTAGTAACCACTCACTCCTCCCCCCAGCGGGGGGAGGTTGGGAGGGGGGAAGACTAGCCGCTTCAGCGAAGAACCGTAGGGGCGAATTATTATTCGCCCCTACCCTCCCCCTCCGGGGGCGGGGACCGCTTTGTCGAGACAGATAGGGCTCAAGTTACTTAACTTAACGGCACAGCCCCCGGCTCCTTTCGCCTCTGGAGCCACTTGGCAAGTTCCAGAACCGGAAAGATGGTGCCGGAGGCAAGGACGGTAACCAGCCAGTCGTTAAAGGTGAGCGAGAAGGTCCCGAAAGGCTTGTGCAGCACCGGGAGATAAACCACGACCAGCAGCAGGCCGAGCTCCCACAGGATGGCGAGGTTGAGCCACTTGTTGGCGAACGGGGCGCGCAGCACGGATTCCCGGTCGGACCGGAAATTGTACGCCTTGAAAAACTGGATCAGCACGAGCGACACGAAGGTCATGGTCATGGCCTCTTCCACGCAGCCGCAGGTGGCGCGCGCCCACGAGAAGAGCGCGAGGTTGACCAGGGTGGACCAGGCGCCTCCCACCAGGATCAGCGTGACCACCGGACGGGTGAAGATCCCCCGGGAGGCGTCGCGCGGCGGTCTCGCCATGATGTCGGCTACGGGAGGATCGACCGCAAGCGCCAGGGCGGGAAGCCCGTCGGTGGCGAGGTTCACGTAGAGGATCTGCACCGCGGAGAGCGGCAAGGGGAGAGCAAGCAGCAAGGCGCCGGCCATGAGCCCGATCTCCCCCAGGTTCGACGACAGGAGGTACATCAGGTACTTCTTGATGTTGTCGAAGATGCCGCGCCCCTCTTCCACCGCCGCAACGATGGAGGCGAAGTTGTCGTCGGTGAGGGTCACGGCGGCGGCCTCCTTGCTGACGGCCGTACCGGTGATGCCCATGGCGATGCCGATGTCGGCCTTCTTCAAGGCCGGGGCGTCGTTGACGCCATCCCCGGTCATGGCGACGATATGCCCCTTCTTCTGCAGCGCCTCAACCACCCGAAGCTTGTGCGCCGGCGAGACCCGCGCGTAGACCCGGATCGACTGGACCGCGTTTTCCAGGGCGGTCTGATCCATGGCATCCAGGTCGGACCCGGTCACGGCCCGCCCGCCGGAAAGAAGGCCCAGCTCGCCTGCCACGGCACCTGCGGTAAGCGGGTGGTCGCCGGTTATCATCACCGCCGTGATTCCGGCCCTCTGGCAGGTTTTTATCGCCTCGCGCGCCTCCGGCCTCGGGGGATCGATCATCCCGACCAGCCCGAGGAAGGTCATCTCTTTTTCCGCGTCGACCCGCGCCGCATCCTTCTTGAACGCGACTCCGAGGACTCGCAGGGCGGATTCGGCCATGGCCCGGGACGCGGCAATTAACCGCTCCCTTCCTGCCGGGTCAAGCATCGTCTCGCCATCGGGGCCCAGGAGGCGGCTGCACGAGGCAAGGATCACCTCCGGAGCTCCTTTCGAAAAAGCGATCCGCCCTCCCCCGCCGTCGTGGAGCGTGGTCATCCGCTTTCTTTCCGAGGTGAAAGGGATTTCGTCCACCCGGGGTAGTTCCGCATCCAGTTCGGTCTTGTCGAGCCCCGCCTTGGCGGCTGCGGCCACGAGCGCCCCCTCTGTCGGGTCTCCCCGGACCAGCCAGCGCCCTGAATCGTCCCGCAGCAGGCGCCCGTCGCTCGCCAGCACCGCTCCTCTCAACAATAACTTCAACTGTTCCGGCGCATCGACCCGGACGCCGTTGCTGCTGAACTCCCCTTCCGGGGCGTAGCCTGCGCCTGAAACATGGTAGGTCTCGCCGGCGACGAAGCAGCTGCGCACCGTCATCTCGTCTCGGGTAAGCGTGCCGGTCTTGTCCGAGCAGATCACCGTGGTGCTCCCCAGGGTCTCCACCGCGGCGAGCCTGCGCATCAGGGCGTGGCGCTTCACCATGCGCTGCACTCCGATGGCCAGGGAGATGGTCACGACGGCGGGGAGCGCTTCCGGCACGACGGCGACGCCGAGCGCGACTCCGAAGAGGAGCATGTCCAGGAACTGCTCGCCCCGCAGCAACCCGACGGCAACGACGGCCGCGACACCGGCGAGCGCGATCTTCGCCAGGATCTTGCCGACCCGGTCCAGGTTCTCCTGCAGCGGGGTCCTTCCTGTCTCAATCGCGGAGATCATACGGGCGATCTTGCCGAACTCGGTCCGCATCCCGGTGGCTGCCACTACGCCGCTCCCTCTGCCGAAGGTCACCGCCGTGCCGGCAAAGGCCATGTTCATACGCTCTGCAAGCGGCGCAGTTTCATCGACAAGGGAGGCTGCGCTTTTGTCGACGGGAACCGACTCGCCCGTAAGCGCCGCCTCGTCCAGCTGCAGGTTGTGCGATTCAACCAGCCTCAGATCCGCAGGGATCCGGTCCCCCGTCCGCAGCAGCACGACATCGCCGGGCACGAGGTCGCGCGCCGGGATCTTGACCTCGACGCCCTCCCGCAGCACCGACGCCTCCGGTGCCGCCATCTCCCTGAGCGCTTCAATGGCCCTCTCCGCCCGGTACTCCTGGACAAACCCGAGGAGAGCGGCAAAGAGAACGATCACCGCGATGGCGACAGCCTCGACGGCGTGCCCCAGGAAAGCGGAGAGGAGCGCCGAGACCAGCAGGATGACGATCAAAACGTTCTTGAACTGTTCCAGGATCACGGCCCAGGGTGAAATGCGGGGCGCGGCCTGCAGTTCGTTGGCTCCGTATCTGCCCAGCCGTTCCCGTGCCGCGGAGAGCGACAGCCCTCTTGCGTCGGCGCCAAGGGCAGCGAGGACGGCAGCCACTTCCAAGGCGTGACAATTGCTCGGAATATCGGAGGTTGCAGGTTTCATGACGACCGTTCCTCGGAGAGAAAAAGGGAATACGGATTTCAAGGGTTGCCGCAGTTCCCTCTACCTGGAGCCCTCGCGGATCTCCTGGCCGGGGCTTACGAACGAGATCCCCTGCCCCGAGGTAGCGCCGATCATGACGCATTCGATGATGGGAGCGTTGATCACCCTGTCAGCCTGCCACCTGACGATGAAGTTGGCGCCGAAGCCGCCGCTTTCATCCTTTTCCTTGATGTGGACATAGGTGGTGCCAAGCGGGGGCAGCGATACCGGCTTGTCGAGATAGCGCCGGACCAGCGCCCCCTTGGTGTCGTAGTAGTCTATGGAGGTGACCCGAAGCGACTCGGCGAGGTCGGTATTCCTGACGCTCAGGGTGGCAGCCAACTGGAAGGGAAGGTTGCGCGGGCCGGAGAAGACGTTCGAGTAGACCGGCACGTAGACCGTCTGCCCCCTGGAGAGCCTGATCTCGTTGGAGGCGGACCACACGGCGGCGGGGTGGATGCTGCAGGCGAGAAGAAGGAAGAAGGCAAACAAACTACGGTTCAGTGTGGCTCTACGAAGCATTTCACGTCTCCATTTGAGTTGACTAAAAGGGAAGCAGACCTCGGAGGAAGTCCATGAGGAAGTTGACTCCCGCCAAAGCTCCGAGCGTGCCCGCCACGTTGCAGGCGAACGAGACCCACCTGTTTTGGAGTTTCCAGGCGATAGGCAGCAGGATGAAGGACATCACTGTGTAGAGCAGCAGGGTAAGCAGGATCGCGGAGAACGCAAGGTTGCCGGCGACGCTGAATTTGTCCGCCACAGTCAGGATAACGGTGACCGCGGCAGCCCTCCCCATCATCCCCTTGAAATCGGACTTCATAGCGGACCTGAAAATCAGTACCCAGACGACGGGCTTCAATAGGATAGCAAAAAAAATCACGCAAGCTCCCTTTCTGACTATTTTTGACCTTACCGTTACCTTACTCGCTGCGGCTGCAGGTCTCGACCTCTTTGAGACAGAGCGAAAGTGAAAACAATAACACAAAGCTCGCCGCAGACGTCATAAAGATGCAGAGAGGTTTGGATGACCATGGATGTATGTGTAACAACGAAAGATCTTCAACAAAGCATGCGAAGCCTACAAAACAGCCTCTGGAACACCTTCCAAAGGGGAATTTCCCTTGACAACAGTGGCCCGGCCGAAAGATATTGACGGGTGTTTACGTTCCGCTCAACCGCTCCCCCGGGGCATCTTCCGGCAGCAAAATACAGACGATAGATTCTGCAGGGATTGTCCCTTTTTTCGTGCAGAGCAACAGGTGACAGGCATGTACAACGGCAAGGTGATAATTTGCGACGACGAGGTCGAGATACTTAGGTATCTCTCCAAGATACTGACGGCGAAGGGCATCGACCTGGAGGTGTTCAGCTCCGGTACCGCGCTGATGAGATGCATCGAGAACCGCGGCCTGGACGACGGGGACCTGCTCCTTCTCGACGTGAAGATGCCCGACCTGGACGGCATCGAGATCCTGCAGCGCGTCAAGAACATGAAACTGGAAATCCCCGTGGTCATGATGACCGCCTATGCCTCCATCAACTCCGCCATCGAGGCGATGAAGCTCGGGGCCTACGACTACGTCACCAAACCGTTTCCCAAAGAAAAGATCTTCGGCATCATGGAAAAGGTTCTCGAACGGAAGGAACTCCTGAAGGAGAACTCGGCGCTCAAGGACGAACTCGGCATCCCTTCCGCCTCCACCCCGCTCGTCTTCGCGTCGGAGAGCTTCCGCAAGGTCCACGAGATGGCGATGCTGGTCGCCCACAGCGAATCGAACGTGGTGATCCTCGGCGAGTCCGGGACCGGAAAAGAGCTGATCGCGAGCCTCATCCACAACAACAGCCCGAGAGCCAAGGAGCGCTTCCTCACCATCAACTGCGCCGCTCTATCGGACACGCTCCTCGAAAGCCAGCTCTTCGGCCACGTGAAAGGGGCCTTTACCGGCGCTATCAACGCGCAGAAAGGGCTTCTGGACGCGGCGAACAACGGGACCCTCTTCCTGGACGAGGTAGGCGACATGAGCCAGGCGATCCAGGCGAAGCTTTTGCGCGTGCTGCAGGAGGGGGATTTCATCCCGGTCGGGGACACCAAGGGGAGAAGGGTGGATATCAGGTTCCTGGCGGCCACCAACAAGGACCTGGAGGAGGAAGTGCGCCAGAAGCGCTTCCGGGAGGACCTCTTCTTCAGGCTCAACGTCATCTCCCTCCACCTCCCGCCGCTGCGCGACCGCGCGGGCGACATCGAGATCCTCGCCAAGCATTTCCTCGCCAAGTACGCGGCGCGCATGAAAAAGGACATCACCGGCTTCACGAGCGAGGCGATGCAGCTCCTCACCTCCTACAGCTGGCCCGGAAACATCCGGGAGCTTGAGAACGCCATAGAACGTGCGGCGATCCTGACCCGCGGCCGCCTGATCACGCCGGAGACCCTTCCGGTATGGAGGAGTCCGCAGGCGGCCAGCGAACCCGCGAAGCACTCGGCGCGGATGGTCTCCCTGGAGACGGTCGAGCGGGAGCACATACTGCACGTCCTGAAGGCTGCGGGGAACAACAAGAGCCGCGCCGCCAAGGTCCTCGAAATAGCCCGACGCACCCTGGACAGGAAGATCGAGGAGTACGGGCTCGAAGAGGACGGTTTCCGTTGATGCCTCGGCGCTTTCCCATCCGGGCGAAACTCACCTTCGGTGCGTTGGCCCCGCTCTTTGTCGCCTTCTTCATCTGTTCGGTCGCAGGTCTCTACATCATCAACGACAAGATCGCCGGCCAGGCGCAGGAGAAGGTACGCACCGACCTCAACTCCGCACGCGAGGTCTACCGGTCCGAACTGCAGCGGATCGGCGAGCTGATCGACCTCACCTCGACCAACCCGAACTTCGCCTCGTCCCTTGCCGCAGGCAACCTGGAGATCCAGTCCCTGCTCCGCCTGCGACTTAAGACCAAGCGGATCGACATGCTGACCGCCGTGGACGCCTCCGGACGGGTGCTCTACCGCGCCCACAACCCGAAGCGCTCCGGCGACCGCCCTGCCGCAGGGTTCCTCAAACGGGCGCTGCAAGGGGTCGCCACTACCGGCACCATCGTCATGACCGCCGAGGAACTCACCCGAGAAGGGACCGATCTCGCCAACCGGGCCGTCATCCCGTTGGTCGCGACGCCTCATGCCCTGCCGCGCAACTCGTCCGAGGAGCGCTCGGGAATGGCGATGGTCTCGGCGGCCCCGGTACGTGATCGTTCCGGGAAGATCGTCGGCGCCCTCTACGGTGCGGTGCTGCTCAACAACGACAACGCCCTGGTGGACAAGATCAAGGAGATCGTCTACGAAGGGGTGAAGTTCAACGGGACCGACGTCGGGACCGCCACCCTCTTCCTGGGGGACACCCGCATCTCCACCAACGTCCGGAGTTCGCAAGGGGACCGCGCCATAGGGACCCGCCTCTCCGAGGAGGTGTTCAACCGGGTCCTGCTGGAAAAGAAAAAGTGGATCGGGCGCGCCTTCGTGGTGAACGACTGGTACTTCACCGCCTACGAGCCGATCCTCGACTTGAGCGGCAGGGCGATCGGCTCCCTGTACGTGGGGATGCTAGAGAAGCCGTACACCCACATGCAGAAAAGCGTCAACTCCATACTCTACGTGGTCCTGTTCGTTACCTCCCTCGTCGGCATAGCGGTCTCCGGCTTCATCGGAACCCTGCTGGCGCGCCCCATCAAGGAGCTGGAAAAGCTGGCCCACAGGGTGGCGAGCGGCGAGCGGAACCTCCAGATCGAGGTAAAGGCGACAGACGAGGTCGGGGACCTGGCCGAGGCGTTCAACCTGATGACGCGGGCCCTGAGCCGGCAGGAGACCGAGATCGGGATCTTGCACCGGGCCCTGGAGCAGAAGGTCGAGGAGAGGACCGCGCAGTTAAGCGACAAGAACCGCCTGCTGCTGCAGACCCGGGCGGACCTGGCCCGGGCGGAGAAGCTGGCGGACCTGGGGATCGTGGCTGCCGGCGTGGCGCACGAGATCAACACCCCTCTCGCCATCATACGGGGGAACACCGAGGTGCTGGAGATGTGCCTGCCGCCGGACCATCCCAACCACGAGGAAGTGGAGATCATCAGCCTGCAAACGGAGAGGATGGCGAAGATCGTCGGGAACCTGCTCACCTTCGCACGGCAAAAATCTCTCAACCAGAGGCAGTTCCAGGTAAACGAGATACTGGACGACATCCTGAGCCAGATCAGGCACCAGGTGGCGATGGAGGCCATTCAGGTGAAATGGGAATACGCGGCCGACCTCCCGCCGACCAGGGGGGACGCTGACCAGCTGCGGCAGGTGTTCGGCAACATCATCCTGAACGCCGTCCAGGCGATGCTGCCGGAAGGGGGAACGCTCAGGCTGACCACTAGGCGACACGGCCCGGGCAACGGCTGCATCGTCGAGGTTGCCGACACGGGCAAGGGAATCCCGGCCGATGATCTGGAGAAGATCTTCACCCCCTTTTTCACCACCAAGGATAACGGCACCGGTCTCGGCCTTTCCGTTTCCTATGGCATCGTCAAGGACCACGGTGGGGAGATCCAGGCCACCAGCACCCCTGGCGCGGGCACCAGTTTCCAGATCATGCTACCGGGCGAGGAATCCATCGACGACCCGGACGAGTAGACGGCCTAAGAGCGCATGGCGCAAAAAGGCGTAATAAGACGAAACGAGAAAAGGAGCATGACATGAGCATCCAGTGGACGGATGAGTTGTTGATCGGGGTGTCGGAGATCGACAGCCAGCACAAGGAGCTGTTCAGCAGGTTCGCGAGGCTGTTTACCGCCTGCGGCGAGGGAAAGGGGAAGGAGGAGGTGCTGCGGCTGCTCCTGTTCCTGCAGGAGTACGTGAAGGAGCATTTCGCAGCAGAGGAGCGGTTGCAGATGAGGCACGCCTACCCCGACTACGCGGTCCACAAAGGTGAGCACACCCGTTTCATGTCCGACGTGGAGCGTCTGGCGAACGAGTTCAAGGCGGAGGGGGCGACACTCTCACTGGTTATCATGACCAACAAGACCCTCGCCTCATGGCTGTTGCAGCACATAAAGCGGACCGACATGGCGTTCGCAACGTACCTGCGGACGCAGGGCGCAGTCTAGGACTGCGGCCTGCGTCTCCGGCAAAGCGGCCACAAAGAAAAAGTCCCCCAGGTGTCTGGGGGACTTTTTCTAAATTGTTCCTACGCTCCGGCGTGGGAACACATTGCAGGACGCTCCCGCGTCCAGTTTTCATTACTGACGATTTTAGAGATGGCGTGCTCTAAGCTTGCGGCGGCTTCGGGCCGGGTGCCTGATCCGGCTTACGGGCGGCATCCTTACCCTGCCTGACCCCCCTCTTGTGCCTGGAGCGCGACCTGGAGCGCTGCTCCCCGGGGGGCGCCGGCTTGGCCTGAGGCTGTTGCGCCTTCTGGCTTTTCTGCTGCTGCTCCTTCGCCGCCGGTTCCGGCCGGTTCGGGGATTTCAGCCTGGCGATGAGGTCCCTGGCCCAATCCATGTCGCCGTCACAGCATTCCGAGGCGACGTACTGCAGGTCTTCGGGCGTGGTCTTGGTCGACTTTATCCTGAACAGCCTCTCGATCAGATCGCGGGACCAGTAATATTCCCGGATATACTTCTTGCCGTCTATCTCGTCATAGCTGTACTCGGTGCAGGGGACCACGCTCTTCAGCCACTGCGGCGACACCTTGAGCCGCGCTGCGGCAGCTTCTTGTTCGTGATGGTCGTGCTCCACCTTTTTGCGCACCACCGTGGTCCCCGTCTGCGTCGTCTCGACGGCGGGTGCCTGCTCGACCAGCCGCACCAGGTAGCCGGCGAGGTCCTCCAGCGCGGGCGGAGAGAGGCGTGAAATACCGATGTCGGAACGGTGCTGTACGCCGGGACGGTCGACGTTGTAGTCGACGATAGGCTCGTTCTCCCCCTCCTGCTGCCCGATGCTCACCTCCAGATCGAAGGAGCCGTCCGAGAGTTCCTCGGCAAGATGCCCTTCAACCGCATCGAGGACCAGTTCGGTCAGGGCTTGCTTCAGGGGGCCGTCTCCTGCCCTGAAATAGGCGTGTCCGTGCAGTTTCGCCAGGATGGCAGATACGTTTTGCTGTTGTTCTGATGTCATGGTGAGATCCTGTCGCTTCGATTCTTGTATTTCAACAACTCGCTACCCTAGCACAAGGTTGCCTCAATCGCATACATGATTTTGAAAAAGACAAGGCAAACCCCGTTCCGCCAGCACGGTGCCCTGGCAAGCGGTGGTCAGGCGCCATATGCGACTTTGTCGGCAGCTTCAGAAGTGAATCTTGAGGTAGCAACGCAAAAAAAGGGAGCCATTTCGGCTCCCACTCACCCTGCGGCAATAAAATATCAAAAAGCACTACATCGGCAGTCCGCAGTCAGTAACGGGTCACTACAATTAAAGTACAGCAATAAAATAAAAGACCCGGGTCTCCCACATCGAATGAAGATAACAAAAGTACTACAAATCAGGCACTCAAGGCCTGGTACAACTGTGAGGGCAGAAACGGTTTCCTGAGCAGTCCGTTGCCTACGAAATTGAGTTCGGCAGGCGTGCTTTCGAACTTGGAGATGCCGCCGCTGCAAAAGATTATCCTTGATGCGTCATTGAATTCGCGTATCTCCCTGGCGGCCTCAACGCCAGTCTTGAAGGGCATGTCGATGTCCATGATCGTGATATCGGGGAGGTACTCCCGGTACATTTCTACCGCTTCCACGCCATTGGCAGCCTCGCCGACTATGACATGTCCGGCTTTCTCAATCATGTAACGCAACATAAGCCTGATGTCTTCAACGTCATCCACTATCAGGACTCTTCTCTTCATTTCACACCTCAATACAAGAACTTCCGGAGTTCTGCATGACATCGTCAATGCCAATAGCTCTGCCCGAAGCGTGCCGAATCAGCCATAAATTGTGCAAGATTCGAACAACCGCGCCCTTATAAAGCATATATTAAACGGCTGGCGCAGCGTAATCGCTTGAAATCATGTCAATTACAGCAAAATGACCTAAGGGTGCGACCCAACGCGTTAATTGGTAAAAGCTTGCCAATTACCGGCACGTTGGAGTTTCAAATCAGGACGAGTCGTATCAGGCAATTAATTTCCCGCCAAAAGACCGGAGAATCGCCAAAAACACGTCAAATGACGTCAGAGGTTGCGCGCTCTGTCACAGCGGCACTTCTCCCACTCAGTCACCGGCCTCCCCTTTCCTGCTTGCGTTTGCAATGAACCAGATTAGACTATGCTAAGTTTTTTCTGCAGGAGGAGTACCATGAAAAAGCTGATCGCCACCGATGACAGCTGGACTGGTTTCATCCTGAGGGTGGGACTTGCCGTAGTTATGCTTCCACACGGTGCACAAAAGGTCCTGGGATGGTTCGGCGGAGCCGGAATCGAGAAGACTCTCGTTCTTTTTGCCACGCAGATGCACATCCCGGCGTTCCTCGCTGTTCTGGTTATGGCGGCGGAATTTTTGGGATCGATAGGGCTTCTGGTGGGATGCCTGGCGCGGGTGGCGGCTTTCGGCATCACCTGCGTCATGATCGGGGCAGTCGCCATGGTGCACTGGCCCAACGGTCTCTTCATGAACTGGACCGGCAAACAGGCGGGTGAAGGCTTCGAATTCCACATCCTGGCCATCACCATAGCCGTTGCCATCATGATCGTCGGGGCGGGGCGCTGGTCCATTGACAGTGTCTTGCAGAGCCTGTACGACAAGAGAGGTCAAGACGGCGGCACGGTCCGCCCCGCCTAGTCCCATCCCGCACAAGCGGACGGTTCACACCCCCGGCGACAAACGCGAAAGCGCCGCGACAGATCGTGGCGGCGCCGGATCATTCAAGGAGGATGTCATGGTGAAGTTTTACGATCCTAAAGACGAAGCGGACCTGGCACGTGTGGAAGCGATGCTGAAAAAGGGGGGGATCGAATACGCTCTGCGCGCGACCCCGGCGGGAACGTACAACCGGGAAATAGAGGTGGCAGAGGAGGACGTTCCCAAGGCGGAGGAACTCCTGCTGCAGGATAAGCGGTGACCTGAACGTATCACCCCAATGGGCGGTCCGAATGGGCATCGGCGGTAAACGCCATCACGCTGTCTATCCTGATCTCGAGCCTCCATTGCACCTGCGGAAGGTCGGTCGGCTCGATGTCGGGCAGGTAGCCGTCAAGCACCGCCGTATCGACCGCCCTCTCCACCTCCCCTGCGAACTGGTAACCGTTACCGGTTACCGGGTCGGCGACCGCCACTGCCACGTGCGGATTTTCCTGCAGGTTGCGCAGTGTGGTCAGGCAAAACCACGCCTCGAAGACCAGCCTGTTCGGCTCGAATACGGCTATTCCCTTTCCCGCAGCAAGATGAGGATGCCCTTTGGCATCCGAAGTCGCCACGTAGGCATGACCTACCTGGTCCGCGAACTGTTTTATCCCCTCGGTGATCATGTTGACATATCTCCTTTTCCCGATGCGGCAGAGCCGGTGGTGCCAACGCAACCTGATCGGCCACCTTCGCGAGGGATGAAAATGCCTGCTGCACGGCAAGATGGCTGCGGCGTGTCGCCGCCTGAAAACTCTACCCTTTGCTGGAATTGACCGGACCCCTGTTGATCGCATTCCGGATTTCCCTTTCCCGGCGCCAGGCAACCGGCTGCACCGCGCTGCGTCCGTTGGAAAAATGCCCGCCACCAATCCGACCCGACTTCCGCTACCTGCCCTCTATGACGGCTCCCCTCCATGCGGGGGTGCTTTCCGGAGCGGCAACACCGAGAAAAAAACAACAAAGTATTTTTTGGCCTTGATTTAACTCCCTTTCAGCACTAGGTTCTTTTAACACCGGCGGGTCAATAGTCAAGACGGCAGCCGGCCTTGGCTCGGAGCCGCGCGCCACTGAGGGTAGAGAAGATGCGGCGGTATCTTTTACGGAGACGAAAAATGGATCCTCACAGCGGCGGGAGGGGCGATTCCGGACACGGCATCGAGCCGCAAAGTCCTTGGTTGCCGACTAAAACCGAAGGATCTGCAATACTTGGCGGCATGGAAGAAAACTCTCGGCACACCTTCCCCCACGCGGAGCAATGGTCCGAAGTGCCGCCGGAAATGGTGGATCGCGGTGGGGCAGCGCCCCTCACCCAGAAGCGCGCCCGACTTTGGGCCCTGGTCCTGGAGGCCCGCTTCATCGATTGCCGCATCGAGCCCGGCAGCGACGGATGGCAGTTGCGCGTCCCTGCGGAAAGCCTGGAGGCAGCCTGCAGGGAGTTGCGGCTCTACGTCGAGGAGAACAGGAACTGGCCCCCTTTCCTGCCGCCGGTTCGCCCCCTGATCCAGAACACGCTCCCCACGCTCTCGATCCTCCTCCTGCTGGCGACCTTCCACAACCTGACCGGCTTGGACCTCACCGTCATGGGGCGCCACCCGGTCAACTGGATCGGAATCGGCAACGCGCACGGCAGCGAGATCCTGAACGGCCAGTGGTGGCGGCTCGTGACCGCGCTCACCCTTCATGCCGACTGGCTGCACCTCATGAGCAACCTCGCGATCGGCGGGGTGTTCGTGATCTACCTCTGCCGCGACCTCGGCTCAGGCCTGGCCTGGACGCTCATCCTCGCCTCAGGCATCTTCGGCAACCTTGCCAACGCCCATATACAACTCCCCAGCCACAGTTCGGTCGGGTCGTCGACCGCAGTCTTTGGCGCAGTAGGGATCCTTGGCGCCCTCGGTGTCATGCGCTACCGGCACCACCTGCGCAGACGCTGGCCTATTCCGATAGCGGCAGCCCTCTCCCTTCTGGCGCTTTTGGGGACGGAGGGAGAGCGTACCGACCTCGGTGCGCATCTCTTCGGCTTCATGTTCGGCGTTGTTTTCGGATTGGTTGCTGAATTCCTGGTGGGTTATCTCGGGCGCCCGAGACGGCTGGTCAACGCCTTGCTCGCGCTGACCAGCGCCTCGGTGGTGCTGGCTGCCTGGTGGTTTGCCTTAAGTTATCCGGAATGAGTCAATGATGGAGTTTTTTTCAGTCGTGCCCGCGGCCATGTCCACCGCGGCCATGCTCATCACCGCCGTGACCCCGCCCCTTGTGCTCCCATTTCTCCCCTCCCTTGCCTCTGTGTTCCCCCCTCCCCTTCTTCCATTGTCCGTAAGGAATATGGCGCTCGCCGGCATAAACGCTACGGTAATCGCCGGGTACCCGGTGCACCGCCCTCGGTACTGAGGAGCGTGACACCCCGCGCCAGGGGCCGTCGTAGGCGCGGGCACGATACCAGCGATCCCCCCGCGGGGACCACCAGTAGCCGCCGTAGAAGAAAATGTCGATATCAAGCCCAGGAGCGAAGTAGACGCTGGAGCCGGGGACCATAACCATGGCGGAGGGGGGGGCGACAATCAGGGGAGGACCGATATTTACGCTGAGACTGACTTCAGCAGCGGCGCCGCTTGCGAAAATGCTCAGCACGACCAACGCGACGAATAATGACTGAAATAGCTTTCCAAATATCTGTTTTCGCATGACGCCTCCTTCTGAAACAGATTTGGGTGCTGATCATTTTGCAGTCACAGCATCAATGCCTAGCTTATCAGCCTGAATAATTATTACAAGTTGAGGGTCCTCCAGTCATTTCGGAGCCCAGTTGCTTTCATAGAAAAGGAAGCGGCTTTCCGGTACGAAATGCCAGCGCCTGGCAGGAAGCGATCAATGTCCCCTCCTGCCCCCCCCTTGAATTGGGATGGACTTTTAGCGGAAGGGCATCGCGTACGTGGAACAAATCAGCTACTTAAAACACGGATCAATTAGCTGGAACAACACCTTGACACCAAAATCGTCCAATCTATACTAGGACCTTGTTGTTAGTGATTGCTAATTCTGTGGCAGCGAAATCCCCCAAGGACGACGGAGGTCAAACGATGAGAAGGGGCATGAATATCAAGGTCAAACTCTTTATAAGCTTCGGCGTCATTATTTTCGCCTCGGCAATTCTTGCAGTTACCGCCCTCTACACCGTATCCTCCTTAAACAGCAATATCATAATGCGGCAGGAGGCCCGGGTTTCCCAGACAAGGGGGGTGACGGAAGTCGGTGCGGCAAGTAACGCCGACGCATTGCGCCTTAGCGAGGCAATGGTGGCACAGGGACTGGATGGCGCACGGTCGGAACTGGCAGCGACAGGCAACGAAAAGGGTATTTCGGAGCAAATGGAGAAGTTGAAGGCCTCCCTTGTATCGGGCAAGGAAAAGACGCTCTTTCAGACTCTTGCCAGCAAGAGAAGCGCTTACACCACAATACGGAGCAGGGCTTCCATGCTGCTTGCGCAAGGAGCCAAGGGGGAAGCGCTGAAGGCCGTCAGGGAACTCAAGTCAAAGCGGGCAGAATGTCAATCCGCACTGGCCGATCTGAACGGTTACCTCGCCGAGCAGGCGAAGCTGGAGGCCGGCCAGGCCGCTGATGCGGTATCCCGTGCCAAAACGGTGCTCATCGCATTGTTCCTGCTCACGGTCGTCACGGCGATCGCGGTCGCCTGCTGGGTGGTGGGCAGCATCACCAGGCAGCTCAGTACCGCGGTCGAGACGGCGGACAGGATCGCGGAGAGGGACCTGACCGTCACCATCGCCGCTGAAGACGCTACGGAGACCGGGAAACTGATGGCCGCAATGGGCAACATGGTGCAGAACCTGCGCGACATCGTATCCCAGACCAGCGATATCTCGACAAGCATCGCCACCTCCTCCACTGAGCTTCGGGAGACTTCGGAACAGATAGCGAACGGTGCCGAGCAGGTCGCCTGCCAGACCCAGACGGTGGCGACGGCGAGCGAGCAGATGTCGGCAACATCGAATGACATCGCCCAGAACTGCCACGCCGCTGCACGCAACGCAAAGCAGGCCAGCGGCGCCGCAGAGACCGGGGCGCAGGTGGTGGCCCAGACGGTCGAGGTGATGAACCGGATCGCAGAGAGGGTCAACGCCACTTCACGAACCGTGGAGAGCCTGGGCGCCCGCTCCGACCAGATAGGGGCGATAGTGGGAACCATCGAGGACATCGCCGACCAGACCAACCTCCTCGCGCTGAACGCGGCGATCGAGGCGGCAAGGGCCGGGGAACAGGGAAGAGGTTTCGCCGTGGTGGCCGACGAGGTGCGCGCCCTTGCGGAGCGGACCACAAAGGCCACCAGGGAAATCAGCGACATGATAAAGGCGATCCAGGGGGAAACCAGGGGAGCCGTGTCGGCTATGGAAGAAGGTGTTCGCGAGGTTCAGCAGGGGACGGAAGAGGCGGCGAAGTCCGGGAGCGCCCTGCAGGAAATCCTGGACCAGATCAACGCCGTCAGCATGCAGGTGAACCAGATCGCCACGGCGGCAGAGGAACAGACCGCAACGATCAGCGACATAACGGCGAACATCACGCAGATCTCCGACGTGGTGCAGCGCACCGCGCAGGGATCGCAGGACTCCTCCGCTGCCGCGGCACAGCTGGCCAGCCTTTCCGACGATCTCGGTACCCTGGTCACACAGTTCAAGCTCTCCTGACTACGCAAAAACGGCCCCAGCGCCACGGGAATAATAAATCCCTGGTACCGGGGCCGCCTCTTTGACTCCTTCCGTGCCGTACCTCTAGCGCTTCATCAATCCCAGTTTCGAGAGCACGTTGTAAAGCCCCTCCTTGGAGATCGGCTTCACCAGGTATGCGGCCGACTGCGCGCTGCAGAAGGATTCCATGGCGTCGTTGGAGGAATTGAGAGCGGTAAGCATGACGATGTTGACACGCTTGGCCGTTTTTTGTTCTTTCTCTATGTGCCTGATCGCCTTGGCTGCGTCATGGCCGCTCATCCCCGGCATCATGATGTCCATGATCACGAGGTCGAAAGGTTCATTGGAAACCAATGCCGCGTTGTATTTCTCCAGCGCCTCCATGCCGCCGCTTGCCTGCTGGCAGTCAGCGATCGCGCTCAGCAAAGTTGCGACAAAATCGCGGCAGAACTCCTCGTCGTCTACAATCAGGCACTTCATAGGCATTTCCCCCAGTTGTGAATCAAGGCTCGGGTTACGTTCCGGATATCGTTGGCAGCATCGCGGTCTGGCCGCTGTCGCTGCTTGATGTATCGGACAATTAATTCGATTCTTTAGGATCTTTATTAGGAAAGATGCCCGCGCTCCGGGGGCAGAGGAAACTTTTCGTATCGAAGCCAGATAGGGAGCAGCGAAGGAAAGTGCAAGGCGGGAAAGCCGACCCGGTAGAAGACGAAAAGGGGCAGGTGGTTTCTCCCCTGCCCCCCGGTTTGGCTGGATGAATAACAGTTGCCGCTCAGATCAGTTGCCGCTCAGATGAGGAGACGGACCGGATTCTCGAGCACCTCCTTGAGTGCCACCAGGAACTGCGCCGCATATGCGCCGTCGACGACCCTGTGATCGGCCGAGAGGGTCACCTTCATGATCTTCGCGCTGGCAAGCACGCCGGAACGGACCAACGGGGTGTCGCTGACGGCACCTACGGCGAGTACCGCCGCCTGGGCTGGATGGATGATGGCGCTGAAACTGCTGACGCTGAACATCCCGAGGTTGGAAACCGAGAAGGTACCGCCGCTCATCTCCTGTTCGGTGAGCGCTCCGGAACGGGCGCTCTCTATCAGCCTGGATGCCTCCAGCGCAATCTCGAACAGCGTGAGCCGCTGGACCCCGGAAAGTACCGGCATCAGCACGCCGTCCGGCATCCCCACCGCGATACAGATGTTGATCTCGCCGTGGTACTGGATGCCGCCGCTGGCAAAGGTGGCGTTCAGTTGGGGGTACTTCTGCAGGGCAAGCGCAACGCCCTTGACCACGATATCGTTCCAGGTGACCGCCATCCCGCTTTGCTTCAGCTGACGACGCACAGCTTCAGCCTCGTCCATGACGATATCCATGGTGACGCTGAAGTGGGGTATGTTATCCCACGATTCGGCCACGGTTTTCGCCACAGCCGCCCTCAACCGTGGCATTTCCTTGACCCCACCCTGGAGGAGCTTGGGCCGGAATCCTTCCGGGGCCGCTTCCGTTGGCGGCGCAGGTTGAGTGGGTTGCGGCGGCTGCGGCTGCGGCGGCTGCGGCGGCTGCGGCGGCTGCGGCGGCTGCGGCGGCTGCGGCGGCTGCGGCGGCGGCGGCGACTGTCGGGGTGGCGCCGGCTCGCTGGCCCCTTTCCCTAGAGATTCAAGATCCTGCAGCAGGATACGCCCCTCCGGACCAGTCCCCTGCACCTCGGCAAGGTCGATGCCGAGTTCCCGTGCGCGGCGCCGCACCACGGGAGCAGCGCGCTCCCTCTCCTCGCCTGCCGCCAATCCAGGTGCGACCGGCTTGGCAGCCGGCTCAGCGCCGGTCGCCGCAGGTGTTGCTTCAGGTTCCCCAGGTCGGCTGACAGGTTGCGCCTCAGCTTGACCCGCCACGGGCGGGGCGGCAGGCGCCTGTTTTTCCCCTTCCGGCTGTGCTATATCGGCCGCTTGCGCGGGTCGTTGCGTTGTCTGTTCAGGAATGGTTTCCTCTTCCATTTGTTCAGCCTTCTGTTCAGGCGCACCCTGCTTGGTCTCTGGCGCAGTCCCCTTCTCCTCAGGCTTTCCTATGATTGCGATAACCGTCCCCACCTGCGCCATTTCTCCCGCCTGGATCTTTATTTCCAGTAACTCCCCGGAGACGAAGGCCTCGAGTTCCATGTTCGCCTTGTCGGTCTCGACCTCGGCCAGGACATCGCCCCGGCGCACCGCATCGCCCACTTGTTTCTTCCAGGCGACCAGTCTCCCCTCGGTCATGGTATCGGACAATTTCGGCATGACGATCTCGTTCATGGCTGCTCCTCAATACGGCTCGTTTAAGAGATCCCGGACTCCCTGCACGATACCCTCGGTCTGGGGGAGGCAGAGTTTCTCTATCTTTCTCGAATAAGGCATCGGCACGTCCAGCCCCGAGATCCGTTTTACCGGCGCCAGGAGCCTGTCGAAGCAACGCTCGTAGATGCGCGAGGCGATGTCACCTCCCAGCCCCGCACTCTTCCAGCACTCCTCGACGACGACCGCCCTCCCCGTTTTCAAAACGGACTGCACGAAGGTCTCCGTGTCCAGGGGATAGAGCGAGCGAAGGTCGATCACCTCGCAGGAGACCCCTTCCTTTTCGAGGAGCTGCGCCGCCTGCAGGCAGAGTATCGCCATGCGGCCGTATCCCACCAGCGTGACCGCCGTCCCCTCCTTCATCACGGCCGCCTTGCCGATAGGAACCAGGAACTCGGGGTCGTCCGGGACCTCGCCCTTGCTGTTGTAGAGGAGTTCGTGTTCCAGGAAGATGACCGGGTTGTCGTCTCTTATGGCGCTTTTCAAGAGCCCCTTCGCGTCCGCCGGCGTCGCCGGGTAGGCGATCAGCATCCCCGGGCAGTGCATGAAGTAGCTTTCCAGGCTTTGCGAGTGCTGTGCGCCCAGCTGGCTCCCGCCGCCCCCCGGCATCCTGATCACCATGGGCGCCCTGGTCTGCCCGCCGAACATGTAACGCACCTTGGCCATGTGGTTCACGATCTGGTCCATGGCGAGAAGGGCGAAGTTCACCGTCATCAGTTCGGCCACCGGGCGCACACCACCCATCGCGGCGCCGAGCGCCACGCCGACGATGGTGTTCTCCGAAATGGGACAATCCCGCACCCGCAGCTCCCCGAACTCGGCAAGAAGCCCCCGGGTCACCTTGAAGGCCCCCTCGTACAGGGCCACGTCCTCGCCGAAGGTGACCACGTTGGGATCCCGCCGCATCTCCTCCTTGAGCGCCATGTTGATGGCGTCACGGTAGGTCATCTCAGACATAGATATCCTCCCACACCGCGGAGTCTTCGGGCCAGGGGGACTCCATGGCGAACTTCACCGCATCCTCCACGATGGCGCCGCAGCGCTGTGCTATCTCGTCGAGCCGAGTCTGGGTGACGATTCCCTCCTCCAGGAGCCTGCGGGAGAGGTTCGGAATGGGGTCGCGGCTCTTCCATATTTCCTGCTCGGAGGAGCTTCTGTACTTGGCCGGATCGGCCATGGAGTGGCCGCGGAACCGGTAGGTGACCGCTTCGATGAAGTAGGGGCGCTGTCTCTCCCGCACCCACTCGGCGGCCCTTTTGGTCGCCTGGTACACGGCGACCACGTCCATGCCGTCGACCTTCTCGCTCGGTATGTCGTAGCCGCAGGTGCGCCGGTGCAGCGCGGCCTGCGCTGAGGCCCGGTGCACCTCGGTACCGATGCCGTAAAAGTTGTTTTCACAGATGAAAAGGACCGGGAGATCCCAAAGCCTCGCCCAGTTCAGGGACTCGTGGAAGGTCCCCTGGTTCATGGAGCCGTCGCCGAAGAAGCAGGCGGTGACGCGGTCCTCCTCCCGCAACTGGCTCGCCCAGGCGAGGCCGGTGGCGATAGGGAACTGTCCGCCGACGATGGCGTAACCACCCATGAAGTTCAGCTCAGGGGCGAAGAGGTGCATGGACCCCCCCTTCCCCTTGCAGAGACCGGTCGCCTTGCCGAAGAGTTCCGCCATCACCTTCTTCGGCTCGACTCCGCGCACGATGGCATGGGCATGGTCGCGGTAGGCTGAGAGGATGTAGTCGCTTGACTGCAGACCCGCGGTGCACCCTACGGCTACCGCTTCCTGACCGCTGTAGAGATGGAGGAATCCGGTGATGTGCCCTTTGGCGTACTGTTCGGCGCATGACTCTTCGAAATCTCTGCAAAGGAGCATCTGCTGGTAAAACTTGACCAGTTCCTCATCAGGAAGAAGTTCCCTAAGGCTTCCCGCCATGACTCTCCTCCTTGACGTAATTCAGGAGTCCGCCGGCCAGCAGCTCCCGCCGCTCGCGCTCGGTCGCGTTCAGGAGCGTGACGATCTCTTGCCCGTCCACCTTGACCGGTATCTCCGTGGCGCCGCTTTGCACCAGCTCCCTCACCTTCCGGATGCTGATCCTTCTTCCCTGCGCGATCCGGTCGTAGTCCGCCGGGTCCTTGAAGACCAGCGGCAGTATCCCGAAGTTGATCAGGTTCGAGCGGTGGATTCTGGCAAAACCCTTGGCTATCTTGACGCGGATGCCGAGATAGCGCGGGGCAAGGGCGGCATGCTCGCGGGACGATCCCTGGCCGTAGTTCTCTCCGCCGACGATGACGCCGTCCCCTTTGGACGAGGCGCGGGCAGCGAACTCTGGATCGACCTGCTCGAAGACGAACTTGCTGATGGCGGGGATGTTGCTGCGGAAAGGGAGCACCTTGTTCCCGGCAGGCATGATGGCATCCGTGGAGATGTTGTCGCCGACCTTGAGGATCACGTCGAGATCGAGCTGGTCCGGAAGCGCCTGGAATTCGGGGAACGGGACGATGTTCGGCCCGGTGACGATCTCGACACCGCTGCCGTCCTCGGGCGGTACGATAATCCCGGCGTCGTCCACAAGATAGCTCTCGGGGTTCTGCACGCCGGGCCACGGAAGCAGCTCCGAAAGCTTGCGCGGGTCGGTGACCGTTCCGTAGACGCCGGCCGCGGCCGCGGTCTCCGGAGAGCAGAGGTAGACACGGTCTTCCTTGGTGCCGCTTCGTCCCGGGAAATTGCGGGGAAAGGTCCTGAGCGAGACCTGGTTCGTCCCTGGCGCCTGTCCCATGCCGATACAACCGAGGCACCCGGGCTGGTGCACCTGCCCCCCTGCCAGGAGCAGCATGATGAAGCCTCCCTGCGCCACCACGTTTTCCAGCACCTGCCGGCTCCCGGGGTTGATGTGGAAGGATACCCCTTTGGCGACCTTCCGGCCGTCGAGGATGCGGCAAACGGTCATCAGGTCGCGGAAAGAGGAGTTTACGGAACTGCCGACGATGACCTGGTCCACCTTCAACCCCTGGATGTCAGCCACCCGCTTCACGTTGTCCGGCGAGGAGGGACAGGCGATGAGGGGCTCGACCTGGGAGAGGTCTATCTCGTCGTGGTCGTTGTAGGTCGCATCGGGATCGGCCGAGATTTCGCGCCACACGTCGCCGCGCCCTTGCGCTTTCAGAAAGGCGAGGGTCTGCTCATCGCTGGGGAAGATGGAGCTTGTCGCGCCGAGCTCGGCCCCCATGTTGCCAATGGTGGCCCGGTCCGTCGCCGAAAGCGTCGCCACCCCGGGGCCGTAGTACTCGATGATCTTTCCGACCCCTCCCTTCACCGTGTGGCGCCGGAGCATCTCCAGGATCACGTCCTTTCCTGAGACCCATGGTTGCAGTCGACCGGTAAGCTTGACGCCCCAGATGCGCGGGCAGGTGAGGTGGAAGGGATGCCCGGCCATGGCGAGGGCGACGTCGAGGCCACCGGCGCCTATGGAGAGCATGCCGAGGCCGGCTGCGGTAGGTGTATGGGAGTCGGCGCCAAGAAGGGTCATTCCAGGGATGCCGAAGCGCTCCAGATGTACCTGGTGGGAAACGCCGTTGCCTGGCTTGGAGAGGTATATGCCGTATTTCTGCGCAGCGCTGGCCAAAAAGGCGTGGTCGTCGGCGTTTTTGTTGTCGGTCTGCAGCAGGTTGTGGTCGATGTACTGCGCGGCCAGCCCCACCTTGACCCGGGGAATTCCCGTTGCCATGAACTCCAGCATCGCCATGGTCCCGGTCGCGTCCTGAAGCAGAGTCTGGTCTATGCGAAGCGCGATTTCCTTGCCCGGAACAAGCTCCCCTTCGACCAGATGCTCCGACATTATCTTGTTAGCCAGATTCATTCCCATACTCCCTCCCTGTAATCGATTGCGGAGCCGCCGTGAGGCGCGTCAACTGCGACGCATCCGTTCCAGCAACTCCAATACCACCACCGCATTGTTCAATTGTGTATCCCGAGCGGCGAACAGAAGCGTCACCGTCCCTTTTGCTGCAATTCCTTCCATCTCCTCCAGCCGCGGGCGCCGGCCCTTCAATTCCTCCAGATAACGCTCCCTGAATTCCTCCCACCTGGCAGGATCATGGCCGAACCAGCGACGCAGCTCGTCGCTGGGAGCAAGTTCTTTCTCCCACCGGTCCACCTGCGCGCGTTGCCGGCTAAGCCCCCTGGGCCAGAGCCGGTCCACCAGCACCCGGAGGCCGTCCTGGGGGTCCGGCTCCTCGTATATACGCTTGGTTTTGATCATGGGAGCTTTTCTAGAGCGCCGACAGAACCCTCTGCAGGCTCTGCTTCACGGTGGCTGCCAGTTCGGTCAGTTGGTCGTTGCCGACCAGCGCGAGCGCGGCAACCGGGTCCATGATCATCACCACCGTGCGGGCTTCGGAAACGGAATACACCGCGACGTTGCAGGGGAGCAGGGTGCCGATATTGATCTCCACGCCGAAGGCCTGGTAGGCGAGACCCGGGTTGCAGGCGCCGAGGATCACGTAGTTGCGAAACTCCTTGTGAAGCTTTTCCTGAAACTTATGCCTCAGGTCGATCTCGGAGATGATGCCGAACCCCTCTTTCTGCAGTTCCTGATGCACCTTCGCGACGGCATCCTGAAAAGGAAGCGCCAGGGTCATGCCGAAGGCGTACGGCGTGGTCAAGGGAAGCGCTTCCTCCTTCTCCAGCGCCTCGGCCTTTTGTTTCAGGTCCATCACCTCGTTCTGGATCTGTTCCGGTATTGCCGACTGGATCATCCGTTGCGCTTGTTCGTCTTTGGGCGACCACTCCACCTCGATGGTCAGAACCTGTGGCGCTACGGGACTTTGCACCGACGACGGGACCACCCGGTTCACCACCCGCCCGGTAAAGAGCGGATGCTCCAGCAGAAAGTAGTGCACCTCGCCGTGCGGCTTGTCTATCACCACCTTTTCCTTGATCAACAGCCCCTCACCTCTTATTTCCCTCAATACGCCGTTACCATAGTGCTGCAGAATTCGGGACTGAATCACCCCCGGCATGTAGGTCTGCGGCTGTTCAACCTTTTCAATAAGGAGATTCCATACGGTATCGAGAGCTGCATGTACCTCCAAGCTGTACGAGATCTTGCGCATGTCTTGCACCTCCTGTTTCGTCCGCCTCTTCACAAAATGCAAAGTGGGCAAGGGTCCGCAGGGAAAACAACCTGATAACTTTACCCGATTGTTCATGCGGGGCAACGTTAAGCCAAGGTTTTTTTCATGGGAAAGAAGTTTGCGTATCTGAAAAGGGTCTGAACGCAAACCAATGATTTCACCGGTGCAAAGTCTGCTGCCGCAGCACTTGAATTGCCAGAGGATCTCATCTAAGATGGGTTCTTCATGAGTTTTCAGAGGAAAAAGAGGAAACAGACAAGGCCGATCAAGGGGGCAAGGAGATGCAAAAGTGTGTCGTGATAACAGGTGCCTCGTCCGGGTTCGGCGCCGCATGCGCCCATGCCTTTGCCAAGCTCGGCTGGAGGCTCGTCCTTACCGCCCGCCGCGGCGGAATTCTGGAGGAGTTGAAACAGGAGTTGTCGTCTTTGGCGCCGGTGCACGCCATGACCCTGGACGTGCGGGACCGCGCTATGGTCGCTGCCGCATTTGCCTCGCTGCCTGCCGAATTCGCGGAGATCGACCTCCTGGTCAACAATGCGGGACTGGCGCTGGGGCTCGAGCCGGCCCACCAGGCATCCCTTGATGATTGGGACACCATGGTGGACACGAATATCAAGGGGGTAATGTATTGCACGAGGGCGATCCTGCCGGGGATGGTGCAGCGTAACAGGGGACACGTGGTGAACATAGGGTCAATCGCGGGAAGCTGGCCCTACCCCGGCGGCAACGTGTACGGCGCGAGCAAGGCCTTCGTGCAGCAGTTCTCCAGGAACCTGCGCGCCGACCTCCTGGGAACGGCGGTGCGCGTCACCAACATAGAACCGGGGATGGCGGAGACCGAATTCTCCAAGGTCCGCTTCAAAGGTGATGACGAAAAGGCGCATCATGTCTACACGGGGACCGATCCGCTGCTCCCCGAGGACATAGCGGAGATAGTGGTCTGGGTTGCCTCCGTGCCGCAGCGGGTGAACATCAACAGCGTCGAGGTCATGTCCGTATGTCAGGCGTGGGGACCGCTGGCGGTGCACCGCCCCAAGTAGCCGAAGCAGGAATTTTTAAAGGCGGGAACTGCGGGTGGTTCTAGTCGTCAATTGTCCATTGTCAATTGTCAATCGTTTCAGCGCCGTTTTCCCGCAGGTACTCTGCCATGATCTTGTCTGTGACGTTGAAGTGGGATCGGAGCCACTCGCACATGGCCGTTATGGCCGCCACGATCATGACTGTGTTATCCCCCTGTTCCTCGTACATACGTTCCAGGCGCAGCACCTCCCGGAAAAATAACTCGTGCTGCAGCTTGTGGGCCTCGTAGCCGGGGAACCCGCAATCCAGCTGCAGTTTCTCCTCAGCCCTGAAATGCTGCCGGACGTACTTCTTCAGGAACCACATGAGCCTGCCGAGTTCCTCGTGTCCCCTCTGCTCCTTTGCGCACTTGAGCATTTCGGCCACCCTGCGCAAAAGCTCCTTGTGTTGCCCATCTATGACATCGTTGCCCGTCGCCATCTCTTCACGCCACGTTGTCAGCATATCTCGCTCCTTCCCTCATGCGTTATCATCTTCAGCCAGAGGTTGGACCAGTTCTAACTATAATCGGCTAGAGGCAACAGGAGCTAAAGGCGAATCTGTGGAGCCCCTAGACAACACCAACAGCTTGACTTGGACCGATGGCATCGTCAATATGGATTTGGATGCTGCAGAAGGGAGGTCGGCATGAAGACAGCGAAAATATGTAATTGCGGGAAAGGGCAGGCAATCGCGCTGCCGAAGGAATTTCGTTTCGACGACAGCGAAGTCTTTATCAAAAAGACAGGCAACATCGTCCAGCTCATCCCCAGGAATGAATGTTGGGAGTCGTTGTTCGGCAGCCTCGAAAAGTTCTCCGAGGATTTCTTTAAAGAGCGCGTCCAGCCGGAATCTGGGAAAAGGGAAAACCGTTAGCGAAGTAGATGTTGGAGTGGCAACTGAGCAGTCGAGGACATATCGAAAAACGACAGTCACAAAAAAGGCCACAGGCATAGCGCCTGTGGCCTTTTCTATTCTGTACGAGTGGCTTTTAAGCCTTGTTCTCCTCGTTCAGATGAACCAGGTCCTCGCCGGTGGAGGCCTTCTTGAAGTTCTTGATGCTGCTGCCAAGGGCCTGCCCAAGCTGCGGAAGCTTGGCGGGACCGACCACGACGAGGGCTATAACAAGGACGATTATCATTTCCGGCATGCCGAATCCAAACATGTGCTTTCTCCTTTAACTTACCTGTGTGCTGACGAGCACGGGTTATCCAACTTTCTTCGATCATATCCCCATAGCATGTCGGGCCAGGAATCTCTGTCAACCATGCGCCTTCTGCGCCTGCATCTCTCGGGCCTGCAGCTCGGGAGCCGGCCTTGCCTTGTCGCCGTTTCTGAGTTCGTAATACTCTTCCGGAGTGTTTATGTTGCTGAACGACTCGTAGCCCGGGTCGAACCCGGCCACCTCAGCGGCATGAATCCGGCGGACGTTCAGCTGCGGCAGGATCGAGACGATGCGCCTCACCCCCTTCTCGAGGCACGCCTCCATCGCCGGCAGGCACCCCTTGCTGTACAGCGCGTGCAAGGGCTCGTGGCCGTGGTCGCTCATCGGCAGCACCAGGTCGTATCCCGCGCCCCTGTTCGCTATGTGACGGACCAGCGCCGGATCGAGGTGCGGCATGTCGCAGGCGACGGTGAAGGCGGACGGGGTCGCGCTGGCTGCAAGCCCCGCGTGGATCCCTGCCAGCGCCCCCATACCGACGTAGACGTCGGGCACCTTCCGGCAGGGAAGGAACTGGTACTGCTCCGGCGTGTTGGTCACCAGGATGACCTCGGGGAAAATCTCGCAGAGTTCCCGGTAGATGCTCTCTATGAAACGCCCGCCCTTGTGCGGCAGGAGCGCCTTGTTGCTTCCCATGCGGCTGGACGCGCCACCCGCCAGGATGACGCCGGTGACGCCGGCGATCTTCCCATCCCGAGAAGGGAAGCGAAGCCCCTCGGGATGCGTGTACACCTTGAACCGGTCCGCCTTCACGTACCCGACCAGCGTTATGCCCGCTTCATCGGCCATCCGGACGGCCATGTCCGTCGGGGAAGTGCGCGAGGCGATCACGTCGATGCCAAGAAGCGACGCCTTGGCTACCAGTTCCGTTGAGACGCGTCCGGAGGTGACCAGTATTCTTCCAGCCAGGGAGATCCCTTTCAGGAGCGCCTCCCCGGCGATTCTGTCGATGGTATTGTGGCGGCCGATATCCTCGGCGTGGAGGATGAGGGAGGTCTCCCCTACCCCGGCCGAATGCATGCCGCCGTGGTTCTTGTACCCCTCGGCCCTCCGGGCCAGTTCGTTCATGAGGGCGAAAATCGCTTCAGTGCCGTGTACCCCTGACGGTCCTATCTTTTGCGCGGGTTTCGGCAGGTTGAAGCTGATGCCGGTGCCGCAGCCGGAGGTAAGGACAGGTTTCAGGCGCTCCGGGAGCTCACCGCGGATGGTGACGCTGGCGGCGCCGAAGTCCTGGCAGATCGCCAGGGCCTGTATGTCCTCCACCTTCGAGACGAATCCCTGCAGGCGCAGAAACCCCGCCACCAGGAAGCGCAGGTCGTGCGGCGATGCGATCAGGGTCGCCATCTCACGTCCGTTCACCACGAGCTGGAGCGGGTACTCGCTGACCAGCCCCCCCTCTTCCTGCTCAAGCACACCTTTGTTGAAACTGTATATCTTGGTAGCCACTGCCGACTCCTCAAGCCTCTCGGTATTTCCGTCGTCTTAGTCCCCCCTCCCTCCGGGAGAGGGTTATGGGTTTTCGTCCCCTCGCCCTCCGGGAGAGGGTTAGGGTGAGGGCGTTGAAACGAAGGGGTTCCGCTGCATTTTGTTGTGAATCCCGCGCGAACTGTCAGGTTCAGTTCGGAGCCTTTTACGGCTAATCGCCACTAGCACCGCCCTCACCCCTGCCCCTCTCCCGGGGGGAGAGGGGATATCCTCTCGTTCCCAAGCCGGAGCTTGGGAACGAGGTAATACTTCTGCCTGATTTACCCTGTTTGTTGAATTCCTGCTACGCCTTGCTGGCAACGGCGCCCGGCGCCACCTGTCCCTTGTCGGTCTTGTGGAAGCTGTCGGGGATGGAGTAGTCGACCGTTTCCGGATGGTGCTCGAAGATCGGGAAGTACTTCGCGATCAGCACGAAGAAGAGGATGTGGGCCGCGATGATGCCGATGGTCACAACGCTCTCGATGAAGGAGGGGTAGTACAGGGTCCCCGGCGCCTCCATCCCGAACATGGAGACGTTGAAGCGGTTCAGGATGACGCCGGAGATGACGAGCCAGGCCGCGGTGGAGCGGAGGCGGTTGTCCTCGCGCACGTTGCCGTTCATCAGCATGACAAGCGGGGCGACCACGCCGCCCAGCACCTCGACGGCGAAGAGCACCACCAGCCCCGGACGGTCGAAGAGCGGCCCCTCGGTCAGCGCGAAGAGCGAGAAGAGCTTTATCGTGAGGTACCCGGTAAGTACGTAAGGAAGTATCTTTGCCAGGGTCTCCAGGAGTTCCGACTCGTCCGGCTGCCCCATCCACTTGTGGCTCATGGTCGCCTCCACGATGATGATGGAGATGCCGGCGCACATGGCCGAGACCCAGAACAAAAGCGGCAGGAGCGGGTTGTACCAGAGGGAGTGCAGCTTGTCGACCGCGATCAGGAAGAAGGTCCCGAGCGAGGACTGGTGCAGCGTCGAGATCGAGGCCGCGGCGATGACCAGCGGCATCTCGATGGTACGCAGAAGCCTGAGCGGCACGTGGTAGCCGAACTTCTCGCATACCGGCGAGAGGAACTCGAGGAAGAGCACCGTCGTGTAGGCGGCGATGCACATGGAGACCTCGAACATCGGGGAGTGCGGGTTCCAGTAGACCATGGTGTGCCAGCAGCGCTGCGGCTGCCCGAGGTCGAGCAGAAGCCCCGCGCATACCAGCGAGTAGCCGAGGAAGCCGGTCACGATGGCCGGGCGGACCAGCGGCTCCAGCTTCTTGATGTGGAAGCAGTGGACGATCGCCCCCAGGGTGAAGGCGCCCGCGGCAAGCGGCACGGCGGTAACGACGTCGAAGGAGATCCAGAGACCCCAGGGGAAGGTGTCGTTCAGGTTGGTGGTGATCCCCAAACCGAAGACGAAGCGCACCAGGGAGGCGAGCGCGCCGAGCGCCACCAGGACGATGAGGAATTTCACGAACTGGTGATATCCCTTGATTTCATTGATGATTATTTTTGCGGCGGTCATTTAGCTTTCCTCCTTAGGCGCATTGCCGGATGCGTCCCTTTGTTCTGCTTCCTTCTTCAGACGCTCCTTCCTGTGCGTGAACCAGGAAAGAAGGGAGAGCGAGCCCCCGACGGTCAGGAAGATCCCCGGAACCAGGCGGAGCGCCTGCCAGGTATAGGAAGGGAGCGGCCTCTTGGTGACGTGCTTGAAGCCGAGTTCGTCAAACGGAAGTGCGGTCAGGTAGATCACGCTGGTGCCGCCCGCCTCCTCCTCGCCGTAGAGCTTCTTCAGGTACTTCTCCGGGCGCGAGGCGATCCTCTTGCTGGCTTCCTTGATCAGGTCGCCGCGGTTGCCGTAGGTGATGGCCGCCGGGCAGGTGGTGGCGCAGGCGGGCTTCTGCCCTTCCTTGATGCGGGAGTAGCAGCCGGTGCACTTTCTCACCAGCGGCAGCGCCTTGCTCCACTCGTACTTGGGCACCCCGAACGGGCAGGCGACCATGCAGAAACGGCAGCCGATGCAGCGCTTCGCGTCGTAGGTCACCGGACCTTCCTTGGTCTTCTTGAAGGCGCCGACCGGGCAGACCGAGGCGCATGCCGGCTCGTTGCAGTGCATGCACATCTCTTTGTAGAAGGCGAACTCGTTCTGGCCGTTTTTCTGGTAGTCGCGGAACTTGATGCGGGTGAAGGTGTGCTCCGACATGAGCGGCGGATTCTGGTAACCCTCGCCGGTGAAGAACTCGGTCTTCTCCGCGTCGAGCTGGTTCCACTGCTTGCAGGCGACCTGGCAGCCGCGGCAGCCGGTGCACTTGGTCATGTCGATCAAAAACGCCTTGTTCTTTGAATAATCAGTGGTTATCTCGCTCATGCGCGCTTACCCCCTTTCTCGATGTTGCAGAGGAATGCCTTGAATTCGGGGATGCTCGTGTTCGCGCAACCAACCGACGGTGTCAGGACGTTGCCGCTGTCGCCTTTGGCAACACCTGCATAACCGAAATGCCAGGGAAGGCCCACCTGCTCCACCAGTTTCCCCTGCACGTTGAACGGCTTCAGCCTGGCGGTAACCAGCGCCTTCGCCTCGACGGTGCCGCGCATCGAGGTGACGCGGACCAGATCGCCGTTGCTGATCCCCTTGGTCTTGGCGAGGGTCTCGGAAATCTCCACGAACATGCTCGGGACCAGTTCCACCAGCCACGGCAGGCTCCGGGTCATGGCGCCCGCCTGCCAGTGTTCGGTCATCCTGTAGGTGGTGCCGACGAAGGGGTACTTGGCCATGTCGTTCGACATGTTGGCCGGCACCTTGACCGCCGGGTTGGTCTGCACCTTCGACATGAGGTTCCTGGCCGGACTCTCGATCGGCTCGTAGTGCTCCGGGAACGGGCCGTCCTTCAAGTCCAGCGCGTAGAGACGGCCGTGACCCTCGGGGACCATGATGAAGGGGTACTTTCCTTCCTTGTCGTCCTTCATCGGCGGCCAGGGGCCGTCGGGAACGTCCCCCTTCCACTTCTTCTCAAGGAGATCCCACGCGATGACGGCGCGCTTGGGGTTGAACGGCACGCCGTCCGGGTTGACCGACGCCCTGTTGTAGATGATGCGGCGGTTGACCGGCCAGCACCAGGCCCACTTGGGGAACATGCCGAGTCCGTTGGGGAGATCGGTCGCGTCGCGCCGTGCCATCTGGTTTCCGTCTTTCGTGAAGGAACCGCAGTAGATCCAGCAGCCTGAAACGGTGGAGCCGTCGTCCTGCAGGTACTTGAACATCGGGACCTGGTCGCCCTTCTTGAACTCAAGGGTCTTGTCCTTGTCGACGATGGTCATGTCCTTGGTGAAGTAGCCGTTGATCTCCTTTGCCACGAGCTGCACTTCCGGCTCCTCGCCCTGGCCGTAGTTCCAGGCGAGCTTGGTGATCGGCTCGGGGAACACGCCCCCCTTCTCGTAGGACTTCTTCAGGCGCTTGGCGAACTGGTCGATGATCCAGAGGTCGGTCTTGGAGTCGCCCACCGGCTCGACGGCCTTGTAGCGCCACTGCGCCCAGCGCCCGGAGTTGGAGATGGAGCCTTCCTTCTCGATGGAGGAAGCTGCCGGAAGCATGAAGACCTCGGTCTTGATCTCCTTAGGGTTGACGCCGGGGCGCTTCCAGAAGATCGAGGTCTCGGTCTCCCAGAGGTCCACGGTGACCAGCCAGTCGAGCTTCGCCAACGCCTCGCGGGTCTTCAGGGAGTCCGGGCCGCCGACCGCCGGGTTCTGCCCCATGCAGACCAGCCCCTGCAGCTCCCCCTTCCCCATCTTCTCCATCAGCTTCATGAAGGAGTAATTGCCGCTTCTCTTGGGGAGGTAGTCGTAGCAGAAATCGTTCTCCTTGGTCGCGTTGTCTCCGTACCAGGCCTTCAGGAGGCTGACCGTGTACTTGGGGGTGTTGCCCCACCAGTTGGCGCTCTTCTTGTCCTTGGTCTTGGGGGTCCACTTCTCCAGGTACCCCTTCAGGTCGACGTTGTCGAACTCCGGGGACTTCAGGTAGCCCGGCAGGATGTGGAACAGCAGGCCGTAGTCGGTGGAGCCCTGCACGTTGCTCTCGCCGCGCAGCGCGTTGACACCGCCGCCGGCGATGCCGATGTTGCCCAGAAGCATCTGCAGCATCGCGGTAGCGCGCACGTTCTGGGTGCCGTGGGTCGACTGGGTGATCCCCATGGCGTAAAGGATGGTGCCGGCCTTGTCCGGACGCCCGGTGGCGCAGAACGCCTTGGCGACGGCCAGGTAGTCCTCCTTGTTGGTGCCGGTTATGGAGCAGACCATGTCGATGGTGTAACGGGAGTAGTGCTTCTTCAACTGCTGGTACACGCAGCGCGGGTCCTGCAGGGACTTGTCCCGCTTGGGAAGACCGGCACCGTCCACCTCGTAGGCCCATGCCTTCGCGTCGTAGGTCTTCTCGGCGTCGTCGAAAGCGCAGAAGAGCCCCTCGTTGAAGTCGAACTTGTCGTTCACGATGAAGGAGGCGTTGGTGTACTCGACCACGTACTCCTGGTGGGTCAGGTTATTTTGCAGCGTGTAGTTGATCATCCCGCCCAGGTAGGCGATGTCGGTGCCGGGACGGATCTGCGCGTAGTGGTCCGCCTTGGAGGCGGTCCTGGTGAAACGCGGATCGACGGCGAGAAGCTTGCCGCCGTTGTCCATGGCCTGCTCGATCCACTTGAAGGAGATCGGGTGGTTCTCGGCGGGGTTGCATCCGATGGCAAGGATCGCATCGGCGTTCTTCAGGTCTATCCAGTGGTTGGTCATCGCCCCACGTCCAAACGAAGCCGCCAGACCGGCGACTGTAGCGGAGTGTCATATTCGGGCCTGGTGTTCGAGGTGGGCGACACCCATGGAGCGGGCGAACTTGCTCCAGAGGTAGCACTCCTCGTTGTCGAGACCTGCGCCGCCCAGGAAGGCCAGCCCCTCGGTCCTGTTCACCACGTATTCCTTGTTGTCCTTCTTGTTGATCTCTTTCGCCTTGAAGCTCTTGTCGCGGGTCTCCTTCATCTTCTGCGCGATCCGCTCCAGCGCCCAGTCCCACGACTTCTCTTCGAATTTGTCGCTGCCGGGCGCGCGGTACATCACCTTCTGCAGGCGGTGCTCGTTGTTGGCCACCTGGAAGAGCGCGCTACCCTTGGAGCAGAGAGCCCCCTGGTTGATCGGATGCTGCGTATCCCCTTCGATGTTGACCACCTTGCCGTTCTTGGTGTGCACCACCAGACCGCAACCGACAGCACAGAAAGGACAGATGGTGGTAGAGCTTTTCAGCCCCTTGGTCCGCATCTGCGGGGAATCGCTTCCCGCTTCAGCCTTGGTGCCGGAGAGAGCGAGCGCGGCAGCCAGCGCTCCCCCCTGCAGAAACTCCCGTCGTGAAACAGCCATGTTGAATCTCTCCTTTTTACATGATAAACATCGTGCCACCATTGAATAACCACTCCGTATACGGCAATTGCCATGCCAGCGTGTTTACGCTATTTACAAAAATAGTTGTGTACGCTAAAGGTCCGAAATGTTAATGTTGTCGCCGCCCAGCCTCATTAGCCTGAAAATTGAATTATTTTAATTATGCACCCTTTTGTCATGATGTGTAACATTTTGACCAGGTAGGGACCGCGCTCTCAGCGCGGAGGAAACAGCGAGGAAAAAGCCCGAGATGGCACAGGAAAAGATACTGATCTGCGATGACGAAACGGGGATACTCATCTATCTGAAGAAGCTCCTGCAGTCGCAGGGGTTCGTGGTGGAAACCTTCGGCGGCGGGGCCGACCTGCTGCGCCGGCTCCAGGAGGGCGACCCCATGGATGCCGACCTGCTCCTCCAGGATGTGAGGATGCCGGACATGGATGGAATCACCGTTTTACAGGAGGTGAAAAAGCTCAGGCCCTCGCTGCCGGTGATCATCATGACGGCCTTCGGGACCATCGACGCAGCCGTGGAGGCGATCAAGCTCGGGGCCTACGACTACGTCACCAAGCCCTTTCCCAAGGAGAAGATCCTGAGCGTTTTGAAGAACGCGCTGGAGAAGGAGCAGCTGCTGCAGGAGAACCGGTCCCTCAAAAGCGAACTCGGCAAGCCGATCCTGCAGGAATCGATCATCTTCAGAAGCGCCGTCTTCCAGGAGATCTACGACCTCACCGTCCAGGTGGCCGCCAGCGAGGCGAACATCCTGGTCCTTGGCGAGTCCGGGACCGGGAAGGAGCTGATAGCGGGAGCGATCCACTACAACAGCTTGCGGCGCGAGCGCCGCTTCCTCTCCATCAACTGCGCAGCGCTCACCGAGACGCTTTTGGAGAGCCAGCTTTTCGGCCACGTCCGCGGCGCGTTCACCGGCGCCGTCACCAGCCAGAAAGGGCTTCTGGAGGAGGCGGACGGCGGCACGCTCTTCATGGACGAGATCGGCGACATGACCCTCCCGATCCAGGCCAAGCTGCTGCGGGTCATCCAGGAGCGGGACTTCATCCCGGTGGGCGCCACCAAGCCGAAAAACGCCGACATACGCTTCGTCGCCGCCACCAACAAGGATCTGGAGGAGGAGGTGCGCCAGGGGCGCTTCCGCGAGGACCTCTACTACCGGCTCAACGTGATCAACATACCGCTTCCCCCGCTGCGCGAGAGAAAGGACGACGTGGAGCCGCTCGTTCAGCACTTCCTCAAGAAGTACAGTTTCAAGATGAAGAAGTCGGTGACCGGGCTGACCCCGGAGGCGCTGCAGCTCCTCTGCGGCTACGACTGGCCCGGCAACATCCGCGAGCTGGAAAACGTGATAGAGCGCGCCGTTATCCTCGCCCGCACGCAGCTGGTCACCCCGAAGGAACTCCCCATCTGGCGCAAGCAGCCGCAAAAGATCGAGCCGGCCCGGCCGGTGCAGCTGGTGTCGCTCGAGGACATCGAGAGGGATCACATCGAACGCACCCTCGCCAACACCGGTTACCACAAGAGCAGGTCCGCCGAGATCCTCGGCATTTCCAGAAAGACCCTCGACCGCAAGATCGTCGAGTACGGCATCAGCATCTTCTCATGATCTTCCCAAAGCTCCGCTTCCCGATCAAGACGAAGCTCACCGTCGCGACCCTGATCCCCCTCGCCATCGCCATCGCGATCTGCTGGATGGCCGGGGTGTTCATCCTGAGCGCGAAGGTGGCGACGCAGGCGCAGGAGAAGGTCCGCTACGACCTGAGCGTCGCGCGCGAAGCGTACCTGAACGAACTCTCCCGCATCTACGACGTCGTTAAACTCACAGCCGCCTTCGGCCGGACCGCCGAGACCATCGCATCGGGGGACCGCCCGGCACTGGTCGAGGCGCTCGCGCCGGTTCGCACCAGCGAGCATCTGGACATCCTCGCGGCCGTCGACGCCTCCGGAAGGGTGATCCTGAGAACCAACAACGTGCTGCAGTACGGCGACGACAAGACTCGCAACCAGTTCGTCGCCCGCGCCTTGAAGGGCGAGGTGGTGAGCGGCACCACGATCATTCCGACCGCGGAGCTGGCCCTGGAGGGAGAGGGGCTGGTGAGGCTGGCCGAGGTGGCGGTGAGCGGCACCAGGAAGGACCCGACGCCCCCCTCCCCCCTGAACGGAGCGATGTTCCTGTTCGTCGCGGCGCCGGTGCGCGACAAGGCAGGGAACATCCTCGGCGCGCTCTACGGCGGGGTCCTGCTCAACAACAACAAGAAGCTGGTGGACAAGATCAAGGCCATCGTCTACGAGGGTGCGAAGCTGCACGGCAGGGACGTCGGCAACGCCACCATCTTCCAGAACGACGTCAGGATCGCCACCAACGTACCGAACACGGACGGCAGCCGGGCCATCGGGACCAAACTGTCGACGCCGGTGTACGACAAGGTGCTGCTACGAAAGGAGAAGTCGGTAGGAAGGGCCTTCGTGGTGAACGACTGGTACCTGACCGCCTACGAGCCGATCCTGTCGATGCAGGGGGTTCCCATAGGAGCGCTCTACGTCGGGATGCTGGAGAGCCATTATTCCGCCGTTAAGATCGACATGGCGGTCCTCTTGAGCTTCGTGCTGCTGGTCAGCGGTCTGGTCGGGGTTTCCATGGCCGGCTTTCTGGGCAAGAAGCTGGCCCAGCCTATAAAGGAACTCGACATGCTCGCGAGCCGGGTCGCCGCCGGTGAGCGGGACGTGAAGAGCACGATCGACTCCCGTGACGAGATCGGCGATCTGGCGGGAAGGTTCAACGACATGAGCCGCTCCCTCATCGAGCGTGAGAACAGCATCATAGAGCTGAACCGCGACCTTGAGCAGAAGGTGCAGTTGCGAACGGCCGAGCTGGAGGAGAAGAACCGGCTCCTGGTGCAGACCCGGGAGGAATTGCTGAGGGTCGAGAAGCTGGCGGCGATAGGAGAGTTGGCTGCGGGGGTGGCGCACGAGATCAACAACCCGATGGCGATCATACGGGGGAACACCGAGCTGTTGCAGCTCGCCGTCCCCGAGGACGATCCGAGTCGTGAGGAAGTTGACACGATATTTCAGCAGGTGAAGCGGGTGGAGCGGATCGTCTCCAACCTGTTGAAGTTCGCCAGGCGGGAGCAGATGGAGCATGGGAGCGTGCGGCTTAACGAACTGCTGCACGAGATCGTGGGACAGATCGGTCACCAGGTTTCGATGGAGAAGATAAGGGTGATGGAGCAGTATTCGGAAGCCGTAGAAGTGATAGAAGGAGACGGCGACCAGTTGCGGCAGGTGTTCACCAACCTGGTGTTAAACGCCGTGCAGGCGATGCCCGAAGGAGGCGTGCTGACCATCAAGAGTGCGCCGGTGCAGCACGCCGATCTTTACGAGGTGAAGGTGACGGACACGGGGGTCGGCATCGAGCTGGAGAATCTGAGGCAGGTGTTCAACCCGTTTTACACCACCAAGTCCAACGGCACCGGGCTAGGGTTGTCCGTCTCCTACGGGATCATCAGGGAGCATGGCGGCTGTATAGACATCGACAGCGTCCCCGGTCACGGGAGCACGTTCAGAGTAGTGTTGCCGCGCGAGACCTGATCTACAGCACCACCACCTTGTCCCCCGGCCTCACCACCCCGCCGGTCAGCACCTTGGCGAAGATCCCCTCTTTCGGCATGACGCAGTCCCCGGCCTGGTAGAATATGGCGCAGCGGGTGTGGCACTCCTTGCCGATCTGGGTCACCTCGAGAAGCGCCTCTCCGAGTTCCATCTTCGTCCCGATGGGGAGGCTGGGGAGATCGATGCCTTCCGTAGTGATGTTCTCGGCGAAGTCCCCTTCCTTCACGTCCAGCCCCAGCGCCTGCATCTTCGCGATGCTCTCCTGGGCCAGGAGGCTCACCTGGCGGTGCCAGTCGCCGGCGTGGCCGTCCCCTTCAATGCCGTGGTTCACGCGGAGCGTGACTTCGGCGACGGGAGTCTTCCTCTCCCCCTTGTTCAAGCTGACATTAACCGCAATGACCTTACCCGCCATATCTCTACCCCTTTGTATGGAACCAAGTGTTGTTCTCAACCTCAACCTCAAACTTCATCTTCATCTTCATCTTAATCTGCTTCTCTACCCTCCGACCCTGGACATGGCGAACGGCGCTGTCTCCACCCCTTCGTCCGTCACCTGGTGCCTTCCCGGCTTGGCTTCCACTATGCGGCTGATTTCCTGGCGCAAAAGCGCGTCGTTTCCCGTGGCGAGGATCGGCCTCAGGTCGACGCCGTCTCCGGAGAAGAGACACCCCTTGGCAAATCCTGACGCAGTCACCCGGAGACGGTTGCAGCTGTCGCAGAAATGCCCCGTCATCGCGGTGATGATTCCTAGTGAACCGGGCGCCCCTATGATCCGGAAGTTCTTGGAAGGGCCGGAGCGATCCGTGTTCACCGTCTCCTCGATCTGATATTGGGCAGTTATCCGCTCCATGATCTCTGCGCCGGGGACGCAGAGGTCGCGCCAGTCGGCGTCTCCCGAGGTCGGCATGTACTCGATGAACCGGACCGCGTAGGGACGCTCCAGGGTCAGCTTCACGAAGTCGAGGATCTCGCCGTCGTTCACCCCGCGCATCACCACCACGTTTATCTTGTGCGCCGGGAACCCGGCGCGCTCGGCGGCGTCGATCCCATCGAGGACCCGCGACAGCTCGCCACCTCGGGTGATCCTGGCGAACGGTTCCGCCTGCAGCGAATCGAGGCTGATATTCAGCCGCTGCACCCCTGCGTCTCGCAGCCCCTGTGCCATCTCCTTCAACAGGAGCCCGTTGGTGGTCAGGACCAGTTCCTTGAGCCCGGGTAGCGCACCCAGGCGTTCGAGGAACTGGAGAATCCCCTTTCTCACCAGCGGTTCCCCGCCTGTCACCCTGATTTTCTCGATGCCGGCGGCAACGGCCTCCGCCGAAATCCTCAGGAGGTCCGCATAGGAGAGGACATCCGAGTGGCACAGCTTCTCCACCCCCTCCTCCGGCATGCAGTAGCTGCAGCGGAGGTTGCAGCGGTCGGTGACCGAGAGCCGAAGGTAGTTGATGCGCCTGCCGAAGGTATCTATAAGTGCCATATATCGCTCGGTTTGTGTGATGAAATCGGCCGGATTGCCGCCAGTCTCAGGGTCGACTCCGCAAAAGAGAAGAGCTGAAACCGGAAGCTGCCCCTGCACCCTGCTGAAAAAGATACCCCGTTTGCCGAACGGAAAGCAACCCTTTAATGAACACTATGGCGGAGGGCCCGTAAAAGTATACGGCAGGCGTGAAGCTCACCCAGCATCGGGACAATACGACGGTATTTCAGTGAGTTGAACCGTATCCGGCTATAGCGGGCCGCGTGGCCGAACCGACAGTTAAGCCAAAATAATTGTTTATTTTGTCCTGAATATGCTATGGATTTGGAACAAATTGTTCGTCTCCGAGCTTGGGTCGGCTAAAGGGAATTTCCCCACGAGGCCCCGGCCATTGGGTGCTGCCGGAAACGGCGCCGCCTCCCTTTTGGAAAGGAGAAACTCCCGCCGTAACGGTGACCGGGGTCCTCTCCTATTGGAGCGGGCCTTTTTTATTTTGATCACAACAGGAACACGAGGTAGTCATGACAAACTATGAGGAAGCCAGGCGCATCATCCTGGAGAAAGTCGCCCCGGCGGGGGTTGAGCGGGTACTCCTCCTCGAGGCCGTCGGGCGGGTCCTGGCTGAAGATTTCGCCGCGCCCAAGGACATGCCGCGCTGGGACAACTCCGCGATGGACGGGTTCGCCGTCAGGAGCGCAGACTGCTCGCCCGGCGTCATCCTGAAGGTCACCGATTACATACCGGCCGGTGTGAGTTCCGATGACATGGTGGCGCCGGGGTGTGCCGCCAGGATCATGACGGGAGCCCCCATCCCCCCGGGCGCCGACGCCGTGGTTCCGATCGAGGAAACAGAGGCCGGGGCCGAGACGGTGAAACTGCTGCACCAGGTCAGGAAGAACGACCACATACGCTTCAAGGGAGAGGACGTCGCCTGCGGCGAGCCTGTCGTTGCCAAGGGAACGGTCATCGGCCCTCCCCAGGTGAGCCTGCTCGCCTCCTTCTCCGCGATGCTGGTCCCGGTCTACCGCAAGGTGCGGGTGGCGATCCTCTCGACGGGGGACGAACTGGTCGAGGTCGGCACCGAACCGAAAGATAGCCAGATCGTCAACAGCAACACGCTGGCAGTCGCCGCCGCGGTGAAGCAGTGCGGCGCGGATCCGGTGATCCTCGGCATCGCCAGGGACAACAAGGAAAGCCACCTGGCTCTTCTCAGCGAGGGGCTGAAGGCGGATGTCCTGGTGACTTCCGCCGGCGTATCCGCAGGGGACAGGGACCTGGTCCGCGAGGTACTTGCGGAACTCGGCGTGGTCGAGCAGTTCTGGAAGCCCGGCATCAAGCCCGGCGGTCCGACTGCATTCGCCCTGAAAGGGAAGGTCCCGGTATTCTCCCTCCCCGGCAACCCGGTTTCCACGATGATCACCTTCGAGGAGTTCGCACGCCCGGCCATCCTGAGGATGATGGGGCACGAGAAACCGTTCCGGCGGACGGTGCGCGGCTATCTGAAGGAAGGCGCGAAGAAGAAGGCCGGCAAGCTGAACTTTCTCAGGGTGCATGTCACCATCGAGGACGGCAGGCACATCGCCAGCACCTCCGGCGACCAGAACACCGGGATCCTCAAGACCATGCTCCGCTGCAACGCCCTAGCCCTGCTTCCTGCCGACCGTACCGAGTTCAAGGCAGGCGAGGAAGTGGATCTGCACATACTCGACCAAACCCTGGAAATGGAGGCTTAACATGTCGTTCAATCACTTCGATGCAAGCGGAAACGCCATCATGGTCGATGTCAGCCAGAAGACCCCCACCATGCGGACGGCGATAGCCGGCGCGGTACTCACGCTCAAGCCTGAGACGGTGCAGTCCATCGTTTCGGGGCGGGTTGCCAAGGGGGACGTCCTGGGTGTCGCCCGGATCGCCGGGATCGGCGGGGCCAAGAAGACCTGCGAGTTGATCCCCCTTTCCCACCCGCTCGCCCTGCACCATGTGGCGGTAGATTTTGAGGTCGACGAGGCAGGGGGGCGGATCGAGGTCAAGGCAACGGTGCGCGCCTTCGAGCGGACCGGCGTGGAGATGGAGGCGATGGCCGCCGCAGCCGTAGCGGCGCTGACCGTGTACGACATGTGCAAGGGAAGCGACAAGGGGATAGTGATCTCCGACGTGAAGCTCCACTACAAGGAAGGCGGCAAAAGCGGCGTCTACCAAAGAGAAGTTTAGATAAGTCCACCGGGTCCACCGGGTCCACCGGATTTTAAAGGAGAGTACATGCGTGCAGCCATACTGACACTGAGCGACCGCTGTTCAACCGGCGAGAGAGCCGACGGGAGCGGGCCTGCGCTGAAGGGGTGGTTGGAGGAGCGTGGCGTCGAGGTCACCTGCACCGACGTCATCCCTGACGACGGCCTCTTGATCTCTGAGAAGCTGACCGAATGGGCCGACAGCGGCCGGTTCGACCTGATCCTCACTACCGGCGGCACCGGGGTGTCGCCGCGGGACGTCACCCCCGAGGCGACCGAGCGCGTCGTGGAGCGCCTGCTGCCAGGTTTCGGCGAGGTGATGCGCATGGAGAGCCTGAAGAAGACGCCGCACGCCATCATCTCCCGTGCCGTCGCCGGAATCCGCAAGAACACCCTCATCATCAACCTCCCCGGCAGCCCCAGGGGCGCCACGGAGAACATCGGCTTCGTCTGGGCAGCCGTGCCTCACGCAGTTGCCAAACTGCAAGGCGACCCCGAGGAATGCGGCACTCCCCTCCCCCTTTAATCGTCGAAATTGGTCTTTTTTATTGACCGATCAAACCTGCTGCGTTATAAACCTAACACGGTTTTAGAAATCTAATGTGGAGGGATCGTATGCCGTTAGTGAAGAAGATTAAAGAGAAGGCGCGCACGCACCTGAAGACCATCGTCCTGCCGGAGAGCTACGACGAGAGGATGCTGTTCGCGGCCCAGAATATTGTGGAACAAGGTTTGGCTAAAATCGTGCTTCTTGGCAACGCCGAAGCGATTAAAGCCACCGCCACGGAGAAGGGCGTCGACCTGGCCGGTGTCGAGATCATCGAGCCCGCGACCGCCGCCAAACTCGGCGAATACGTGGAAAAGCTCGTCGAACTCCGGAAGTCGAAGGGGCTGACCAGCGAGCAGGCGCGTGAACTCCTCTGCGGGAAAGACAACCTCTATTTCGCCGGCATGATGGTGCGCGAGGGGGACGCGGACGGCGAAGTCGCCGGCGCTACCGGCACCACCGGAGACGTGCTGCGCGCCGCCTTCCAGACGGTAGGCCCCGCCCCCGGCATCAAGACCGTTTCCTCCTTCTTCCTGATGGCCACCAAGACCCCGACCTTCGGCGAGGAAGGCGTCCTGCTCTTTGCCGACTGCGCGGTGAACCCGAACCCCGATGCTCAGGCGCTCGCCGAGATCGCCATCGCGACCGCCAGGAACTGCAAGGCGTTTCTCGACGTGCCGGCGCGGGTCGCCATGCTCTCCTTCTCCACCAAGGGGAGCGCATCCCACCCCGATGCGGACAAGGTGCTGAAGGCCCTTGAGATCGCCAAGGGGATGGACCCCGAGTTGGACATCGACGGCGAGCTGCAGGCCGACGCGGCGCTGATTCCCGCGGTAGGCGGCAAGAAGGCACCTGGGAGCAACGTAGCCGGGCGCGCCAACGTCCTGGTCTTCCCGACTCTCGACGCCGGCAACATCGCCTACAAGCTCGTGGAGCGCATCGCAGGCGCCAAGGCCATCGGCCCGGTCATCCAGGGTCTCGCCAAGCCGGTGAACGACCTCTCCCGCGGCTGCTCCATCCAGGACATCATCGACGTCACCGCCATCACGGCCGTGCAGGCGCAAGGCTAAGGCACCAAGGATCGGTCCGATCCAGTCCGATCCGACGGATCCGTCCGATCAAAGACGCAAAAGGCCGGCAGGGGAAACCCTGCCGGCCTTTTGCTGTTCCTTTTGCTCCGCCCTACTTCCTGACGAAATCCGCCTTGGAGAAGCTGTACTCGAAGTTCATGTGGTCGGTGTAGCTGCCGTCCAGGATGGCTGCAACGTCCTCGGTGAATACCAGCTCCTCGTCGGTCGGTATCACGTACACCTTCACCGGCGAGTCGTCGGTGGTGATCAGGGTCTCGCGCTTCCTGGTCATGGCGGAGGCGTTACGGGCGGGGTCGACGACGATGCCGACATGCTCCAGCCCTTCGAGGGCACGCGCCCTGATCGGTGCACCCATCTCCCCTACCCCGGCGGTGAATACCACCGCATCGAGCCTCCCGACCACTGCCAGATAGGTCCCGATGTACTTCTTCAGACGGTACGCCTCGATGTCGAGCGCCAGGGCGCAGAGACGGTCACCCGCTTCGGCATTCTCGATGACGTCGCGGCGGTCGGTGAACCGCCCGGTGACGCCGATGACGCCGCTTTTCTTATTGAGGATGGAGTCGATCTCCTTGGCGGAGAGGTTCTCCTTCTGCATCATGAAAGCCGGGATCGCCGGGTCGATGTCGCCGCAACGCGTACCCATCATCGCCCCTTCGAGCGGCGTGAGCCCCATGCTGGTATCCACCGACACCCCGTTCTTGATGGCGCAATGGGAAACACCGTTGCCGATGTGCATGGTGATGACGTTGCACTCGTTGGCCGGCTTGGCCAGGATGGCGGCGATCCTCTTCGAAACGTAAAGGTGCGAGGTGCCATGGAAGCCGTAACGCCTCACGCCGTACTTCTCGTACCACTCGTAGGGAAGCGGATAGAGGTAGGCATGCTCGGGCATGGTCTGATGGAATGCGGTATCGAAAATCGCTATCTGCGGCACGCCGGGGAGAACGGCCATCGCCCCCTCGATGCCGGCGATGTTGGGCGGGTTGTGCAAAGGCGCCAGATGCTGCACCTCGGTGACCGCCTCCAGCACCTCGGCGTCGATCAGGACCGACTTGGTGAATTTCTCCCCCCCGTGCACCACGCGGTGGCCAACGGCCGAGATCTGTTTGATGTCCTGAAGCACGCCGTGCTGAGGGGAGGTCAGCGTGCGCAGGATAAGGTCGACTGCGGTCTTGTGGTCAGGGCAGTCCGAGTCTTCGCGGTAGGTTTCGCGCCCGGGAACTTCGTGCAGGATGAAGGAGTCGCCGATGACAACGCGCTCTACCATCCCCTTAGCGACAACCACTTTTTTATCCCAGTCAAACAACTGGTATTTTACCGAAGAACTCCCGCAGTTAAGCGCCAGTATATCCATCGATTAGCATCCCCCCTAATTGTAGTTTTCCCAGTGTATACGCGTTATTTCGCCAGAGGTAAAAAGGACATAAATAGAACTTGATTTTATATATACAGTAGAGTGGCCCACAGTTCAAGATTTTTCTCCCTCGAAAGGCCAAAACAGGGGTAGCTTTATGGTGGACTTTTTTCTGGCCTTATGTTAGTTTCCCAGGGACTTTAAACACCAGATGAAGGAGGTGAATACTTTGGCACATACCATCAGCGACGAATGCATCAACTGCGGCGCCTGTGACGATTCCTGCCCGGTCAACGCAATCAGCGAGGCTGGCAGCAAAAGGACCATCGCTGCAGACACCTGCATCGACTGCGGCGCTTGCGTAGACACCTGCCCGGTGAGCGCAATCTCGGCCTAAGAAAACCACAAGATTCATGTAATGCCATGGCCTGCAGCGGCCCGTCCGCCTGCAGGCCTATTTTTTTGTCCCTCCTCTCAAAAGCCGAATAGGTCAACGTTCCGCCGCAGAAAGTCCCCCTTGATCCATCGTTCCTACGCTCCAGCGTGGGAACGCAAAGCCCCTGACGCTCCAGCGTCAGCCAAAGGTTGCTATCTGCAAGAACCGTCAATAAAGAAAACCTGACGCGGGAGCGTCATGCAAATGTGTTCCCACGCTGGAGCGTAGGAACAATAAAAGCCCACTCCCCTTCAAGGGCAAGGACGGGGTGGGGATGGGGCCAAAACAAAAAAGGAGGACGCCTCTTTACTAATGGCGTCCTCCCTTTTATTAATACTGCCTGTACCGTCCGTCGCGTATCAGCCGACCAGCTGCTTAATGGCGCGCTGGATGCGGGTCCTGGTCTCGTCCAGACCCAGCACCTCGATCATCTCGTAAATGCCGGGAGAAGCGGTGGAGCCGGAAAGCGCGAGCCTTACGGCCGGGCCGATCTGGCCGAGCTTTATCCCCTTCTCCTCGCAGATCTCCTTGAAGACAGCCTCGATGGAGGGAGCGTCGAGCCGCTCGACTCCGGAGAGCTTGTCGACCAACAGGGTCAGGAGTCCCGCGGTGTCGGCGTTGAAGAACTTGGCGACCCCCTTCTCGTCGTAGGCAAGCTCCTCCTGGTAGTAAAAGAGGGCGCCGTCCGCCAGTTCCAGCATCGTCTTGGCCCTCTCCAGCAGCGTTTTCACCACGGCGGAGAGTTCCGGACCTTTCTCAGGATCGACGCCGCGCTCCTTCATGAAGGGGACCAGAAGACCGGCCAGACGCTTCACATCCCCGTTCTTGATGTAGTGCGCGTTGAGCCAGAGGAGCTTCTCGGTGTTGAAGACGCCGGCGGAACGGCCGACGTTCTCGATGGAGAATTTCTGGATCAGGTCGTCGAGCGAGAATATCTCCTCGTCGCCGCAGCTCCAGCCGAGCCGCACCAGGTAGTTCACCAGGGCCTCGGGGAGAAAGCCCATGTCGCGATAGGCCATGACCGAGGTGGCTCCGTGGCGCTTGGAGAGCCTCGCCTTGTCGGCGCCGAGGATCATCGGGACGTGGGCGAAGGCCGGGACCGGCACCTCCAGCGCCTCGTAAAGAAGGATCTGGCGCGGCGTGTTGTTGACATGGTCGTCGCCGCGGATGACGGTGGTGATTCCCATGGTCGCGTCGTCGATGACCACCACGAAGTTGTAGGTGGGGGTGCCGTCGGTCCTCTGGATGATCAGGTCATCCAGTTCAGCGTTCTCGAAGGAGATCCTCCCCTTGATCAGGTCGTTCCAGGAGGTGCTCCCCTCCTGCGGCGCCTTGAAGCGGACCACGTAGGGCCTGCCGTCTTCCGCCGGCGGCAGGTTCCTGCAGGTGCCGTCGTACTTGGGCTTGCCCCCCTCCTGAAGCGCCTTCTCGCGCTTGGCCTCCAGTTCTTCCGCGCTGCAGTAGCACTTGTACGCCTTGCCGGCGTCCAGAAGCTTCTGTACGTACTCCTTGTAGAGCGGGAAGTTGTCCGACTGGTAGAACGGCCCCTCGTCCCAGTCGAGCCCGAGCCAGGTCATCCCCTCGAGAATGGCGTCGACGGACTGCTGGGTGGACCTGGCCACGTCGGTGTCCTCGATGCGGAGGATGAATTTCCCGTTCTGTTTCCTGGCCAAAAGCCAGTTGAAAAGGGCCGTACGCGCACCCCCGACATGGAGAAAACCGGTGGGACTCGGCGCGAAACGGAGACGTACCTGTGACATGAATGGCTCCTTTGCTTTGGTGATCATTGCATGGTTGCAAAAAAAGTTTGTTGCATCAGGACTCGTCGGAATCGTCCTCGTCCTGGGGGGCCCTTTCCCCGGGGATGCGATACCCCTCGTCCGCCCAGGTGCCGAGGTCGATCATCTTGCACCGTTTGGAACAGAACGGGCGATAGGGGTTGTCCACCAGGGATGCCTCCTTGTGGCACTTCGGACATTTGACGGTAAGGATCGGACTCATGGGATACCCCTGCAAAGAAATACCTCCAGCGCGAAAGCTCTGGAGGGTCGGTGTGCCGCATCTACCGTCCGGCGATTCCAGGTCAGGTGAGCTGGTATTTCCTGTCGTGAAACAGCAGAGCCCTCTTCACCCTCATGAGCAGGGTTCCTTCCCTGACCGGCTTTTCGATGAAATCGAAAAAACCGCGCTCGAACGCCTTCACCTCGTCCTCGACCTTGAGAGAACTCGTGATCAGGATGACCGGGATGTGGTTCAACTCCGGGACCACGCGCAGCGCGTCGAAGAGCCCGTATCCGTCCAGCTTGGGCATCATCAGGTCCGTCAGGATCACCTGCGGCCTCTCGGTCAGGACCGCCTTGTACGCCTCGAGCCCGTCCGCGGCGAGGATGACGCGGTACCCCTTTTTGGAGAGAAAGTCGCCGAACATCGTGCTCATCATCTTGTCGTCGTCGACCACGAGAACCGTCTGCGCCGAGGAGACGGAGATCTCCTTTTGCAGGTAGTTCCTGCAGATGGCAGCGTAGATCTCCTTCCTGGTCGCGATGAACGGTGTGATGGTGAGATCGTTGTTGGCGGCGATGTTGCGCACCACACGCGTCTCGGTCGGGTCGGCCATCGCCAGCGCCAGCCTCTTGTTGTCGAGTTTCAGCGGGAAGAGGTTGTTCTGCATCGCCACGTCCACCGAGATGGTGGCGAGGAGCTCAGGAGAGTAGGAGTAGCCGGCAAAGTTGCTGACCACCCTGCAGCTGTACTGCGTGGCGAGAGCCGCGGCCAGTTCCTCGCCGTCGATCAGTCCGACATCCTCGAGGACCGTCCCGAAGCGCTTGTTGAGCCGCCTGGAAAGCGCGAGCATCCGCTCGACCGTCTTCTCGGTCAGGGTCCCCTTCTCGACAAGGATTTCGCCCAGTTTTTTCCTTTTCTCCATAGCCTCTTCCCCGATAAGGGATAACTGTAGCATCGGGACGGGAAAAAAACCATCCGCGGGGGGGAAAAAGACTACTCAGCAAGCACGGCGGCCCCGCTCCCGGACTTCCCTGCCAGCGCATCGGCCTCTCCCTTGGAAAGGTGCCTGCCGACCCTCAAGCGGTACCACACCTTGTCCTGGAGCTTCGATTCCACCAGGTAGGCGGCGACCCCCTTCGCGCTGAGCTTCGCCTGCGCGGCTTCGGCCTCGCGCTTGTCACGGTAGGAGGCGAGCTGGACCAGATACCGGGCGCCACCCTCGCGTTTCGCTTCGGCCGGCTTGACCGCCTGGGGTACCGGGGCGGCGGGAGCAGCGGGAGCCGCGGCAGCGGCGTGGGGAACCGGCGCGGCCGGCGCGGCCGGCGCGGCAGGCGCGGCAGCGGCGGCCGGAGCGGGAGCCTGGGCGGTTCGGGGCTGGACCGGCTCCGCCTTTTTCAGGTTCAGTCCGCTGCCGATGACATGCTGCCCCCCGGACGGGAGCGTCTTGTAGAAGGTGAGCGGCGTTTCGGCGGGCGGAAGAGCGGGCTGCCCCGGCGGGGCCGGCTCGGACGGCTTTGCCTGCTGCACGGCTGCGGCAGGGGCCCCTTTCGCGGTATTGCCACCCCGCTTGAAAATGAACCACCCTGTCAGCACTCCGGCGCCGTAGGTCCCGACCAGAAGCGCGACCAGGGCGACGAGCGCGAAGAGCCCCATCGGCTCCTTGCGCGGCCTGTTCTTCTGCGCGGGTTTGCGTTCGACAACCTTCTCCCGCAGTGCCCCGATCTTCTCGCTGTAATCAAGCCGCATGGCAGCCCCCCTACATCCTTTCCGGAGCCGAGATACCGAGTACGGTAAGCGCGTTTTTGAGGGTGACGGCAACGCAGTGCAGCAGGAACAGCCTTGCCTGCGTCAGTGCCGGTTCCTCGGTGATCACGCGGCTTTTGTTGTAGAAGCTGTGGAATTCGCCAGCCAGCTCCTGCAGATAGTACGTGATCCGGTGCGGTTCGAAGTTGACCGCCGCCCCTTCCAGGATCTCCGGGTAGACGGAGAGTTTCTTTATCAGGCTCATGTCGTCCGCGCTCTGGAGCAGTTCCAGACGGACGTCGTCGAAGCACGGCACGACTCCCCTCTCCCGCGCCGTGTCGAAGATGCTCCTGATCCTGGCGTGCGCGTACTGCACGTAGTAGACGGGGTTGTCGTTGCTCTGGCGCTTGGCGAGTTCCAGGTCGAAGTCGAGCTGGCTGTCCGAGCGTCTCATCAGGAAGAAAAAGCGCGCCGCGTCGCGGCCGACCTCGTCGACAACCTCCTTCAGCGTCACGAACTCGCCGCTCCTCGTGGACATGGCTACCGGTACGCCGTCGCGCAAAAGCGAGACGAGCTGCACCAGGATGATGCCGAGGTCGTCGGCGTCATGCCCGAGCCCCTGCACGATCCCCTTGAGCCGCGGGACGTAGCCGTGGTGGTCGGCGCCCCAGACGTCGATGACCCAGTCGAAGCCGCGGGCGAACTTGTCGCGGTGATAGGCGATATCGGAGGCGAAATAGGTGGTGACGCCGTTGCTTCTCACCACGACGCGGTCCTTGTCGTCGCCGTAGTCGGTGGTCCGGAACCAGAGGGCTCCCTCCTGCTCGTAGATGAGTCCTTTTCCCTGCATCTCCTCGATGGCCGACTTCACCTTCCCGTCGTCGAAAAGGGACTGCTCGGAGAACCAGTTGTCGAAGCGGACCCCGAAATCCTGCAGGTCCTCGTCGATCCCTCTCAGGATCAGGTCTCCCCCCATCTTGGCGAAGAAGGCGACCCCCTCCTCCTGCGGCACCTTCATGAAGCGGTCCCCGTACTTGGTGACCGCGTCGCGGGCGATGTCCTTCATGTAGTCGCCCTGGTAGCAGTTCTCCGGGAACTCTATCTGCTCTCCCAGCAGCTGGCGGTAGCGCAAAAGACCGGAGAGGCCGAGCGTGTTCATCTGGTTCCCGGCGTCGTTTATGTAGTACTCGCGCTGCACGTCGAAGCCCGCGGCAAAGAGAAGCGACGCCACCGCGTCGCCGGTCGCCGCGCCGCGACCGTGCCCTATGTGAAGCGGACCGGTGGGGTTTGCGGAGACGAACTCGACCTGCACCTTCTTCCCCGCGCCGATGCTGGACTTACCCCAGGCGTCGCCAGCCTGGTCGATGGCGGCAAGCGTCTTGCGCCAGGCGTCGTCCTTGATGAAGAAGTTGATGAAACCGGGACCGGCGATCTCGAGCGACCCGATGAGGTCAGATGAACCGGCCAGCTTGTTGACGATGATCTCGGCGACGGCTCGCGGCGCCTTTCGCTCCGCCTTCGCCATCTGCATGGCCACGTTGGTGGAAAAGTCGCCGTGCTCGGGGTGCGCGGGTTTCTCCACGCCGATAGCCGGTACCGTTCCAGAGGCGAGCGTGCCGTCGGCGAAACACCCCTCTATTCCCTTCAGGATGCATGCGCGCAGCTGCTCCTTCATATCTTCTCCTCCTTCTTGTTCGTATCCTGGTCCGTGTCCGGCACGGCCTTTATGGTGACGTCACGCGTAAAATCGGGGCAGCGGGCGCCCCCGTCTGCCACGCAGAATTTCTTGTTGCAGTGCTCGCGCCAGGCGCAGACCACGCAGTGCTGTTTGCCAGTCGTTTGGCCCATACGATACCCCTTTTTGCACCAGGCCCGGCTCTACCTGGGAGTTGCCGCCGGAGTTGCCGTCTTCTGCTCGACCTTCTTCTCAGCCCCCTCTGCGACGGCGGCCCTGGCCTGGGGAGGGAACTGGTAGATCACCTCGTTGCTTCTCACCAGGCCGAAATCGCGACGGGCTATGCTCTCGAGGTAGCGCCGGTCCGACTGCAGCGCGGCTATCTCCCTCTTCAGCTTGTCGTTCTCCGACTTCAGGTCCGTCAGGTGCTTTTGCATCTCGTCCCGGTCGCGGTGCAGGTGGTTTATGCGCAAGAGTCCGCGGTCACCGAAGATGGTGAAGTAAAGGATGAAGATTATTACCGCAGCGGGTACGAAAAAAAGCCGCTTCTGCATGCGTCTATCCCTAAGTCACGATGCTTCTGAAATAATCGATGGCCAGCTTCAGCCCCTCGTCGACGCTCACCTTGGGTTCCCAGCCGAGCATCTCCTTGGCGAGCGAGATGTCAGGCTGCCGCTGTTTCGGGTCGTCGGCGGGGAGCGGGCGATAGACGATGCTCGATTTGGAGCCGGTAAGGGCGATGATCTTCCTGGCGAACTCCAGGATGGTCGTCTCGCAGGGGTTGCCGAGGTTGACCGGGCCGATGAAACCGGGGCACTCCATCATCCTGACCATCCCCTCCACCAGGTCCGAGACGAAGCAAAAGGAGCGGGTCTGCTCCCCTTCGCCGTAGACGGTGATGTCTTCTCCCTTAAGCGCCTGCAGGATGAAGTTGGAGACCACGCGGCCGTCGTTCTCCGCCATCTTCGGGCCGTAGGTGTTGAAGATCCTGATGATCCTGATGTCCACGTTGTTCTGGCGGTGGTAGTCCATCATCAGCGTCTCGGCGACCCTTTTCCCCTCGTCGTAGCAGCTGCGCGGCCCGAGCGTGTTGACGTTCCCCAAGTACGATTCCGGCTGGGGGTGGACCTGCGGGTCCCCGTACACCTCGGAGGTAGACGCCTGCAGGATGCGGGCCCTCACCCTCTTCGCCATCCCCAGCATGTTGATCGCACCCATGACGCTGGTCTTGGTGGTCTTGACCGGGTTGTACTGGTAGTGGATCGGCGAGGCCGGGCAAGCCAGGTTGTAGATCCGGTCCACCTCGAGGAGGATCGGCTCGGTGACGTCGTGGCGTATCAGCTCGAAGTTGTGCTTATCCAGGAGGTGCGCGATGTTGCGCTTGTTCCCGGTGAAGAAGTTATCGAGGCAGATGACGTCGTGCCCCTCGTCCACCAGCCTCTCGCAAAGATGTGAACCGATGAAACCGGCGCCGCCGGTTACCAGCATACGCATATAAACCTCTCAGGAGCCATTCAATGTTCAACGTTCAAGGTTCAATGTTCAATGTTCTAAACACCAGTTTTAGCCGGTGCTGTAGACAATGGATAGTTCGTTGCCATGGTAGTTCACCTGGTCCAGCCAAGGTTCAACGTTGAACATTGAACGTTGAACTCTGAACCGGTTCTAACCCATCTCGCAGCAGGCCCCGCCGTTTCTGCCGATCGGCTGGTACTCGAAGCCGGAGTCTCTCATCCGCTCCGGATGGTACAGGTTCCGGCCGTCGAAGATGAGCGGGTTCACCATGAGTTTCTTGATCCGGTCGAAGTCGGGGTTTCTGTACTCGTTCCACTCGGTGATGATCACCAGCGCGTCGGCGCCCTTGAGCGGCTCGTACTGGTTCAGGCTGTACCCGATCCGGTCGCCGAAATGCTTCTTCGCCTCGTTGATCGCCTCCGGGTCGTGGGCCTGCACGGCGGCCCCCATCTCCAGGAGCCGGTTGATGATGGTGAGGCTCGGCGCGTCGCGCATGTCGTCGGTGCGCGGCTTGAAGGAGAGTCCCCAGACTGCGACGCTCTTCCCGGCCAGCGGCTTGTCCGTCCCGTCGCCGAGCCGACGCTGGATCTTGTCGGAGAGGATCCGCTTCTGACGGGCATTAGCCTCCTCGACAGCCTTCAAGAGTATGAAGTCGTAGTCGCACTCGTCGGCCGTCCTGACCAGCGCCTTGACGTCCTTGGGGAAGCAGGAACCGCCGTAGCCTACGCCGGGGAAAAGGAAGTCGTAACCGATACGGGAGTCGGAACCTATCCCTTCCCGGACCGCCATGACGTCGGCCCCCATCATCTCGCAGAGGTTGGCGATCTGGTTCATGAAGGTGATGCGGGTCGCCAGCATGGCGTTGGCCGCATACTTCGTCATCTCGGCGCTCCTGATGTCCATCACCAGCATGCGGTTGGACTTGCGCATGAACGGCGAATAGAGCTCCTTCATCAGCTCCGAGGTCCTCACGTTGTCGCTGCCGATGACGACGCGGTCGGGCTTCATGAAGTCGTCGATGGCCGCCCCTTCCTTCAGGAACTCCGGGTTGGAAACGACGTCGAACTCGAGGTGCAGGCTGCGCTTTTGCAGCTCCTCGGCGACGGCGGCGCGCACCTTGTCGGCGGTGCCTACCGGGACGGTCGATTTGTCGACGATGATCTTGAAGCTCTCCATGGCGCGGCCGATGGCGCGGGCCACGTTCAGGACGTACTGCAGGTCGGCTGAGCCGTCGGCGCCGGGAGGGGTACCCACCGCGATGAAGCAGACCAGCGATTCCTTGACGGCGCAGTCGAGGTCGGTGGTGAAGGTGAGCCTCCCCTCGTCGCGGTTGCGCAGCACCATCTCCTTGAGACCCGGCTCGTAGATCGGAATGACGCCGCGGTTCAGTCCTTCGATCTTCTCTTTATCCACATCCACGCAGATGACATCATTGCCGCTTTCGGCAAAACAGGTACCCGCTACCAGACCGACGTAGCCGGAACCGATCACGCATATTTTCATAAGTCGTCCCCTCCATGGCAGAAAGATTAGCGTTCTTATATAGCACAGACGGGCATCGTTACGCCAGAGTTTTCCCCGCCGAAAGCTCCCTGGAAAGTTTGGCGAACTCCTCAAGCGAAAGGGTCTCGCCGCGCCTGCCGCCGTCGATGCCGCTCCTTGCGAGGGCGGCGCAGAGGGAGCCGTCGCCGTCGTCGAACCCCGCCGAGCGAAGGGTATTGAGGAGCGTCTTCCTGCGCTGGTTGAAGGCTCCCTTGACCACCCTCCTGAAGAACTCCTCGTCGCCCACCTCGGCCCGCGGTTTTCCCAGCGGTATAAAGCTCAGCACCGCGGAATCGACCTTGGGGATGGGGCGGAAGGCCCCCGGCTTCACGATGAACTCGCGGCGGATGTCGAAATGAAGCCGCAGCAAAACGGTCAACGCGCCGTAGTCCTTGCAGTTGGGGGGAGCGGTGAGACGATCCCCCACCTCCTTTTGCAGCATCAGCACCAGCCTCTCGAAGAGCGAACTGCACTCCAGGAAGCGGAACAGCACCTGCGACGAGATGTTGTACGGGAGGTTCGCGGCGACCTTCCACTTCTTGCCGCCGCCGCGCGAGGTGAGGAGTTGCTCCAGGTCGACCCTCAGGATGTCGCCGTGGCCGACCTCGACGTTCTCGAGACCGGCGAACTCCGCATGGAGCAGCGGGATCAGGTCGCGGTCCCACTCCACGGCGAGATAACGCGCTCCGCTGGCGACCAGCAGCCTGGAGAGCGCCCCGCGCCCGGGCCCCACCTCGAGGATGCAGTCGCCTGGGGTCGGCGCCACGCAGGAGACGATGCGCGACAGCACGTTGTCGTCGACGAGAAAATTCTGTCCCAGGGCCTTCTTGGCCCGCACCTTTTCCATCAGGACTTCTCCTTGAGCCTTACGGCCAGCCGGTCCAGCGGCCAGACGGGGAGCGCGTCGAGATCGAAGCCGCTGCTATATCCGTTGGCGAGGTAAAAATCCCCCGGGACGGCGACCATGGCGGCGTTATCGGCGCAGAGCTTCGGGGAAGGGATGGAGAGTTCCACCCCGTTGGCGGCGGCGAACTCGGCCATGGAGCGGCGCAGGGCGCTGTTGCAGGCGACCCCCCCGGCCACGACCAGACGCTTGATCCCGGTGGCGGCGATGGCCGCCGCGGTCTTCCTGGTCAGGACGTCGCAGACCGCGGCCTGGAACGACGCGGCCAGGTCGTTGATCCCCTCCTCTTTCGACTCCGGGAACTTTTTGACGTGGGTGAGGACCGCCGTCTTCAGGCCCGAGAAGGAGAAGTTGAAGGTCCCGTCGTTTACGAGCGGCCGCGGGAACTTGATCGCCTGCGGGTTCCCGGTCGTTGCCAGACGGTCGATGGCGACTCCTCCGGGGTACGGCAGCCCGATCAGCTTGGCGACCTTGTCGAAGGCCTCGCCGGCGGCGTCGTCCACGGTCTGCCCGAGCGTCGTGTAGCGCCCGATCCCGTCGACGCGGTAGAGGTGCGAGTGTCCGCCGGAAACGGCGAGCGCGATGAAGGGGAACTCGACCGGGGCCTCGAGGAAGACGGCCAGGAGATGCCCCTCGATGTGGTTCACGCCGACCAGCGGAATGCCGCGCCCCAAGGAGAGCCCCTTCGCCGCCGAGATCCCGACCAGCAGGGCGCCCGCAAGACCCGGCCCCTGGGTCACGGCGACCCCCTCGATCCGGGAGATGTCGAGGTTCGCCTCCGCCAGCGCCTGTTCAATCACCAGCGAGACCGCCTCCAGGTGCTGGCGCGAGGCTATCTCCGGGACGACCCCGCCGTATTCGGCATGGACGCTGATCTGGGAGGCGACGATGTTGGAGAGAACGGTCCTGCCGTCGCTGACCACTGCGGCAGCGGTCTCGTCGCACGATGATTCGAGGGAAAGAAGTAGCATAAAAAATAGAGAGGGCACTGGATCGTGCCCCCTGTGACTCCTCGTTGGTTGCTTGCGGGAGCCCCCGCCGTGACGGGGGCTCCCGGTAATGATGATCCCGGGTCGGGAGCAGCCCTGGCTAGAGCAGGTTCGCCGCCAGTTCGGCGAGTTCGCTCCGCTCCCCCTTGTTCATGGTGATGTGCGCCGAGATGGTTTGCTCCTTCAGGCGCTCCACCACGTAGGTGAGGCCGTTGCTCTCGGCGTCGACGTAGGGGTTGTCGATCTGGTAGGGGTCGCCGGTGAGGATGATCTTGGTCCCCTCCCCCGCCCTGGTGACTATGGTCTTTATCTCGTGCGGCGTGAGGTTCTGGGCCTCGTCGACGATCATGTACTGGTTCGGGATGGAGCGCCCCCTGATGTAGGTCAGAGGCTCTATCTCCAGTATCCCCATCGCCATCAGCTCCTTGTAACCCTTGCTGTGGCGCTTCTCCCCCTCGTGGCCGGTCAGCAGCAACTCGACGTTGTCGAAGATCGGCTGCATCCAGGGGGTGAGCTTCTCCTCGATGTCGCCCGGGAGAAAGCCAAGGTCGCGCCCCATCGGGAATACCGGGCGGGAGACCAGGAGACGGTTGTAGACGTTCTCCTCGGCGGTCTTTTGCAGGCCGGCGGCGATGGCGAGGAGGGTCTTGCCGGTCCCCGCCTTGCCTACCAGGGTGACGATCTTCACGTTGTCGTCCAGCAGGGCGTCGAGCGCGAAAGACTGCTCGAGGTTGCGCGGGAAGAGACTCCAGACCCCTTCCTTGTCGACCCTCGAAAGCGGCACGATGCGGCGGGAAACGTGATCGAAGCGGGCGACGGCGCTGTGCGACGGGTTCGCCGCCTCGGTGAGCAGGACGTACTGGTTGGGGAGGAGCCCCACTTCCAGCTCCAGCCACCCCTGGCTGTAGAAGCGGTCGATCACCTCCGCTTCAACCGCCATGTTCGCGACTCCGCTGAACAGATCGTCAATGGCGACCTTGTCCGACTCGTAATCCTGCGCGGCGAGCCCGAGGGCGTCCGCCTTGATGCGGAGGTTGGTGTCCTTGGTTACCAGGATGACGGGGGTGGCCGGCTCGCTCTCCATCAGGTCGACCGCAACGGCGAGGATCCGGTTGTCGCCGCGGTCCTCGCGCAACTCGGGAGGCAGCCGCTTCATCACCTTCTCTTCGTAGATCTCGATCCTGAGCATGCCGCCGTTTTCCAGCGGGAGCCCCTTCGACAGCGACCCCTCTTTGCGGAAGCCGTCCATGAGACGGGAGACCTGGCGCGCGTTTCGGCCGGTCTCGTTCATGTCCTTCTTGAAACGGTCTATTTCCTCGATGACCGTGATCGGGATGATGATGGAATTGTCTTCGAACTTGGTGAGCGCCTGCGGGTCGTATAGAAGTACGTTGGTGTCGAGCACGTAAATCTTCTTCATCTGTACCCCCTCTACGTCATTGAATTGAACGGCATGCCTTCCCTCTTCGTCGAACGCCAGATTTGAGCTTTTCGTAATATCCCCTTCCCGGCCGGAGGCCGATGTGTCGTTTTGGTAGCGATACGTATTTAGCCCGGTATTGCCTGTTCTACCGCTTCCCCGCCAGGATTTCCCTCAGCGCCTTCAGAAAAAACTCGATCTCCCCCTCGGCGTTGAAGTACCCGGGGCTCACCCGCACCGTCCCGGCCGGGTAGCTCCCTATGGTCCGGTGCACGTCGGGAGCGCAGTGCAGGCCGGAGCGCACCGCGATGTCGTAACCCGTGTCCAGCAGATAGCCGAGCGCGGCGGGGTCGTGGCCGGCCGCATTGAAGGAGACCGCGGCGCCCCGCTCCCCGTGCGGCGGCCCGAAAACCTGTATCCCCGGCATGGCGCGCAACCCCACCAGGAGCTGGTCCACCAGGGCCTTTTCCTTCTTCCTGATCGTCTCGAGTCCCGTAGTCTCGATGAACTCGAGACCGGCCTTCAATCCGGCGATAGCCGGGGTGTTGATGGTGCCGCTCTCCAGGCGCTCCGGCATCTCCTCGGGCTGCTCGGGACTGCTCGCATTGCCGCCGGTCCCGCCCACCAGCAACGGCTCCAGCCTCAGCCCCTCCGCCACGGTCAGGATACCGGTTCCGGGAGGGCCGAAAAGCCCCTTGTGCCCGGGTGCGGCGAGGAGGTCTATGCCGATCGCCCCGACATCGACAGGGAGAAAGCCGGCGCTTTGCGCCGCGTCGACCAGGAACAAGGCCCCCGCCTCGCGCGCCAGGCGAGCTGTCTCGGCTATCGGCTGCACGACCCCCGTGACGTTGGAGCAGTGCGCCATGGCGACGAGCCTCGTCCCGGGGCGGATCGCCTTCGCCATCTCCCGCTCCGAAACCACCCCGAAATGATCCGCCTGCACGAAGGTCACTTGCACCCCCCGCGTTCGCATCAGGTGCAGCGGGCGCAAAAGGGCGTTGTGCTCAACGCTGGTCGAGACCACGTGGTCGCCCGGCTTTAAAAGACCGTTCAGGGCGATGTTGATGGATTCGGTCGCGCTGTGGGTGAAGATCAGGCGGGAGGAGTCTCGGACACCGAAAAAACGGGCCAGGGCCGACCTCGCTTCGTAGACGATACGCGCGGCTGCGAGGGACTGACGGTAGCCGCCCCTTCCGGGAGCCACGCCGACCTCCCGCATCGCGGCGTCCATCGCCCTGTATACTGATTCCGGTTTCGGGAATGAAGTTGCGGCGTTATCGAGGAAGAGAGACATACGGTATTTACTAGCATTTTCGGGGGTGTTTGGCAACCGCTTTCATGAATATCTACGGGACCAGCGCGACCGGTTCGCGCGCCGTTACGGCCAGTTCGTCCAGCAGCCTGCCGGTCAGGACGCGTTCCAATTCCGCGACCGCAGAGTCCGAGTCATCGATAATATCGACCTTGCCGCCAGCCATCATTCCGTGCCCGCCGGCGCTGCCGATGCCGACGACCATCTTGCGTATCAGCTCGCCGGCATTGATCTCCTCGCTCGAGGTCCTAATGGAGAGGATCATCTCGGTGCTGTAGTGCCCCATGCAGAAGACCGTCTCGATCTCCTCCAGCCGCACCAGGAGGTCGGCCAGTTCGGAGACGAGTTCCGGGAACTGCACTCCCTGCAGCGAGGCGACCAGCACCTTGCCGTAGATCCGGGCATGTTCGAGCGCGCTGTGCAGGGCGGTGAAATATTCGGTGGGGAGCGGCGGACGGGTGATGCTGTTCAAAAGCGTCTTGTTGGCCAGGGGGAAGAGCACGAGGTAGGCATCCCTGTCCGCCCGTCTCGCCTCGCGTCCGAGATCCTGCGTCTCGGATTTTATGGCGTAGAAGAGCGCGGTGGCGAGCTTGGTCCCGAGCGACACCCCCTGCACCTTCAGGTATTCGTAGAGGATGGTCGCGGTAGTGCCGTAGTCGGGGCGGATGTCGACCCACCTGCAGGAGGCGCTGGCCTCGCGCATCGGGTGGTGGTCGACGACGATGTCGACGCGCGAATTTGCTGGAAGGGAGTTGTTGCCGGTTCCGGGCTGGGTGTCCAGCAGGCAGACCACCTGGAACGCCCTGAGCTCGATGAGGGGGAACGGGGTGAGCGGTATCTGCAAGAGCTTCGCCATGGCGAGGTTCTCGCTCCTGCCGATCATACCTGAGAAGGCGATGACCGCCTCGCGGTTCAGCCTGACCGCGAAGAGATGCCTCAAGGCCATCGCCGAGGCGAGGGAATCGGGGTCGGGGTTGTCATGCACCACGATCAGGATCCGTCCGCGCCCGCTCACCCAGGTGAGCAGCGAGTTGGTATATCCCAGCAAGTCTGGAAGCCTGTTGTTTAGAGCCAAGATCCACCCCCACGTCAAGCCTTAGAACCCCTGTAGTTTATACCAGGGGTCTTATTAAGGCAACTAATGGGCAATGTTGCGACTTGCCGTTAACGGAGAGACTCTCCCGCCCCTTCAAGGGAGGGACGTGTGCGTGAGGGCTAGATAGATCGTGGCAGGAAAAACAGATAAAAAAAGGGAAGGCCATTGGCCTTCCCGTATCGGTTTATCGTGACGGATCTTCTTAGAATTTGCCGCGGATCAGCTCTGCGGTGGCGACGAGGGTGGTCTGCCCCCTGGTTGACCCTTCCCTGAACTCGGGCTTGATGGTCGGCATGGCAAACCTGACCCTGCCGTTCTCGACCTCGGCCAGGGACCTGGTGGTGGTGATGGCCCCGTACGTGGCGCCGACGATGACGCCGGCAGCGGCGCCGTAGCCTACGTAGTCGAGGTGGTCCAGCGGCTTCTTGGTGAAGACCAGCAAAGCGCCTCCCACCAGACCGCCGGTGAGCCCGCCGTAGAAGGCATCCTCGAAGAAGGTTTTGAACGTGTTCTCCGCAGCAAAGCAGGGGTTAGCCATAAAAATAAAGGTGACGGCAATGATAACGCAGCGCTGCAAATTCTTCATGTTGGCCCTCTCTGTGTCCGGTGAAAATCACCGAACTCTTTGCAACATCGGGGCCACCGCCGCAGCGCAAGCGGACAAAAGCGCGTAACCACCTGTAATACCGGGATGAATTGTAAAAGAAGCGTGAAGATGGGGGTTGATTAGTAAGGCGAGTTGTTTGTTCTCATGTGCTTTAAATGCCTCACTTTTAAGGAGGTGAGTAGCAAAAGCGCACAAATTCATTAACTTACCAGAAGTACGTGAAAGAACGGTACTGTGGCAAAAACGCTACACCGCCGCTATCAGTTCGGTGGCGAGTCTGATCTCGTCATCGCGACTGACGACGAGGCCGTTCAGTTTCGCGCTCAAAACCGCATCCAGCAGCTCCCGGTACATCGGGCCCGGCTTGACCCCCAACGCCTTCAGCTCCTCTCCGCCGATCTGGGTGCGCATGGAATGGAGCTTGGTGAAATAGAGGGAGATGCACCTCTTGACCTCGGGGCTACGGCTTTTGGCCATATGATACAGGAGCACTTCGACCGGGAGCCCGCGCAGGATGAAGTAGATCTCGCTGTTCTCCACCCGCTCCTGCCGCGAAAGCCTCCGTTCCATCCCGCTGACAAGGTCGTCGGCCAGCTTTCGCATTTCAACCAGACGTTCCTTGTAGTGCTCGCTGACGGCAAGCCTGGTGCAGGTTCCCCAGAACTGGTCCGAGGTAAGGGTCTCGCACAGGGTAAGGAAATAGACGGCCCAGCGCTCGTAGGGGCGTTCCAGGTAGAGGAGGTCGAACCACGACACGACGTACCGAAGTTCCTCAAGCGCCCCCTGCATGGCCGGCGTCAGTTCGACATCCGGGTGGATAAAGCGCAAAAGCCCAAGCGAAGCCATGCGGCCGATCCCCTTGAGCGGTTCCTTCTCCTTGAGGATCTGGACCAGCTCCGAGAGAAGCCTTCGCCCCCCGAGCTTCTCCAGGAACTCCATCTTCACCGCGTTCTTGATCAGGTCCTCGGTGTGCCTCGCTATCCTGAAGTTCAGGCGCTGTTCGAACCGGATGGCACGGAACACCCGGGTCGGGTCCTCCACGAAAGAGAGGTTGTGCAGCACGCGGATCACCTTCTCCTGGAGGTCCCGGTAGGCCCCGAAGTAGTCGACGAGCTGCCCGAAGGACCGGTTGTTGAGGCCTATGGCGAGCGTGTTGACGGTGAAGTCTCGACGGTAGAGGTCCATCTTGAGCGACGAGCGCTCGACGGTCGGCAGGGCGCCGGGCGAGGCGTAGTACTCGAGGCGGGTGCTGGCGACGTCGATCTTGAAGCCGTCCGGGAACACAATGACCGCGGTGCCGAACTTCTCGTGGCTCTTCACCCTGCAGCCGAACTTGGCGGCGAAGGTCTCGGCGAAGAGGATGCCGTCGCCGTCCACCGTGACGTCGACGTCGACGTTTTCGTGCCCAAGCAGCAGATCCCTCACGAACCCGCCCACCGCGTAAAGCGGGACGTCGAGTTGGTCGGCGACCCGCCCCAGATCGTGCAGGATGCTGACGGAACGCGGATGGAGGTGCTTTTTCATCAACCCCTCCACCTCGCGGCTCTTGACCTGTATCGCCTCCCTTGCCAGGTCGTAGATCGCCTCGTTCCCCAGGCTGTAGCGCAGCAGGTCGGTACGCGTCACCACCCCCACCAGCGCCCCATCCGAGAGAACCGGCACCAGCCTCGCATCGCCCCCGACGACGTAGCTCTGGATCTCGCTTATGGGGGTGTCTGGGGAGGCGATCATGAACTCGGAGTGCATGTAGTCCGAAACAGGGACGCGGCCCAGGTTGTGGTACAGGGCCTTCTCCACCGTCTTCCTGGAGATGATGCCGCGCACCTCCTCACCTTCAAGGACCGGCATCGCGCTCAGGTTGTAGCGCACCAGGCGCTCGCGCGCCTCCAAGATGGTGCAGTCGGGGGGAAGGGTCTTCACCGGCGACGACATGATGTCCCGCGCCACCCGCCTCGGGTCCACCCGCTTGCGCAACACGGCTTCCAGCCGCTCCAGCGTCTGGATCACGGTGAGTTCCCGGACAGTTGCCGACGCTGCGGTGGCGTGCCCCCCGCCCCCCAATTCCTGCAGGATCTCCCCTACCCTCACCTCCGGAATGCGGCTTCTCGCGATCACGAAGACCCGGTCCTGCATCCCCACCACGATGAAAAGCGACTGCAGGTTCTCCATGTCGCGGATCATGTGGGCCAGGTTGGCGATGTCCCCCACGTACCTGTCGACCGAGGCGTGCGCCACGGAGACATCGACCCCCTTGAGGGAAGTGGTCTTCAGCGAGGTGAGGAGATCGTTCAGGAGGGAGACCTGCTCGACGGTAAGCTCCTTGCCGATGGAGTCGGCGACCTCGTTCAGGTTCGCGCCGCGCTCAAGGAGCCAGGCCGCGGCGGCGTAGTCCTCCGCGGTGGTCGAGGGGAAGGTGAGGTTGCCGGTGTCCTCGTGGATGCCGAGCATCATCAGCGTCGCCTGGTACGGATCCACCTCGATGGCGCGCTGCATCAGCATCCCGACCAGGATGGTCGTGGTCGAGCCGCAGGGGCGTATCACGCCACCGTCGGACTTCAGGTCGCCGGAACTGGTCGGGTGGTGGTCGTAGATGTGGACCTCTACGGTGCCGCTTTTGGCAAGTTCCCCGAACTTCGCGATGCGGGAGGAATGCTGGCAGTCGACGACGATGAGGCGGGTGATGCTGGAAAAATCGATGTCCTTCATGCGGGTGAATTCCGGCTCGGCCGGATGGGATTTCAGGAAGAAGTCACGCACCCCCTTCTCCTGGGCGCCGGGGAACACCAGCAGCGCCTCGGGGTAGAGCTTTTTCGCGGCCACCATCGAGCCGATGCAGTCGAAATCCGCGTTGAGGTGGGTGGTGATTACCTCCATCAGGAGACCGCGAGGGCTGCGTAGGCGACCACGCTCTTCTGGTCGCCGCTCACGTCGCCGCTGGTCGCGTAGTTTACCAGCCGGCAGCAGGAAGCTCCCAGCGACCTGGCGGCGACCAGCATGGCCGTGGCCGGGATCACCCCGCACATGGTGATTCCCTTCTCGCGGCAGACCCTGAGGAGCCCCTCGGGGTTCATGCCGGTCAGTTGCGCCAGCGCCAGGTCGTCCTTCGCCTTGGCCGCCCGCGCCGATTCGTAGTGCGTCATGTCGGAGCTGGCGACGATGAGGACCTCCTGGCCGAACTCCTTGATGGCGCTCGCGATCCCCTCTCCGAGCTGGGAGATGGAGTCGAAGTCGGGAAGCGAGAGGCAGATGGCGGCGATGGTGACGTCAGGGTTGCGGTACTGCAGGAAAGGGAGCTGGACCTCGATGGAGTGTTCGAACCGGTGCGCCACCACGTCCTCCCGGACGGAGGCGGCATGCTTCAGGATCAGCTTGGAAAGAAGGCTGTTCACGGGGACCGGGCCGAGCGGCGTGAGCCACTCCCCGGCGGGAGCGAGCGCCGCGGGGGCGCCGAGGCCGGTGTGGTTGGGGCCAAGGACGAGGACGGTGTCGGGAACGCGGACCGCGGAGTAGACCTTCCCGGCGACGTGGCCGGAATACACGTAGCCCGCATGCGGAGCGACGATGCCGATGGCCCGCTCTTCCTGGCCTTGCGGCATCATCGAGGAGAGCTCCTCGCGGAGCCGGTCCGGGTCGTCCGTGTAGAACTTCCCGGCAACTGCCGGTAGACGTACCATGCCAAGCCTCCTTTAACGCGATAGCGGCCGATCCCGGTGCGGGAAACCCGGCGGTTTCGCGCCAGGCACTATTCTAGCGCAGCAAAGACTACGGTTCAACAGCGTCGAGCGGCAGTGCAGGCTGATCGGCGAACGGGTCGGGGGGGACCAGTTCCTGGATCTCCTTGAGGGTCGGCAAAGCCGCCAGGTCCTTGAGGCCGAACAGCTCCAGGAATTCACGGCTGGTGCCGTAGATGAGCGGCTTGCCGGGGACGTCCTTCTTGCCGAGTATCTTCAACAGTTTCTTCTCAAGGAGGCTCTTCATCACCCCGCCTGAGTCGACGCCGCGCAGGTATTCGACCTCGGCCCTGGTGACGGGCTGGCGGTAGGCGATGATGGCGAGAGTCTCGAGGGCCGACTGGCTGAACTTGACCCCCTTGCTCTTGGTGAGCCGCCTGATGTAGTCCGCGTGCTCAGGACAGCTCCTAAGCTGGTACCCGCCGGCGACCTGCACCAGCACGATGCCGCGGTCGGCGGCATGGTACTCCTCGACCAGCTCGTCCAGCGCGCCCCTGATGTCCGGACGCTCGTACTCCTCGAGGATGAGACAGAGCCGGTCCACCGACAGCGGCTGGTCATGGACGAAGAGGAGGCTTTCGATGATTGTCCTTAGCGATTTAACCGCCAACTATTTCCTCCTGCTCAGTGTCTTCATGAGTTGCGGCCTCGACGACGCTTTCCGGGTCGCTCCCCTCTTCGGCGGACGCCGCCAGGGTGAGCCAGATGGTGCCGAGACTCTCTCCCTGCACGATCTTTATCAGTTTCAGCTTGCAAAGCTCGAGTATGGAAAGGAAGGTGACCACCAGCAGGTCGCGGGTCATGCCGTCCGCGAAGAGCGAGTCGAACACCACCGTTTTCTCGACGTGCAGCACCGACAGGACCTCGCCGATGCGGTCCGCGATCGATATCCCGTCCGCGATGACATCATGGAAGGTGTCCACCGAGATGCGCGCCAGCACCCGCTGGAAAGCCTCTATCAGCTCGAACAGTTCGACGTCGGCAGGCTCCTCGACCGGCTCCAGCTCCTCAAGTTCCGGGGATCCGAACTTGCGGGCGAAGACGTCCCTCCCCAGGAGGTTGCGGCTGGTGAGGAGGTAGGACGCGTCACGGTAGCGCTGGTATTCCAGGAGCCTTCGCACCAGTTCGGCGCGCGGGTCCTCGACCTCGGCCTCTTCCTCCTCAGGCGTGACCGGGAGCAGCATGCGCGACTTGATCTGCAACAGGGTGGCCGCCATCACCAGGAACTCGCCCGCGATATCCAGGTTCAGTTCCTTCATGAGTTCGATGTACTCGAGGTATTGCCGGGCGATGGCCGCGATCGGGATGTTGTAGATGTCCACCTCGTTTTTCTTGATGAGGTGGAGCAGCAGGTCGAGCGGTCCCTCGAACTCCTCTATCCGGACCCGGTAGGCGTCCTCCAGGGCGTCAGAAAAAAGGTTGCTTTGCATGCTTTCCAGCGACAAGGGGACTCCTCAAAGGCAGTTCTACGTTCTACGTTCTATGTTCTACGTTGTGCATCGGTCAACGCCCCATCCCCTCGCCCTCCGGGAGAGGGTGGCCGAAGGCCGGGTGAGGGAGGCGCCACAGCGTGACATGGTTGCCCATTGCGACGCCCTCACCCCGTCCCTCTCCCGAAGGGCGAGGGGGAGACTGAGAGACCAACCTTCCCGCCCCGGCCTACACCTTCAGCGCGGCGCGGGCCTCTTCCATGGTCTGCCTGGCGACGACCTCGGCCTTGCGGCTTCCGGCGGCCAACACCTCGTTCACCAAACCGGGCTGCTGCTCCAGAGCCACCCGCTTCTCCCTGAAGGGAGCCAGCGTGTCTATCATGGCCTGGGCCAGGATCTTCTTGCAGTCGACGCAACCAAGCTGCGCGCTGCGGCATCCCTCGACTATCTCGGCACGCTTGGCCTCGTCCACATAGAGCGAGTGCAGCGTGAAGGCGACGCAGCGGTCCGGCTCGCCCGGGTCGCGCTTGAAGGGACGCTGGGTGTCGGTGACCATGGACATCACCTTCTTCCTGGTCTCCTCGGCATCGTCGGAAAGAAAAATGGCGTTGCCGTAGGATTTGCTCATCTTCCTGCCGTCGGTGCCGAGCACCTTCGGGGTCTCGGTCAGAAGCGCCGCCGGCTCCGGGAATACCTCGCCGTAGAGGTAGTTGAAGCGCCGTGCGATCTCCCTGGTGATCTCTAGGTGCGGGATCTGGTCCTGGCCGACCGGGACGCGGGACGCCTTGTAGACGATGATGTCGGAGGCCATCAGCACCGGATAGCCAAGGAAGCCGAAAGTCGAGAGGTCCTTGGTGGTGAGATTCTCCTGCATCTCCTTGTAGGTCGGGTTGCGCTCCAGCCAGGAGACCGGCGTTATCATGGAGAGGATCAGGTTGAGTTCCGCGTGCTGCGGCACCCTGCTCTGCTCGAAGATGACGCTCTTCTCCGGGTCGATGCCGAACGCGAGCCAGTCGAGCACCATCTCGTTGATGCTGTCCTTGATGCCATCCGTATTAGCGTATTCCGTGGTCAGGGAGTGCCAGTCAGCGGCGAAGAAGAAACATTCGAAGTTGCTCTGCAGTTCCATCCAGTTGGAAAGCACCCCGTGATAATGACCGAGATGCAGTTTACCGGTTGGCCTCATGCCGCTAACGATACGGTTGTTGCTCATAAATACGGACTCCTTTTTTTATTTCCATGTCTCCAGTTTCTCCCGGCAACGGAGAGCCTACTTCAACATCAGCTTGGTTACGCCGAATACAAGGTTGCTTTGCGGCCCTGCAAGAAGATGGACGCCGAAGTTAAGCGCGGGAGATATGACATAGCCGAATACGTTGGTGAAGAACACCAGCGCGATAATGATGATCATGCCGAACGGCTCAAGCCTCGCCAGCGCGGCAGACGGACGATACGGGAGCAGGCCGACCGCCACCCTGCCACCGTCGAGCGGCGGCACCGGGATCAGGTTGAAGATACCGAGCATCAGGTTGATGTAGACGGAGAAAGCCAGCATCAGCGCGGTCGGATCGATGATGGCGGCGAGCATCGAGCCATCAGGCACCCCTTCGGTTGCGGCCACCAGCAGCCGCATGGCAAAAGCCGAAACGCAGGCGAGAGTGAAGTTGGTGATGGGACCGGCGGCGGCGACCCAGATCATGTCCGTCTTTGGGCGGCGCAGGTTGTTGAAATTGACCGGTACCGGCTTTGCCCACCCTATCCCCACGATAAAGATCATGAGCGTGCCGAAAAGGTCCAGGTGCTTGAGCGGGTTCAGCGTGAGACGCCCCAGAGACCTCGCCGTACTGTCGCCGAATTTGTCCGCTATGTAGCCGTGCGACACCTCGTGGCAGGTGATGGCCATCAGTGCGGGGACCAGCATTATCGATACTTTGAGAAAGAACAGTTCCATGAGGTCCTTTATGGCGTGCGATTAATGCAAGCCTATTCCTCTAGCAGATCGAAGCGGGAAAGTCAATGTTGGCGGGTGATTGAGGCGGGGCGGGACAAATCTTCCCCCTCCCTGCCCCTCCCCCTCCGGGGGCGGGAGATGGACAACATACTTTCGGAAAGTGAGCGTCCGAGTCCCTCCCCCGGAGGGGGGAGGCCAGGAGGGGGGAAGGTTTACACCTCGGTGACAGTCTCGTGCCGTGCCTCGTGTCCCCATAGCTGCAGGACGAGACCGCCGAAGAGGAGCACCGCGCCGCCGAACCCCTGCAGCGGCGTGATCCGCTCGCCTAGAAGCAGCGCAGAGAGAACGACCGTGATGAGAGGCTCCAGCATGCTGATGATGGAGGCGTTGGTGGCGCCGATCAGCCTCAGCCCGGCAAAGAAGCCGATGACGCCGATAAGCGTCGGCAACATGGCGATGCCGAGGATGGAGAGCCACCCGGAGGGAGACATGCTGTAGATCAGTTCCCCGGTTGCCAAGCCGTACAGCAAAAAGGCTAGACCGGCCGTGGTGCAGACCCACAGTGAGGTAACCATCGGATCCAGGTTCTTCAGAATCCTGTTGCCGATGATTATGTAACAGCTGTAGATGCTCGCCGCGCCAAGGGCGGACAGCACCCCCTCAAGCCGCACCCCCTCGAAGGACGCCCCCAAAAGGAGAACCAGCCCGACCGTACAGACGACGAGGGCGATCCCCTTGGCGGGGTTGAAACGCTCGTCGCCGACCAAGAGAGCCAGCACCGTAACCAGCGCGGGATAGGTGTAAAGCAGCATCGCCGTTAGCGACGCCGGGAGGTAGTGGATGGCGTTGGCGAAGAGCATGGACATGCCGCCGTAGCCGATCGCCCCCATGAGCGTCAGGGAGATCGCGGTCCGACGGTCGACGCGAAACGGTATCCCGCGTGCCTTGAGATAGACGACCAGGAACAGCCCGGCAATCAGGAACCGGCCGGCGAGGATGGTGGTTATGTTGGCGCCGCCTGCAAAGGCGCTCTTGATGAGGATGCCGAGGGTGGCGAACCCCGCCGCCGAGGCGACTATGTACCAGGCGCCATGATGCTTCTTAGGCATGTCTCTTTCCTTGCAATTAAACTCCCCCGCCCTTGACGGGAGGGGGCCGGGGGGTGGGTGAAGTTGCCAACGTCGCGAAATGTGGCACCTACCCCCACCCCCTAACCCCCTNNGTGAAGCTCACGTCGTGGCTCACCAGGAAGAGCTGGTCGTACCAGTGCTCGGTCACCTCCTCCTGCCCGACGTCGATGGCGCGGAACGCCTTGGCCAGGTTTTCCCTTCGCTCCGCGTCCAGGTTGGAGGTCGGCTCGTCGAAGAAGGCGATCCTGGCGCCGATGGTCTGCAAAAGCGCCAGGCGCAGCGCGACGACGGCGCTCATCATCTGGCCGCCGGAAAGCTGGTCGTCTGTCCTCTCCCTGATTTCGCCGTCCGCGATGTCCTTCAAGACGACCTGGTAGTTCTCGCCCCAGAAGAGTTCCTCGTCGGAGTCGCAGATGCAGCGATAGATGCGGTCGGCCCGGAAGCTGATCTCCTCGCGGAACCGCTCGGAGAGCTGACTGGAGACGTTCTTGAAGACCTGGTTGCGCAGAAACTTGACCAGCGCCCCCTGCTCTTTCAGCTCCTCTATGGCCGCCTCTTTCTTCGCGATCTCGGCAGCCACCACGGCAAGGGCAGTCGTCTCGGCTACCAGACGGGCTATCCCGTCAGCCAGGGCGCCCAGTTCCGCTTTCAAGGTCGCCTCGGCCGAAAGCAGCAGCTCGCGCTCCCGCTTGACCGCTTCATGCTGATCGGGACGGTATCCCGCCAACAACTCCTTCAGCTCGTCACGCTTGACCGAAAGCTGCTCGACAATCTCCTGAAGCCGCGCCTGGTATTTGGTCAGCCTCTCCTGGTGCTGCTCCAGTTCCTGCGCCGATTTAAGGTTCGCTATGTAGGCGTCGCGGGCAGGCTGGAAGGTGGTCAGCTCCTCCGTCGCCTGCTTGATTGCCCGGTCAACCCCGGCATAGGCGGCAACCTCTTTCTTTTGCGCAGCGATCCCCTCAACCAGCGCCGCCAGCCGCTTCTCCTGCTGACCGATGGCTTCCCTTCTCTGCTCAACCCTTTGCCTGGATAGGCCAAGCTCCCGCTGCTTCGCGACCAGTGCCTCGCTGCGCGCCGCAAGGTCGGCCAGCTTCAGGGCGCATTCCCGGACCGGCTGCTCTGCCTGCTGCACACGGGTTAGGGTCGCCTGCTCCATCGTAGCAATGATCCCCTGCCACTGGTCGCTGGCAGCAAGGAGCTGTTCCCGGCGTTCCTGCGGTGTGCCTGCCAGCGTGACGTTGACCGCACCAAGCTCCACGGTCCCACCGAGACCGGTCAAGGAGAGCCAATCCTCGAGGGGGCGGATCAGGGCGGACGGGGCGATGTCGCGGAAGTGTCGGCTGAATTCCTCTTCCTTGCCGTCGCGCTCTTTTCCCGCCTTCTGGAGTTCCAAGGCTACCTGCTCCAGGACGGCCAGTTCGCGGGCCGCCGACTGCGCCGAGGCTACCTTGGCGGTAAGCAGAACGGCTTCCTCGTCAAGTCGTACGATTTCCGTATCCAGCGCCTCAATCCGCCCGGTGAAAACCTCGACGCCGTCGCCGGATTGCAGGTTCTTGCATGGTTCCTGAAAGAAAGGACAATCGCCCTCCCCTATCTTCTCGCGTCCCTCGACGAGGGAGAGCCGCCTGCCGGAGAGTTCCGAGCGCTTACCCTGCACCTTCTCAAGTTGCCCCTGGAGCCCCGCAAGCGCACCGGCTTCAAGTTTCACCCCTTCGCTGCCGGAGAGATGGCGCCTTCTCTCCAGCGACTGTGCATCGATGGCGGCCATGCGATCGAGGGCGACGAAGAGATACGGGAGCGTGGTCTCGATGCGATGCATGGGGAGTTCGCGGAAAAGAAGCAGGGCCTTGCTTGCCTCGGCGAGCTTGGCGGCAGCGGCTGCCTCCGCCCCCTTCACTTCCGAAAGGGCCCCGGACAGCGTCGTTTCTTCGAGGGCAAGCCGCTTCCCTTCAGCATCGATACTGCTTCCGGCCTCGGTCAACTCCCTGCTTTCTATCTCCAGGGCGGAACGTATCCCGGCCTGTTCCTTCTCGAAGTCGGCCAGCTTCTTTTCCAGCGACAGCTTCTGCTGCTCGTCGGCCCGCAGCTTCAGCAACCTTTCCTCGGCGGCGTCGTAACCCTGTTTCCCTTCGGCGGCCGCAGCCACCTGCGCGGCGGCGCTCTTTGATTGTTCCACCAGGAGCTGCTGGCTGGCGATGTGTTCCTTGCCGGAGGTGAGTTTTTCTTCCAGCCCCTGCACCTCGTGCTGAACGAACTCCACACGCCCTTTCTGCCCGTCCAGCGCGGAAACATTGGCCGTGACGCGCTCCAGGTCGGCCAGGCGCTGCGTCAGTTCTTTCTTCTTCGCCTCGGCGCTCTCCCGCATGCCGGCCAGTTCCTGCTCCTTGGCGGGGAGCACCGCGACCTGCTCGATCTTGCCCGCCACTTCCGCCTGGAGCGTCTCCATCCTGGCGAGTATGGTGCTGGTGAGGGCTTTGGTGCCGTCGAAGGTCTTGCGCCAGGCGTCGATGCCGAGGATCTCGTCAAAGGCGTCCTGCCTCTTGGTCGGCTGCCTGATGACAAAAGGACCGAGGAAATCGTTCTGGAAGGGGCCGATGACCAGCTTGAACTGGTCCGCCAGCGACCTGCCGCCGGCAAGGCCCAGGAGCGATGCGATACGCTGCTCCGTCTCCTGAATGTTGGCGTGTTCCTCGATCTCGAAAACGCCGCCGTTCTCCTTGGCGAGGAGCCACTTCCCGGCGGGACCGACGGTCCGGGTCACCCGGTACAGTTCTCCCGGCGTCGGCTCGAAGACGACGTTCACCTCGCCCCGCTTGGTGCCGATAGTGAGGAAGCGCTCGGCGCGGGAGACGAAGTCCTGTGCCGAGACCCCGAAGAGGGCATAGCCGATGGCCTGGAAGATGGTGCTCTTACCCGAGCCGTTCGCGCCGGAAAGAACGTTGATGCCGGGGGCGAAGGTAAGTTCCGTGTCGCGGTGCGACTTTATGTTCTTCAGATGAATCGAGACTATGCGCACCGGGCACCTCCCAAGGAAAGAAGCGCCAACAGCTCCTCGCCCTCGACGTCGCCCTTGAGCACCAGGTCGCGTATCGCCAGGCTGAGGGAGACCAGTTCCTCCTCTCTCCCCTGGTACTGGCTGCTGGCTCCGACCAGCTCGCCAAGCACGTCCCGCTCGATCTCCGCCAGGCTCTTCTTGACCTTCTCCTCCCCTCCCCCGCCGGCCACCTGGGAAAGGTGGTTCTTGATCTCCAAGTGCAGCGGCTGGCTGAAGTCGAGCAGGGCGGCGCGCAGGCGGTCGCGGTTCAGCTCGAAGGGGTGGAAGGCGACCTTCCCGATCAGCCTCAACTCGATGAGCGGTGCGCGCGGATCTTCGGTCGAAGCGAGCTTTTCCTGCATGTTGCTCCTGAATTTCTCCAGCGCTGCCGTGACATCGCCGGCGCCGTCCAGGTCGGCGGTCAATACCAGCATGGGGCGGGGAGAGGTGCGCCTGAACTCGTGCGTTGCCACTCCCTCATCGTCCATGGCGACCAGGTAATATCCCTTGTCATAGCGCTCCTCGCCGAAGTTCACGCATTCGGGGGAGCCGGGGTTGAAGGCGTAGGGGCGCCCCTGCGGGGTCTCGACGATGTACGGCTTGTGGCCGTGTCCAAGCGCCAGGTAGTCGAAACAGTCGGCCAGCGGCAGCGCCTCTTCAGGTTTGATGTTCCCTATCTCGACCGGAGAATAGCTCCAGACCCCGACGTGAAAGAGGAGGATGTTGCGGGAGGTAGAGACAGCCTCGCAGATGCGGGCGACGTGGTTTCCGGCCTGGGACCCTATGTAGCCCAGACCGTAGACGTTGACCCCGTTGATCTCGATATGCCCGCCGGCCCCCTCCTCGGGATCGAAAACCTCGAAAAGGTAGCCTCCGTCGCTCGTGCGTGCCGGACGCAACAGTCGTATGTAGCCAAGCTGGGAGAGGGCTTCCATCCAGGAGACGTTGTCGCGGCGATGGATCCAGTCATGGTTTCCTTCCACGGCAAGGCAGGGGATCCCGGCATCCTTCAAAGGCTGCAGGATCTCGATCGTTTTCGCGAAGGTCCTGGGGAGGATCTGGCCGGTGTGGAAGAGGTCCCCGCCGATCAGCATGAAGTCGACCTGCTCGCGCACCGCGTCCGCGACTATGCCTGCGAAGGCGGCAAAGAAGTCCTGGTAGCGCTGGGCGTCGCCTCCAAGGGAGCGATAGGTTTTACCGAGGTGGATATCCGAGGTGTGGATGAATCTAACGGGCATTAAGGGGGGCTCCGCAAAGTTGGTGCATCAGGTATAACGCCGCCGACAGGTGCAAGTCAAGGAGAGAGGCAGGTGGGAGGTAGGGGCGAATAATCATTCGCCCCTACGGGCGGGAGGTAAGGGCGAATAATCATTCGCCCCTACGGAAGCGCCAAAAAAAGGGGACACCAAACAGCCAAAAAGGGGACAAGCCAAAAAGGGGACAGGCTACTTTTTCTTAAATAAGCAGCCTGTCCCCTTTTCTTCATTTTTTAAAGATCTCATTGAAGAACTGCTTCATCGCCTCCCATGAACGCCGGTCGGCCTTCTCGTTGTAGGCCACCCCCTTCGACGGATCGTTGCCGGACTTGGGGTTGGTGAAGCTGTGCACGGCACCGCTGTAGTAGTTCATCTGCCAGTCGACCTTGGCCTGGCGCATCTCCTGCTGGAAGGCGGCCACCTCGTCGGCTTTGACGTACGGGTCGTCCGCGCCGTGCAATGCCAGCACCTTTCCGGTGATGTTCCTGGCGTCCGCCGGATCGGGCGTACTCAGCCCGCCGTGGAAGCTCACCGCGCCGAGGAGCCTGGCGCCGCTTCTCGCCAGCTCGAGCGCGGCGGTGCCGCCGAAGCAGTAACCGATGACGGCGAGTTGCTTAGGGTCCACCTGCGGAAAGCTCGCCAGCTTGTCAAGACCGGCAACAGCGCGGGCGCGTATAAGTCCCCTGTCGTTGCCGCGGTACTTCGCGGCCTCCTTTGCGGCGAGTTCGGGAGTCGCAGGGCGCACTCCCTTGCCGTAAATGTCCGCTGCGAACGCCACATAGCCGAGAGCGGCCAACTGGTCAGCGCGGCGCTTCTCGTATTGCCCCAGCCCGGTCCATTCGTGGATGACCAGGACCCCGGGCCTCTTCCCCTTGACCGAGTCGTTATATGCCAGGTACCCCTCAAGGACGGTATCCCCCTGCCGGTATTCGACCGTCTTACCGACCATGCCAGCCACCGCGCTCTGGGCGAATAGAATGATCGCCAAGGCAACAAGATATTTTCTCATGACCTGCCTCCTCAAAAGTAAGCTGCCGTTTTGACGAATTATTCTTTCCCGAGTTTCTCATTAAGCACCCTCCCGGAACACCAGGAAGTTTACCAGAATCTCCCACGGCTGCAGCGAAAGGGGATAGTGACACGCGGGTTAACCGCGGAACGCAGGCGCGTTGACAGCCATGAAACATTATCTACTATTAATAAATTCCAAGGCAGGAGGGGTGACATGGGGATACCAACCAGATTGACCTTACTGGTAGTACTCAACCTGTTCGTGCTGTCGATCTTTGTTCTGCATGGATGTACCCGTATCAGGATAATGACGCACCCGAGCAGCACGGCCTCACTGCAAACGGTGCAGGGAGATCTGGAATTTGCCAGGTCACAGGTAGAGAAAACAGATGAAGCGTTGGACGAGCTGGCCGTGACGCAGGCTGAAGATTTGAAACAGGCCTGCAGGGTCTTTTCCAAGAACGTGGACAAGATGGGGATGATAGGTGAGCGCCTGGTCAAGCACGCAAACGGAATGCGCGACAGCGGCGACTATTTGGTGGAAACGGAGAAGTCTGCGACGCAGTGCCGGTTCCCGAGACTCTCGGAGAACGCCGGAACGCAGCCGTTGCAACTTGGGGAGGCGTTCAAGCCGATATACGAAGGGAGCAAAGAGGTGAAGCACGCATACAGGGCGTACTATTTCGACATCAGCAACATCAGGGACCAGTTGTCACGGAACATGACGCTGAAGGTAATCGAGTCGATGGATCCCCTGTTTCGCAAGGCGCAGGCGGATAGCGTAAGCCTGACCGAGGCGCTGAACCAGGAGTTGGGCGCGCTCCAGGATGCAAAACCGGGCCTTAGAAGTGCCGCACGTAGAGAAGAAATACAGGCAGGTTCCGCGCCCGGTGGAGATATACAGTCGAGTCCTGACCTCGGTGGAGATATACAGTCGAATCCCTCGCTCGGTGAAGACAGATAGTGGCACTTAGGCGCGCTGAGTCGGCGGGATCTACGGCCGTCCCGCACGCTTGTCTTCAGTGATGTGCAACTGGCAGTGCAGGCATTTGCGGAGATACAGGAGGGTGATGCCGTTCATATGAAAGTAGTGGCCGCAGCGCGGACATCTCGCTGCGGCCGAGAACGCCATCGTCGCCAGAAGAACGAAGAACCAGATGAAGAACACCGGCATGGAGTCCCGAAACGAATGGGTTATCTTCTGCGTCATCCACATCGTCGGGAGATAGACGATCATGACGCTCCACAACATCCAGCGCCGTTTGCGAATGGTGGCGAGGCCGCGACTGATGACCGCCGGGTCTTCCGCTTCGACTGCATCACGGCTTTCCGGCGTTTTTTCGGTCTCCCCGCTCTCCACAACAACCTCCCTGCCCCGCGTCGCTTCCGCCTGACTCGGCGTTTCCTGGTGGTCCGATATCCGTTGTTGTAGGAGCGGCATTCCTG